>NZ_VIDQ01000083.1 GCF_009760915.1 Azohydromonas aeria
GGCGGCGGTGAACGCCGCGCTGGCCGAGCGGCGCCAGGGCGCGGCCGAGCGCCGCGGCGCGGCGCAGCCCGGGCGCGGCGGCGAGGACACGCGCTTCGTGCGCGTGCGCGCCGACAAGCTCGACAAGCTCATCGACCTCATCGGCGAGCTCGTCATCGCCGGCTCGGGCGCGCAAATGGTCGCGCACCAGGGCGCCGTGCCTTCCTTCCTGGAAGCCACGGCGCGCGTGGCCGAGCTGATCCAGCAGACCCGCGACGGCGCGCTGGCGCTGCGCATGGTGCCCATCGGCGAGACCTTCAGCCGCTTCCAGCGCGTGGTGCGCGACGTGAGCAAGCAGCTGGGCAAGCGCGTGGAGCTGAGCATCCACGGCGGCGACACCGAGCTCGACAAGTCGATGGTCGAATCCATCGCCGACCCGCTGATGCACCTGGTGCGCAACAGCCTGGACCACGGCCTGGAGGCGCCCGAGGCGCGGCAGGCGTCGGGCAAGCCCGAGGCCGGGCAGCTGGCGCTGACGGCGTACCACGAGGCCGGCTCGATCGTGATCGAGGTCACCGACGACGGGCGCGGGCTCGACCGCGAGCGCATCGTGGCCAAGGCGCAGCAGCGCGGGCTCATCAACGACGGCGAGCTGCTCTCCGACGGGGAGGTCTGGCAGCTGATCTTCCTGCCGGGCTTCTCCACCGCCGAGCAGGTCACGGACCTGTCCGGGCGCGGCGTGGGCATGGACGTGGTCAAGCGCAACATCGAGTCGCTGCGCGGCCACATCACGCTGCACAGCCGCGCCGGCGCGGGCACGCGCACGCAGATCCGGCTGCCGCTGACGCTGGCCATGATCGACGGCTTCCTGACCCAGGTCGGCGAAGTCAACTACGTGCTGCCGCTGGCGGTGGTGGCCGAGTGCATCGACCTGCCGGCCGAGGTGCAGCGCGAGCGCAGCCGCGTCAGCGGCACCTTCGACCTGCGCGGCGAGGTGCTGCCCTGGATCGACGTGGCGAACTTCTACGGCCAGCCCAGCGCCGACGTGCGCCGGCGCAGCCTGGTGGTGGTGCGCGACGGCTCGCTGCGCCTGGGCCTGGTGGTGGACCGGCTGCTGGGCGAGCACCAGACCGTGATCAAGCCGCTGGCGAGCATCTTCCGCCAGCTCCAGGGCCTGGCCGGCTCCACCGTGCTGGGCTCCGGCGACGTGGCGCTGGTGCTCGACGTGGGCGGGCTGCTGGCCTGCGCCACGCGCCCGGCGCGCGCCGCATCTTCCCTTTCCCAACCGCAGCCGACGGCGGCCGCGCACTGACACAGCAGCAGGGCCAACACCATGCGCCAGAACCTTCCCGTGACCCAGCAGGAGTACGCGCTGCGCGAGGGCATGACCATCGTGTCGCGCACCGACCTCAAGGGCCGCATCGTCTACGTCAACGACGACTTCATCGAGTCCTCGGGCTTCACCGAGGCCGAGCTGATCGGGCAGCCGCACAACATCGTGCGCCACCCCGACATGCCCAGCGAGGCGTTCGAGGACATGTGGCGCACGCTGCAGGCCGGGCGCCCCTGGAGCGCCGCGGTCAAGAACCGGCGCAAGAACGGCGACCACTACTGGGTCATCGCCAACGCGGTGCCGGTGCGCGAGCGCGGCCAGACCACGGGCTACATGTCGGTGCGCACGCGCCCCACGCGCGAGCAGGTGCAGCAGGCGCAGGACCTGTACGCGCGCTTCCGCGAGGGCCGCGCGCAGGGGCTGGCCATCCGCGAGGGGCAGGTGGTCAACACCCGCTCGCTGGCGCGGCTCAACCCGCTGCCCAGGCTGCACCCGGGCGTGCGCTCGGCACTGGCCGGTGCGCTGGTGCTGGCCGGCGCGGGCGCGGCCGGCGCGGGGCTGCAGTCGCAGGGCTGGGCGCTGGCCGGCGCGGGCGCCGGCGTGGCCGCGCTGGGCCTGCTGTGGCAGGGCCTCAACGGCCGGCGCCTGCAGGCCGCGGCGCAGGAAGCCACGCAGCACCTGGAGCGCTACAGCGAGGGCAACTTCGACGGCACGCTGCACACCCAGGGCAAGGACACCGCCGCGCTGCTGCTGATCGCGCTCAAGCGCGTGCAGACGCGCCTGGGCTTCGAGCTGGCCGACGCCGCCAAGCGTGCCGACCTGGCCGAGCAGTTGCAGCGCAAGCAGCAGGAAGAGCTCAAGACGGCCGCGGTCAACACCCGCATCCGCCAGGCGCTGGACGCGGCTTCCATGCCGGTGCTCATCGCCGATGCCGAGGGCACGGTGGTCTACCTCAACGACGTGCTCAAGCACATCCTGCGCCGCGACGCGGCCGCCTTCCGCGCCCAGAACCCGGGCTTCGACCCCGAGCGCGTCATCGGCGGCTCGGTGGGCGTGTTCCACGCCGACCCGCAGGCCGCGCTGGCACGGCTCAAGGCCCTGACCCAGCCGGCCATGTCGCAGCTGACGCTGGGCGGGCGCCAGTACGAGGTCACGTCCACGCCGATCCTGGACGCGCAGGGCCAGCAGCTCGGCACCGTGGGCCAGTGGCTGGACCGCACCGACCAGATCGCCGCCGAGCGCGAGCTCGGCGCGTTGGCCTCGGCCGCGGCCGAGGGCGATCTGTCGCGGCGCATCGCGCTCGACGGCAAGCAGGGCTTCTTCCGCCAGGTCGGCGAGCAGTTCAACGCGCTGGTCGAGACGGTGAGCCGCACCATCGTGCAGGTGCGCGCCGCGGCTTCCCAGCTCGGCCACGCCTCGGCGCAGGTGTCGAGCACCTCGCAGTCGCTGGCGCACGGCGCCTCGCAGCAGGCCGCCAGCGTCGAGGAAACCACCGCTTCGCTGCAGGAGATGAGCGGCTCGGTCAAGCAGAACGCCGACAACGCCAACCTCACCGACGGCATCGCGGCCAAGGCCGCGCAGGAAGCCAAGGAAGGCGGCATGGCCGTGGAGCAGACGGTGGCGGCGATGAAGTCCATCGCCACCAAGATCTCCATCATCGACGACATCGCCTACCAGACGAACCTGCTGGCCCTCAACGCCGCCATCGAGGCCGCGCGCGCGGGCGAGCATGGCAAGGGCTTCGCCGTGGTGGCCGCCGAGGTGCGCAAGCTCGCCGAGCGCAGCCAAGTGGCGGCGCAGGAAATCGGCACGCTGGCCGGCTCCTCGGTGCAGCTGGCCGAGAAGGCCGGCACGCTGCTGACGCAGATGCTGCCCTCGATCCGCAAGACCAGCGAGCTGGTGCAGGAGATCGCCGCGTCCTCCGGCGAGCAGAGCCAGGGCGTGGGCCAGGTCACGGCCGCCATGCACAACCTGAGCGCCTCCACGCAGCAGGCGGCCTCGGCCTCCGAGGAGCTGTCGGCCACGGCCGAGGAGCTGTCGGCGCAGGCCGCCGAGCTGCAGGAGCTGATGGCGTTCTTCCAGCTGGAGGAGGACGTGGCGCCGGCACAGCCGCGCGGCGCGGCGCGACGCACCGCGGCCGCCTCGTTCCAGGCGCAACCCATCGACACCGCGGCGCGTGCGCGCGCCAAGGCAGCGGCGCTGGCGTACTGAGCGCCGCGCAGGCGCGACGAACAACAAACCTTTCAGGGACCGAACCACCATGTCTTCCCTCACCTCTTCCGGCGGCCTGGGCGCCTCCCTGTTCGCGCCCGCGATGCCGCTGCTGGGCCGGCTGCGGCTGAGCACCAAGTTCGCCATGCTGGCGCTGCTGCTGTTCGTGCCGCTGGTGGTGGCCATGGTGATCCTGGTGCGCCAGATCGACCACGCGTACGCGGACACCGCGCGCGAAGTCGAGGGCGCCAAGGTGGTGGCGGACATCGCAGTCTTGCAAGGCGAGCTGGCCAAGCACCGGGGCTTGAACTTCCTGGCGCTCAGCGGCCGCGAGCAGGCCCGGGCACAGCTGCCGGCCACGCGTGCCGCCATCGACCGGCTGCAGGCGCAGATCTCGCAGGACGTGGCGGGACTGGACCGGGATCGGGCATGGGCGCCGGTGCGCGACGAGATCAAGCGCCTGGCCAGCGGCCAGGGCAGCGCCGATGCGCAGGCCTCCGTGAGGGAACACACGGCGCTGATGCGCCGCCTCGACGGCTTCAACACGCTGGTGGTGCAGCACAGCGAGCTGGCGCTCGATCCCGAGCCCGGCACCTATTACCTGATGCTGGCCAGTACCCAGCATTTCTTCCCCTACTTCGACGCCGTCATGTCGTTGCGCGCAGTGGCGTCGATGGCGCTGCAGGCCGGCCAGTGGACCGAGGCCGACAGCGTCCGGCTCCAAACCCTGGAACAGGACATCCAGCTGGCCCGCGAAGAGCTGCAGCGCGACATGGTTGCCCTCCAACGCTACGAAGCCCGGCAGCCCGAGGGCTGGGGAGCCACCGCGGCCGCAGTGGACGACTACGTGGCGGCCGTGAAGTTGATGGCCAGGGTGGGCCGCATCGAGGGCGACGTGGAAGGCAACATCCAGCGCGGCCTGGCGGCCGGCGACCGGATCTCGGCATTCCAGAAGGTGGCCGTCTCGATGCTCAACGAGGAGCTGCTGGCGCGCGAGGTGAGGCTGGAACGCCAGCGCATGCTGTGCATCGGCGGCATGGCCCTGGGCACGCTGCTGGCGCTCTACATCTTCGGCGCCATCCGCCACTCGATCCGCCAGGGCGCGCTGGCGCTGAGCAGCGGCGCGACGCTGGTGGCCGCCGGCGAGCTGGACCGCCCGGTGCGCGTGGACGGCCGCGACGAGTTTGCCGAGATCGCAGCCTCCTTCGAGCAAGTGCGCACCACGCTCAACACGCTGCTGGCGCAGATGAAGCACATGGCGCGCGAGCACGAGGCCGGCGACATCGACGTGGTGGTGGACGTCAACCTCTTCCGCGGCGAGTACCGCACGGTGGCGCAGGGCGTCAACGACATGGTGGCCGCGCACATCGACGTGAAGAAGCGCGCCATTGCCGTGTTCGAAGCCTTCGGCCGCGGCGACTTCAGCGCGGCCATGGCGCAGTTGCCGGGCAAGAAGGCCTTCATCAACCGCACCATCGAGCAGGTGCGCGCCAACCTGCAGGCGCTCATCAAGGACGCCGACCTGCTGGCGCAGGCTGCGCAGGAAGGCCGGCTCGACGTGCGCGCCGACACCGCGCGCCACCAGGGCGACTTCCGCCGCATCATCGACGGCGTCAACGGCACGCTCGACGCCATCGTCGCGCCGATCGAGGAGCTGCGCGCCGTGCTGGCCGCGCTCGAAGGCGGCGACCTGACCGCCGGCATGCGCGGCAGCTACCGCGGCGACTTCGCCGAGCTGCAGTCCGCGCTGGAGAACACACTGCAGCGCCTGGCCACGACGCTGACGGAGGTGGGCGTCTCCGCGCAGCAGCTCACGGCCGCGGCAGGCCAGGTGTCGAGCACCTCGCAGTCGCTGGCGCATGGCGCCTCCGAGCAGGCCGCCAGCGTCGAGGAAACCACCGCGGCGCTGCAGGAAGTGTCGTCGTCGGTGCGGCAGAACGCCGACAACGCCAACCTCACCGACGGCATCGCGGCCAAGGCCGCGCAGCAGGCGGTCGAGGGCGGCCAGGCCGTGGAGCAGACGGTGGCGGCGATGAAGTCCATCGCCACCAAGATCTCCATCATCGACGACATCGCCTACCAGACGAACCTGCTGGCCCTGAACGCCGCCATCGAGGCCGCGCGTGCGGGAGAGCATGGCAAGGGCTTCGCCGTGGTGGCCGCCGAGGTGCGCAAGCTCGCCGAGCGCAGCCAGGTGGCGGCCCAGGAGATCGGCACGCTGGCCGGCTCCTCGGTGCAGCTGGCCGAGAAGGCCGGCAGCCTGCTGGGCGAGATGCTCCCGTCCATCCGCAAGACCAGCGAGCTGGTGCAGGAGATCGCCGCCGCTTCGGGCGAGCAGAACGACGGCGTGGGCCAGGTCGGCGGCGCCATGAACCAGCTCAACGCTTCCACGCAGCAGGCCGCTTCCGCGGCCGAGGAGCTTTCGGCCACGGCCGAGGAGCTTTCGGCGCAGGCCGCGCAGCTGCAGGAGCTGATGGCCTTCTTCCAGCTGCCGCAAGGCGGCCCCGTGCCGCAGGTGGTGGCCCGCGCCAGGGCCGAGACCCGTGCCGTGCTGGCGCATGTGGCCACGGCACCGCGCGCGCGGCCGATGCCCGCGCGTGCCGGCGCACGCGGCGCCGCCTGGAGCAACCCGGGCGCGCGCGCCGTGGCGGCCGGCGCCGCCGGTGCGGGCGACGACATCGACGAGTCGTCCTTCAGCTCCTTCTGACACACCTTCGCCATTCACGGCCATTGACGACCATGCAAGCCGCAACGAGCCCGACCCGCCAGGTGCTGCGCCTGGCCGTGGGCAGCGAGACCTGCGTCGCCCCGATCGACGCGGTGCACGAGATCCTGGAAGCCGGGCGCCTGACGCCGCTGCCGCGCACGCCGGATTTCGTGCGCGGGGTGATGAACCTGCGCGGCGCCGTGGTGCCGGTGATCGACCTGGCCGCGCGGCTGGGCGCCGCGCCCAGCACGCTTGGCAAGCGCAGCTGCATCGTGGTGATGGAGGCTGCCGGCGACGAGGAGCACGGCACGCTCGTGGCCGGGCTGCTGGTGGACGCGGTGTACGAGGTGCTCGACGTGGCGCTGGACGACATCGAGCCCGTGCCGCCGCTGGGCACGCGCATCGCGCCGGAGTTCCTGGCCGGCATGGTGCGCACGCGCGGCCAGATCGCCAGCCTGCTCGCGCCCGAGCGCGTGCTGGCGCCGGCGGAGCTGGCCGGGCTGATCGCCGCGCACGCCCCCTGAGCCTGCCCTCGACGCGCCATGAGCACCACGCAGCTGTCCATGCCGGCCTTCGAGGCCGTGTGCGACTTCTTCTTCAAGACCTCGGGCATCCGCCTGAGCGCGGCCAAGCACGGGCTGGTGGCCGGGCGGCTGCAGCGCCTGGCCCACGAGGCCGGCCGCAGCGGGCTTGACGACTACGTGCAGTGGCTGCTGCACGGCGGCGCGCCGGCCGCCGAGCACACCCGCGTCATCGACCGGCTCACCACCAACGAGACCTATTTCTTCCGCGAGCCGCAGCACTTCGAGGCGCTGACGCGGCATCTCAAGGCCGCGCCGCCGGCGGGCGAGTTCACGGTCTGGAGCGCGGCCAGCTCCAGCGGCGAGGAGGCCTACAGCATCGCCATGCTGCTCGACGACGCGCTGGGCGCGCGGCCCTGGAGCGTGGTGGGGACCGACCTGTCCACGGCCGTGGTGCAGGCCGCGCGCCGCGGGCTCTACGCGATGGATCGCATCGAGGGCATCCCGCCGCAGTGGCTGCGCCGCTACTGC
This sequence comes from Azohydromonas aeria, assembly GCF_009760915.1. Classification (GTDB taxonomy): domain Bacteria; phylum Pseudomonadota; class Gammaproteobacteria; order Burkholderiales; family Burkholderiaceae_C; genus Azohydromonas; species Azohydromonas aeria. Next base: position 7,283 of record NZ_VIDQ01000083.1, read on the forward strand.
CTCAAGGGCGGCGGCGAGTACGAGGGGCGCATGCTGATCCAGCGCGCGCTGCGCGCACGCGTGCGCTTCGAGTGCGCCAACCTGATGCAGGAGCTGCCGGCGTCGCTGCCGACGTTCGACGTCGTGTTCCTGCGCAACGTGCTCATCTACTTCGACAATCCCGCCAAGGCGGCGATCGTGCGCCGCGTGCTCACGCGGCTCAAGCCCGGCGGGCAGCTCTACACGGGGCATGCCGAGTCGCTGGCCGCGCTGGACCTGCCGCTGCGCCCGCTGGCTCCCGCCATCTATGCCCTTGCCTGACATCCCGGCGCGCACCGCGGCCACGCCCCCGGGCGCGGCCGTGGGCGAGGTCGCGGCCCGTCCGGGGCAGGCGCTGGTGCTTATGCCCGGGCAGCTGCACTTCGGCGACAAGGCCGCCAGCCTGCGCACGCTGCTGGGCTCGTGCGTGGCCATCACGCTGTGGCACCCGGTGCGCAAGCTCGGCGGCATGTGCCACTTCCTGCTGCCCTCGCGCAAGCGGCCCGCCGGCGCGCCGCTGGACGGGCGCTACGGCGACGAGGCCGTGGAGCGGTTGCTGGCGCAACTGGCACGCTGCGGCACGCGCCCGGCCGAGTACGTGGCGCACCTCTACGGCGGTGCCGACACCATGCCCGACCACGGCGGCGTGAAGTTCAACGTGGGCGAGCGCAACATCGAGCTGGGCTGGACGCTGATCGACCGCCACGGCTTCCAGCTCGAGGGCGTGGACGTGGGCGACCAGGTGCCGCGCACCGTCGTGCTGCAGCTGGCCAGCGGCGAGGTCGCGGTGCGCCGCGGCGCGGCCCCGGGCTGACTCAACGAATCCCTCTTCTCGCCATGACGACCCGAACAACAGGAATGCAAGCATGACCCGCGTGGCCGTGATCGACGACTCGGCGGTGGTGCGCCAGTGCCTGACCGGGCTGCTGACCAGCGCCGGCTTCGAGGTGTGCGTGACCGCCAGCGACCCGGTGTTCGCCTGGTCGAAGATGCAGGCCGCCTGGCCCGACGTGATCGTGCTGGACGTGGAAATGCCGCGCATGGACGGCTTGAGCTTCCTGCGCAAGCTCATGGCCGAGCGGCCGACGCCGGTGGTGATGTGCTCCACGCTCACCGCCGCTGGCGCCGAGACCACGCTGCAGGCGCTGGCCGCCGGCGCCGTGGCCTTCGTCACCAAGCCCACGCTGGGACTGCGCGACTTCCTGCAGGACACCGACAACGGCCTGGTGCCCGCGGTGCGCGCCGCCGCGCGCGCCAACCTGCGCGCGGTGCGTACCGCGCCACGGCCCGCACCGGCGGCGGCTGCCGTCGCCGTTGCCGCCGCACCCGCCCCGGCCGCGGCCCCGGCGCCGGCCACCGCGCTGAGCGCCACCACCGAGCGCGTCTTCGCCATCGGCGCCTCCACCGGCGGCGTGCAGGCCATCGAGACGGTGCTGATGAGCCTGCCGCGCACGGCGCCGGGCATCGTCATCGTGCAGCACATGCCGCCGCGCTTCACGGCGGCCATGGCCAGCCGCCTCAACGGCCTGTGCGCGCTCGAAGTGCTGGAGGCGCGCGACGGCGAGCGGGTGCGCCCGGGCCGGGTGCTGATCGCCCCGGGCGGCCAGCACATGCAGCTGCGCCGCAGCGGCGCGCAGTACCAGGTGGAAGTGCGCGACGGCCCGCTCGTCAACCGCCACAAGCCCTCGGTGGACGTGCTGCTGCGCTCGGTGGCGCAGTGCGCCGGCGCCAACGCCGTGGGGGTGGTGCTGACCGGCATGGGCGACGACGGCGCGCGCGGCCTGCGCGCCATGCGCGACGCCGGCGCGGCCACCGTGGTGCAGGACGAGGCCACGTCGGTGGTCTTCGGCATGCCCAACGAGGCGCTGCGCCACGGCGGCGCGGACCAGGCGCTGCCGCTGGAGCGCATCGCCGGCTGGCTGATGCAGCGCGCCTGAGGCTTCGGCGCCGCGGCCGGTCGCCGCGCTTGACAATGCGGCCATGGCCGCTGGTTTCCCTTCCGACACGGCCGCCGGCCGGCGCCTGTTCCTGGGCCTGGACCTGGGCACCTCCGGCGTGCGCGCCGTGGTCGTCGACGCCGCCGGCGCGGTGCAGGCGCTCGCGCGCGAGCCGCTGCCCGCCTCGCGCCGCGACGGCGCGCGCGTCACGCAGGACCCGGCCGCCTGGTGGGACGCGGCGCGGCGCGCACTGGCCGCCGCGCTTTCGGCGGTGGACCGCCGCGCGCTCGCGGCCCTGGCCGTGGACGGCACCTCCGGCACGCTGCTGCTGACGGACGCCCAGGGCACGCCGCTGGCGCCGGCGCTGATGTACGACGACGCTGCATGCACGGAGGAGGCCCAGCGCATTGCCGCCGTCGCCCCGCCGGACACGGCCGCGCGCGGCCCGGCCTGCGCGCTGGCGCGGCTGCTGCATTTGCAGCAGCAGCTCCCGCAGGCGGCCCATGCCCTGCACCAGGCCGACTGGATCGCCGCCCGGCTCTCGGGCCGCTGGGGCTGCTCGGACGAGCACAACGCGCTCAAGCTCGGCTGGGACCCGCTGCGCCGCCGCTGGCCCGGCTGGCTGCGCACGCTGGGCGTGCGCCCTGCCCTGCTGCCGCGCGTGCTGGCGCCGGGCACGCCGCTGGCGCCCATCGCGGCCGAGGTGGCGCGCGACCTCGACCTGCCACGCGAGGTGCAGGTGGTTGCGGGCACGACCGACGGCGTCGCGGCCTTCCTCGCCACCGGCGCGTCGCGCGTGGGCGAGGCCGTGACCTCGCTGGGCAGCACGCTGGTGCTCAAGCTGCTGTCGCCGCGGCCCGTGGTGGCGCCGGATTACGGCATCTACAGCCACCGCCTGGGCGGCCTGTGGCTGGCGGGCGGTGCCTCCAACAGCGGCGGCGCGGCGCTGCTGCGGCATTTCAGCGCCGAGGCCATGGCCGCGCTCACGCCGCGATTGCGGCCCGAAGCCGACACCGGGCTGGACTACTACCCGCTGCCGGCCGCGGGCGAGCGTTTCCCCGTCAACGACCCGGCGCTGGCGCCGCGCGTGTCGCCGCGTCCCGGCGACGATGCGCTGTTCCTCCAGGGCCTGCTCGAAGGCATCGCGCGGGTGGAGGCACTGGGCTACCGGCGCCTGGCCGGGCTCGGCGCGCCCGCGCCTGCGCGGGTGCTGAGCGTGGGCGGCGGCGCGCGCAACGCGGCGTGGCTGGAGATTCGCCGGCGTTGCCTGGGCGTGCCGGTGGAGCGGGCCGCGCAGGAGGAGGCGGCCTGCGGCGCCGCGCGGCTGGCGCGCGCGGCGATGGGCGGCTCGTGAGTCAGCCCGCGTGTCCCGGCCGGTCCCAGCCGGGGCCGTGCACGGCCTCGGCATAGACACGCACCAGCACCGAGCCCAGCACGCCGTGCAGCACGTCGCCCTGGGCGGCGCGGCGCGACACCACGGCGCTGAGCAGGCCGCGCGCGGCGAGCTCCTGCAGCGCGCGCTCGACCCAGCCGCGGCGCTGCACCGCATCCAGCGCCGCGATCTCCGCCTTCACCTGTGCGATGCGCTGGTTCAGCCAGGCTTCGCCCGGCGTGGGCGCCAGGGCGGCGGACGGCGCCGCAGGGGCAGGCGCGACCGCGGGGACAGGATCCGCCGCCGCCGTGGCCAGCGCCGCCGGTGCGACGGGCTCGGCCGGCGCTGGCAGCGCGGGCGCTGCGTCTTCCCCGCCATGGCGCAGCAGCGAGCGCAGGTAGGCGTAGGCATGCTCGACACCGCGCAGCTTGCGGTTGACGCTGCGCCGCTCCAGCACGTCGAGCTGCTCGCGCACCCGCGTCTCGCCGAATTCCTTGATCAGGCCGTCGAGCTTGGCTTCGCGGATGCCCAGCGACTCCGCGCGCAGCACCAGGCCGGCGTCCACCGGCCCTTCCGCCAGGGCGCGCGCGCGCGGCAGCCCACGCTTGCGGCGCACGGCGAACTGCACCTCGCTGACGGCGCGGCCGAGCTTGTGCTCGATGAGCTCGATCTCGATGTCGGTCTCGCTGTTGATCTCCTCCACCGCCGGCTTGACGCGCTCGTTCTTGAACTTGCGCCACTCGCGCCGCTCGGCGCCGCCCGGAGCCTGGCTGAGCGCGTCGGCCCACCAGTTCACCGGCTTGCGGCTGGTCACGCCCGAAGGGTTGTCGCGGTAGCGGGCGCAGATCTCGTACAGCGCCACGGCCGCGTAGGAGCCGAGCTTGGCCAGCAGGTCCAGGTCGATGCGGGCCCAGCGCGCGGGCTCGCGCAGCGCCGACATGATCGTGGGCGGGTAGGACCAGGACACCCAGTTCTCGCCGTTGCGCACCTCGATGGCGACTTCGCTGAGCATGCTGAAGCCGCGCCACTTGAGCCCGTCGCCCGGCGCGGTGGACTCCCAGTCCACCTCCAGTCCGCGCATCTCACGCAGGTAGCGCTTGGCAGCCGTGCGGTCCTCGCCGCTGGAGCCGGTGGTGCGCAGCAGCGCGGGCAGCGGCGCCTCGAACATGTAGTCGGCTGCCGGCATGGTCGCCATGGCCTGCAGCCGCGACTGCGACACCTGCAGCAGCGCGTTGTAGAGCCGCCGCCCGGTGAGCGTGACGCGGCGCGAGCGCGGCACCATCACGATCATCTCGTGCGGCTTGCGCAGCTCGGCGCCCTCTTCCTTCGCGGCGGGCAGGCGCGGCGTGTCCTTGTCGTCCATGGCCGACATCATATGTCCACATCGGATTGGACAGTTGAACCCGGCAGCGTCCGCCACTTCATGCGGTTCGTCGCCCATCGAGTGTCCGATCGAATGACGACACGTGGCGGTTCGCCCAACACCGGGTAAAGGCTGGACACTGCAAGCGAAACGGGCACCCGGGCCGGGCCTGGTGGCCGGTTAAAGGGTGGACAGTTCGTGCCGGACCGCTCGAGTCCGCTCCCGGGCCAGGCGGTAAGAAGCTGGACGGTCGGCCACGACAGCCGCTGCCCGATTCCATCAGCAGGGCCGGGTAGAAGCCGGACACCTGGGACGCCATCACCCGCACCGGGCTTTCCAGCGCCGCCGGGTAGAAGCCGGACGCTTCCAGTCTGCGCAGCGGCTTGCAGGCGTCTGGCAGGCGGTTAAATGATGGACGCCAGCGGCCTGCCGGGACCCGTGCCTGTTACGGACGCGCTGAAGCTGTATGTCCGTCCAGCTTGTGTACAAGTTGTCCCAGGCCCCGGGTAGGTCCAGGACGCCCGGCGGGCAAAGCCTGGACGGAGGCGGGTAAAACCGGGACGGAGGCGGGTAAAGGCCGGACGAGAAGCGCTGCAACACCTACGCAAGTCATTGATTTAAAAGATAAAGACAGACTTGTCCACAAGCCTTAATCTCTTTGAAGCTTATTGACTTTTCTTAATCCCGGACGGGAGCGACATGGATTCTTCCCCTCCTTGCTGAGCTTTGCTGCCGTTCTTGCGGTGCAACGTCTCACAAGCGATTTTTCCGATGTGCCGTGCATAATCGCCTGCACTTCCCAAAACGTAACAACAGGGCACGGGTCCATGGACATCAGACAGGCGATCCGTCGGCAGAGTCTGGCCGACATCGAACACCAGGCGGCACGCGTGGCCGCGATGATGGGGCACATCCGTGCTGCCATGCTGCCGCCGGCGGCGCAGAAGACGGCCCCCAGCCTCAGCGCGGCGCAACTGGCCCAGCTGTGCCACGTGGACAAGTCGAAGATCGCCTACCGCCTGACCCGCGGCGATCTGCCGGCGGGTCAGATGCAGGGCAACCGGCGCGAGTGGTCGATGGGCGACGCCCGGCAGTGGATCCGCGAGTTCCGCGCCGCGCACATGCGCCCGGAAGGCGCGGCCGGCACGACGCTGACGGTGGCCAATTTCAAGGGCGGCGTGGCCAAGACCACCTCGGCGGTGACGCTGGCGCAGGGCCTGTCCATGCGCGGCCACAAGGTGCTGGTGGTGGACCTGGACCCGCAGGGTTCGGCCACCACCCTCTTTGGCGTGCTGCCCGACGCCGAGGTCGAGCAGGAGCACACGGCGATGCTGCTGTTCTCCGGCGCGCACGAGGACCTGAGCTACGCCATCCGCGAGAGCTACTGGCCGGGCATCGACCTGGTGTGCGCGGCGCCGCTGCTCTTCGGCGCCGAGTTCGCGCTGCCGGCGCGGCAGACGCGCGACCCGGGCTTCGAGTTCTGGCGCGTGCTCGACCGCGGCCTGGACCAGGCGCGCATGGACTACGACGTCATCGTCATCGACACCCCGCCGGCGCTGAGCTACGTGACCATCAATGCGCTGATGGCGGCCGACGGCGTGATCATGCCCCTGCCCCCGTCGGCGCTGGACTTCGCCAGCTCGGCACAGTTCTGGGACCTGTTCAGCGATCTGTGCAACCAGCTCATCCGCAGCCGTGGGCAGGACAAGACCTTCGAGTTCATCGACGTGCTGCTGTCGCGCGTGGAATCGAACGACGCGGCCAGCACGGTGGTGCGGCAGTGGGTGCTGGAAGGCTATGCCGACAAGGTGCTGCCGATCGAGATCCCGAAGACGGCCGTCACCGCCACCGCCTCGGCCGAGTTCGGCACGGTCTACGACCTGCCGCGCGGCGCGATGAATACCAAGACCTTCGCCCGCGCGCGCGATGCCTACGACCGCATGTGCGAGCTCGTCGAGCAGCAGATCCAGGCGGTGTGGGCCACGCAGCTGGAACAGCTGGCGGTGTGAGGAGCAGGACGAAAGGCACGCGATGAGTCTCAAGAACAAGGCTGCCAAGCTCGACTTCAGCAACCTGCCGGGCCTGGGCCCGGACACCGAGGTGCCGGCGCGGCCCAAGACCGCGCCCGGCGCCATGATGGCGTTCGCCAACGAGGCACGCTCCGACCTGTTGCGCCAGAACGAGGAACTGCAGCAGCGCGCGCAGCAGTCGCAGGCGCTGCAGGGGCGTCTCGACGAGGCGCTGTCCGAGCTTCGGCAGTGGGATGGCGCCAAGGCCGCGCGGCTGATCGACGCCGCGCTGATCCGCCCAAGCCGCTGGGCCAACCGCCATGAGCTCAACTACGCCTCGCCGCAGTTCGACAAGCTCAAGACCGAGGTGGCCGATGCTGGCGGCAACGTCCAGCCGATCAAGGTGCGGCCGGTGGCCGAGCCCGCTGGCAGCTTCGAGGTCGTGTACGGGCACCGGCGACTGGAGGCCTGCCGCCAGCTGGGCCTGCCGGTGCTGTGCCTGGTGGACAGCATCGAGGACCGGGCGCTGTTCGTCGAGATGGAGCGCGAGAACCGTGGCCGCAAGGACCTGTCGGCGTGGGAGCAGGGGATGATGTACCGGCGCGCCCTGGACGCCGGGCTGTTCCCCTCGCTGCGCCAGCTCGCCGCGGCCATCGGCGCGCAGCCGGGCAACGTCAGCACCGCGCTGCAGATCGCGTCGCTGCCCGACGCGGTGGTGCAGGCCTTCGCCTCGCCGCTGGAGCTGCAGTTCCGCTGGGTCGCGCCGCTCAAGGCCGCGCTGGAGCGCGATGAGGCCGGCGTGCTGGAGCGGGCGCGCGAGCTCGCAGCGCAGTCGCCCCGGCCCGCGGCGCGTGAGGTGCTGGCGCGGCTGGCGGGCAGCCCGGGAGAGAAGTCCGCGCTGACGCGCCAGACCCGCTACACCCTGGGCGGCAAGCTGGTGGGCTCCTTCGACAAGGACGCCCAGGGCAACGTCGCGTTGCGCTTCAAGGCCGGCGCGCTGACGGCCGACAAGGAAAAGCGGCTGCTGGAGCTGCTGGCGAAGTTCTTCGACTGACCCGGCGCGGCATTCCCGGCAGTACCAGCAGGGGCCTCCGGGCCCCTTTTTCATGGCCGGCGCCAGGAGTGTTCTACGGTAGAACACCCGACGGGCCATGCTCCGGCAGGCGCGGACGGCATGGGCCCGGTGCGCCGGGTGATGGGGTGTTCTACGGTAGAACACCCCCTTCCCGGCCCGCTCACGGTGGCGGTATCGGTCGCTGTGGCCGAGCCTTCATCCGCCGCCGCCGCCGCCGCCGCCGCGGCGGCGCTGCGCCAGCTTGTCGAGCTCGCGCACCATGCGCGCCCGCTCGGTGCCGAGGTAGATCGTGGTCGTGGCCAGACTGGCGTGCCCCAGGGCCTGCTGCAGCACTTCCACCGGCACCTGGGCGGCGGCGCCCTGGCGGGCGAAGGTGTGCCGCAGCCAGTGCGTGGAGGCCGCGCGCAGCCGCTGCGCGTCCAGGCCATCCACCGCATGCGCCTGGCGCGCGATGCGCTGGAAGAAGCGCTTCAGGCTGCGGTAGAGCCCGCTAGCGCCGAGGGCCCGGCCGGAGGCGGCCGGCCGCTGCAAGGCCACGCCGCCGTCGGGTCCAGCCGTCCAGCGTGGCGGCGCCTCGGCCAACGTGCACACCAAGGGCGCGGCGTCGGGCAGGGACCCGACCGCGGCCGCGTCGGCGTGGTGGAGGGCGATCAGATCCGCCAGGTCGCCGGCCAGCGGCACCTCGCGCCGCTTTCCGCCCTTGCCGTCCACCACCAGCAGCGTCGCCGTGCCGGCTGCGCCGTCGGCGCCGTCCAGCCGCACGTTCCGCAACGAGGCCAGCGTGGCAGCGCCGATCTCGGCCAGCCGCAGCCCGGTGCCGGCCAGCAGTTCCAGCACCAGGCGCAGCCGCCGCTGCTCCGCGCCGGCCGGCACGCCGGCACGGAGGCGGGCCGCGGCCTCCTCGCGGTCCAGCTGGGCCCGGATGAAGGCCCATTCGGCGTCGGTGAAGGAGCGCTCGGCGTCAATGCGGGCGCCGGCGAGCGCTGCCTTCTTGTTGACCGCGCGCAGCGGATTGCCCACCAGGTAGTTGGCATCGCGCAGTCCGTCGAACAGGGCCTGCAGCACCACCAGCGCCTGGCGCTGCGATGCGGCTCCCAGCGGCCCGCGGAAGGGGCGCCAGGCCGGTTCGTCGCGGCTGACCACCGCGGCGGCGCACCAGTGCGGCGGGGGCTGCCGGATGAAGTCGCGGTACGCCTGCGCGTCGCGGCTGTCCACCGAGGACAGCGCCTTGCCCCGCTCCAGCAGGCACCACAGGTAGAAGCGCTCCACCTCCTTGCGATAGGCGCGCAGCGTGGCCGGCTTGTCGCGGTACTGCTGCAGCCAGGCGTCGATGGCCTGCCGGTCGTCCGTGGCGCCCAGGTGGTTGGGCATGCGTGTGGCGAAGAGCCCCGGCGCCTGTGCGTCGCCGGCCAGCCGCGGCGGCACCGCCAGCTGCTCCAGCGGCACGAGCGCGAAGCGCGCCGGCATTTGAACCTCGCGCGACGCGGCCGCGCGCACGGCGGCGCGCCGCTGCACCGGCTCCAGCGCCGACTCGCGCAGCGGCTCGTCCCACTCGCGCGCCAGCGGCTGCAGCCAGGCCAGCAGCGCCGCGGCGCGGGCCGCGCCCAGCCCCGGCACCTTGCGCCACCAGTTCGCCCCATGCGCGTTGGCACTGCGCACCAGCGTCTCCAGCGAGCCGATGCCGGCCTCGCGCAGCCGCTCGGCCAACGCCGGCGCCAGCCACAGCGCCAGCCGGTCCGAAGGGGAAGGGCGGCGCGACAGCAGCTCTTCCAGCCGCAGCAGCGCGCGCAACTGCGCAGCGCCGGGTGCCTGCGTTGCGGCCCGGTCGTCGGTCACCTCCTCCTCGGGCAGGGCGTCCAGGCCATAGAACTCCCGGTAGGCCTGCAGAAGCTCGGCCTCGGAACAGCCGTCGCGATCGAGTTCCTGGCTGTCGATGAACTCGTCGAGGCCGGGCAGGGCAACGGTGCCCGGTCCGGCGGGTGGTTGTGCCAGCAACGCCAGTTCGGCCGTGACGCGCTCGCCTTCAGGCAGCGTCAGGTTCAGCGCATGCGCCTCCCTCAGCAGCTGCCGCAGCAGCGCCAGCCGCCGGCGCTCGATGTGGCGCCGGTCGGCGCTGAGGTCGCTGAAGCCCAGGTAGCGATCCCAGGCGGCGCGCAGGTCCAGCCCCTGCAGCCAGCCGCGCAGGAAGGCGAAGTGGTGCCGCCCGAGCGGCTGCTCGTCGTGCAGCACGCGGCTGCGCGCGCCACGTGGACGTCCCGGTCCACGGCCGGATGCCGGCGCATCAACCGCTTGCCCGCTCTCCCGGTTGCCCGCCGCCATGGCCCACCTCAATCACTGATTTAACGTGGCGACATGATAATAAAAGTTATCAGGACGCACCGGGCCTTGCATCCGGCGATGCGGCTGCTTGCCCCGCGTCTTGCTGTGTCCAGGAAACCCGGTGCTCTGCAGTACTGTGCGGTGCTCGAAGGCAGGTGGCACCTGGATCGGGCCTGTGGCGCTGCGCCAAACGCGTGCAACCCCGCTGCCGCGGGCGCGCAGCGGCACCACGCCCGTGCGAAATGCGGAGCCCGCAGTGCTCCAGGCCGTGGCCCGGACGTTGCTTGTATACCGGCTGGAACATCAACACGGACACCAAGACGGTGCCCTGAGCCGGAGGCGAGACGATGGATTCGATGCTGTGGACGCGGCGTGCGTGGATCACCGGCGTGGCAGGAGCCGGGCTGGCGGCGAGCCCGCTGTTGCAAGCGCAACCGAAGCCGCTGGTGGTGGGCGTGATCTACGTCGGCCCGCGCGACGATTTCGGCTACAACCAGGCGCAGGCCGAGGCCGTGGCCGAGCTCAGGAAGATGGCCGGCATCAAGGTCGTTGAGGAGGAGAACGTCCCGGAGACGGTGGCGGTGCAGAAGTCGATGCAGGGCATGATCTCGCAGGACGGCGCCACGCTGCTCTTTCCCACCTCCTTCGGCTACTTCGACCCGCACATCCTGGCCCTGGCGCCGAAGAACCCGAACGTGCGCTTCTCCCACTGCGGCGGGCTGTGGAACGAGGCGAAGCATCCGAAGAACGTGGGCAGCTTCTTCGGCTACATCGACGAGGGCCAGTACCTCAACGGCGTGATCGCCGGGCACATGAGCAAGACGAAGAAGCTCGGCTTCGTCGCGGCCAAGCCCATCCCGCAGGTGCTGCGCAACATCAACGCCTTCACGCTGGGCGCGCGCTCGGTGGACCCGAAGATCACCACCACGCCGATCTTCACCGGCGACTGGTCCATGCCCGTGAAGGAGGCCGAGGCCACCAACAGCCTCGTCGACCAGGGCGCCGACGTGCTCACGATGCACGTGGACAGCCCCAAGGTCGTGGTCGAGACCGCGGCGCGGCGCGGCAGGATGGTCTGCGGCTACCACGCCAGCCAGGCGAAGCTCGCGCCGCAGGCCTACCTCACCGGCGCGGAGTGGAACTGGATCACCGCCCACCGGCAGTTCGTCGAGGCCGCGCGCAGCGGCCAGCCCCATCCCAACTTCGTGCGTGGCGGGCTCAAGGACGGCTTCGTCAAGACCTCGCCCTACGGCGCGATGGTCCCGGAGGGCGCGCGCAAGGGGGCCGACGCGGTGAAGGCAAAGATGATGGCCGGCGCCTTCGACATCTTCAGCGGCGAGCTGCGCGACAACACCGGCAAGGTCGTCATCGCCAGGGGCCAGAGCCTGAAGCAGACCGACCTGGCGCTGGAGAACATGAACTGGCTGGTCGAGGGCGTCACGGGCCGGCCCGCCTGATCCGCGCGGAACGTCCCCATGCCATCCCGACGCTGGGAAGGTGCTGCCGAGGCGGTGCTGATCCCCACACTGGCGCTGGCCGGCGCGCTGCTGCTGTTCGGCCTGTTCGTGCGGCTCTCCGGCGCCAGCCCGCTCGAAGCCTGGACGCTGCTGTTCCTGGGCGCCTTCGGCGACGCCTTCAGCCTGCAGAACAGCCTGCAGCGCGCCGCGCCGCTGATGCTCACCGCGCTGGCCGTGGCGCTGCCGGCGCGCGCGGGCCTGACCGTCATCGGCGGCGAGGGCGCGCTGGTACTGGGCGCGCTGGCCGCGGCGGCGCTGCCCTACGCCCTGCCGCTGCCGGGCGATGCCGTGGGCAGCCTGCTGGTGCTGCTGGCCGGCGCCGCCATGGGCGCGGCCTGGGTGGCGCTGGCCGGCGTGCTGCGCCAGTGGCGCGGCGTCAACGAGACCATCTCCAGCCTGCTGCTGGGCTACCTCGCGATCGCGCTGTTCAAGCATCTCGTCGAGGGCCCGCTGCGCGACCCGGCCAGCCTGAACAAGCCTTCGACGCGGCCGCTGGAGGAGGGCCTGCGCATCGGCACGCTGTGGGGCAGCGACGTGCACTGGGGCCTGGCCTGGGGCCTGGCGCTGTGCGTGGCCGCCGGGCTGTGGCTGAGCCTGACCCGCTCCGGCTTCGCGCTGGACGTGGCCGGCGGCAATGCGCGCGCGGCGCGGCTGGTGGGCCTGCCGGTCAACCGGCTGGTGGTGCTGGCCTGCGCGCTGGGCGGCGCCTGCGCGGGGCTGGCCGGCGCCATCGAGGTGGCGGCGGTGCACACCGCGGCCAACGCCTCGGTCATCGCGGGCCTGGGCTACACCGGCATCCTCGTCGCCTTCGTGGCGCGCCACAACCCGTGGGCCATCCCGCCGGTGGCCCTGCTGCTGGGCGGCTTCGGCGCCGCGGGCAGCCTGCTGCAGCGCCGCCTGGGGCTGCCCGACGCCTCGGTGCTGGTGCTGCAGGGCCTGGCGTTCGTGATGGTGCTGGGCGCCGAGAGCCTGCGCGGGCGGCTGTTCGGCCTGCAGCTGCCGCGGCTGTCCCGGCTGCGGCTGGTCGGCCAGCGCGGGAGGGCGGCATGAACGAGCTGCTGCTGGCCATCCTGGGCGGCGCCATCCGCGTGGGCACGCCCTTCCTCTTCGTCAGCCTGGGCGAGTGCATCACCGAGAAGGCCGGGCGCATCAACCTGGGGCTCGAAGGCGTGCTGGTGTTCTCGGCCATGGCCGGCTTCGGCGCCTCGTGGGCCAGCGGCTCGCCCTGGATCGGGGTGCTGGCCGCCGGCTGCAGCGGCGCGCTGCTGGCGCTGCTGCACGGGCTGTTGTGCTCGCTGCCGCGGGTCTCGGACATCGCCACCGGCATCGCGCTGATGCTGCTGGGCACGGGCGCGGCCTTCTACCTGGGCAAGCCGCTGATCCAGCCGCAGGCACCGCAGATCCCGTCGCTGCCGCTGGGCGCATGGAGCAACTCGGCCCTGGTGCAGGCGGCGCTGTCGGTCAACGCGCTCTTCCCGCTGGGCGTGGCGCTGGCGCTGCTCGTGGCCTGGGGCTTCACGCACACCCGCTTCGGGCTGGTGCTGCGCATGGCCGGCGACTCCAGCGACGCGGCGCGCGCATTGGGTTACTCGGTCAACCGCGTGCGCATCGCGGCCACCACCGCCGGCGGCTTCGTCGCCGGGCTGGGCGGGGCCTCGCTGTCGCTGTACTACCCGGGCAGCTGGAACGAGGGCCTGTCCAGCGGCCAGGGCCTGATCGCGGTGGCGCTGGTGATCTTCGCGCGCTGGTCGCCGCTGCGCTGCCTGGGCGCGGCGCTGCTGTTCGGCGGCGCGGGCGCCATCGGCCCGGCGCTGCAGTCCATGGGCATCAGTGCCGGCTACCACCTCTTCAATGCCGTGCCCTACGCGCTGACGCTGGCCATCCTCGTGGCGACCTGCTCGCCGCGGCGCGCGCTCAAGGGCGCACCTCTGGAACTCGGAGTGTCGAAATGAAGACCATCGCAAGCTCGCCCTATCCCTGGCCCTTCGACGGCGACCTGCGCCCGGCCAACACGGCGCTGCTCGTCATCGACATGCAGACCGACTTCTGCGGCGTCGGCGGCTACGTGGACAAGATGGGCTACGACCTGTCGCTCACGCGCGCGCCGATCGAGCCGATCCGCGCGCTGCTGGCGGTGATGCGCGCGCAGGGCTTCCACGTCATCCACACCCGCGAGGGGCACCGGCCGGACCTGTCGGACCTGCCGGACAACAAGCGCTGGCGCTCGCAGCGCATCGGCGCGGGCATCGGCGACGCCGGCCCCTGCGGCCGCATCCTGGTGCGCGGCGAGCCGGGCTGGGAAATCATCCCCGAGCTCGCGCCGCTGCCGGGCGAGCCCGTCATCGACAAGCCGGGCAAGGGCTCGTTCTGCGCCACCGACCTGGAGCTGATCCTGACCGCCCGCGGCATCCGCAACCTCGTGCTCACCGGCATCACCACCGACGTGTGCGTGCACACCACCATGCGCGAGGCCAACGACCGCGGCTTCGAGTGCCTGCTGCTGCAGGACTGCACCGGCGCCACCGACCGCGGCAACCACGAGGCGGCGCTGAAGATGGTGCAGATGCAGGGCGGCGTGTTCGGCGCCGTCTCGACCTCGGCGCAGCTTATCGAGGCGCTGCAGGCGCGCTGAAGCCATGAAGCTCGAAACCTTCAACCTCACGAAGCGCTTCGGCGCCTTCACCGCGCTGGAGGGCGTGTCGCTCACCGTGCGCCCGGGCACGGTGCACGCGCTGCTGGGCGAGAACGGCGCGGGCAAGAGCACGCTGGTGAAGTGCGTGGTGGGCTACCACCGGCCCGACGACGGCGCGGTGCTGGTCGATGGCCGCGAGCGGGACGTGGCCTCGCCCACCGTGGCGCGCGCGCTCGGCATCGGCATGGTCTACCAGCACTTCACCGTGGTGCCGGGCATGACGGTGGCGGAGAACCTGCTGCTGGCGCGCGGGCGGCTGCCGGCCGTGATCCGCTGGCGCCAGGCGCGTGCCGAGCTGGAGGCCTTCATGCTCACGGCGCCCTTCGCGCTGCCGCTGGACGCCACGCCGCTGCAGCTCTCGGCCGGAGAGAAGCAGAAGCTGGAGATCCTCAAGCAGCTGTTCCTGCAGCCGAAGCTGCTGATCCTGGACGAGCCGACCTCGGTGCTCACGCCGCAGGAGGCCGACGAGGTGCTGGGCGCGCTGCGCGAGATGGCGCACGCCGGGCGCAACTCGGTGCTGATGATCACGCACAAGTTCCGCGAGGTCGCGGCCTACGCCGACGACGTGAGCGTGCTGCGCCGCGGGCGGCTGGTGTACACGGGCGCCGTGGCGCAGAACTCCGCGCCGCAGCTGGCCGCGGCAATGGTGGGCGAGGGCAGGGGCGCCGCTGCCGCCGCCGCGGCGCAGCCCCGGCCGCCGCGGTCGCCAGGCGCGCCCGGCGAGGTGCGGCTGGCCGTGCGCGGGCTGTCGGTGGCCGGCGACCGCGGCGCCCTGGCGGTGCAGGCGCTGGACCTGGACGTGCGCGCCGGCGAGATCGTGGGCGTGGCCGGCGTGTCGGGCAACGGCCAGCGCGAGCTGCTGGAGGCGCTGGTCGGGCAGCGCGCGCGCGAGTCGGGCAGCGTGCGCGTCGAGGGCGAGGAGTTCCGCGCCACGCGGGCGCAAAACCGCCGGCTGCAGGTGCGCTGCCTGCCCGAGGAACCGCTGCTCAACGCCTGCGTGCCGCACCTGAGCGTGGCGCGCAACCTGGCGCTGCGCCGATTCGACCGGGACGGCCCGCGCGTGCGCTGGCGCGCGCTGCGCCGGCGCGCGCGGGCGCTGATCGACGAGTACGGCGTGCGCACCCAGGGCGAGGACGCGCCCATGCGCGCGCTGTCCGGGGGCAACGTGCAGCGCGCGGTGCTGGCGCGCGAGCTCGATGGCGAGGTGCGGCTGCTGCTGGTGGCCAACCCGGTGTTCGGGCTGGACTTCGCCGCGGTGGCCGAGATCCACGCCCGCATCGTGGCTGCGCGCAACGCCGGCGCGGCGGTGCTGCTGATCAGCGAGGACCTCGACGAGCTGCTGGCGCTGGCCGACCGCATCGTCGTGCTCAGCGAGGGCCGCATCGTCCACGAGGTCAGCGCCGCGCAGGCCGAGCGCCACGCGCTGGGCGCCTGCATGGGCGGCCGCGCCCATGCCGAGCAGCGGGAGGCCGCATGACGCGCATCGACGCCCGACCCTTTGCCTTCGAGCTCGACCTCGCGCACGCGGCGCTGGTCGTGATCGACATGCAGCGCGACTTCGTCGAGCCCGGCGGCTTCGGCGCCTCGCTGGGCAACGACGTGACGCGGCTGCAGGCCATCGTGCCCACGGTGCGGCGCGTGCTCGACGCCTGGCGCGGCGCCGGCGCCCTGGTGGTGCACACGCGCGAGGCGCACCGGCCGGACCTGTCGGACTGTCCGCCGGCCAAGCGGATGCGCGGGCAACCGGCGCTTCGCATCGGCGACGTGGGTCCGATGGGCCGCGTCCTGGTCGCCGGCGAGCCGGGCTGCGAGATCGTGCCGGTGCTGGCGCCGCTGCCGGGCGAGACCGTCATCGACAAGCCCGGCAAGGGCGCCTTCCACGCCACGGCGCTGGACGCGCTGCTGCGCGGACGCGAGGTGCGCCAGCTCGTGTTCATGGGCGTGACCACGGAGGTGTGCGTGCAGACCAGCATGCGCGAGGCCAACGACCGCGGCTACGAGTGCCTGCTGGTGGAAGACGGCACCGACAGCTACTTTCCCGACTTCAAGCGCGCCGCCATCGACATGATGTGCGCGCAGGGCGCCATCGTCGGCTGGGCCGCGCCGAGCACCGCGCTGCTGCCGGCGCTGGAGGGGCGGCCATGACGACGACGCGACCCTGGACCATCGCCGCGTGCCTGGAGGCGTTGCACGGCGGCGCGCTCACGCCGGCGCGGCTGGTGGAGAAGGTGCGCGCGCGGCTGTCGGCGGACGACCCGGCCTGGATCACGCTCTGCGACGACGCCTTCGTGGCGGCCCAGCTGGCGCGCCTGGAAGCGCTGGAGCCGTCGCTGCCGCTCTACGGCGTGCCCTTCGCGGTCAAGGACAACATCGACGTGGCCGGGCTGCCCACCACCGCCGCGTGTCCGGCCTTCACCTACGTGCCCACGCGCCACGCCGGCTGCGTGCAGCGGCTGCTCGATGCCGGCGCGGTGCTGGTGGGCAAGACCAACCTGGACCAGTTCGCCACCGGGCTGGTGGGCACGCGCTCGCCTTATGGCGAGGTGCCCAACAGCTTCGACCAGGCCTACGTCAGCGGCGGTTCCAGCTCGGGGTCGGCCTCGGTGGTGGCGCGCGGGCTGGTGCCCTTCGCGCTGGGCACCGACACGGCCGGCTCCGGCCGCGTGCCCGCGGGCTTCAACAACCTGGTGGGCCTGAAGCCCACGCCCGGCGCGGTGGGCATGCGGGGCGTGCTGCCGGCCTGCCGCACGCTGGACACCGTCTCGGTGTTCGCACTCACCGCCGCCGACGCGGCGCGCGTGCTGGCGCTGATCGAGGGGCCGGACGAGGGCGCCGCGTTCCACGCCGCCGTGCCGCGTCCGCCCTGGTTTGCGGCGCCGCTGCGCGTGGGCGTGCCGCTGGTACCGGACTGTGACGCGGCGCTGGGCTACGACCGCGCCTTCGCCGCCGCGGTGGCGCGGCTGGAGCCGGCGCTGCAGGCGCGCGCGGTGCCGGTGGACATGCGGCCCTTCTTCGAGGTCGCGCAGCTGCTCTACGAGGGCCCCTGGGTGGCCGAGCGCCACGTGGTGGCCGGTGCGCTGCTGGCCGAAGCTCCGCAGGCGCTGGACCCGGTGGTGCGCGGCGTCATCGCCGCGGCCGCCGGCTTCGATGCGGCCGACGCCTTCCGCGCCCGCTACCGCCTGGCCGAGCTGGCGCGCGCCATCGAGCCGCTGTGGCGCGACATCGACGTGCTGATGGTGCCCACCGCGCCGACGCTGCCCACGCGCGCGGCCGTGGCGGCCGAGCCCGTGCTGCGCAACAGCGAGCTGGGCCGCTACACCAACTTCGTGAACCTGCTGGGACTCGCGGCGATCGCGCTGCCGGCGTCGATCACGCCGCAGCGCCTGCCTTTCGGCGTGACATTCATCGCCCCCGGCGGCAGCGACGCGGCGCTGGCGGCGCTGGGCGCGCGCTGGCAGTCGGGGCTGGATCTGCCGCTGGGTGCGCAGCTGGGCGCGCCGACGCCGGCGGACCTGGCCCCGGCCCGGCTGCCGGCGGCCGCGCCCACGCTGGCGCTGGCCGTGGTCGGTGCGCACCTGCAGGGCATGCCGCTGCACGGCCAGCTCGTGGAGCGGGGCTGCCGCTTGCGCGAGCGCACGCGCACCACCGCGCGCTACCGGCTGCATGCGCTGCCCGGCAGCGTGCCGGCAAAGCCGGGACTGCAGCGGGTGGCGCAGGGCGGCGTGGGCATCGAGGTCGAGGTCTACGACATGCCGCGCGCCGAGGTGGGCGGCTTCCTGGCGCTGATCCCGCCGCCGCTGGGACTGGGCTCGGTGGAGCTCGAAAGCGGCGAGTGGGTGCACGGCTTCATCTGCGAGCCGCTGGCGCTGGCGGATGCCGAGGACGTGAGCGCTTTCGGCGGCTGGCGCGCGTACCTGCAGGACAAGGCGAGGGTGGCGGATGACGCAAGATGACCCGCAGGTGCTGCGCGAGGTGCGCGCCGCGTTCGAGGCCTACGAGCGCGCGCTGATGGCGCACGACCTCGACGCGCTCAACGGCTTCTTCCACGCCGACGCGCGCACCACGCGTTACGGCATTGCCGACAGGCAGCTGGGCTTCGACCAGATCGCCGCGTTCCGCGCCGCCAGCGCGCCGCCCGGCTTCACGCGGGTGCTGGAGAACGTGCGCATCCAGAGCTTCGGCCGCGACTTCGCCGTGGCCCAGACCGAGTTCGTGCGCAGCGACACGCCGCTGCGGGGCTTCCAGAGCCAGGCCTGGGTGCGGTTGCCCGGCGGCTGGAGAATCGTGGCCGCGCACGTCAGCATGATCGACCTTCCGTGACCCATCCCCTCAAAGCCGTTCCCGTCCTGAGCCTGGCCGAGCATGCCTATCAAAGCATCCGGCAGCTGATCTTCGACTTCGCGCTCATGCCCGGCGACCGCTTCAGCGAAAGCGAGCTGAGCCAGCGGGTGCAGGTCAGCCGCACGCCGCTGCGCCAGGCGCTGCAGCGGCTGGAGCGCGAGGGCTTCCTGCAGGTGTTCCCCAAGCTGGGCTGGCAGGTGGCGCCGCTGGACTTCGACCAGTTCGACGAGCTCTACGACCTGCGCATCCTCATCGAATGCCATGCGGCGCAGGCGCTGTGCGAGGCCGAGCCGCGCGAGGCGCTGCAGGCGCTGGCGGCGCAGTGGCTGGTGCCCGCGAGCGAGCGCAGCGCCGATGCCGACGCCGTGCGCGAGATGGATGAGCAGTTCCACTGCAGCCTGGTGCAGGCCGCGGGCAACCGCGAGATGGCGCGCGTGCACCGCGAGATCACCGACCGCATCCGTATCGTGCGCCGGCTCGACTTCACCAAGCCCGCGCGCATCGCCGCCACCTACGACGAGCACGCGCGCATCCTGGGCGCCATCACGCGCCGGCGCGCCGAGGAGGCGCTGCGGCTGCTGCGCGCGCACGTCGAGCAGAGCAAGCTGGAGGTGCGGCACATCACGCTGGACATGCTGTACCGGGCGCGGCAGCAGGCGTGAGACGAAACGGACTGGTTCGTCAGACGCTGTCTTCCCCGTTCGCCCTGAGCCTGTCGAAGGGCAGGCGCTCGGGACGCCCCCAGGGGCCCTTCGACAAGCTCAGCCCGAACGGGGCTTGTAGTCTGCGTTGCGCTACACCACCCGCGAGAAGCGCGTCTTTTCCTTCGAGGCGCGCAGGTGCCGGTCGAACACCATGGCGATGCCGCGGATCAGGTACCAGCCCGCGGGCGTGACGCGGATGCCCGCGTCGTCCACTTCCACCAGGCCGGAATGCACCATGCCGCGCAGCTCGGCCAGCTCGGTGCCGAAGTACTCGGCCATGCGGATGCCGTGGGCCTGCTCGACGCTGGCGTGGTCGAGGTGTCCCTGGCACATCAGCGCCATGATCACCTCGCGGCGCAGCTCGTCGTCGGCATCCAGCGCGTAGCCGCGCACCACGGGCAGCTCGCCGCGCTCCAGGCTTTCGGTGTACTCGGGCAGCGTTTTGGCGTTCTGGTAGTAGGTGCCGCCGATGCGGCCGATGGCCGACACGCCCAGCGCCACCAGGTCGCAGTCCGGCTGCGTGCTGTAACCCTGGAAATTGCGGTGCAGCTGGCCCTCACGTTTGGCCACGGCCAGCGGGTCGTCGGGCAGCGCGAAGTGGTCCATGCCGATGTGCTCGAAACCGCGCGCCAGCAATCCGTTGATGGCGTCGCCCAGCATGGCGATGCGCTGCGCGGGGCTGGGCAGCTCGGCCGCGTCGATGCGCCGCTGCGGCTTGAAGCGTTCGGGCAGGTGCGCGTAGGCGTAGAGCGCGATGCGGTCCGGCCGCAGCTCGCCGATGAACTCCACCGTGCGCCTGAAGCTCTCGGGCGTCTGCCTGGGCAGCCCGTAGATGAAGTCGGCGTTGATCGAGGTGAAGCCCAGGGCGCGGGCGCTGCGCATGAGCCCCTGCACCATCCCGAAGGACTGTACCCGGTGCACCGCCTCCTGCACGTCGGCGTCGAAGTCCTGCACGCCAAAGCTCAGCCGGTTGAAGCCCAGGCCGCGCAGGTGCGCCAGCCGCTCCGCCGTGACGGTGCGTGGATCGACCTCGATGGAGATTTCCGAGTCCGGCGTGAAGCGAAACGCCGCCTTGAGGCGCTCCATCACGCGCGCGAGCTCGGCGTCCGACAGGAAGGTGGGCGAGCCGCCGCCGAAGTGCAGCTGCGACACCGGCCGCCCGCCGCCCAGCGCCTGCAGCACCAGCGAGAGCTCCCGCTCCAGCGCGTCGAGGTAGGGCGCGGCGCGGTCGTGGTGCTTCGTGATGATCTTGTTGCAGGCGCAGTAGTAGCAGATCGACTCGCAGAACGGGATGTGCACGTAAAGCGACAGCGGCGCGGCCGTGCCGCTGGTGCGCATGTCGGCAAAGGCCTGCAGCGCCTGCGCGGGGCCGAAGTGGTCCGCGAAACGGTCGGCGGTCGGGTACGAGGTGTAGCGCGGGCCGGGCTTGTCGAAGCTGCGCAGCAGCTCCTCGGTGAGCACGGCGCGGGCGTCCAGCGGTTGGGCGGCAGTGGAAGGCATGGCGGCAATGTTGGCCCAGGCCGCCCGCGGGCGGCTTGAGGTTTGTCAAGCGGGGTGGCGTTGCGGGGGGCGGCCGCTCACTGCAGCGTGTGCTGCGCCAGGCGCTGGGCGTCGAGGATGCGGATGTCGCGCTTGTCCACCTCGATCATGCGGCTGGCTTCGAGCTCGCCGAGCACGCGCGAGAAGTACTCCGGCGTGATGGACAGGCGCGAGGCGATGGTGGCCTTGCTCACCGGCAGCGACACGGTGCGCACCGGCTGTCCGCGGTCGGGAGCCTGCTGGCGCAGCAGGAAGTTCACCACGCGCTGCGTGCCGCTGTGCAGCGCGTAGGACTCCACGTCGCTCATGAGGCTCTGCATCCGCTCCGACATGCCCGTGAGCAGCCGCAGCGCGAAGCGCGGGTCGCGCGCGATCCCGGCCTCCACGGCCTGCCTGGGCAGGCCCAGCACCAGCGACTCGGCCAGCGCCGTCGCGTTGAAGGTGGCGGCGCGTTGGCTGAACAGCAGCGCCTCGCCGAAATTGCGGCCAACGCCCATCAGCTCGATCACCTTTTCCTGGCCCGTCGCCGAGATCGCGTGCAGCTTGACCTGGCCCGTGGCCACGACGTGCAGCGCGTCGCAGCGGTCGCCGGCGCGGAACACCGTCTCGCCGCGCCCGTAGCGGCGCAGCTGGCAGGCGTCGGCCAGCTGCTGCAGCTCGGCCGGGGGCCGGTCGCCGAACAGCGGCAGGACGGAGAGGAAACGCGGGGTGTCGAAGTGGCGCGGGGTCATGACCCGAATGGTCCACGCCAGGGGCTTCGCGGCCCATTCTCCCGACGGTCAGACTTGAGCGGCGGGAAGGAGGATGCCGGGCTTGTCCAAGGAACGATGTCCCGACCGCCGGCATCGTCCGGAAGAACCAGGCCGGCGGCGGCCCGGGGCGTGCATTGGGAACGCGGCACGCGGCGCACGGCGGGCCTGCGAGGCCCGCAACACGCCGGTGCCTGGGCGAAAGGGCGTGTGGAAGCCGTCAGCCGCGGTCGGCGCGGGCGGCGCGCATGCCGGGGTCGGTGCCCACGGCGCCGCTGCCCGTGCGCGAGTCCATCGTGCCGGTGTTGTTCATGGTGCGCGCCGGCGTGGGCTCGTTGGCGTTGTTCCTGTTGACGTTCACGTCGACGGCCCCGTCGGCGTTCCTGCCCACGTCCACGTCCACGCCGGGCACGCCGCGGTTCATTTCATTCTGCGCGGCCCGGGTGCCGCTGCCGACGTTGGACTCGTCGGCGGCCTGCACGATGCCTCCCAGGGCCAGCAGCGAGATGGACGCGGCAGCGAGGGTGTTGCGGATGATGCTCATGTCATGCTCCTCAGGGCTGTGGATGGAATGCCCGGCCCCGGGAGCCGCACCGCGCCGGCTCGGACAACTCCCGGGGTCGTGCCGGGAAGCTGGCAATGGCCATGCCCACGCCGGCCCGACGTGCGCTATCCCGCCCCCAGCTGCCGCGACAGTGCCGCCGCGCAGCGCCGGATGGCCCCGGCCAGCGCGCCGTCCCAGGCGGTGTCGAAGGTGGCGCTGGGTCCAATGCCGGTGATGCTCAGCAGCAGCGCGCCGCGGCCGTCGAAGACCGGCGCGGCCAGCGCGCTCACGCCGGGAATGGCCTGGTCCACCACGCGCGCCAGGCCATGGCGGCGCACCTCGTCGAGCTTCGCTTCGAAAGCCGCCGCGTCCAGTGCCGCCCCCTGCAGCCCGCCGGCCGCCGCCTCCTGCGCCAGCATCGCCTGCACCTCCTCGCGCGGGCGGTGCGCCGCGAACAGCCAGCCCGAGGCCGTGCCGCGCAGGCTCATCACCGTGCCGTGGCGCATGGCCACGTGCACGGGGCTGGGCGCCTCGGCCACGCGCACGATGGTCGGCCCGCGGTTGCCCCACACCGCGATGGCCATGGTGTGGCCGGTGGCCTGCGCCAGCTCCTCGATCAGCGGCGTGGCCAGCCGCACCGGGTCGAACTGCTGCAGGCTGATCAGGCCCAGCTGCAGCGCCAGGGGCCCCAGCCCGTAGCGGCCGCTGCCGGGTTCCTGCTCGATCAGGCCGAGCTTGCCGAAGCTCACCAGGTACGGGTGCGCCTTGGCCGGCGGCATGCCGGCCTCGCGCGCCAGGTCTTTCAGCGCCATCGGCCGGCCGTGGTGGGCCAGGGCCAGCAGCAACTGGCCGCCAACCTCGATGCTCTGGATGCCGCGCGAGCCGCGCTCAGGCACCGGTGCTGAAATGGTTTCGTCCACGGACATGCTCACGTTCATGTTTGCCAAAGCGGATTAGACATGAACGAATGCCGAAGTCTGCTGGCCATGGCGCCGGCGTTCGCGCGCTGCGCAAGACGGCACCATGGCTCCGGAGCAACAGCGCCGCTCCGGACAAACCCGTGTTGGTCAGGGTGAACCCGAGTGTGGGAACGCGGTTTGACGGCCTGCGCCTGCGGACGGCGGCCACACTGGCGGCCGGGCCCGGCGCGTCAAGGGGCGGGCAGGGCCTGAAGCAGTTCCGGAACCGAGGAGACACCCCATGACAACGAAGAGAGCCACCATGAAGCTGCTGGCCGGCGCCGCGCTGGCCGCGCTGGGCCTGGCCGGCGCCACGGCGCACGCGCAGCAGGACTTTCCCACGCGCCCCGTGCGCATCATCACGCCCTTCCCGGCCGGGGCCGGCCCGGAAGCCGTGGTGCGCCTGGTGGCCGAGCGGCTGCAGAAGAAGTGGGGCAAGCCGGTGGTGGTGGAGAACAGGCCCGGCGCCAACGGCTTCATCGCCATCGACGCCTTCAAGCGCGGCTCCAGCGACGGCCACGACCTGATCCACCTCGACAACGTGCACCTGGTCGCCTACCCGCACCTGTTCAAGAAGCTGCCCTACGACCCGGCCAAGGACTTCGACGCGCTTGCGCCGCTGTTCAGGACGTACTTCTTCGTCGGCGTGCCCACCGACAGCAAGTACCGGACGGTCGGCGACATCGTGGCCGACGCCAAGGCCCGGCCCACCGCGCTGAACTACGGCTCCTGGTCGGTGGGCAACCCGGTGCACCTGGGCTCGGCGCTGCTGGAGTCGATGACCGGCACGCAGATGCAGCACGTGATCTACAAGGAAACCTCGCAGCTCTACACCGCGGTGGCCACCGGCGAGCTCAACTTCGCGCTGGGCTCCATGGCCACGGCCGGTCCCCTGCAGCGCTCCGGGCGACTGAAGTTCATCGCCGTGACGGCACCGAAGCGCCACCCGGCCTTCCCCGACGTGCCCACGGTGGCCGAGTCGGGCGGCCCGGCCGGCTACGAGGTCACGGGCTGGACCACGATTGCCGCGCCCAAGGGCCTGCCCCGGCCGCTGGCCGACAAGGTGCAGCGCGACATCGAGGAAGCGCTGGCCGACCCGGAGATCAAGCAGCGCTACGCCACCTTCGGCTACGACCTGTTCCCCGCCACGCGCGAGCAGTTCAGCGCCTTCATCGCCGCGGAGTCGGCCAAGTACGCCGACGTGATCCGCAAGGCCAGGGTGTCGCTGGACTGACCCGCCCGGGTTGCGGTCCCAACGAAAAAAAAGGCGCCGGCCCGCGGGAGCGGGACGGCGCCATCAGGAGCGCTTCTCACTTTCGCGCTCTCTCCCTCTTGAGAGTCTTTCCCTCGTGACGACGGATGCGGACGGGGCGCGGCGGGCTTACTGCGCGC
>NZ_VIDQ01000084.1 GCF_009760915.1 Azohydromonas aeria
CGTACCTCAACGTCGGGCGCATCGAGGGCGGCACCAACACCAACGTGGTGCCGGGCAAGGTGGTGCTCAAGCTGGATCGGCGCATGATCCCCGAGGAGGACCCGGTGGCGGTGGAGGCCGACATCCGCCGCGTCATCCAGGAAGCGGCGGTCGGTTGCGCCGGCATCGAGGTCGAGGTGCGCCGCATCCTGATGGCGCACAGCATGAAGCCGCTGCCAGGCAACGCGCCGCTGGTGCAGGCGCTGCAGCAGCACGGGCGCGAGGTGTTCGGCGAGGACATCCCCACCTCCGGCACCCCGCTCTACACCGACGTGCGGCTGTACTGCGAGCGCGGCATCCCGGCCGCGATCTACGGCGCCGGCCCGCGCACCGTGCTGGAGAGCCACGCCAAGCGCAATGACGAGCGCGTGGAGCTCGAAGACCTGCGCCGCGCCACGAAGGTGGTGGCGCGGGCGCTGCTGGACCTGTTGCGCTGATCGGGGACGGGGGCTGCGTCGGCTGGCGGCCGTCGGCCGGGCCGTGATCGCGCGGCCGACCCATGGTGAGGCCGGGGCTGGATCGGCAGGCGCGTCATCCACGCGGGGAACTCGCGGCCCGCCGCCTGCTCCCACCCCGTCTTCAACACATGGCGCCCGGCACGGGGCGCACTTATGGAAATCACGATACTCGTCGCCCTCATCGTCCTCAACGGGCTGTTCGCGATGTCCGAGATCGCGCTGGTGACGGCCCGCAAGGCCCGGCTGCAGAAGCTCATCGATGAAGGCGACCACGCCGCCGCCGCCGCGGTCAAGCTCGGCGAGGACCCGACGCGCTTCCTCTCCACCATCCAGATCGGCATCACCTCCATCGGCGTGCTCAACGGCATCGTGGGCGAGGCGGCGCTGGCGCAGCCGCTGGCCCAGTGGCTGTCCGGCCTGGGCGTGCCGCAGCCCTATGCCGGCTACGGCGCCACGGGCCTGGTGGTCGTTTTGATCACGTACTTCTCCATCGTCGTGGGCGAGCTGGTCCCGAAGCGCCTGGGCCAGTCGCACCCGGAGACGCTGGCGCGGCTGGTGGCGCGGCCCATCGACGCGCTGGCCGTCGCCACCAAGCCGTTCGTGAAGCTGCTGTCGGTCTCGACCCAGGCGCTGCTCAAGCTGCTGGGCGTCAAGGACGGCAACAACAACGCCGTCACCGAAGAGGAGATCCACGCCATGCTGGCCGAGGGCACGAGCGCGGGCGTGATCGAGCCGCAGGAACAGGCCATGGTGCGCAACCTGTTCCGCCTCGACGACCGCCAGATCGGCTCGCTGATGGTGCCGCGCGCCGACGTGGCCGTGCTCGACGTCAACGCCTCCTTCACGCAGCACCTGGCCGTCATCCAGGAGTCCGACCATGCGCGCTTTCCCGTCGTCGCCGGCGGGCTGGACAACCTGGTGGGCGTGATCAACGCGCGCCAGTGGCTGGCGCGCGCCGTGCAGGGCGACGCGCGCCACCTGGCCGAGCAGCCGCTGGAGCCGCCGCTGTACGTGCCGGAGACCGTCACCGGCATGGAGCTGCTCGACAACTTCCGGTCCTCGCAGGCGCAGATGGCCTTCGTCATCGACGAGTACGGCCAGCTGCAGGGCATCGTCACGCTGCAGGACCTGATCGAGGCCATCACCGGCGAGTTCCAGCCGCGCGATCCGCAGACCTCCTGGGCCGTGCAGCGCGCGGACGGCTCCTGGCTGCTCGACGGCCACATCCCCGTGCCGGAGCTCAAGGACCGGCTGGGGCTCGACGCGGTGCCCGAAGAGGCGCGCGGCCGCTACCACACCCTCAGCGGCATGATCATGCTCATGACCGGCCGGCTGCCCAGGCTGGGCGACACGGTGCAGTGGGACGGCTGGCGCTTCGAGATCGTGGACATGGACGGCCGCATCATCGACAAGATGCTTGCCAGCCGGCTGCCCGAGGCCGCGGCCGATGCGGCGCAGGCCGAGGCAGGCCGCTGAAGCCCGAGCCCGCTGCCAGGCCTACGCGGGCGCGGCGGCGATCCACGCCGCGCCGAAGCGCCGCTCGAACTCCGCCGCCGGCAGCGCCTTGCCGAACAGCCAGCCCTGGCCCAGCCGGCAGCCCTGCTCCCGCAGCGCGCCGCGCTGGACCTCGGTCTCGATGCCCTCGGCCACCACCTCCACGCCCAGGCTGCGGCCCAGGCCGAGGATGGCCTGCGTGATGCCGGCATCGGCCAGGCCGCCGTCGGCGCCGAACACGAAGCGCCGGTCGATCTTGATGCGGCTGATCGGGAAGTCCTTGAGGTGCGACAGCGACGAGTAGCCGGTGCCGAAGTCGTCGAGCACCAGCGCCACGCCCAGGGCGCGCAGCTCGCGCATGGTGCGCTGCGCCTGGGCCTGGTCGGCCAGCAGCGCGGTCTCGGTCAGCTCCAGCGCCAGCCCGGCGGCGTCCACGCCGTGCCGCTGCAGCGCCTGCTGCAGCTGCCCGGTGAAGCGCCGGTCGTGCAACTGCCGCGCCGACACGTTCACCGCCAGGAGCAGCCCGCCCGCACCGGCAGCCTGCCAGGCACCCAGCCGCGCGCAGGCCGTGTCGAGCACCCAGGCGCCCAGCGCATTGATGAGCCCGCACTGCTCGGCCACGGCCACCAGCTCGGCCGTGGACACCGGCGCGGCGCCGTCCTGCGGCAGGCGCAGCAGCGCCTCCGCGCCCAACACCCGGCCGTTGGCCAGGTCCACCACGGGCTGGTAGTGCAGCTCGAAGGCGCCGTCGCGCAAGCCCTGGCGCGCCAGCCGCTCCACCGCGGCGCGGCGCGCGGCCGCGGCGTCGAGCTCGGCGCCGAAGAAGTGGTGGCCCTGCTTGCCGGCGGACTTGGCCCGGTACATGGCCGCGTCGGCCTGGCGCAGCAGCGCGTCGGTGTCGGTGCCCTCGGGCTCGATCATGGCGATGCCCACGCTGGCGCCGACCTGTACCTGCCGCTCATCCAGCGCCACGGGCTCCGAGACCACCTGGATCACGCGCTCGGCCACGCGCTCGGCCTCGGCGGCATCGCCCACCGCTGCCAGCACGATGCAGAACTCGTCGCCGCCCAGCCGCGCCACCACGTCGCCGGCGCGCAGCGTGCCGGCCAGGCGCCGCGCCTGCTCGCGCAGCACCGTGTCGCCGGCGTGGTGCCCCTCCGCATCGTTGACGTGCTTGAAGTTGTCCAGGTCCACGAACAGCACGGCACCGCGCGCGCGCAGGCGCGCGCATCGCGACGCCGCCTCGGCCAGCTTCTGTTGCAGCATCAACCGGTTGGGCAGCCCGGTGAGCTGGTCCGTGAGCGCCATGTGGCGCAGCCGCAGCCGCTCGCTGCGCGACTGCTCGATGCGCGCCAGCAGCAGCCAGGCCAGCGCCGCCAGCAGCACGCTGCTGGCGGCACCGGCCGCGACGATGGAGTCCACCGTCCAGGGCGACGCGCCCTCTCCGGACAGGCCCCGCAGCGGCGTGAACTCCAGCGTCCAGGCATGTCCGGGCAGGTTCAGCACGCGCGTGAGCGGCTCCACGCCGGGCAGCAGGTTGGCCGGCTGCGCCCGGCCGTCGTCGTGCATCAGCGCCTCGGGGGTGGCCGTGCCGCCGTCGTACAGGCGCAGGCTCATGTCCTCGCGATGCCTGCCCATCACGCCCTGCAGCAGGTCGTTGACGCGAAACGGGCTGTTGACCCAGCCCAGCAGCGCGGCGCGGCGCGCCTCGACCGTGCGCAGTTCGCGCACGTGCCGGCGATAGACCGGCACGTAGATCAGGAAGCCGCTCACGGGCGACTGCTGCGCCTCGCTGGCGAGCTTCAGCTTGCCGGTGAGGGCGGCCGTGCCGCTGTCGCGCGCGCGCTCCATGGCCGCGCGGCGCACCGGCTCGGACAGCATGTCGAAGCCGTGGGCGCGCCGGTTGCGCTCGTTGTCGGGTTCCAGAAAGGTCACCGGGCCGTAGCCGGGCCGCCCTCCCGTGGGCCGCACCGCGAAGTCGGACAGGCCTTGCGCGCGCTGGCCACGCTCGAAATCGCCGAGTTCGGCTGCAGGGACGTAGCGGGCCCAGCCCACGCCCTGGAAACCCGGGAAATTGCGCTGCAGGTCGAGGTGATCCACGTAGTCGCGCCACTGGGCGCGCGTCACGCCGCCGCTGGCCGCCACCAGGCCGGCGCCGCCGCGCAGCACCTGCTCGTGCGCCGCCAGCCGCGCCTGCATGGCCGCCGAGATGCGGTCCACCCGGAACTCGAAGCGCGCCTGCTGGCGCTGCGTCTCGTCGAGCCGGGCTTCGCGCCACAGTCCCGCCGTCACCACCAGGCCGCCGAGCAGCACGAGGCCGGCCACTGCCGCGCGCCGCCAATGGCCCGGCGACGCAGGCCGCTGCGCGCCCATGGCGAATTCCGTACCGATGCCGGCCCCTGCTGTGCTCATGCCCCTCGCTGCCGCTTCTTGTTGGCTGTCCCGGGCGCTCGGCACCGGATCGTTCCTGTTGGAAGTCGAGCATGGCCCAGCCCTTGGGCCGATTGGTGACGGCAACGTGAACAAGGCGGCACGGGCTGCGCACAACGGCACGCCTGCGCCCGCACAGCCCCGGCCCGGGCGCCGCCGCGCCGGATTTCAGCGCCTGAACAGCCGCCGTGGCGCCCAGGCCGCCAGCGCTTG
Organism: Azohydromonas aeria; assembly: GCF_009760915.1. Classification (GTDB taxonomy): domain Bacteria; phylum Pseudomonadota; class Gammaproteobacteria; order Burkholderiales; family Burkholderiaceae_C; genus Azohydromonas; species Azohydromonas aeria. Next base: position 4,635 of record NZ_VIDQ01000084.1, read on the forward strand.
CGCCACCCACGCATGCCCACTGACCAGCACGATGCCCGCCAATGCCAGGACCGCCCCCTGCACGAAGCCCGGCTCCAGCGGCTCCCCCAGCAGCGCCACGCCCAGCGCCACGCCCAGCAGCGGCGTGAGGAAGGAGAACACCCCCAGGCGCGACGCGAGGTAGCGGCGCAGCAGCCAGAACCACGCCAGGTAACTGGCGAAGGACACCACCACCGCCTGGAACAGCAGGTTCACCCCCAGCGCCGGCGTGGGCGTGAAGCCGGTCTGTCCGGAGGCGAATGCCGCCCCCAGCGCCAGCACGCAGCCGCCCAGCAGCTGCCACAGCAGCGTCTCGCCGGCCGGTGCCGAGGCCAGGCGCGAGCAGCGCACCGCCACCGTGGTCGCACCCCAGGCCGCGCCGCCCAGCAGCCCCAGCGCGTCGCCCAGCAGCGCGTTGCCGCCCACGCTCGCGGCCGGGCGGCCGTGGCCCAGGAAGGCCCAGGCGATGCCGCCGAAGGCCAGCGCGATGCCCGCCCACTGCAGCGGCCGCAGCCGCTCCGCGGGCAGCCGCCAGTGCAGCCCCAGCGCCGCGAAGATCGGCGCGGTGTAGAGGAACACAACCATGTGCGAGGCGCTGGTGTGGCGCAGGCCCTCGCCCACCACCACGAACTCCAGCCCGAACAGCAGCCCCACCAGCGCGCCCGCGCGCCAGGCGCCGCCGCGCCAGTGCAGCCGCTCGCCGCGCCAGGCCATGAGCAGCGCCAGCAGCAGCGCCGACGCGCCCGAGCGCAGGCCCACCTGCAGCAGCGGCGGCATGTCCGGTGCGCCCAGCTTCACGGCGATCTGCTGCATGGCCCAGACCGTGCACAGCAGCACCATCACGGCGGTGGCGCGGGCGTCGAGGGGCTGGCGGTGGGCGGACATGCAACTTCGCTTTCTGCCGGCACTGCACGGCGGTGGAGCGGCGCATTGTCCGGTGTCGCTTTTGGCGGGAATTGCGCGTATCGGACAATCCATGCCGGGCATCCGACAGCCCCGCACTCGCCCGACCGCCACCCGCCATGCCTGCCCGCCCGATGCACCTGCGCGTGCCGCCGTTCGAGGACGCGTTGCCGGCGCCGATCTGGTTCCGCGCCGACGAGCTGCCCGCCGACACGGCCTACCCGCGCCACCGCCATGCCTGGGGCGAGTTCGTCTATGCCTATAGCGGCGTGATGGAGCTGCTGCTCGACGACCGCCACCTCATGGCGCCGCCGCAGTGCGGCGTGTGGCTGCCGCCGCAGGTCGAGCACGTGGGGCTGAACCGGCACGCGGCCAACCACTGCTCTCTTTACGTGTCCGCGCCGCTGTGCGCGGCGCTGCCGCCGCAGGCCTGCGCGCTGACCATCGGCCCGCTGGCGCGCGCCCCGCTCGACCACCTGCGCGCGCAGGCCGGCGCGGCGGCGCCCAGGGCGGCGCCTTCGCCGGCCGACGCGCGGCTGCTGCAGGTGCTGGTGGACCAGCTGGCGCTGGCGCCGCGCGCCCACAGCTTCCTGCCGGGCTCCGGCGACGCGCTGCTGGCGCCGCTGCTGGCTGCGCTGGAGGCGAACCCGGGCGATGCGCGCTCGCTGGCCGAGCTGGCGCGCGACTTCCACACCACCGAGCGCACGCTGCTGCGCCGCTGCCGTCGCGAGCTGGGCATGTCCTTCGGCGAGTGGCGCCAGCGCCTGCGCGTGGTCAAGGCGCTGCCGCGGCTTCAGGCCGGGCACAAGGTGGAGGCCGTGGCGCTGGAGCTGGGCTATGCCGGCGCCTCGGCCTTCATCACCATGTTCAAGCGCCTCATGGGCACGACGCCGGACGGGTTCCGGCGCGGCGGCAGGGGATGAACCGGGGCGTCAGACCGCCCCGTGCGCCTCCACGTACAGCGCGTACACCGAGTGGCTCGACGTCATGTAGAGCCGGTTGCCCTTGGGGCCGCCGAAGCACAGGTTGGCACAGCGCTCGGGCAGCCGGATGAACGCCAGCGGCTTGCCCTGCGGGCTGAACACCATCACGCCGTCGAGGTCCTCGGAGCGGCCCCGGAGCGGATACACCTTGCGCCCGTTCATCTCCACCGGCTCGCTGGCCAGCGCGCCGTTGCTGCCCCAACCGCACCAGAGGTTGCCGTCGCGGTCCACCCGGAAGCCGTCGAGCGCGCCCTGGTCGGCGGCGTCGATGAGCTTGGTCTTGTTGGACAGGCTCACGCCGTCGGCGCCCACGTCGAAGCTCCAGATGCTGCGGTTAGGCGTGCCCTTCCACTCCACCACGTAGAGCTTCTTCTCGTCGGGCGAGAAGGCCAGGCCATTGGGATTCACCAGATCGGTGACGACGGCCGCGATCCTGCCGTCCGGCGCGATGCGGTACACGTTGGTCGTGGCCTGCTCGGGCTTGGCCCTGGACCCTTCCCACTCCCCGTTGATGCCGAACAGCGGGTCGGTGAACCAGACGCTGTCGTCGCTCCTGACGACGACGTCGTTGGGCGCGTTCAGGCGCTTGCCCTCGAAGCTGTCGGCCAGCACGGTGATCTTGCCGTCCTTCTCCGTGCGCGTGACGCGGCGCGTCACCGAGTGCTCGCAGGTCACGAGCCGGCCCTGGCGGTCGCGCGCGTTGCCGTTGGCGTAGTTGGCATTGGCGCGGAAGACGGTGGTGGCGCCCGTCCTCTCGTCGAACTTCATGATCCGGTTGTTCGGGATGTCGCTGAACAGCAGGTAGCCGCCTTCCGGGAAGTACGCCGGGCCCTCGGCCCAGCGGAAGCCGGTGGTGACCTGCTCGACGGTGGAACTGTAGATGCGGTACTTGGTGAAGCTCGGGTCCAGGATCTGCAGCGCCGGGTCCGGGTAGCGCTGGTTAGGCGTGAACGGAAAGGCCTGCGCCATCGCGCCGCCGCCCGCCGCGGCCAGGCCGCCGGCGGCGAGGGTCTTGAGCAGATGGCGGCGGCGCGCCACGAACTTGTCTTGCATGGAGGTCTCCGGGCTTGTTGTCTTCGGCAACGTTCGGCAACGAAAAGGCGCCGGCCCTCGCTGGGCCGGCGCCTGTCAGGATAACGTGCCGGAAACCGGTTTCGGCCGTCTCAGAGCACCAGCAGCGCCCGGAAGTCGTTGACGTTGGTGAAGGTCGGCCCCGGGCTGACCAGGTCGCCCAGCGCCGCGAAGAAGCCGTAGGCGTCGTTGCGGTCCAGGAAGTCGGCCGCCTTCAGTCCCAGCGCCGCGGCGCGCCGGAGCGTGTCGGGCGTGACGATGGCGCCGGCGTTGTCCTCCATGCCATCGATGCCGTCGGTGTCCGCGGCCAGCACCCACACGCCGCGCTCGGCCTGCAGCGCAAGGGCACAGCCGAGCAGGAACTCGGTCGCGCGGCCGCCGCGGCCGCCCTTGTGCTTCACGGTCACGGTGGTTTCGCCGCCGGAGAGGATCACGCAGGGCCGCGTGAAAGGCTCGCCGTGGCGCGCCACGGCGCGCGCCAGTGCCGCGTGCACCTTGCCGACCTCGCGGCTCTCGCCCTCGATCTCGTCGGACAGGATGCGCGCCGCCACGCCCTGCGAGCGGGAGCGCTGCGCCGCGGCTTCCAGGCTCTGGCGCGGCGTGGCGATCAGCCGCAGCGCATGGCCTCCGAAGCAGGCGTCGCCCGGCGCCGGCGTTTCATACGCGCCGCTCTCCAGCCCGGCGCGCGCCGCGGGCGGCACCTCGATGCCGTAGCGCTCCAGGATCGCCAGCGCGTCGGCGCAGGTGCTGGTGTCGGGGACGGTCGGGCCGCTGGCGATGACGGCCGGGTCGTCGCCGGGCACGTCGGAGATGGCCAGCGTCACCACGCGCGCCGGCGCGCACAGCGCGGCCAGGCGACCGCCCTTCACGGCCGACAAGTGCTTGCGGACGCAATTCATCTCGTCGATGGCCGCGCCGCTGCGCAGCAGCGCCTGGTTCACGGCCTGCTTGTCCTGCAGCGTCAGCCCCTCGGCCGGCAGGCTCAGCAGCGCGGAGCCGCCGCCGGACACCAGGAACAGCACCAGGTCGTCGGCGGTGAGGCCGCGCGTGAGCTCGACGATGCGCTTCGTTGCCGCCAGACCGGCCGCATCGGGCACCGGGTGCGCGGCCTCCACCACCTCGATGCGCCCGGGCCGCGCCGCATAGGCGGGCGGCACGTGGCCGTAGCGGGTGACGACGAGGCCCGTGAGCGGCGCGTCGGCGGGCCAGATCGCGTCCACCGCCGCGGCCATGGCGCCGCCGGCCTTGCCCGCGCCCAGCACCAGCGTGCGCCCGCGCGGCGGCGCGGGCAGGTGCGCCGCGATGTTCTCCGCCGGCAGCGCGCGGGCCACGGCGGCGTCGAAAAGGGAGCGCAGGAAGGCGCGGGGGTCGTGCATGGCTTCAGCCCTCGGCCTTCGCCACCTCATGCCCCGCCAGCAGCTCCAGTGCGCGCACCAGCGCCGAGTGGTCCAGGTTGCCCATGCCGTTGGCGGCGCAGGCCTGCATCAGCTGCGCGGTGCCGGCGGTGTTGGGCAGCGACACGCCCAGCGTGCGCGCGCCCTGCAGCGCCAGGTTCAGGTCCTTCTGGTGCAGCCCGATGCGGAAGCCCGGCTCGAAGGTGCGCTTGATCATGCGCTCGCCGTGCACCTCCAGGATGCGGCTGCTGGCGAAGCCGCCCATGAGCGCCTGGCGCACCCGCGCCGGGTCGGCGCCGGCCTTGCTGGCGAACACCAGCGCCTCGCCCACGGCGGCGATGTTGAGCGCCACGATGATCTGGTTCGCAACCTTCGTGGTCTGCCCATCGCCGTTGCCCCCCACGAGCGTGACGTTCTTGCCCATCAGCGAAAAGAGAGGCTTGACGCGCTCGAACGCCGCTTCCGGCCCGCCGACCATGATCGTCAGCGACGCCGCCTTGGCGCCGACCTCGCCGCCGGAGACCGGCGCGTCGAGGTAGTCCACGCCGATGGCGTTGATGCGCCTGGCGAAATCCTTGGTGCGGATGGGGCAGATGCTGCTCATGTCCACCACCACCTTGCCGGCGGTCAGGCCCGAGGCCACGCCGCGCTCGTCGAACAGCACGGCTTCCACGTCGGGCGTGTCGGGCACCATGATGAAGACGATGTCGGCGCGCTCGGCCACGCCGCGCGCGCTAGTGCACACGGTGGCCGAGGTCTCGGCAATCGCGTCGGGCACCTTGCCCACGGTGTGCACGAACAGCTGATGGCCGGCATTGATGAGGTGGCCGCACATCGGCGCGCCCATGATGCCCAGGCCGATGAAGCCGAGTTTCAGGGGGGAAGAGGTCACGTGGTTCTCCAACGTTGTGGTTGTGGACGCAAAGGCGATTGCGGTCTTGTTTCAATGGGCATGTCCTGATGAAACGACCCGTTCGCCCTGAGGTATCGAAGGGTGAAGCCGTGAGGCTGGCATGCAGGCCAGGAACTGCCGCCTTCATGCACCGTTCGGACTGAGGTATCGAAGGCCGAATCCGACAGGCTCGGATGGCGGCTTCGCAGCGGGGGCCGTTCATCCTTCGATACCTCGGGACGAACGGAATACAGACGCAGCTGTTGCGAGTGGGCTCAGCGCGCGAAGCGCTGTATCCACCCCAGCCCCGCCTCGGTCGTGGTCAGCGGCTTGTACTCGCAGCCGATGTGGCCGGCATAGCCCAGGCGGTCGATGTGCTGGAACAGGAAGGCCCAGTTCAGCTCGCCGGTGCCGGGCTCGTTGCGGCCGGGGTTGTCGGCCAGCTGCAGGTGGCCGATGCGCGGCATCAGCTGCTGCAGCGTGGCCGCGATCTCGCCTTCCGCGCGCTGCGCGTGGTAGATGTCGTACTGCACGAAGGCGTTGGGCGCGCCCACCTCGTCCAGGACCGACACCGCCTGCGCGCTGGTGTTGAGGTAGAAGCCGGGAATGTCGAAGGGGTTGATCGGCTCGATCAGCAGGTTGAGGTCGGCCCGCTCCAGTTCCTTCGCCGCGAAGCGCAGGTTGTCCACGAAGGTGCGGCGCAGCGTGGCGGCGTCCGTGCCCGCGGGCGCCTTGCCGGCCAGGCAGTTCAGGCGCGGCACGTTCAGCAGCTGCGCGTAGCGGATGGCGCGCGCCACGCCCTCGCGGAACTCGGCCTCGCGGCCGGGAATGCAGGCGATGCCGCGCTCGCCGCCGGCCCAGTCGCCGGCGGGCAGGTTGTGCAGCACCAGCTGCAAGCCGTTGGCGTCGAGCCGGGCGCGGATCTCGGCGGCCTCGAAGTCATAGGGAAAGAGGAACTCCACGGCCTTGAAACCGGCGCGCGCGGCGCGCTCGAAGCGGTCCAGGAACGGGACCTCGGTGAAGAGCATCGTGAGGTTGGCGGCGAATTGGGGCATGTCGGTTCTCCGTTGCGTCGTCAATCAGGTGCTCAGTCCAGCAGCCCCGCCAGCTCCAGCCCCTTCGTGCCTTCCGGATGGCGGCAGTCGATGGACTCGAACTCGTTGACGGCGTCGATCTCGGTGCCCATGGCGATGTTGGTGACGCGCTCCAAGATGCACTCCACCACCACCGGCACGCGGTGCTCGCGCGCCATGGCGTGCGCCTGCTTCAGCGTCTCGCCGATCTTCTCGGGGTCGGTCACGCGCAGCGCCTTGCAGCCCAGCCCTTCCACCACCGCGACGTGGTCCACGCCGTAGCCGCGCAGCTCGCCCGCGTCCTCGGGCATGTTCTGGTTCTCGAACGAGAGCTGCACGCAGAAGTCCATGTCGAAGCCGCGCTGCGACTGCCGGATCAGGCCCAGGTACGAGTTGTTGACCAGCACCTGCACGTAGGGCAGCCGGAACTGCGCGCCCACGGCCAGCTCCTCGATCAGGAACTGGAAGTCGTAGTCGCCCGACAGGCCCACGACGGTGCGCGTCGGGTCCGACGCCACCACGCCCAGCGCGGCAGGGATGGTCCAGCCCAGCGGGCCGGCCTGGCCGCAGTTGATCCATTGGCGCGGCCCGTACACGTGCAGGAACTGCGCGCCGGCGATCTGCGACAGGCCGATGGTCGAGACGTACACCGTGTCGCGCGGGAAGGCGGCGTTCATCTCCTCGTACACGCGCATCGGCTTGATCGGCGTCTGCTCGTAGTGGCTCTTGCGGTGCATCAGGCGCTTGCGCTCGGCGCAGCGGAAGGCCCAGTCGCCGTAGCTCTTGAGCGTGCCGGCGGCCCGGCGCTCCTTCGCGGCTTCAACGAACAACTCCAGCGCGGCCTTGGCGTCGGAGACGATGCCGTAGTCGGGCATGAACACGCGCCCGATCTGCGTGGGCTCGATGTCCACGTGCACGAAGGTGCGGCCCCTGGTGTAGACCTCCACCGAGCCGGTGTGCCGGTTCGCCCAGCGGTTGCCGATGCCCAGCACGAAGTCGCTGGCCAGCATGGTGGCGTTGCCGTAGCGGTGGCTGGTCTGCAGCCCGACCATGCCGGCCATGAGCGGGTGGTCGTCGGGGATCGAGCCCCAGCCCATGAGCGTCGGGATCACGGGCACGCCCAGCGTCTCGGCCAGCTCGACCAGCAGCTCGCTGGCGTCGGCGTTGATGATGCCGCCGCCGGCCACGATCAGCGGCTTCTCGCTGGCCAGCAGCATGTCCAGCGCCTTGTCGATCTGCCGGCGCGTGGCGGCGGGCTTGTAGACGGGCAGCGGCTCGTAGGTGTCGATGTCGAACTCGATCTCGGCCATCTGCACGTCGAACGGGAGATCGATGAGGACAGGCCCCGGCCGGCCCGAGCGCATCAGGTGAAAGGCCTGCTGGAACGCGCGCGGCACCTGCGCCGGCTCGCGCACGGTCACGGCCCACTTCGTCACGGGCTTGGCGATGGACTCGATGTCCACGGCCTGGAAGTCCTCCTTGTAGAGCCGGGCGCGCGGCGCCTGGCCGGTGATGCACAGGATCGGGATGGAATCGGCGCCGGCCGAGTACAGGCCGGTGATCATGTCGGTGCCGGCCGGGCCGGAGGTGCCGATGCAAACGCCGATGTTGCCGGCGCGGGCCCGGGTGTAGCCCTCGGCCATGTGCGAGGCCGCCTCCACGTGGCGCGCCAGCACGTGGCTGATCGAGCCGCGCGCCCGCAGTGCCGCGTACAGCGGGTTGATGGCCGCGCCCGGAACGCCGAAGGCCTGGCTCACGCCCTCCTTCTCCATCACCAGCACCGCCGCCATGGCTGCCTTCATCTTGGCCATCTCGCACTCCTCAGTTGTCAGGGTTCAGGAAAACCGTTGACGAGATGGTCGGCGCGGCGCCGCTTGCGCGGAATCCAAGCGCGCGGATATGACTCATTCCGCGCAGGCATGGCCGGCGCCGCGAATGGCCGGTCGTCCTGTCCGTGAACAGGCAGTCAGGACAGTCGTGCATTCCAGGCAGGAATGAACCGTGCGCGACGCACTAGAGTGAAGGCATGGACCGCGTGCAAGGCCTTCAACTCTTCATCCGCGTCGTGGAGACCGGCAGCTTCAGCCGCGCCAGCGCCGACATGGGGCTGACGCAGCCCACGGCCACCAAGCACGTCGCGGCGCTGGAGGCGCGGCTGGGCGCGCGGCTGCTGCACCGCAGCACGCGCGGCGTCACGCCCACGGAGGTGGGCGCGCTCTACTACGACAAGTGCAAGCGCATCGCGCGCGAGCTGGAGGAGGCGGACAACCTGGCACTGCTGCTGCAGAGCCGCATCGGCGGCACGCTGCGCATCAGCACCTCGGTGGCCTTCGGGCGCCGCGTGGTCACGCCGCTGGTGCTGCGCTTCATGCGCGAGCACCCGGACATGTGCGTGGACCTGAGCTTCGACGACCGCTACGTCAACCTGGTCGAGCAGGGCGTGGACGTGGCGCTGCGCATGGGCCGCCTTGCCGATTCCTCGCTGGGCGCGCGTTTCCTGGGCATGAACCCGTGGGTGCTGGCGGCCGCGCCGCAGTACCTGGCGGCGCACGGCGCGCCTGAGGACGCCGATGCCGTCGGCGCGCACCCGTGCCTGGTGTACAGCAGCGTGCAGGGCGACGAGCGCTGGAGTTTCACGCTGCCCGACGGGCAGGTGCGCACGGTGCCGGTGAAGGGGCCGCTGCGCTCCAACAACCTCTCGGCCGTGCTGGCCGCGTGCCGCGCCGGCATGGGGCTGGCGCTGCTGCCGCACTACGTGGCGCGCGTGTCACTGGCCGAAGGGGCGCTGGTACCGGTGCTGCCGCAACTGGCGCTGCCGAGCCAGGAGCTGCACGCGGTCTACCCGTCGCCGAAGCTGCTGCCGGGCAAGGTGCAGGTGTTCGTGAACTGGTTGCAACAGCAACTCGGCGAGCGCTGGTGGGAGCGCGAGCCGGGGGATTGAGGCGTCACGCCGCCGACGCCAGCCGCACCCGCTCGTCGTTGGCCACGCGCAGCGCCAGCAGCTTGGCCATCGGCGGGTCCACGGGCATCTGCTCAGGGCGCAGCGCGGCGCGCACGGCGTACCCGGGCTCGGCCGTGTCGCGCAGCCGCGGCTCCTGCAGCGCGTGGCCCTGCGCGTCGCTCAGCGCCACGGCCAGCGGCTGGTTGGCGCGGTCGCCGCGCGTGAGCACGATGGCGCTCTCGTCGCTGGCGAGCTTGACGAAGGTGCCCGGCGGGTACAGGCCCACGGCCTTGAGCAGCGCCGCGCCGATGGCGTCGGGCTGGCCGTCGGCGCCCAGGCAGACGTGGCTGGCGGCCTGCAGCGCCGAGAGCGCGCCGCGCCCGGCACGCCGGCTCAGCCGCGCGCAGTAGATGTCCACGCGGCGCAGCAGCACGGCCAGGCGCTCGCCGGTCGAAAGCTCGCCGTCGGGGCGCCCGGCCAGCGAGGCGTCGTGGTGCAGCCGCACCGCGTCCAGGCAGTCGGGCTCGCTCACGCCGCTGCGTTCGAGCAGCTGTGCGCCCGCGTCGGGGTGGCGCTGCAGCTCGGCGCGCATCTCCGGGTCGAGCCGGCCGTGGTGCCGGGCGAGCTGGTTCTGCAGCCGCCACGAGGCCACGTTCATCAGCAGCGCGGCCCGGTCCAGCAGCTCGATGCGCTCGGGTTCCCAGGCCAGGCGGCGCGCGGTCTCGCTGGCGATGAGCATGCAGCGCAGCGCCTGGTGGCTGCTGTAGAGGTAGGTGTTGCAGGCGCCGTGGTGGATGTAGTGGAACAGCGCCTCGTCGTAGCGCTGCGCAGGCAGCGCGCGCAGCCGCGCATGCACCTCCTGCACCCGCTCGATCCAGCCGGGCCCGTTGCCGGGCTCCTGCAGCGCGGCGTTGAGCCGCCAGGCCAGGTCGCTCCACTCCTCGCCGGGCGCGACCACGCCCTGCTCCCCGTACAGCAGCTCGGGCCGGGCACGGGCCAGGTGCAGCAGCGGCGCGTTGCGCCGCACCACCTTGTGCACGGCATGCGCCAGCCCGCGGCGCCAGGCCTCGACGTCGCGCGCCGGGCCGTACACCTGGCCGTGGCCGCGCAGCCGCGTCAGCGCGCTGGGGCTTTCCAGGCGCCGGTTTGCCGGCAGCAGCAGCAGCCCGTTGGCGGTGAGGAGGTCGAAAGGCAGGGCATCCTGCAGCTGGACCTGGTCCAGGGAGATGGGAAGCAGTTTCACGGCTACTACTACACGCCGGGCGATTGACACGGGCACAGGCAAACTGCCCGCGGGAAGGGTTGCCCGCAGTGTCGGCGACGATCGCGCCGCGCTTGAGCCGTCAAAGCGGCACGAACGTGAAAACTTGCGCCGCCCGGCACTTTGCTTGCGCCGACGCCCGCAGGGGGCCGCCGCGCCGGCGGACTCAGGAGCGCAGCGCCATGCGCAGCTGGCGCAGCGCCGGCATCGACGGCTGCACCGGCACCTGGTCCGGGCGCAGCGCCGCGCGCACGGTCAGGCCGGGCTGCGCCGAGTCGCGCAGCAGCGGGCTCATCAGCGCCTGGCCGCGGGCGTTGACCAGCGCCGCCACCAGCGGGTGGTTGGCGCGCGCGCCGCGCGCCAGCACGATGCCGGTCTCGCCGCTGGCGAGCTGTACGAAGCAGCCCGGCGGGTACAGCCCCAGCGCCTTGAGCAGCGCCGCGCCGATGCGGTCGGGCCGCCCGTCGGGCCCCAGGCATGACTGGCCGGCGGCCTGCATCGCCGTCAGCGGCGCGCGCCCGGCGCGGCGGCTGATCTTGGCGCAGTAGATGTCCACGCGGCGCAGCAGCAGCGCCAGGCGCTGCCCGGTGCTGAGTCGCTCGTAGGGCAGCGACTCCAGCGCGGCGTCGTGGTGGTGGCGCACCGCCTCGATCCAGTCGGGCTCGGCCACGCCGCTGTTGAGCAGCTGCTGTGCACCGTCCTCCGAGTGGCGCGCGATGAGCTTGCGCACGTTGTCGTCGAGCTTCGGGGCCACCATCAGCGCCAGCCGGTCCTGCAGGCGGCGCATGCCCACGTTCATGGTCAGCGCCGCGCGTTCCAGCACCACGATGTCGGCGGCGTCCCAGCCAAGCTCGCGCGCCACCTCGCCGGCGATGAGCATGCAGCGCAGCGCCTGGTGGCTGCTGTAGTGCTCGGCATGGCGCGCGCCGTTGTAGACGTAGTGGAACAGCGCCTCGTCCATGCGCTGCGCGGTCAGCGCGCGCACCCGGGCCTGCACCTCCAGCACGCGCTCCACCCAGGGCTGCTCCGGCTCGGACTGGCGCAGCGCCGCGTCGAGCAGGTGCACCAGCGCTTCCCATTCCTCGCCGGGCCGCGAGGACTCCTCGGCCTGCCGCCGGGGCTCGGCACGCGCCTTGGCGATGACGGCCAGCGTCTCGTTGCCGCGCACCAGCGCGTCCACCCGCGCCGTCAGCCGGCGCCGCCAGTCCGCGACGGAGCGCGAGTCGGCATAGATCCCCCGCGTGCGCAGCGTGGTGCGCGTCGTGCGGTCCTGCAGTGACTGGCGCGCGTGCAGCAGCAGGTTGCCCTCGGCATCGAAGACGTCGAAGGGCAGAACCTCCTCGGACTCGAGGTACTCGGGGGACAGGGAAATCAGGCGCATGGGAACGGCTCGACTACGTTGCCCCGAAGGGTACGGAGCCCGGGCCCCCAAAGGATGGCGCGAGTGTTACGGCTGCTTTCATCTGGTCGGCGATTTGCCAGCGATTTCCCGGCATTTCCGCGACACCGCGCCCTGCCGCCCGACGGGATTGCGCAATATTCAACGGCTTTATTTCACGGGCCGGGCCTCGATTCAAGGCGGCACACGATTCACGTCAATCAGCATCCCCGGGAGATTTTTAAAATGGGCCAGCCGGCGCATGAATCCAACTGTTCAGGGCGTCTTGTGAGAAAGGGCCGTGACATATTCCCGTCACGCGACACGCCGGCACCCACTTCAAATCCATGGCCGTGAAGGATCGGTACGTCCAGGCCTTTCGAAACACGGCGGAGTCCACCATGTCCAGCAGCACAAATCTTCACCGGGCCGCGCTGGCCCTCGGCCTGGCCCTGGGCTCGGCGGCCACGCTGGCGGCGACCGTGCACCAGGATTTCACCGCGCCGGGCAGCAGCTACGCGCTGCGTGACGCTGCCGAGGTCATTCGCGACGCCTCGGGCGACTACCTGCGCCTGGCCCGGGCCGGCGCCAGTGCCGACCAGGGCACCATCGCCTTCGACAAGGTGGCTGCCGGCAGCTTCAACCGCGTGGTGGCGGATTTCGATTTCCGCCTCTTCGGCGGCACCCGCGCCGACGGCCTGGGATTTGCGCTGCTCAATACCTGGGTGTACGGCGATTCCGGTGCCGTGGCGCCTTATTCGGTGGCCGAGGAGCCCGGCTTTTTTTCCTCGCTGGGCATCGGCTATGACATCTGGGACAACGGCGAGATCAATGACAACCACCTGTCGGTGCATTTCAACGGCGCGGTGGTGAAAACCGTCGATCTGTATGCCCAGGGCATCGACCTGTGGAGCGCAGACGACGAGGGTTTCGCCAATTCGCGCATCGTGGTGGATTTCACGCGGCATTCGGTGAGTGTCAGCCTGGCCGGGCTGGACGTGCTCAGCAACTTCGTGATCCCCGGGCTCGATGCCTACGACAGCCGGGTCTGGTTCGGCGGGCGCAGCGGCGGGCAGAGCGCCAACCACGACCTCGACAACATCCGCATCACCTACGAATCCACCGCCGTGCCCGAGCCCGGCACGCTGGCGCTGGCCTGTGCCGCGCTGCTGGGGCTGGGCGCGGTGCGGCGCCGGCAGCGGCGGATCTGAGGGCCCGGCGGACGCCGGCCGCTGAAACCTTCAGACGCGGCCCCAGGCCCGGGCGGCCTGCAGGCGCTTCTGCACGTCGGCCGGCTGGCTCTCCAGCCAGCGGCGGAATTCGCGGCGCGCCCGGATGTTCACGTCCACGATGCCGACGAACAGGGTCAGGAGAAGAAAACTCGTCATGGCGGCTCCCTGGCAATGGCAGTGCAAAGGCATGATTAAGTACAAACCCTTATAACTGCACCGCCTGAACGAAGGCTGACCGCTGGGGCCGCACCGTGTAACGGCCGGGCGCGGCAGTCTGCACGGCGGCCCCGGGAGTTGTCCCGGGGCTGTTTCCTCCTGATACCGGACTGCCTCGCGATTCGTGAAGTCGTGCCGGCTGGCGGCCTCAAATGCTTGCTGGCGAACGCCGACACTCAGGGGGTGTACTCCCATTTCCAGGCCCTCATCAACGCACTGCCCGGGCGGCTGCTGGTGCTCGCCCCCGACGCGCCGCGCTTCACGGTGCTGGGCGCGTCGCCCGCGTTCCTGGAGGCCACGCGGGCCACGGCCGGCGACATCGAGGGCCGCGGCCTGTTCGAGCTGTTGGCCGAGGCCGCGCAGGACGGCGCGGCCGGCGAGGTCGAGGCCGGCGAGCTGTGTGCCTCGCTGGAGCGGGCGCTGTCGCACCGCGGAACCGACACGCTGGAGCTGCCGCGCTACCTGCTTGGGCCGCTGCCGCTGCGCGGCCTGGCGCCGATGGCGCAGCGCTGGCGCATGCGCAACACGCCGGTGCTCGACGGCGGCGGCGCGGTGCGCTGGCTGATCCACGACATCGAGGACGCGCCGCCCGCGCCGCCCCCCGCGTCCGCACCGCCGGCGCCGCGCCGCGAGGGCGACGCGCTGCACTTCGGCGCGCTGTTCGACCCGCTCGACGACCCGGCGCTGCACCAGGAGGTCTGCGCCGCGGCCTTCACCAACAACCCCGCCGCGATCGCGCTGACGCGCCTGGACGACGGCACCGTGCTCGATGTCAACGACACCTGGCTGGCGATGACGGGCACGAGCCGCGCCGCCATGGTCGGGCGCTCGGTGCGCGAGCTCTGGTCCAGCGACCGCGACGCGCGCCGCTTCCTGGGCGAGCTGCTGCGCCAGGGCACGGTGCGCGGCTGGGAGCAGGCCTTCCGGCGCAGCAACGGCGACGACTTCGTGGTGCAGATCTCGGCGCAGGTGCTGACCGTGCGCGGCGAGCGCACGGTGCTGTCCACGCTGGTGGACGTGACCGCGCGCAAGCAGGCGCAGGCCGAGCTGCAGGCGCTCAACGCCACGCTGGAGCGGCGCGTGGCCGAGCGCACCGCCGAGCTGGCCGCGGCGCGCGACGCCGCCGAGGCCGCCAACCGGGCCAAGAGCACCTTCCTGGCGCACATGAGCCACGAGATCCGCACCCCGCTCAACGCCGTGATCGGGCTGAGCCAGCTGATGTCGCGCATGGCGCTGCCCGAGCGCGCCTTGGTCTATGCCGGGCACGTCAGCCAGGCCGGCGAGCAGCTGCTGGCGCTGACCAACGACGTGCTCGACCTCTCCCGCATCGAAGCCGGCGAGGTGCACCTGGAGCGCGTGCCGCTGGCGCCGCATGCGCTGCTGCAGGCGGTGTGCGCCATGGTGCAGCCGCAGGCCGACGCCAAGGGCCTGGCGCTGCGGCTGGAGGCGAGCGACGACCTGCCGCCGCAGCTGCTGGGCGATCCGCTGCGCCTGAAGCAGGTGCTGCTCAACCTGCTGGGCAACGCGGTGAAGTTCACCGAGCAGGGCAGCGTGACGCTGCGGGTGCGCGAGCTCGCGCGCGTGGCGGGCTGCTGCAAGCTGCGGCTGGACGTGATCGACACGGGCATCGGCATCGCGGCCGAGGCGCAGCAACGGGTGTTCGACCCGTTCATCCAGGCCGACAGCTCCACCACGCGGCGCTTCGGCGGCACGGGACTGGGGCTGTCGATCGTGCAGCGGCTGGTGGACATGATGGGCGGCCAGCTCGCGCTGGACAGCGCCCCGGGGCGGGGCAGCACCTTCAGCGTGGTGCTGATCCTGGACCGGCCGGAAGGCGCGGCGGCCGCGCCTGCGGCCAGCGCGGCGGACGCGGCGCCCTGAGCTTCACGCGCCGGCCGCGGTCGGCGCGCGGGCGCGCGGTGTCAGGCGTGTCCGGGCGCGTAGCTGAAGCCGCCGCCGCGCTCCATCTCCAGCCGGGCTTCCTCCATGAAGTCTTCCTGCACCGGGTCGGGCTCGCCGCCGCGCTGCAGGTGCACCTCGTACCAGGCGGCGATCAGCAGGCAGACGGTGGGCTCCGGGCCGTCCACGACGTCGTCGATGTCCAGGCCGCTGGCTTCGCAGATGGCCTCGATGGGCTCCATGGCGAAGATGACGGCGCCGTCCTCGGCGTCGCGCGACAGCTGCAGGTCGGCGAAGTGGACGCCCTCGGGAATGGTGGCTTGCAGTTCGATCACGTGTGCTCCCCTCTGTCCTGAACGCCGCGCAAGGCGGCTGCGTGTCGAGGAGGTCCGCCGCGACGAGGGCCGATTCCGGGCGCCGAGGTGCCCGGCACAGGCCCCCCTTGGGACAAGGCCTCGGCTCCAAGCTAGCACGTTGCGGGCCCGCACGCGCCTCCCGTGGCCCGGGCCCGTCCCGGATGTTGGGCCGATGTCACGCCCGGCCCGCCCGTGGCGCCGTCCCGTGTCCGTGCCGCGGCACCAGGACGGGGCATGCGGCCGGGACCATCGGTGACACTGCGGGCCGATGAACCACGCCGCACCCCCCGCCATGGAGCCCGTCTTCGACCCCTTCCCGCCCGCCGCCGTGCCGGGCTCGCCGCTGGCCGGGGTGGACACGCCCGCGCTGCTGCTGGACCTCGACGCCTTCGAGCGCAACCTCGACCGCATGCAGGCCGCGGCCGACGCCGCCGGCGTGGCGCTGCGCCCGCACGCCAAGGCGCACAAGTGCCCGGCGGTGGCGCTGGCGCAGCTGGCGCGCGGGGCCGTGGGCGTGTGCTGCCAGAAGGCCAGCGAGGCGCTGCCCTTCCTGCGCGCCGGCGTGCGCGACGTGCACGTGAGCAACGAGCTGGCCACGCCGGACAAGGCCCGTGCGCTGGCGCGCTGGGCGCGCCATGCGCGGCTGAGCGTGTGCGTGGACGACGCGCTGCAGGTGCAGGCGCTGGCCGAGGCCACGCGCGAGGCCGGCACGGCGCTGGGCGTGCTGGTGGAGATCGACATCGGCCAGGGCCGCTGCGGCGTGGCCGGCGCCGCGGGCGTGCTGCGCCTGCTGGAGCAGCTGGCGCCGCATGCCCAGCTCGAATTCCGCGGCCTGCAGGCATATCAGGGCGGGCTGCAGCACCTGCGTGGCCGGGCCGAGCGCCGCGAGCAGGCGCTGCGCGCCGCAGCCCGCGCCGCGGACGTGGTGGCGGCGCTGCAGGCGCGGGGCCTGCGCTGCGCCACCGTCACCGGCGGGGGCACCGGCAGCGTGGAGTTCGACCTGGAAAGCGGCGTCTACACCGAGCTGCAGCCCGGCTCCTACGCCTTCATGGACCGCGACTACGCCGACAACGAGCCCGGCACGCGGCTGCGCTTCGAGCACGCCCTGTTCGTGGCCACGCGCGTGATGAGCACGGCGGCCGGCACGCACGCGGTGGTGGACGCCGGCCTGAAGTCGATGTCGCTGGAGTCCGGCCTGCCGCGCGCCTGGCCGCCGGGCGCGCCCTGGCACTACACCCAGGCCAACGACGAGCACGGCCTGCTGACGGCCGCGGCCCGGGACGCCGCAGGGGCCGGGGTCGCAGCGGCGCCGCCGCCGCCGCCGGCACTGGGCAGCCTGCTGCGGCTGGTGCCGGGACACTGCGATCCCACCTTCAACCTGCACGACGAGGTCGTGGCCTTCCGTGGCGACCGCGTCGAGGCCGTCTGGCCCGTCACCGCGCGCGGCTACAGCCGCTGAGCCCCGGCGGCCGGCGCCCTGAGACCTGGGACAATCCGGGGTCAAGGAGACGTGATGAGAACGCTGGGATTCGTGCTGCTGTTCGTGCTGTGGGTCGTGCTGGTGTACGCCGGCTACGTGCTGTTCGGCTGGTGGATGGTGGCCTTCGCCACGCTGGGCGTGCTCTACCAGGTGTTCCGGTACAAGGCCGCGCGCGAGGCGGCGCGCCGTGACAAAACGCCGCCCGGCGGCGGCTGACCCGGGTCGTGAAGCGGTCGCCAGGGAACTTGCGCAGCGCCGGGCATGTCCGCCCGGGCGGTGTCCAACGGAGCTTCGTCGATGCAGGGTGTCTGGAGGCGGGTGGTGTACGTGGGCCTGTACGAGGCGATCGCCATCGTGCTGGCCGGCGCGGGCTTCATGCTGATGTCCGACGCGGGCGCCTTGCACGCCGGCGGCCTGTCGGCGCTGTGCTCGGCCGTGGCCGTGGCGTGGAACGTGGTGTTCAACCACGCCTTCGAGCGCTGGGAGTCGCGCCAGGCGGTGCGCGGGCGCAGCGTGCGCCGGCGCGTGGCGCACGCCATCGGCTTCGAGGGCGGCCTGGCCGCCATCCTGGTGCCCGTGATCGCCTGGTGGCTGGACGTGAGCCTGTGGCAGTCGCTGGCGATGGACTTGAGCCTGCTGCTGTTCTTCCTGGTCTATACCTTCGTATTCAACTGGGCTTTCGACCGCGTGTTCGGGCTGCCGCGCTCGGCGCAGCCGGCCTGAGCCCCGTACCGCGCCGGCCCGTCGTGCGCCGGCCGGCCCCTGCTGCATGAAACCGGAAATCCCTCCCCTTCCCGATCCCCAGGCCCGCACCCGGCAGCTGGTCCAGGTGGCCAGCTACGTGCTGGTGGCCGGGCTGTGCCTGCTGTCGGTGCTGGCAGGGCTGCTGCCCGGACTGCTGGCGGTGTGCATCAGCTTCCTGGTGACGCGCGCCATGACGCGCATCCCGCTGGGCCGGCCGGGCCGGCTGGGCCCGCCGCGCGCCGGGCCGTACTACCTGCCGCCGTGGGTGGCGGCCACCGTCGTCATCACCGCGCCGCTGGTGGGCCTGCTGCTGCTGATGCTCAACGCCAAGGGCTACTCGCTGCTGGCCGTGCAGCAGTACCAGGCGCTGCTACACCACCTGGCCAACACCGTGCTGGAGATGCGCGAGAAGCTGCCGCCGGAGATCGTGCGCCACCTGCCCGAAGGCGTGGCCGGCATGCAGGCGCTGCTGGCCGACCAGCTGCGCAACCAGGCCAGCCTGCTGGCCTCGGTCGGGCGCAGCTGGCTGCACGGCGTGTTGCTGGCCTACGTCGGGCTGATCGTCGGCGCGCTGCTCGGTTCGCGCCGCCCGCCCACGACACGCCGGCCGCTGGCCGAGGCCATCGCGCGGCGCGCGGTGCACTTCATCGACGCCTTCCGCCAGATCGTGGCGGCACAGTTCTGGATCGCCACCTTCAACGCCACGCTCACGGCCGGCTTCCTGCTCGGCGTGCTGCCGCTGTTCAACATCCACATGCCCTACGACTACGCGCTGGTGGGCATGACCTTCACGTTCGGGCTGGTGCCCATCGTGGGCAACCTGGTGGTCAACGTCGTGATGACGCTGGTGGGCGTGTCGGTGTCGCCCCTGGTCGGCGCGGCCTGCCTGGCCTTCCTGATCGCCATCCACAAGGCCGAGTACTTCATCAACGCCCGCGTCGTGGGCTCGCGCACCAGCACCGGCGTGTGGGAGCTGCTGGCGGTGATGTTCGCCGCGGAAACGCTTTTCGGCGTCACCGGGCTGGTGGCGGCGCCGCTGTTCTACGCCTACGTCAAGAAGGAACTGGCGGCGGCCGGCCTGGTGTGAGGCCGGCGGCTCGGCCCTGTCCCAATCCGGGACACTCCTGGGACAGCGCCCGCCTTCAGTTCGCGTGCGGCGCCGAGCCCTCGGCGCGCCGCTGCACCACCGGGCGCCCGAACTCGCCGCCGATGAGCGCACGGGCGTACAGGTAGCGGTGCAGCGCCTGCTCGCCCAGGCGGTCCAGGTCCACCTGCCCGCGGGCGTCACAGGGAAAGGCGCAAGCGCGGCGCGGGTCGATCAGTGACTCGAAGCGCAACTCGTAGCCCGGCTGTTCCACGTCCAGGGTGTTCATGCAACAGGTCTCCTTTCGCATGTCGACCCGCCTGCAGGCTTCGTGCCAGGCCCGCGGCCGCGCCGCGTAACCGGATGCCAGGTCCCGGCAAGACCTTGCGGGCAGCCGCCTGCGGCCACTGGCTTCAGCACGCCGCCTTACGCCGCACCGAGGGGAAGCGGTAAATGCCGCCGATCACCGCGCGGGCATACAAATACAGCCTCAACGCCGACTCGTTGAGCCGGTCCATATCCACCTGGCCGCGCGCATCGCAGGGAAAGTCGCAGGCGCTGCAGGAATCGCGCAGGGATTCGAAGTGCAGCTCGTAGGCCGGGGACTCCAGTTCCGTGCGGTTCATTTCATTCTCTCCTTCATGCCGCCGGGAATCTCCCGGGGCATGTCAGTTTCGAGTTCGTACGAACCTGGTCAGGCAGCCATCGTGCCCATGGGCACCCGGGAAAGGCCCCAGAAACGCGCGGATGGGCGCGGACGAAAAAGGGCCCCGCCGACGCGGGGCCCTGCAGCGTTTTCCAGCGCGCTTGGGCACCGGATTTGCCAAACCTCAAACCACCCAGAAATCCTGGCTGGTCAACACGGCCTTATTGGTCAGCCAAGCGAATTGCACCGCGGCCTTGCCCGTGCCGCTGCCGTCGGCATCGAAATACAGCGCGCCGGTATTGGTGTCGTAAATGATGCGATCCGTCGCCGCGCGCGCGGAGGTGGCGCCGGCGGCGGCGTAGAAGGCCGAGCCCAGGGCCTTGCCCGCCGTCAGGCCGGAGAACACGGCGTCATCGAGGCGAATCGAATCCGTCAGGCGGGTGAAATCCGTGATGCCGTCCGAGTTGTTGCCGGTATTGAAGGCGGCGTCGAAAACGAAACAGTCCTTGCCCGCGCCGCCGGTCAGCATGTCGAAGCCTGCGCCGCCGGCAAGCGTGTCATCGCCCGCGCCGCCTGTGAGCTGGTCGTTGCCGGCGCCCGCGTGGATGATGTCATTGCCCTCGTTGCCGTTGAGATGATTGATGCCGGCCGAGCCCAGTATCACATCGGCGTAGATGCTGCCGTCGATATTCTCGATACTGATCAACCTGTCAATACTGCCCGAATCGTCGTAGGCCGTGCCGGCCGCCACGGTGCGCACGGCACCTGCGAAACTGCCGCTCCAGGCCGCGGCGGAGAGATTGACCACCACGCCATGGTCACCGGCGTCGTCGCCGGTGTGGTGATAACCCGCCTGGTCCTGGCCCGTGCCGCCATCGATGGTGTCGTTGCCGCTGCCGCCAGAGAAATACTCCCAGATCTGGTCATTGTCGCCATCGTCCCGGCCGCGGATGTAGTCGGCGGCATCCGAGCCATTGATGGAGAGATTGCTGCCGTCGAGTTTGAAGGTGTCCGTGCCGCCCCAGCCGTCCCGGGCGGAGCCGGCGGCCACCGTATAACTCTTGCCGCCGACCGTGGCCGTCAGCGCCTTGCCGCTGAAATTGACGATGACGCCGCTCGGGTCGTCCCAATAGCCGACGCTGGCCCAGACGTTGTTGCCTCCCGCGCCGCCGACCAGGGTGTCGTTGCCCTTGCCCAGCGTCAGGCTGAGCGACGCGTCGCTGCGGCCCAGCACCACGTAGTCGTTGTAGGCGCTGCCGGTGAAGCCCTCGATGGAGATCAGCGTGTCGATGGCGCCGCTGCCCGTTTCCAGCACCTTGTCGGCGCCCACGGACCGGCCGGCATGGCTCAGCGTCAGTCCGCTGAAGTTCGCCACCACGCCGGCTGTCTGGTCCAGGTAGTAGGCCTCGTCCCAGCCACCAGCGGATCCGGCGAGGGTGTCGCTGCCGGCGCCGCCGTACAGGTCGTCGCCGTCGGCGCCGGACACCAGTCTGTCGTTGCCGGCGCCGCCATACAGCTCGTTGTCGCCGGCGCCGCCAAGGAGCGTGTCGTTGCCGCCGCCGCCGAAGAGGAGGTCATCACCGGCGCCGCCATTGATGGATTCGGCCGCATCCGTGCCCACGATGAGATCGTTGCCGGCGCTGCCGGCGAGGCCGTTCTGGATCGTGAACGGGCCCCACCCGTCGTCGGTGGTCAGGGTTTCGATGCGCGAGGCGCCGCCGGCCGCGAACTGGTTGACCAGGGTGAGCCTGCCCGCAGCACTGCCGAAGTCCAGCACCAGGTTGGCGCCGTCGCGGTAGAAGCTCATGGACGAGAACAGCCCTTCCGGATCGCTCAGCTCCAGCACGTCGGCCGTGCCGCCGGCATCCTCGATGCGGTCGTTGCCCGTGCCCAGCTCGAAGCGGTAACGGTCGTTGCCCAGGCCGCCCTTGAGCGTGTCGTTGCCCAGGCCACCGAACAGCGTGTCATCGCCGGTGGTGCCGTTGAGGGTTTCGCCGTTTCTGGTTCCGTTGATCAGGGGCATGTCGTACTTTCCGAGCGCAGGCGTTTCAGCCAGTTTCCAAAAACCGCCCATGGTGCCCGATGGCGCCGCGCGGGTCCGTGCAGAAAATCACGCTGCAGCCTGCGGCGCGGTGCCGAGTGTGAAACTCGCCGTCAGGCCGGGACAGCCCAATGGGCTGCCCGACCAAAACGGGACAAACTGGTTTCTCGTGCAACGGCTGCAATAAGCCGGTACCCCGCGCCGGCGCGCATCGATATTCGCTGCCGGCCGCCCGTGTATCAGATGTTTCTAAACAAGCACTAACATCATGATTGCGCAGCCATGCGCATTCATATCTATCATCTCGGCGTTAACCCCAAGTCTGCACCCGCTGCTGCCCATACCGGGCAGTGCCGCTGGGTGCGCATGATCCAGGTCGAGCCATGTACTCCCACCGCCGAAAACGAAATCGGCGGCGACGCTTGCTGCGCCTGCGCAATAAGGTCGTCAGCCGCGCGCCCTGAGGGCTTCGCCCTCGGCGAAACTCCGCTGAACAATATTTCCGGGTTGTCACAGCAATAAACGCGTCGATTTTCCGGGCCTGAAGACCCGCCCAGGAAAACGCCGTCCCGGCCCGCCGGACCGCGCCTGCTGTCTTGAACCCACGCACCGCCCCCCGGGCCGGCCCTGCTCGTGCCGGCCGGCGCGGGGATGCTTTTCGTGTCTGCTTTTATGGACATCATGCCGTCTTCCCAATATTCCGATTCCCGCCTTGCCCTGCTGTCCGCGTTGATGGCTTCCGTTTTCCTGGCCACCGCGTGCGGCGGCGGTCAGGAAAACGAAAGCATTTCCGCCGAGACTCAAGCGGCTGCAGCCCTGGCCACCGAAAGCGCGCAGGCCATTACTGCGACGTCCAGCGGCACCTGGCGCCAAATTGCCGGCGAGTGGAGCTATTTCACGCTCAATACCCGGGCCTTCGTGCGCTTCGGTACCGGGTCGAAATGGATCGGCAAATACGTCGAGGCCGGCAGGCGCGCGCAGTGCGCCTACGACTTCTTCGGCGGCGATCCGGCCCCGGGCATGAGCAAGGTGTGCCAGGTCTACGTCGAGGGCAGCCCGGCACCGGCACCGGCACCCGCCCCGGCCCCGGCGCCGGCTCCTTCGCCGGCCCCGGCTCCCGCGCCTGCGCCTGCGCCCGCGCCGGCGCCGGCCCCCGCGCCGGCGACGACCGGCTCGGCGCTGCTGAGCTGGAGCGCGCCGGCGGGCAGCGTTGCGGGCTACCGCGTCTACTGGGGCACGAGCCCGCGCAGCTACCAGCAGGCCAAGGGCAGCGGCCGCTGGGTCACCAACACCACCACGACCGTGAGCGCGCTGCCCAGCGGCGACACCTACTACTTCGCCGTGACCGCGGTGGACGCCTCCGGCAAGGAAAGCGCCTATTCGGGCGAGGCCACGAAGACCATCCCCTGACCGATCATCGTCCGCGCGCCCCGGTGGGGCGCGCCGGCAAGCAAGAAGAGGAATCGCGATGAATGCCAAACGGATCCTGGGCACCCTGGCGCTGGGCCTGAGCCTGCTGCCCGCGCTCTCGCATGCGGCCACCTACTACGTGCGTCCCGGCGCGGCCGGCGACGGCTCCGGCCGCGACTGGACCAATGCCTTCCCGGCGCTGCCGGCCGCGCTCACGCGCGGCGACACCTACTACCTCGCGCCGGGGCTGTACGCGGCGCGCACCTTCGCCACGCCAGCCAGCGGCAGCGCCACCATCACGCTGCGCAAGGCCACCGCGAGCGACCACGGCACGTCCAGCGGCTGGAACCCGGCCTGGAGCAGCGGCCAGGTCGTCTTCGGCGGCGGGCTGAGCTTCAAGTCGCCGAACTGGGTGCTCGACGGCCAGACCGGCGGCGGCGCGGCCGAGGGCTGGAAGGGCAACTTCGGCATCAAGATCGTCGAGCGCGGCGACCGCAACGCGGTCATCAGCGTCGGGCGCGACGGCGACGCCGACAACGTCACCATCCGCCACGTGGAGCTGGTGGGCAAGGGCAGCGTCAGCAGCGAGGGCGGCAGCTTCTCCAACGACGGCCTGGCGGTGTACGGCGCGGCCAACGTGACGCTGTCGCACTTCCGCATGACGGGCATCGGCCGCTGCCCCTTCTTCGTCAGCGCGCGCAACCTCGTGGTCGAGCACGGCTGGGTCGAGTCCTACTTCGGCAGCGGCAGCGTGCACTCGGAAGTGGCCAGCATCTGGGGCTTCTCGGGCAGCGTCGGCGACGTGACCTTCCGCCACAACCTCTTCACCGACATCCGCAGCACCGGCGGGATCATGTGGGACAACCAGACCAACCCCAGCGCGCGGCTGCTGGTCTACGGCAACGTGTTCTACCGTCCCCCCGGCGCGCGCTGGGACCGGGCCAACGGCGTGGTCGGCGGCTGGACGGGCAACGGCGGCGAGCAGTTCCACAACGCCAAGGTCTACAACAACGCCTTCATCAACGTCGACCAGGCGCCGCTGAGCTCGCTGCCGCGCGTGGCCTCGGGCAACGAGGCCCTCAACAACATCTTCTACAACGGCAACAGCCCCGACTTCTCGCGCTTCGCGCGCCACGACTACAACGTCTTCATCAACGCCGGCGGCGCCCAGGGCGAGAGCCAGGGCGTGGTCGACAACGGCGGCGACCCGTTCGTGGACACCGCCGGGCTGGACTTCCGGCTCAAGCGCGCACTGGGCGCGGGAGCGCCGCTGCCGGCGCCCTTCGACACCGACGGGCTGGGGCTGTCGCGCCTGGCCAGCGGCGTGTTCGAGCGCGGGCCCTTCGGGCTGCTGACCGCGGCCGGCGCGCCGCCGGCGGCGCCGACGGGGCTGAAGGTGGACTGAAACGCGTCGCGCGCGGACGACAGCCGCGGCGGCCCGCACAGGCGGGTGCCGCGGCTTTTTCATGCCTGCCGCGGCGGGGCGGGCTCGGTGTCAGAGCTTGAACTCGTCCACCACGGTCTGCAGCGCCTGCGCCTGCGAGGCCAGGGCGGCCGTGGCGGCGGTGGCCTGCTGCACCAGCGCGGCGTTCTCCTGCGTGACGTGGTCCATGTGCGCCACGGCCTGGTTGACCTGCGCGATGCCGCCGCTCTGCTCGGCCAGCGCGCCCGAGATCTCGCCCAGGATGGCGTTGACGCGCTGCACCGCCTGCACGATGTCGCCCATGGTGCCGCCGGCCTGGCGCACCAGCGCCGAGCCGCTGTCCACGTGCTCGACGGCGTCGTCGATCAGCGTCTTGATCTCCTTGGCGGCCTGCGAGCTGCGCTGCGCGAGCTGCCGCACCTCGGTGGCCACCACGGCGAAGCCGCGCCCCTGCTCGCCCGCGCGCGCGGCTTCCACCGCGGCGTTGAGCGCCAGGATGTTGGTCTGGAAGGCGATGCCCTCGATCACGCCCAGGATGTCGGAGACCTTGCGCGAGCTGGCGTGGATGGAGTCCATGGCCTGCCCCACCTGCGCCATCACCGCACCGCCCTGCTCGGCCACCTGCCAGGCCTGCGCGGCCAGGCCGCTGCCGGCCTGGGCGCGCTCGGCGTTGAGCTGCACGGTCTGCGTGAGCTGGCCCATGCTGGCGGCGGTCTGCTGCAGCGAGGCCGCCTGCTGCTCGGTGCGCCGCGCCAGGTCGCTGTTGCCGCCGTCGAGCTGGCGCGAGGCCGAGGCGATGGCGTCGGTGGAGCCCTTGATGCGCGTAACCAGGTCCGTGAGCGTGTCTTCCATGGTTCCGAGCGCGCCCAGCAACCGGCCGAAGTCGCCGCCGAGCTCGGTCTTGAACTCCTGGCTCAGGTCGCCCGCGGCCACGGTCTCGGCGATGTAGACCGCCTCGTCGAGCGGGCGCTTGATCGCGCGCGCCAGCGCTGCGGCGCAGCCCAGCCCGGCCAGCAGCCCGGCGCCGGCCAGCGCCATCATCAGCCGGCTGACCGAAGCCACCTCGCGCTCGACCTCGGCCGCGGCCGCGGCGCGCTCCGGGCCCAGGGCCTGGCGGTGCAGCCGGCCCACGTCGTTCAGGCCCGAGATGCCCAGCGCGGTGAGCGCTCCCATGAACAGCAGCACCGCGGCGAAGCCCAGGGGCAGCATGGTGTGGGTCTTGAAATGGGCGATGGACAAGCGAGTCTCCTGGAATCTGTCTGAAAGCAGACGCCGCTATCGGCGCCCGGTGCCGGCGCTTGAGGCAGATCAGGAAGACACGCCGCCACGGCGCGACTTTGTGCCGGGTCCACGCCCACGGAGCGGAACGCAGCGGCCGATTCAGCGCTTGTCACAGCCCGGACCCGGCCGCTCGGCGCATTCGGCGAACACGCGCACCGTGCAGGCGGCGCAGGTGGCGCAGTCGAGCCGGTGCGTGATCGCGGCGATGGCGCGGCGCTTGTCCGGGAACACGTGGTCGGCGCCCAGCTCGTCGAGGAAGCCGTCGCGCCGCCACTGCGCCAGCACCGGCGGGCGCGGGCGGTGGAAGTAGAGGTCGCCGCCCATGGCGCGGCGCGCGCGCAG
>NZ_VIDQ01000085.1 GCF_009760915.1 Azohydromonas aeria
TCCAGCCGCCGCCGCCTGACGACTTGCCTGCCTGCTTCCATCCTTGTCGCTCCTCATGCGTTACCGATGAGGGCATTGTTCGGATGGCAAGGCCGCGGTGAAGGACGCCGCAGGGCGACCGCTTACGCCTGGCACGAGGAAGCCACCGCGGCGCTGCAGCAGTTGGCCGTTACCGACGGACTGACCGGGCTGCTCAACCGGCGTGGCGCGATGGAACAGGCCGAGCTGGCTTTCGCGATGGCGCGCCGTCACCACGAGCCGCTGGCCGTGATCCTGCTGGACCTGGACCACTTCAAGCGCATCAACGACACGCTGGGCCACGAGACGGGCGACAAGGTGCTGCAACTGACGGCCGAGCAGCTGCGGCTGTCCCTGCGCCAGACTGACCTGAGCTGCCGCTGGGGTGGCGAGGAGTTTCTGGTGGTACTGCGGCACTGCGACCAGAAACAGGCTGTGGAAGTAGATGCAAGACTGCGTACCCTTCTGCAGCGTGCAGGGCAGATGCAGTTGAGCAGCCCAGTGAGCTTCAGCAGCGGGTTAGCACTGTTGCAGGACGCCAATACGGACCTGGATGCGCTCCTGCGTCGAGCCGACACGGCGCTGTATGAGGCCAAGCGGTCCGGCCGCGGCAGATTGTGTATCAGCGCCACGGGTTGACCGGCGCGTCGTGCTCCATCAGCCACCCCGGCCAGCGTGTTTGGCCGAAGCTGGAGGCGCTACAGACCAATGGCTCGTTCAAGCTGCGCAACGACGGGTATAACTCCTAGGTGCACGCCGCCCGCGATGCGCGGCGTCTGCTGTCGTCCTCGAACGGCAACGCCGCGCTTGCTGTGGCGTATGCAGGATGCCGACCGGGCCTGCCGATGCTGGTCGCAGCGCCGGACCACAGGCGAGTGGCCGGAGAGTCTGATGCGGGCTATCGAGACCAACAGAACGTTTCGGTCGGTCTTAACACCTGCGCCCGCAACCACTGTGCATTCGATACCTGATTCAGCTGATCACGCCACATTTTGGCTCTGTGCCCGATAGCGGTCACTGACGTCAAGGTCCGGTCGCACGTAAAGATCTCAAACGAGGAATACGCCACGCTTCACAGCTCAACAATTCCGCTACCTGCACGATAGAGACATTCTGGCCGCCACATTCAACCTCTGTTGCCTCTGGGCGGGCATCCACAAAAACGCAACTTTAAGCCACAGGGCCTCCTGTGAGCCCATCACGCCTTCCATGGTCATGACACTCGCGGCGGCGCCACTCGACCTCGATAGCGCCCAACGTCACGTAGCAACGGTACTAGAGCGCATCAGCGATGCCTTCTTCGCAGTTGATGCCTCCTGGCGCTTCACGTATGTCAACCAGCAGGCAGCCGCCGTGCTGAAGCAACCCGTGGAGGCGCTGCTGGGCTGCGTTGTCTGGACGGTGTTTCCACAGGCCTTGGGCACGGTGTTCGAGGACGAGTACCAGGCTGCGATGAGGCTGCAGCAAGCACGACGCTTTGAGGCTTACTACGAACCCCTGGAACTCTGGGTCGAGGTCAATGCCTACCCCGGTCTTGACGGCCTGTCGGTGTATTTCCGGGATATTTCTGATCGCAAGCGGGACGAGGAGGAGTTGTGGGAGCGCACACGAGCGTTCACCGCGCTGGCGGAGAACTCACCGGACATCATCAGCCGCTTTGACCAGAAACTGCGGTTCGTCTACATCAACGCCGCGGTTCTGCGGGAAACCGGGCTGGTACCCGACCGGTTCCTGGGCCGACGTCCCGACGAAGTGGACATGGGCTTGTGCCCGGTGTGTACGCGCGAATGGATCGAGACACTGGAACAGGTCATGACCGCGGGATGCGCCACTGACATCGTTGTGCAATGCCACGGACTTCATGGAACGCGCTGGTACGAACTCCGTTGTGTGCCCGAGTTCAGCAAGGCCGGTACTGTGGACTCGGTGCTGGCCATTGCGCGCAACGTCACGGCCCAGCACCAAGCTGAGGCAACGTTGCGTGAAAGCGAAGAGCGATTCCGTCTGTTCGTGGAAAACGCCTCGGACTCCCTGGTGCTCGTGGACGAGTGCGCGGTGATGCAGTTCGTGAGCCCCACCATGGAGCGAGACTTCGGATATGCGCCAACGCAGTTGACGAACACCTCAGCCCAGGCCCTGGTCCATCCCGAGGACTGGCCCAAGGCAAAGGCGGCCATAGACGCTGCATTCGCGCAGCCGGGCATGACGCAGATCGCCGAGATCCGTGTACGGGACAGCAGTGGCCGCTGGCGCCCTTGCGAAGCCGTCGGCCGCGTGGCCGACACGGTGTCGAGCATGAGTGGCCTCATCGTCAACCTGCGCGACATGACGCGCTGGCACGAGCTTGAAGCCAACCGCCGTGCCGAGGAAGCGCGCTACAAGGCATTCATCGAGCACGCCCAGGACATCATCTCCGTCATTTCGCCCAGCGGCCACGTGTGCTACGTGAGCCCGGCTGTCGAGCGCGTCCTGGGCCTGCCGCCGCACGAGGTCATCGGGTGCCACGTGTCGGAGCTGGTTCACCCGGAAGACATGGGGCTGGCCCATGACGCCATGGCGGAGGTCTTAAGGGAGCCCGGACGTCAAGTGGAGCTCACGTACCGGTGTCTCGACAGCAACGGCACTTGGCGGACCTTGGAAACCCGAGGCTGGAACCTCGTGCACGAGCCGCAGATCTCAGGAATTGTTCTCAACACGCGCGACGTCACAGAACGGGCACGAAGCGAGGCGGCGTTGCGCGAGAGCGAGGAACGCTTCCGCGCACTGAGCGCCTCCTCGCCGGTAGGCATCTTCATGGCAGATCGGCAGGGTCGGCTGCGCTATGCGAATCCGCGCTTGACACAGACCTGGGGCCGTCCCGAGCACGAAGTGCTGAACGACCGCTGGATTCGTCATGTCCACGCTGCGGACGTGCCGCGCATCTCGCGCGCATGGCACGAAGCGCTGCATTCGGGCAGGGAATGCGAAGCAGACTTCAGAGTGAAGCGCCCCGACGGGTCCATTCGACATGTCAGGGGGCGGTCCGCACCATGGCGAGATGCTCAAGGCGTAGTAGTCGGCTCTGTCGGCACCGTGTGGGACGTGACGGAGCGGGAAGGTCTGGAGCGCGAACTCGCGTTCCGCGCCCATCATGACACGCTCACCGGACTGGAGAACCGCGCCCGGTTCAGGGAAAAGGTGGAGCGAGCCATAGCGCTGCATTGCGCGGAGCAAGGCGACAGCGCCTGGCCTGCCGTGCTGTTCATAGACCTCGACGACTTCAAGACCGTCAACGACTCCCTCGGCCATGAGTTCGGTGACCGGCTGCTCAAGCACGTGGCCATGCGCTTGCGGGAAGCTACCTGCCCGACCGATAGCGTGGCGCGGCTTGGGGGCGACGAGTTTGCCGTACTGATCAAAAACGTGGCACGTGAGGATGACTGCGTGTCCGTGGCCCAAAGGATCGTCGAACTGCTCCGCGAGCCGTTCGAGCTGGAGGGACACGCATTGCGCGTGGGTGCTAGCGTCGGCATCGCAAGGGCGTTGCCTGAGGACACGGCCGACGACCTGCTGCGCAATGCCGATCTGGCGATGTACCGGGCGAAGCACAGCGGCAAGCACAGGCACGAGTGCTTCCAGCTGGAGATGCACCTTGCCGTGCTCGAGCGCCGTCGGCTGGAGGAAGACCTGCACCGTGCGCTGGCCAACAGCGAGTTCCTGCTGCACTTCCAGCCCATCGTGGAGATCTCAACGGGTCGTGTGCGCGGTGCGGAAGCACTGGTACGGTGGCGCCCCACTGCCGCAGCGCTCGTTCCGCCCAACAAGTTCATCCCTGTGGCTGAGGAAACAGGATTGATCGTGCCGCTGGGACGCTGGGTCCTGATCGAAGCGTGTCGGCGTGCCGTGGGGTGGCCCATGGTGGCGGGCGAGCCCCTCACTGTCACTGTCAACGTGTCCGCGCGCCAGCTGGCAGAGCGTGATTTCGCCGAGGACGTTCATCATGCGCTGCTTGCGTCGGGGGTGGCTGCCGAGCGCCTGGTGCTCGAGATCACCGAGAGCGTGCTGATGCAGGACCGCGACACCATGCTGCAGAGGCTGCAGGAACTCAAGGCCATTGGCGTGAAGATCGCCATTGACGACTTCGGGACCGGGTTCTCATCGCTGGCCTACTTGCAGCGCTACCCTGTGGACGTGCTCAAGATTGACAAGTCGTTCGTGGACTCCTTGGAGCGGGGCGGCAAACACGGCGCCATCACTGAAAACATCATCGGGTTGGCCAAGGCACTGGATATGCGCAGCGTTGCGGAGGGCGTTGAAACCGAAGCACAGCGTGCTGAATTGCTCAGGCTGGGTTGTCGCTACGCGCAGGGCTACCTGTTCGCCCGTCCGATGGACCACGAAACATGGATCGACTGGCTGGCCAGTACTGGCCAAGCCACAGACGAGCTTGCGATGCTCGCGGACTCCATGTGATGTTCGGCTTCTCGGCCACCAGCCTGTGTCCAGCGTGAACGCTTCTTCCCCACCCACGACAGACCACCCAGCGCGCACCAAGTCCCGCGCATTTCGCTTGAAGTTGGGTGTTGCCGCCATCGCAGCCGCCATGACCATCAGCGCATCCGTGGCACCGCTGAGCCTGTGGTGGGTCAACGGCATGCGCGAGCAACAGCAGCAGCAGGAGCAGCGGCTGCTGAGCCTGCGTCGTGCGCAGGAGTTGCTGCTGGACGCCGAAACCGGACAGCGCGGCTTCGTCATCACGGGTCGGGAGGAGTTTCTTCAGCCCTACTACGCTGCAATGCAATACCTGCCTGATGAACTGCAGCACCTGGAGCACCGCTATGCCCGGCAAGAGCAAGCACAGCGGGGTATGGTTCAGGTGCTGCTGGGCCAGGCCCGGCTGAAGCTGCAGGAGCTGGCCGAGACCGTGCGGCTGCGGCGTACCGAAGGGTTCACGGCTGTCGAACCCGTTGTCGCCTCGGCGCGCGGCAAGCACCACATGGACGAGGTGCGCCGGATTGCAAGTGATCTCAACGAACGCGGCGCGTTGGAGTTGGCGCAGGCCAATGCCGACTTGCGGTTTCGCATGACATGGGCAGTAGTCTTCTCTGTCGTTAGCACGCTGCTGACGCTGTGCCTGGCTGGCTATCTATTCAAGGTGACTCGCCGCACCATGCAGCAGCGCGAGGTAGCTGCACAGCGTGCACACCGCATCAGCGAGAAGCTCGCATCGGGCATGACGCGGTTGCAGCGGCACAACGAGGAGCTGCGCACCCTCGGCGAGATGTCGCGCGCCATGCAGGCCGACATGACGCTGCTCGAAGAACTCGAAGTGGCAAGCCTGTTCTGTGCCCGGCTGCTGCCTGAAACCTCAGGGGCGATCTACCTTTTTCGCAACTCGGCCGACCAACTGGAGCTGGCGGCCCGCTGGGGAGCAGGGCCGTCGCCTTGTGCCGTCATGGCGCCCAGTGCCTGTTGGGGATTGCGCCTGGGGCAAGTCCATCGCAGCGGCGGAAGTGCTGCTGAACTGCGCTGCCTTCATTGCCATCCCGCACCAGCGAATACGGCAGAGGTCCGGCTCTGTCTGCCCTTGACAGCCTACGGCGAAGTATTGGGCTTGATGCACGTGCAAGGCGTCAGCGCGTCAGTCCAGGATGACGAGACAGCCTCCAGCATGGAGGCCATGGCGCGCGCAATCGCGGAACAGGCGGCGCTGTCGCTGTCCAACGCCAAGCTGCGCCAGACGCTGCGCGACCAGTCGATCAAGGAGCCGCTCACCGGACTGTTCAATCGCCGCTACATGGAAGAGACGCTGCGGCGGGAGTTGCTGCGTGCCCAGCGCAACGACATGTGCGTGAGCGTAGTCATGATGGACCTGGACCACTTCAAAAAAATCAACGACACCTATGGTCACCCCGTAGGCGACGCGGTGCTGTGCCGCGCTGCGCAGTACATCGCGTCCGTCCTGCGGGCAAGCGACGTCGCCTGCCGCTGGGGCGGCGAGGAGTTCGCACTGGTGCTGATGGATTGCGACAGGGACGCGGCGATGGTCAAAGCTCAACAACTGTGTGACGGCCTGCGAAATTTGACTGTCCTGCAAGACGGCCATGCCATCAACGTCACAGCTTCTTTCGGTGTCGCTTCGTCATCGACTGATGCGCAGGAGCCTGAAGGTCTTGTCGCAGCGGCTGACCATGCTCTCTACACGGCCAAGCGTGCGGGACGAGACCGCGTTGCAGCGGCCGTTATCACTCAGTCTCGTGCCATCCCCGAGCACGTACAGGCATAAGCCTCACCAGCTGTGCCTGCGTGACAAAAATCTTGCCCCTGCTCTCAATCCCTCGTGGCGCAACCCGATATCCGGGGTTTCTGTCTTGCATCCCGGAGTTTTCTCTTGCACCCCAACCTGCCCTCCGCTGCTGTTGCGGACGTTGCCCGCCAGGCCGGTCTGCTGGCTGCCCTTGATCAGGTACAGGCGATCATTGAGTTTGACCTTGAAGGTCACGTTGTGCGGGCCAATGAGCGCTTCCTTGCGCGCATGGGCTACAGCGCCGCGGAGTTGTTCGGGCAGCACCACCGCCTGTTCTGTACACCCGACCATGTCCGCAGTGACGACTACCGCATCTTCTGGGAACGGCTGCGTGCCGGCGAGCCAGATGCCGGCGTCTACATGCGGCTTGACAAGCATGGGCGGCCGGTGTGGCTGCAGGCCTCATACACGCCGCTGCGGGACGAGGACGGCCGCCTTATAGGCGTAATCAAGCTTGCCACCGATGTCACGGACGTGCGCCGCATGCAACTCGACTTCGAGGGCAAGATGGCCGCCATCGACGGCGTCATGGCAGTCATTGAGTTCGATCTCGAAGGCCGTGTGCTCAGCGTCAACCAGAACTTCCTGTCCGCGCTTGGCTACACGCGGCAAGAGGTCGTGGGCCAGCATCACCGCCTGTTCTGCGATGCCGGCTACAGCCGCTCGCACGAATACCACCTGTTCTGGCAGCGCCTGGCACGCGGCGAGCCTGACGCTGGCCGCTACCGTCGCGTGGGCAAGACGGGTCAGGACGTATGGATCCAGGCATCCTACAACCCGATCTTCGACGTCAACGGCAAGCCGGCCAAGGTGGTCAAATTCGCCACCGACATCACGGCCGAGATGCAGCGCGCTGCAGAAACCCAGGGGAAGCTCGAAGCCATCGGGCGTTCGCAGGCCGTGATCGAGTTCGACCTGCAGGGCAACGTGCTGACCGCCAACGACAAGTTCCTGCGCACCGTGGGCTATACGCTGGAGGAGATCCGCGGCTGCCACCACGCCATGTTCTGTGACCCCGCGCACGTGCGCACGCAGGCCTATCGTGACTTCTGGGCCGACCTTGGCGAGGGCCGCTTCCAGTCCGGTCGCTTCCAGCGCCTGGGCAAGCACGGTGCAGAAGTCTGGATTCAGGCGACCTACAACCCGATCCTGGACGCTGACGGCAAGCCGTACAAGGTGGTGAAGTTCGCCATGGATATCGGGGCGCAGGTCGAGCGCGAGCGGCAGGTCTCCAGCAAGGTGACCGAAATCTCCGCACTACTGCAGAACTTGACGCGGTCAATTGGCAGCGTGGCCCTCACCACGGAGCGCACGGCCGAGCTGGCGGGCCAGATGCAGCGCCAGGCCGGCGACGGCAGCCAGTTGCTGCAGCGATCGCGCGAGGCCATCACCGAGCTGCGCCAGTCCTCCGACGCGGTGCACGAGATCGTGGACGCCATTGGCGAGATCGCCAGCCAGACTCACCTGCTGGCCTTCAACGCCGCCATCGAGGCCGTGCGTGCCGGAGAGCAGGGCGTGGGCTTCTCGGTAGTGGCCGACGAGGTGCGCAAGCTGGCGGAGAAATCGGCGACCTCGGCGCGCGAGGTCGCCAAGCTCATCAGTCAGAACGTCGCGCGGGTGGCCGAAGGCGGCCGGCTGTCCGAGGAAGTGGATGCGGCGTTCCGGCACATTCAGCAGCAGGTGGACAGCACCACGCAATCCATTGCCGACATCCACGCTGCGATGAGCCAGCAGGCCGCGTCCACCACCGACGTGGCGGCGCTGCTGCAGGATCTGCAGCGCGAGGCAGTGCGCTGATGCGCGGCGGCCGCTACGTTCGGCTACGTGTGGGCGAACACGAGGTGGCTGTTGCGGCCGAGGCAGTGCTGGAGGCAGTGCACGTCGCAAAGTCAGTGCGCCCACTGCCGCGGCGCGGTGGCGTACTGGTCGGCGCCTGCGACAGCCGCTGCGGCGTGGTGCCGCTGCTGGACCTGGCGCGCTGGCTCGACCTGGGCCCCGCTGAGACGCCAGGACAGCAGGCATTAGTGCTGCGCTCGGGTGACCGCGCGGTTGCGGTGCGGGTAAGCGCAATGCACGGCGTGGCCGAGGCGGCGTCCGTGGCCCGACTGCACCATGACGAGGACCCGGCCGAACTGTTCCAGAGCACCGTACGCTGGGTGGACGCAGGGAGCGCTGCGCTACTGGAGGTTCAGCGCCTGATGGCACTGACGCGGGTCTGGTGCGAGGACGCGGGGCTACTCTGGAGCGGCACGGACGCGGCCGGCCATGCCCGCGCGGCGCTGCCCCGGCAGACCCATGGATTGCTGGGCGCAGGTGGGTCGCGCTGGGCCATCCCCTCGCAGCACCTGGTGGAGGTGATACCGGCGCTGCCGCTGGAGTTCGCTTTGCCGCCAGGCTCGCACGCGCGCGGCATCTGCGCTTGGCGCGGACGCAAGCTGGCGGTGCTCGATTTGGCAACGCTGCGCAATGGACCCGGCCGCGTGACGCAAGGCACACTGCTGGCAGTCGTGCTTAGCGGCGACCTGGGCGCTGCCTTCCCCATAGACACGGTGCAGCAGATCGCCCAACTCGACATACCGCCGGAACCCGTTCTGTTCCAGTCCTTGCTGGCGCCCGATGGCGCCGAGGTGCTACGCGTGGATGTGGCACAGCTGTTGGGCCAACTGCCCGAGGCCGAAATCAGCCGCGGCGACCCAGCCGGCCGTCCCGGCGCCAGGGCCGCTGCGACGAGCTCGACTCGAGCGGCCGACGCGGCCTCGTACCTGCTGTTCGAGGCGGACACCACCTATGCCGCGCCAGTGAGTGGCTTGGTACAGGTGATGCCACTTGACGCTGCCGCGGCGGCGCGGCTGCAGCGCGGCGAGGACACGACTGTGCCCTTTCGCGGCCAGCTGGTGCCGTTGCTGGAGCTGCCCTCCTACGGTGGACGGTCGCCCGCAGGCCGCCCGCGCGTGGCGCTGGTGGTAGCGATGCCCGACGGCTGCCTGGCTGCCGTGGCGGTGCAGCGCGTCACCGGCTGGGCTTACGGTGAGACCGTGCATCCCGGCGCCATGCGCGCGGCAGCCTTCGGCGAATTGCAGACCATCACCATCACCCAGGGTGCGCAGCGCACGACGCACATGGTCGTCGAGCTGAGCCAGGTGGCCTACATGTTCGCCTGAGGTTTTCTTCGTCTGTTTCTTTCTGCTTTTCATGACTCCTGCACCGATTCCTGCCCACGACCCCGAGCGAGTGGCGGCGCTGCGCGCGCTGCTCATCCTGGATACACCTGCGGAGGAGCGCTTTGACCGGGTGGTGAAGTTTGCAGCCGACGAATTCGACTGCCCGATCGCACTGGTGAGCCTGGTGGATGAGAATCGCCAGTGGTTCAAGGCCCGTGTCGGCCTCGATGCGTGCGAAACCGGCCGCGATATCTCTTTCTGCGGCCATGCCATCATGGACACCGAGATCTTAGTGATCGAGGATGCAGCTGCCGATGTGCGCTTTGCCAACAATCCATTGGTTACGGGCGCGCCGTTCATCCGCTTCTATGCCGGCGCACCGTTGACCGTGCCGAGTGGGCAGCGGGTGGGCACGCTGTGCCTGATCGACACCCAGCCGCGCCGGCTGGACGAGAGGGACCTGGCGATCCTGGCCTCGCTGCGCGACCTGGTGGCTGAGGAACTGGTGGCGAGTGGAGATGCTCGATGACGGCGCCAATGCCCACCGTGCTGCTGTTCGAGCCGCAATTCGTGCTGCGCCGGACCGTGGCGGCTGCAGCGCGGCACCTCGGCATGGCACAGGTGCACGAGGCAGCGACCTTGCAGGCGGCCGTGAGGATGGCCTCACAACAGCGATACGACTTGGCGATCCTTGCCTTTGACGGCGCATCGATGGCAGAGGTCGAGGCTTTTGCCCGAAGCTGCAACGCCGGCCGCGTCATCGGACTGATTCCGGCCGGTAGCGACACTGTGCCCTGCACAGGCATGTCGTGCACGCTGCGCAAGCCGCTGAAGGTGCGGGAGCTGCTGCAGCACCTCCAGGGGTAAGGCAGGCACCCGATCGTGTCACCGCGCCGATGAACTGCTGAGCTAACCCCTGGGGAACCAGAAGGGTCCAGTTCAAAACAGCACTTCCATCAAAACAGTTTCTTCATCTGATGGGGATGCAGGCAGTCCGCAAGTGCACACCCGTCCTGCTGCGATGCGTTGAAGGGCTTTTGGGCATGAAGGTTCGCGGTGAGCAACTGGACCGGTTGACCTTTTGGTTTGCGATGGCTCAACACGGACCTCTGTTTTGCCGATAGCGCCTTGATGCAGTTTCAGAATTAAGGAGACCGGCTTGTCGTTCGCACATCTGAAGACCCGTACCATGCTGCCGCTGGGCTTTGCCACGGTGTTACTGTTCATGCTGGCACTGACGGCGCTGGGTATGGCCGCCTTGAACGACATAGAGCGCCTTCACAGCCAAGCGCTGGCGCGCGCGCGTGTCGCAGTCGCATTACCCGATACGGCCACCGTCGAGATCAAACGTGAGGTTGCGTCAACGAACCGGCTGATGATGGCGCTGGCCGGTGCCGGGATGCTGGTTGGCTTGGGCTGCGCCGTGGGCCTGGCTCGTGCTATTGAACAGCCGCTCAACCAGGCGGTTTACATCGCCGAAACAGTGGCTGCAGGGGACCTGAGCCAGGAGTTCAAGACCGAGCTGGGTGGCGACTTCGGGCGGCTGCTAGGCGCTCTCGGAAACATGGAGGACACGCTGACGGACTTGGTCACGCGCATCAAGGGCTCCACCGATGCCATTGCCTCAGCGTCTAAGCAGATCGACGGCGGCAACACCGATCTGGCACGCCGCACGGAGCAGCAGGCGGCTTCGCTGCAGCAGACCGCGGCCAGCATGGACCAGCTCACCCAGACTGTGCAGCTCAACGCCGAGCGGGCACGCTCGGGAAGCGGGTTGGCCGCGCATGCCTCACAGGTGGCGGAGCAGGGCGGTGCGGTGATGGAGCAGGTGGTGCAGAGCATGAATTCCATCCATTCCAGCTCGCGCAAGGTATCGGACATCACCGACGTGATCGAGGGCATCGCCTTTCAGACCAACATCCTGGCGCTCAACGCCGCGGTGGAAGCCGCGCGCGCGGGCGAACAGGGGCGCGGCTTCGCGGTGGTGGCGACGGAGGTAAGGCAGCTGGCACAGCGCAGCTCGCAAGCGGCCAAGGAAATCAAGACACTGATCGATGATGCCGTCGGACACGTGGACAGTGGCTCAGCGCTGGTGCGCCAAGCTGGTGGCACGATGGGCGACATCGTTCAGGCGGTGCTGCGTGTCAACGCCATATTAGGTGAGATCTCGGTGGCGCTGGCTGATCAAAGCAGCGGCATCGCACAGGTCAACCAGGCCGTCTCGCACATGGACCAAGTCACTCAGCAGAATGCCGCGTTGGTGCAGCAGGCGACTGCTGTGACCTCTGCCTTGGCTGAGCAGGCCCATGTACTGCAGGGAGTAGTGGACGAATTCAAAATCTGAGCGATTCCGGCGAAGCCTTTACCTGTGCACTTTTGTGAGGCACACCGTCGCCTGACCTTACCCCTGTTTCCTGCCATTATCAGGATTTACCGTAATTTGTAGGCGCTGGATCAGAAATGAACCGTTTCGTGTCAGCTTGCCGATGATGTGCTGAGCCAGTGACTGCGATGTAAGTCGTTAAGCGGGCGGTCAACTTTCAAACCCAAGGCGGCGCACTGCCTTCTCGGCACGGTGGCTCATCCTACCGCCGGCGTCAACAAGTAAGTTCAGCGCTGCGCCTTATGGTGGAACGAGACGCCTGATTCATGCAACGCCATTTGCTTGCGCCTCATAGTTGGCCCTACCGTTTTTAGGTGAACAAGATGGACTCGCAAGATAACCTGACGTGGGCAACGCTGGGGTTTGACCGTCGCCAAGCCACGCGCAAAGCATTTCGCGCTGCGGCCTTGCTGAGACTGTCAGACCAGAGAGTCATCGAGGTACGCACCACTGATATCAGTACAGGAGGCATCGGTCTTGTAACTTCCTGGAACCTGCCCTTGGGCTCCATTTGTGACGTCCGTGTCCGCCCGCCTATACGTTCCGAGGGAATGGATGCCATCCTGGCCCGGGGACGTCTCGTCCACAGTATTCTCAGCGGCAAGGAGCAAGGCTTTCTGATCGGGTTGGAGTTCACCGAAGTACCAATGGCCGTGACTGAAATCATCGAACAGTACTTGAGCATGAAAATATTGTGAATCGATGTGAGCCATGGTTCCCGTATCGTGGTACGGCAAGCTTCAATTCGGGCAATGGCTTATTGGCATCAATTTCAAAATGGGCCACTGTGCGAACCAGGTCGTGTGCCACCACAAATTGCAAGATTGCTTATACCTAAAATGACTTGCAAACCAGCGTCTGACTCAGCACCTCAGCGGCAAATTGACAAAATAAGGCTGATCCTGTCCTGGGGTAATGAAATGGACGCCCCCACTTGAACTGGCTTCAGTGTGCCCGAGGTGGAGGGTAAGGGGACGGCATCTCTGCCGCCCCCTCCCCGAGGAACCGGACATGCGACTTTCACCGCATCCGGCTCGCGCACGCCGCTTCGCAAACGATCACGTCGTTGGTTTCCTCACGAGTGAGGTCAGGGCGCTGAGCTGCAAGCAGCCTCTTCCAAGCTTCCCTGAATCAAACCTCAGACATGGATC
The DNA here is from genome assembly GCF_009760915.1 of Azohydromonas aeria. GTDB lineage: Bacteria > Pseudomonadota > Gammaproteobacteria > Burkholderiales > Burkholderiaceae_C > Azohydromonas > Azohydromonas aeria. Next base: position 13,000 of record NZ_VIDQ01000085.1, read on the forward strand.
TGCGAATGACGCACCTCGCGGAAGTCTGCACCCTTTCAGGTCAGGGCAAAGCTCGAACCCCTATGCGATCCATTACAGACCGCCATTCGCTTTCTCCGCAATCCCATACCCGCTTTCCCAACAGCTTGCCTTACGGCTTACCTGCCGTGCGTCGTTGCCGAAGCCGAGGCAGGAAATCGGGCTTACCACGTTCCTATCCTTGCCAACTCAACTACACGCTGAGTTTTTCCGTTTAGCATCCGTCTATCCTCCGGTGGCTTTCCGACGACGTACCTCTATCTACTACAGCGGTAACCAGCCACACACCATTTTGGTCAGAGCCTGACAGCAGCTTTGGCTCCTTTCTAATTGACGAAGGTTCAATCAACGGTTCACTCTCGTTGTGCATGCGGAATTTGCCTAGCCTTCACACCGCACGGCTGCTGGCAGTGTCGGTCGTCTTTGTCGCCAAAGCGACCGTCATTCGAGAAGTACATTGTCCCCAGAGCTTCACACCCGACGGTTACCCATCGCGCATGTCCAGGTAGGCAACTGCTGGTCGTACAGCAGGTCACGGCGTCATCCTCCTATGGCGAATAACTGTGACAAGGCAAGGATAAGCTTTGCCATCCTCGTACTACATGTCGCTTGACGCGCGACGGACGGCGACACGTGTCGCACAGTAAAAAAGTAGCTACCGGAACCAAGAGGAGCGCCTGTTAGGAAATTGTGGAAGCAGGCTGGGTTGACATAACACCCATTGTCGAGCGAGAGCGCACTGCGCCACAGGGCCTGGGTGTCGGCGCCGACTTAAAATTGGCTCTGACGCAGTCCGTGTAACGCAGGCAGGCCGTCGACTACGCACGCTGAGTGGCGTACAAGCGCTTAATTGGCTCCAACAGTCCAGCCTCGATGACATTGGCGTTGTTGATAAGACTGCCAGTGGTTGTTATCAACGGCAAAGTAGCTTCACACCCCGGATATTTATGCTGCATGACCTGCTCCTGGGCATCATCCGAGGCTTCCCAGAGAAACTCATCGAGGAGGGCACAGGCATGTTGCGTATTCCGTTGAACCGGCTGTCCCAGTCGCTGTGGCGGGGAGCTGCCGCAGCGGCCCTGGCCTTGGCGGCGATGCTGCCGGCACACGCTGCCGGAGGCGGAGCAGGTACCGGGGGCAAGCCGACCGTCTCGGCCAAGACCTACGACTACTACCTCAGTGGCAGTGCGGCGAACATGCCGCCTCCCATGCTGTCTTCGCAACTGCTGGTGCTCATGGGCGGAGGCAACGACGTGGACGAGGCCTTCCGCCAGATGATCGCCAAGGCTCGCGGCGGCCTGGGCGGCAAGGTCGATGTCGTGGTGCTGCGCACCTCGGGCGCCGACGGCTACAACCCCTACTTGGTTGCCATGGACGGCGTGCACTCCGTCGAGACACTGGTGCTCAACAAGCCCGAGGCGGCCAACGACCCGGAAGTCAATCGCATCGTGAGCGGTGCCGACGTGCTGTTCATCGCCGGCGGCGACCAGTCCACCTGCATCGCCAACTGGACCGGCACGCAGCTGCAGCGCACGATCACCGGCCTGCTGGCGCAGCGGCGTATCCCCTTCGGCGGCACGAGCGCCGGCATGGCGGTGCTCGGCGACGTGGACTAGACCGGCGAGAACGGTAGCATGACCTCGGACCAGGCCTTGTCCAACCCCTACGACCGCCGGTTGACGCTGAGCTCGGCTTTCCTGACCGGCTTGCCAGGGCTGCAGGGCGCCGTGACCGACACGCACGTGCGCACGCGGCGGGACCGCATGGGGCGTCTGGTCACGTTCTTGGCGCGCATGGTGCGCGACGGCCTCACGACGCTGGCCGCCACGCGCGGCATCGGGGTGGACGAGGCGACCGCCGTCCTGGTAGACAGCGGCCGCGCCACCGTGGTGGGGGCCAATGCCGCGTACTTCCTGCGGCCGACCATCGAGCCGGCGATCGTGGCGGTCCGTACGCCGCTGGACTTCCGCGCCGTGCAGGTCCACAAGGTCCCGGCTGCGGCAACAGCGGCGAAGGCGGTTGCGATCTTCGACCTTGGACAGTGGGCACGCAGCGACCGCGCCGCACCCTACTACCTTGATGCGCTGGGCGGTGCCCTGACCTCTACACAGGCAGGCGGCAGCGTGTACTGAGCGCCGACGTACTGATGCGGGGCAACCATTTTTGCAATCGACCCCAATACGCTGCGCAACAGTAGTCCTCCGCGCCACAGTTCCTACATGCCGCGCAGTGCATTGCAGCGCCTGTGCATCGCCGTCCCTCAAGTCGTCCCCGCTGCACGATGAATTTCAAGTTCGCCACCACCAAGCAACGGGAGGTACTGAACGAATGTTCTGAAATTTCAAGGACGGCGCTGGCCCTTGTCGGGGGGTGGCTGCTCCGGGCTCGCTGCCTACGATGCCTCACCCACCCGCGCCGCGCACCGCTTGGCTGGAGCCGGCGTGCCGGGCGGACGAGTGAAGGAGAGCAAGCATGCGAAGCATCATTGCCGCCACGCCGGGCGTATTCCTCTTCCTGACCGGGCCGCTGGCCTGGGCCGCCGCCAGCGTACCGACCGTGGTGGCCGGGCCCAGCGTGATTGCCGGCTGCACAGCCGACGCCGCCACGACGCAGCCCGGTACCTACTACCCTGGCAGCCAGGCCGAGCCCTGGGTGGACGGCAATCCGCGAGCCGGCTTCGAGGGCAATTTCGTGGCCGGCTTCCAGCAGGACCGCTGGTCCAACGGCGGCTCGCGCACGCTGGGCTACGCCAGCACCCTCAACGACGGCGCCACCTGGACCGTGGGCGCCATCCCCGGTATCACGCTTTGCACCGGGGGCGAGTTTCAGCGCGCCACCGATCCCTGGGTCAGCTTCTCGCCCGACGGCAGCGTCTACTTCATGACCCTGGCGCTGGACATCACCACGCCGCCCAACCGCAGCGGCGGCGACGGCAAGAACGCCATGCTGGTTAGCAAGTCAATCAATGGTGGCCAGAGCTGGGGGCCGCCGATGACGCTGATCCGCGACGACAACCCGCGTTTCCTCAACGACAAGAACACGATCACCGCCGATCCCGGCGATAGCCGCTACGTCTATGCCGTATGGGGCCGGCTGCAGGCGCCCGTGGGCTCGGTGATCAATCCTGAGAACGCCATTGGACTGGGCTTCAAGGGCCCAGCCACCTTCACGCGCACAACCGATGCCGGCGCCACCTGGGAGCCCGCACGCAAGATCTACGACCCGGGCGCCAACAGCCAGACCATCGGCAACCAGATTGTGGTGCTGCCCGACGGCACGCTGCTCAACGTCTTCAACGAGATCCTGAACTTCAAGAACAGCAACGGCGGCGCGCAGTTCGACTCCAACCTGGCGCTGGTGCGCTCCTTCGACAAGGGCGCCACCTGGACCCGCGGCCCGGCGCTGCGCGGCCCGAAGACGCAGCCGATGTCGCAGGTGCGTGCGTCGAGCGTGATGGACCCGGACGCGCCGGCGGGCACCGTGTCGGCGGTGCGCACCGGCGACATCATTCCGCAGGTGGCCGTCAACCGGCGTGCGGGCACGGCCGGCTACGGGCACCTCTACGCCGTGTGGCAGGACGCCAGCTTCAGCGGCATGCGCTACGACCAGATCGCGTTCTCGCGCTCGACCGACGGTGGGCAGACCTGGTCGGCGCCAATCCGCATCAGCCAGACGCCCACGACCGTTCCCGAGGGCAACCGCCAGGCATTCACGGCCACGGTGCGGGTAGCCAGCGATGGCACCATCGGCGTGAGCTACTACGACTTCCGCTACAACACGCCCGATCCGGCCACGCTGCCTACCGACTATTTCCTGGTGAGCTGCAAGCCCGCGCCCGGCCATGACTGCACACAGGCCGCGCACTGGAGCGGCAGCGAGCAGCGCATCACGCCGCAGCCCTTCGACATGCGTCAGGCGCCGGTGGCACGCGGCTTTTTCTTGGGGGACTACATGGGCCTGGCCGCCGACGCCAACGGCGGCTTCAAGGCGTTGTTCGTGCAGTCGCGCCCGGCAGCCGGCGATGCCGCCGACCTGTTCTTGAGCACGGTGCAGCCGTAAGGAGCGCCATCGCGACGGTGCACGCATCAAATGCCTGCGACGGGCGACCCCGTGGACGACCGCTGGCAAGTGCTTTTCCAGGTTGGCAAAGTGGCTTTCAGCCCGGACCGCATCGCCAAGGACGAACGGCTGGCCTGCCGGGCCCGCATCGATGCGCTGACCAAGCTGCCCAGCCGCATGCTGTTGCTCGGTCGGCTCAGCCTGCAGTTGCAGGCGCGTCGGGCAGGCCCCGACAGGCTGGGTGTGCTGGTGGACACTGAGCGCTTCAGCGTCGTCAACGACACGCATGGGCCGCCACGCGGGAGACGTGGCGCTGCGCTCGTTCGTCATCAGCTGTACGCCAGAAGCGTCGATTCAAACCGGCTCACGTAGCCCGCGATCAACGCCGCCCGGTCCTGTCCGTTGATGATGCGGCGCGCGTTCAGGTTGTCGGTAGCCCTCGTCGTCGATGTAGCGAGCGAGCGAACGGCCCGTGAACACGCCGTTTTGCATCCCCTCGGACATGACGCGGTACGCGATGCCAAAATCGAGCGCCCGCTCGGGGTAGATTTCAAGGACCCGGCTGATGCCGAGCCGCATCCCCATCGCGAGGTAGTTCTCGCGCCACGTGAGCTGGCCAAGGCCGTGCCCGTAGTAGGTATTGCGTACCGAGTTCCCTGCTTCGTCGGACACCGTCTCCGCGGGGCCGTAGGCGCGTCCCGCGCCTTTCCTGAATTGCCGCGTGGCCGCGCACTCGTGCTTCACCGTGGCCAGCATGTAGGCGCCCCAGCGCAGGTTGCTACGGCCATGTCCGCCGGGAGGGTGTGCAGGAGCCCGCTCGGGCCGTTGCGCTGCGCGGGCGTGAGCACACTGCAGGCCGCGGCAGCGGACGCGATAGACAACCCCAGGCGCGCGAATCTGCGCCGAGGTGGTGCGCAGGTACTGGAGCCGGCGCCGGCGTGGTGCAGCCCTGCCATGACTTCCAACTACTTCGCCTGCCAGGCCGAGCTGTACCCGTGCTGGACCTGCCGGCATCCGCGCCTCTCGCCCGTGGTGGGCCAGCCCGAGCACGGCCGCGCCTTCTGGGAGCACGAACTTGACGCTGACGATGACCTGCTCCAGCTATGACGCAGACCGCCTGACTCCCGGTGCTGACGTCCACAAGGCCGAACGCGCAAAAAAAGCCCCGGCACGGGGGCTTAATCAGATTTGGGACGTAGAAGCTGCGGCCGGCGAGGAAACCAGCCGCGTCGGCATTCTGCGCAGCGATTGCGGCTGCAGCCGCCAATGGCAACGTAAGCTTACGTTTGATGCACAGTCACCGATGCCAGGACGCGCCTCATCTCGCGGCCCTGGCAGCGACGATCCCGGCACAGCCCATTCCAGCGAGGCCAGCCCATGACTATCTGCCTCCCCAACCGGCCTGGCCGCTGCGGCTACGGCCCGAACCTGCCCGTGGCCACATCGACGTGCAGCAGATCGACGGCGGCACCGGCTTCACCGTGACGCACACTGTAGATGGCGAGACGTGGTTCCCGCTCGAAGCGCGAGGCAACCTGGCCTGGTTGACGTGGCCCCGTGCCGGCTTGATTCTGAGCGTCAGCCTCTGCGAAGCACCTGGGTAGCATCGCCCCGCACCGGCTGAGGAAGCTGGCGAACAGGGAGCGCCCGATGGAGCTGGACGAGACGCCCAAGGACCGGGCGGCACGGCGCGTCATTGAGGCAGAGCGCCGGTTGGTCGCGCAATTCGACTGGATAGCCGAGATGACCCGCATGGGATACGACACGGCGAGCGAGTGGGATGCGCTGCAAGGCATGTGCAACGCCATCCGGCAGGCTCGCGCAGAGCTGGATGGGTTGCTGCTGGACCAGGACGAGAACTGAGCCGGCGCTGCTGGCCCGCCAGGGCGGCCAGGACGCCCTGGCATCGCCGGATGACCGCGCGACACCATCGAGGCCGCGACAGGCCACCAGGAGGCGATTGCAGCCTCAGGGCAACCCATCGGAGGGTGGCAAGGGCTCGGAGGAGCGCACTTGTTTCACGGACACATCACCGTGAAACAGCTTACCGGCAGCATGCGCTCAGGGGAAAAAAACGATGGAATCGAAGGAATCGCTACTGGCAGTGGCGCGCCGGCGCGTGGCAGAAGCAGAAGCGCGGGTGAAAGAACAGGCCACCCGAGTCTCGGATGCCGCCCGTTGGGGCCATGACATCACGCAGCCCAAGGCCGTGCTCGATGTCTTTGAAGGAACGCTGCGCTTCCTGCAGGAGGACTTGACCCGCCTGGAGGCTTCAGAGGCAGCGCAGCGCCAGCCGTAGCGCGCGGTATCTCCCAGGCGCAGCGGCAGCCATCCACGGAAACGGTGGACAACTTGAGGGACAACCAGCTCGGCGCAGACCTAAGTCCTTGTCGCATGGGGAATTAGCGTCACTGCTCAAAAAAAATGCAGTTCACCGGCGCCAATCTGGTGGTGCAGCTACCTTGCCGTCTGTGGGTGCGGGACAGGCTCGCCTCGGGCCTGCAGGCATCACCATGGCCAATGTGTTCTCCGGGATGCCGTGAATACGTCCTGGGCCTCATGGCGGCCTGTGCAGGCCACCAGTGCCCGCCCGGGGAGCTGTGGGTACGCCCTGAAGCCGGCAGGTGCAGGACTTGCCGCGCTGGCTGCATGGACCGCCACGATGAACTGATCCGTTTGCGCGCCATGCGTGATCTGCTGGAGACACGCCTGCTGGTGCTCGGGCGGGCGATTGAGGAGCAGCGCCAACATGGGGTTGCTGTTGCCGATCTGGTCAATCGCACGGAGACCCTGCTCGTCAGGCTCAAGCTGGTGAACAGCAAGCTGGCCGACATACGCGGCCGCGCGGCTGCAACGTAGCCCGGCCGGCTCAGACCAGCACCGCGCCCCAATGGGGCCAATCCTGAGCGGGCTTCACCGTGGGCACCCACGCTGCCGCCCCATGGCGCTGTTCCAGGTCAACCACGTCGGGTTGTCCCGCTCGTCAAGAGGAAGCCACCTCACACCGTCGATCACGCGCGTCACGGTGAAGCCGGGTGCCGCCGTCGAGCGACATGCGCGTCGATATCGCCGACGGGCAGGTTCGGGCCAAAGGCGTAGCGGCCAGGCCGTTCGGGAAGGTGGATGGTCATGCGGCGTGCCCTGCTGGGATGGCGTGCGCCGGGATCATCGTCGGCCAGCAGCTCCAGCGCCGGGAGTCAGGCAGCGACAGCGTTGCTGATAGCGATGCCCGACGCACGGTTGATTCTGCATTCACGGCAGCCCTGCACCGGCGTGGTCCTTGAAGAGCTCGGCGCTGCGCACGTAGCCGCGCACGGTGTCGAAGCTGCGGTGGCGGCTGACCTCCACGAGCTTGAGCACCCCGGCGCCGGCCTCGGCCGCGCTGGTCAGGACCCCCGCGTGCAGCAAGTGGCCCGAGAAGTTCTAGGCCCTGAAGCCGGTGCGCTCGGCGTAGTCCTTGACGATGTCGGTCACTGCCCGGTCCGACAGCGCTTACTGGCCTACACAGCCTCTCTTGCGCACGCGGCGCAGCGCCGGCCCCATGGTGATGGCTGCGGCCTGCAGCCAAGCCCGCACCGCTGCGACGGGACAGTACACCTCGCCGCGCGCGATGCGATGGCTTGGCCGGCGCCATCCTAGTCGGTCTTGGAACGCAGGATCGTGGCCTTCAGGCCCTGCGGCAACACCTCCAAGTCCTCCACCTGCAGCGCGCGGTCGCGTCGGCCCTGCAGCGTGGGCCGTGGACAGCCGCAGCATCTCCACCAGGCGCAGCGACGTGGCCAGCGCCTTGCGCGCGGGCGCTACGCCGAGCTGGCAGCGGATGCCCTTGAGCGCGGCCGTCATCAGCATCGAGCGCATGGGCGACTCGGCCTGCGCCGAGGCGTGGCGGAAGTGGATGGGCGCGGCGCGCCGGCGGATAGTGGCTACCTTCACGCCGGCGTCGGCCTGCGCAGTCGGAAAGGCCACCGCGCCGCGACCGCCAGCAAGAGGAGTTATCAAACTATACAAATTAGAGACCTTGGCAATTTCTAGCATCCAGGTCCGCCAGCGCAAAGCCTCTGTATCGGTGTAGGTCTGGGATGTGGGGAACCGCTCATGCATCGATCGTGGTCATACCATCACTGCAATGGCCAAGCCTAAAGAAACGATTTCGATCCGCCGCCTCGGCGTGACGCAACCCGCCCTGGTGGCGCCGACCATGCGCGAGCTGCTCGGCGACGAGCAAGACGAGCTGTTCCAGCGCTTCATGGACAGCGTCCACGACTACGCCATCTTCCTGCTGACTCCCGAAGGCATAGTCGCTTCCTGGAACGTCGGCGCCCAGCGCATCAAGGGCTACCGCGCCGAAGAGATCATCGGCCGGCATTTTTCCGTCTTCTACCCGCAGGAGGCGCTCGATCGTCAATTGCCCGCACACGGGCTTCGCACCGCCGTGCAGCAAGGGCAGTGGCGGGACGAGGGCTGGCGGCTGCGCAAGGACGGCAGCCGCTTCTGGGCCCACGTGCTCATTTCCCCGCTGCTGGGGCCTAATGGCGAGGTGCTGGGCTTTTCCAAGGTCACTCGCGACATGACGGAAAAGCGCGAGAGCGAGCAGCGCCTGGTGCAGAGCGAGCGCAACCTGCGACTGCTGGTGGAGACGGTTCAGGATTACGCCATCTTCTCGCTGGACTGCCACGGCGTCATCACTAGCTGGAATCGCGGTGCGCAGCGCATCAAGGGCTACACCGCCCAGGAAGCGATTGGCAAGCATTTCTCAGTGTTCTATGAGCCGCCGGACGTGGCGCGTGGCTGGCCGCAGGAAGAGCTGGCGCACGCCGCTGAGCAGGGAAGGTTTGAGGACGAAGGCTGGCGCTTGCGCAAGGACGGCACCCGCTTCTGGGCCAACGTCGTCATCACCGCCATCAAGGACGAGCACGGCCAGCTGCTGGGCTTCTCGAAAGTCACTCGGGACCTGACGGAGCGGCGCCGCCACGAAGAGCAGTTGCGCGAGCGCGAGGAGAGCTTGCGCCTGCTGGTCGAGGGCGTCAGGGACCATGCCATGTTCCTGCTCGATGCCCAGGGCCGGATCAAGGCATGGAACGAGGGCGGCCAGCGCCTGCTGGGCTACGACAGCAGCCAGGTTCTAGAGCAGGATGTCTCCATGTTCTACCCGGAGGAAGACCGCTTGGCCGGCAAGCCCAAGGCCGAGCTGTCTTCGGCCCAGAGCGCTGGGCATCTGCTGGTCGAGGGCTGGCGCCAGCGCGCCGATGGCACCAGATTCTGGGCCGAGGTCACGACGACACGGCTGGACGGCGACGGTGCGACGCCGCGCGGCTTCATCCGTATCGTCCGGGATCTGACCGAGCGCCGCCGCGCCGAGACGCTGGAGATGGAAGGACGGCGGCTGAGCGAATTCATCGCGGTCCTCTCGCACGAGTTGCGCAATCCCCTGGCGCCCATTCGCAACGCGGTGGCCATACTGGACCGATTCACCAACGACGAGCCGCAGGCCCGCTGGTGCCTGGACCTGCTGGGTCGACAGATCGGACACATGACCCGCCTGGTGGACGACCTGCTCGACGTCAGCCGCATTACCAGCGGCAAGCTCCGGCTGGAGCCCGTGGCGCTGGAGCTCAACACGCTGGTGCGCATGGCGGTCGAGTCCGCCGGTGCCATGGTCAGGCAGCGCGGGCACTCGCTGTCTGTTCAACTGGCGCCGGTGCCGATCCAGATCATGGGCGACACCACGCGGCTGACGCAGGTCGTGGCAAACCTGCTGGCCAATGCCGCCAAGTACACGCCGGCACCAGGGTGCGTTGACGTCAGCGTCAGGCAAGACGGGGAAGTCGCCACGATGCAGGTGAGCGATAACGGCATGGGCATGAGCGAATCCCTGCTGCAGCGGGCGTTCAAACCTTTTGTGCAAGGCGTGCGCGCCCTTGACCGCTCCGAAGGGGGATTGGGCGTCGGTCTGGCACTGGTGAAGAACATCGTCGAGCTCCACGGCGGCAGCGTCAGTGCGGGAAGCGCCGGGCTCGGTAAGGGAACGACCATTACCGTGACCTTGCCGGTTCAGAAGCAAGCAGCCGCAGAAGCCTCAGCGACTGCGCAAACCGTCGTTCCAAGCCCGCGGCGCGTGCTCGTTGTCGATGATCACCGTGATGCCGCCGAGAGCCTGGCGTTGCTGCTGCGCATGTCGGGGCATGATGTGGAGGTGGCGCAAGACGGGCCGATGGCGCTGCGCACGGCAGCGGCTTTTCGACCTAACGTTGTTTTGCTCGACATCGGTCTTCCTGGAATGGACGGCTACGAGCTGGCACGCCGCATTCGGGAGTTGCCGAAACTGGGCGGTGTACGGCTCATCGCCGTGACGGGACATGGACAGCAGGCAGACCGCCAAGCGGCTGCCGCCGCAGGCTTGCACTCGTTCATCACCAAGCCAGTCGAACCAGAGGAACTTGCACGCCTGCTGAGTCCCGTTTGACAGCCGGCACACCGACTCCCGACAACCTGTCTCTTGCGGGCCAGATCGGCAACCCAGTCAGCCTGTACCTTCGCCAGCGCCTCTACTTCAACCACACGGCGATGTGCAACCACCAACGCCGATTCGTTCGGGTCCGTTGTTCGGGCTCCTGCTGCTGCACTGCGCTGTCGCTGCGGCGCGGGTACGGGCCCCGATTCCAGCCTGGCGGGCTCAGCCTGCGGCCTGTCCCAGCAGCTGCGCCAGCTCCGCACGGGCGCGCAACAGCTCTCCTCGCATCCGGTCCAGCATGGCTTCTTCTTCTGCGGTGTAGTAGCCCAGGCGGCCCAGCTCCTCAATCCAGCTTGCCTGCGCCTTCAACCGGCGTTCGGCCTCGATGACGTGCCGACCTGCTCTGTCCAGAGGCGTTTCGCGCAGAAGCATCCCGGGCGATCCTTGCTCGCCGGGTTCATGTTGCGGCGCACAAGGATGGTACCCAGGCGTTTCAAGGGGGCGCTACTGGCATTGACCCGGCCTTACTCCGGCCGGCGCTGTCCCCCAATGCGGCCAGTCGTACACGGGCTTCACCGTGTACACCCACGCTGCCGCCTTGATGGCGCTGTCCCAGGTCAACCACTTCGGGTTGTCCCGCTCGTCGAGGGGAAACCACATCACGCCGTGAATCACGCGCGCCACAGTGAAGCCACCGCTGGTGAGCCGCACCACGTCGATGCTGCCCCGCGGCATGTTCGGGCCGTAGCCGTAGCGGCCGGGTTGGTCTGCGCGGAGGACAGGAGGAAAGAAGCTGCTCATGGAACGCATCTCGCTGTACTGCGCCAGGATCATCGCCGCTGCGACCGCTGGATGGGGCACAGGCGGTCCCGCAGGTTGTCCGGCGATGAGGGGCGCTTCTCGGCCTCGGCAGCTGGCACGTGCATCAAACGTAAGGCCGCGTTGCAGCGGGCGGATTGCAGCCGCAGTCGTGAGCAGAATGCCGGCGCGGCTGGCCTGTCATCCGGCCGCAACTTCTACCTGCCAACTTGATTGAGCCCCAGCCGGGGCTTTTTTTCGCGCGCTTGGCTACGTCACATCCACCACCGGGAGTCAGACGGCGGCCAAGCTGCAGTAGCGCTTCACGGTCGTGGTTGCTTGCTACAGCAGCCCGCGCCCGGCGTGGTCTTTGAAAAGCTCGACGCTGCACACCTAGCCGCTCACGGTGTCGAGGCTACGGTGGCGTTTGACTTCCACGGGTTTGAGCACACCGGCGCCGGCCTCGGCAGCGCTGGTGAGAAACCCTGCGCGCAAGGCAGGGAAAAGCAAGGCTTCCCAAAGTTTCCGCAGTGGTGAGCGGTCCGCCTCTTGCCCCGAGTGGCCGTCCGTGCGCTGATCGCAGGCGGCTGCAGCCCGAACCCGGGGCGCGGACCTGAGCGAGCAGGTGTCCATGAACAGCGAACTGCGCCGGTTGCGTTGCCTGCACGAGCTGTCGATCCTCGACATGCCCTGCAAGGCCGAGTACGAGGCCCTGGTGGAAGCCACGGCGCGGCTGTGCGGCATGCCAGCCGCGGCCCTGTGCATGGTCGACGAGCAGCGCGTGCAGCCTATAGCCGTGTTCGGTACGCCCCTGGCCGAGGTGGCCCGCGAGCAAAGCATGTGTGCCTACGCCATCGGGTCGCCAGGCTTGTTCATAGTCCAGGACACCCGGCGCGACGAGCGCTTTCGCGACAGCCCCTGGGTGACTGGCGCCGCGCAAGTGGTGTTCTATGCCGCCATGCCGCTGGTACTGGCTGACGGTGCCGCGGTGGGCAGCCTGGCGATACTGGACTCGGTGCCTCGCTCAATGCCGCCCGACGCAGCCCGGCTGCTGGCCCTGCAGGCGCAGCAGGCCGTGGCCCTGTTGCGTGGCAGGCGGGACGGCCAGCGGCTGCAGCAGACGCAGCAGCAACTGGCGGAGATCGAGACTCTGGGGCACGTGGGCCGCTGGGAGTTCGACATCGACGCGCGCCGGGTGCACTGGTCGGACGAGGTGTTCCGCATCCTGGGCCACGAGCCACAGACCTTCGTGCCGACTCTGGCCAACTTCGCGAGCCAGCTCCACCCGGAAGACCGGCCGGCCTTGTCGCACGACCTGGCCCACCTCGACGCCGGCGACGGGCTCGTGGACACCGTGCACCGTGTCGTGCGCCCGGACGGCAGCGTGCGGCACGTGCACGAGCGCGGCCGTCGTGTCAGCTACCCCGGCAGCCTGGGCGACCGGGTCGTCGGCACGATGCACGACGTCACGGCCGAGCACGAGGCCGTGGACGCGATGCGCCAGCAGATGCTGCAGCAGCGGCACCTGCACGAGCGGCTGCGTCTGGCCTGCCGGCTGGGACACCTCGGAGACTGGCACTTCGACGTCGCGACCAGGAGGCTGCACTGGGGCGAGGAGGTCTACCGCATCCTGGGCATCGACGCACACGAGGAAGCATCGATCGACAAGGTACTGCGGCTGCTCGCGCCGTTGGAGCGCGAAGCGTTGATGAACGCCTTCTCGGACTGCTGCCGCTCGGGAACGCCCTACGACCTGGTGCTGCAGATCACCAGCACCAGCGGCCGCACGTTGTGGAGCCGCTCCATGGGCGAGGCTGTCCGTGATGCCGACGGGCAGATCACGCGGGTGCAGGGCGCGTTCCAGGACGTCACCGACCAGGTGCTGGCGGTGGAGCGTGACCACGCCTTGAGCCGCCGGCTGCAAGCGGCGCTGGAGGGCATGGGCGATGCCTTCTGCCTGCTGGCCCCGGACAGCCGTGTGCTGTATTTCAATGTCGCGGCCGAACGGCTGCTGTCGTGCGATCGCGGCGCGGTGCTGGGGCAGCCGCTGTGGGAGGCTGTCGCGTCCCTGGCCGACTCGCCGCTGCACCAGGCGGCCCAGGAAAGCCTGGACAGCGGCCACTCCACGCACCTGGGCTACTTCCACGCGCCGCAGCGCCGCTGGCACGAGGCCTCCGTCCATTGCGCTGACAGCGGCCTGGCGATCTACATTCGCGACGTCACGCAGCAGCACGCCCGCATGGAGACATGGCGGCTGCTGGCCGAGGCCATGCCGCTGATCGTCTGGACGGCGCTGCTGGACGGCAGCGTCGACTACCTCAACCCGGCCTTGGCGCGCTACGCCGGCGTCCCGATCGAGGCGCTGATGCGCGAAGGCTGGCTCGATCTCGTGCACCCGGACGATCGCCCGCGCGTGATCCGGACCTGGGCCGAGGCCCGCGCCCGCCGCGAGGCGGGGCAAAGCGAGTTCCGACTGCGCCGCGCCGACGGCGTGTACCGCTGGCACCTGGCCCGAACCGTGCTGCTGGCAGACCTGGCTGGCCAGCTGAAGTGGTACGGCTCGACCACCGACATCGACGACACCAAGCTGCTGCAGCAGGCGGCGCAGGCGATGGCGCTGCAACTGGCCACGACGATGGAAAGCATCACGGACGCCATCTTCACGCTCGACGAGCAGTGGTGCTTCACGTTCCTCAACCGCCAAGCGCAGCTCGAGCTCGGGCGCCCTCGCGAGGAGCTGCTGGGCCGGCCGCTGTGGCAGGAGTTTCCCGGCGCCTCGGGCACGCGCTTCCAGCAGGAGCTCGAGCATTGCGTGGCCTCGCGCGGCGCCGTGCACTTCGAGGAGGTGTTCGTTCCACTGGACAAGGCGCTGGAGGTGTCAGCCTACCCGTCCGACAGCGGGGTCACCGTTTACTTCCGCGACGTGACCCAGCGCCGGCGCAGCGAGCAGGACCGGGTCGCACGCCAGGCCGCCGAGCATGCCAGCCAGGCCAAGAGCGAGTTCCTAGCCCGGGTGAGCCACGAGCTGCGCACGCCGCTCAATGCCATCCTGGGCTTCGCGCAGCTCATGGAGCTCGACGCCGACGCGCCGCTGCAGGGCGTCCAGGCTGAGCGGCTGCACAGGATCCGCGGCGCGGGACGCCACCTGCTGGACATGATCAACGAGATCCTGTACCTCACCGGCATCGAGGCCGGCAACGTGCAGCTGAACCTGGCTCCCGTGGCCATTGCTCCGGTGGTGCAGCAGTGCCTGGAGAGCCTGGAGCCCCAGGCGGCGGCCGCCGGCGTGAAGCTGCGCAACGGCATGCACTCGGACATGCCCGTGGTGCTGGCCGACGAGAAGCGGTTGCGCCAGGTGCTGCTGAACCTGCTGTCCAACGCCGTGAAGTACAACCGCCGAGGTGGCTGGGTGGAGGTGTCGGTGCGCACCGACGCCGATCGCATCCGGATCGACGTGGCCGACACCGGCAAGGGGCTGAGCACGCAACAGCTGGCCCGCCTGTTCCAGGCCTTTGACCGCCTGGGCGCCGAGCGCACCGAGATCGAAGGCACCGGCCTGGGCCTGGTGATCTCCAAGGGGTTGACGCAGCTGATGCAAGGCGACCTGCATGTGGCACAGCGCGAAGGCGGCGGCAGCGTGTTCACGCTGGAATTGCGTTCTGCCCACGCCGCTGCGGAGCCCGGGTTTCCGATGTCGGACAGTGCCGCGCCGGCGCCTGTGGCCACGTCGGACGGCAGCGACGGCAGCTTCTCACTGCTCTACATCGAGGACGAGCCCGTCAACGCGCTGCTGGTGCGCCAGGTACTGCTGGCACGCCCTCAATACCGGCTTCATGAAGCCGCAGACGGCCGCAGCGGCGTACAGCTGGCCCGCGAACTCCAGCCCGACCTCGTGCTCATCGACATGAACCTGCCGGACATGAAGGGTTACGAGGTGCTGGCACTGCTCCAGGGCGATGCGTCCACCGCACACCTGCGTTGCATTGCGCTTTCGGCCGACGCGATGCCGAGCACCATCCGAGCGGCCCTAGAAACCGGCTTCATCGACTTTTGGACCAAGCCCATCGACGTGCCTGATTTCCTGCGCCGGCTGGATGGGAAGCTGCAGGAGCATTGACCGTCGGCCGGAATGAGCTGCCGTGCCGACTGGGTACTGCACCACCGCGGACGGCGAAATGACCTTTGCCAACAACTTGTGATGCGTCGTCTGGCTCAACGCCTCGTCGGCAAGTTGTCGGATAGGACTCAATTCCGTCATGGCGCCAACAGTTGCGGAAACCTGCGCCCCTTGCTTCTGCCGCAGCAAAAGGATGCCCTTACTGCATCGTCAGACCGCCGGCGCTCTTGCCCTTGCCCGCACGCGCCGGCGGGTTGCACAGCCCGCACACGTAGTGTTTGGCGATCTCATGCGGGTGCGTCACGAAGTGGCCGCCGCAGCCGCTGCACCGGGTCATGGTCAGCATGCCGGTGTCGAGAAACTTCACCAGGCGCCAGGCGCGCGTGATGGACAGCAGCGGCTCCAGGGCCTGGGTCGTGGTGTGCTCCAGGTAGAGCTGGTAGGCCTTGATGATGAGGTCGCCCTCGTCAAGGGCTGCGCTCTTGTTGAGGTACTCGTGGATGTTGAGGAACAGGCTGGCGTGGATGTTGGGCTGCCAGGTCATGAACCAGTCCGTCGAGAACGGCAGCTGCCCCTTGCTCGGGCTCTGGCCCGAGACTTCCTTGTACAGCCGCAGCAGCCGCTCGTAGCTCAGGTCGGTTTCGCGCTCCAGGACCTGCATGCGCGCACCCAGGCCGATGAGCGTGACGGCGCGCTCGATCTGGCGCGCTTCGGACAGGATGCTTTTGTTCTTGGCCATGGTTCAGTGATACGTCAGCGAAAGGGTCGGTTTGAAACTCACGCGGCTTCTTGATGACGCCCGGCCATCAGGATGGAAGCATGCAGGCGGCTGACGCCGTCGTTGGCGGCGCTGCGGCCATGGTTGGACAGCAGCTGCCACACCAGGTCGTCTTCGACGCGGAAGCGGCACAGCAGCGTGCTGCCCGAGGCGATCCTGAGCATCTGCGCCGGCGACAGCGAGGCGATCAGGTCCACGGCTTCTTCCGAGACGCCCAGCCGGTAGAGCGCCTGCTCGCGGTCGCTGCGGATGAGGCTTTGCGCCAGCATCAGGTACGACAGGTTGGCTTCGCGGATCTCGGCAATGATCTGTTCGGTATTCATGGGTCGGCCGCTTCATGCATCGGCGGGTTCAAGGCATGGGCTGCACTTTAAGAGCCGGAACAGCGGCAGCAAATCGGGCCACTTCCATGGCTTGAGTCCAGCTTTGCACAAGGTGGTGTCGGAGAAATTCCTACATCGATACGGAGTCCGCCTGACAAGGACAGGTCTGTTCCTCACGCCGTACTTGTTGGACCTTGGCCCAGCCTCCTTGCTCCACCTCACTGGTTGCCAAGTCAGGCCTGGAATTGCGCTGGCATTACGGCTCTTCTGGCAAGATCACTTCATGGCGGCCTCCGGCACAATCACAGTCATCCAAGGGTAAGCGGTCGCCCTGCGGCGTCCTTCACCGCGGCCTTGCCATCCGAACAATGCCCTCATCGGTAACGCATGAGGAGCGACAAGGATGGAAGCAGGCAGGCAAGTCGTCAGGCGGCGGCGGCTG
>NZ_VIDQ01000086.1 GCF_009760915.1 Azohydromonas aeria
CGCGGTGACGCTCATCACCGACGGCTGCCTGGAGTGCGGCAGCTGCCGCGTGATCTGCACCGAGCATGCCAACGTCGCGTGGGAGTACCCGCGCGGCGGCCACGGCATCCTGTTCAAGTTTGGTTGAGAAAACATCCATGAACGAAGTTGAAAGGTTCCTGGCCCATGCCGTGCAGCTCGAACGCGAGGCGGCGCGGCGCTACGAGGAGTTGACCGCGGCCATGGGCACCGAGGGCAACGCCGAGCTCAAGGCCTTCTTCGCGAAGATGGCGCGCTACTCGCGCCAGCACCTGGCGCAGGCCAATGCGCGGGCGGGCTTCCGCGACGTGCCGCCGCTGGCGGCCGAGGACTACGTCTGGCCCGAAGGCACCTCGCCCGAGACCGCGGACTGGGCCGGCGTGGACGCGCTCATGGGCGCGCGCGAGGCGCTGGAGCTGGCCCTGGCCAGCGAGCGCCGCGGCCTTGCCTACTACGGCGCCATCGCCGCCACCACGGCCGATCCCGAGGTGCGGCGGCTGGCGCAGGAGTTCACCCAGGAGGAAGCCGAGCACGTGGCCGAGCTGGAGAAGCTGCTGGCGCGCTGCGCGGCCTGAGCCCGCCCCCCGAACCTGCTTCGATTTCCTGTCTTTCCAGGAACCGCCGCCCGGTGGCGCAAGTGCCGCCGGGCGGCCTTTTTCCTTTGGTGGTGAGGGTTTCTTGCCCATCCACGGTGCATTTGCGATGGATCAAAAACCGTGCGAAACGTCACAGGGACTTACCCGCGGTGGCGTGCTTTATGCGCGTTGACCTGCGTCATGTCCGCTTCCCTGCCATCCATGCCCGAACCTGAAGCAGCCATGCACCGGAGCGTTGCAGCCGGCTTTGCCGGTGCTCCGAATCGACGCAAGGAGCCCACCATGTTCAGTCGCTCTCCCCATGAACAGCGCTCCCACCTGGAGCTGGTGACCATCTATGAGATCTGTCGGATTCTCGGCACGTCGCTGGACATCCGGCGCAGTTTCCGCGATGCGCTCAACGTGTTGACCGCGCACCTGGACCTGCCCAAGGCGATGATCGTCACGGCGGGCGAGGACGGCGCCTCGTTGCAGGTGCACAGCCACGTGGGCCTGACGCGCGAGCAGGCGCTGCGCGGGCGCTGGGCGGTGGGAGAAGGCGTGGTGGGCCGCGTCTATGCCACGGGCTTGCCGGTGGTGGTGCCCGACATCGGGCAGGCCGCGGAGTTCGTGGACCGCACCGGCGCCTTCGGCCCGCTGGCCGACGATGAGCGCATGCTGGCCTTCCTGGTGGTGCCGCTCAAGCACGACGGTGCCGTCACGGGCGTGCTGGCGGCGCAGCGCGAGGTGGCCGGCGGCGCGCGGCTGACCGAGGACCAGCGGCTGCTGACCATGGTGGCCGCGCTGCTGGCGCAGGCCATGATGCTGCACGAGACCGTGCGTGAGGAGCACCGGCGGCTGCAGCAGGAGGCGATGCGCCTGCAGAAGGCGCTGCAGCGGCCGCCGCAGCGTCCGCGCTTCGCGCTGGACAACGTGGTGGGCGACTCCGCCCCGATGCAGCAGGTGTTCCTGGAGGTGCAGCAGGCGGCGCCCTCGCGCGCGACGGTGCTGCTGCGCGGCGAGAGCGGCACGGGCAAGGAGGCCATTGCGCGTGCCATCCATTTCCTGTCGCCGCGCAAGGATGCGCCGTTCATCAAGGTCAACTGCGCGGCGCTGACGGAGTCGCTGCTGGAGAGCGAGCTCTTCGGCCACGAGAAGGGCGCCTTCACCGGTGCGGCGGGCGAGCGCAAGGGCCGCTTCGAGCTGGCGCATGGCGGCACGCTGTTCCTCGACGAGATCGGCGACGTCTCGCCGGCGTTCCAGGCCAAGCTGCTGCGCGTGCTGCAGGAGCGCGAGTTCGAGCGCGTGGGCGGCAGCCGCCCGGTGAAGGTGGACGTGCGGCTGATCTGCGCCACCAACCGCGACCTGGAGAAGATGGTGCAGCGCGGCGAGTATCGCGCCGACCTGTACTACCGCATCAACGTCGTCTCCATCTTCCTGCCGCCGCTGCGCGAGCGCCGCGCCGACATCCCGGCGCTGGTCGAGCACTTCCTGGAGCGCTTCAACAAGGACAACCGCCGCAAGCTGCGCATCACGCCCGAAGCCATGGAGGTGCTGGCCAGCTGCTACTGGCCGGGCAACGTGCGCGAGCTGGAGAACTGCGTGGAGCGCACCGCGACCATGGTGCAGGGCGAGGTCATCCGCGACCTGGCCTTTCCCTGCCGCCAGAACCGCTGCCTGACGCAGACGCTGCACTTCATCGACAAGGCCGACGCCGTGGCGCCGGCCACGCCGCGCGGCGAGGGCGTCGGCGCCATCCCGATCCGGCCCGTGCCGGGACGCCCCGGCGGCTGGACCCCTGCGCCGCACGTGCCGGAAGCGCCCGCCGTGCCCGAGGCGCTGGAGGCCGGGGACGGCAGCGACGTCATCACCATCGGCCCGACCGTGCACGTGCGCCCGCCGGCCGAGCGCGGCGCCGCCGGCGCCGGCAGCAATGGCAGCAATGGCAGCAACGGCAGCAACGGCAGCAACGGCAGCAACGGCAGCAACGGCAGCAACGGCAGCAACGGCAGCGCGCCGCCGCAGGGCGAGCGCGAGCGGCTGATCTGGGCCATGGAGCAGTGCGGCTGGGTGCAGGCCAAGGCCGCGCGGCTGCTGCGCGTGACGCCGCGCCAGCTCGGCTACGCGTTGCTCAAGCACCGCATCGAGGTGCGCAAGTTTTGAGCAAGCGGCGCGGGCTCGGCATCAGTCCGGGCGGCAGCACCAGCATGCCCCGGCTTGCATGCAACGCGGGATCCGTCACTGCCGTGTGAAGGGGCAAAGCACGCCAGCGCACATTCGCCCGGACACGCTGACGACACAATCCTTCTCCGCGCTTTGCTAGCCTGCGCGGCAAGCGTGTCCCATGGAGGGCGCGCGGTGGCTCACGCCTTGAGCTCGTGGGCACCTCGAATCCGACCAGAGGAAGCAGCGCCGTGTCCGGCTCCAGTCCCAGTCTCAGCCCCAGTTCCGGTCCCTTCACCATCCTGATCGTTGATGACGTGCCGGAGAGCCTGGCACGCCTGGGCGACATGCTGATGCCGCACTACCAGGTAGTGGCGACCAACGTCGGCGCGTCGGCGCTGCGCATCGCCGCGCTGCAGCCGCGGCCCGACCTGCTGCTCATCGACACGCGCATGCCCGGGCGCGTCGCCTACGAGGTGCTGTCGCGGCTGCGCGCCGACGTGGCCACGGCCGACATCCCGGTGGTGTTCATCGTGGACGACCACGAGCAGGAGGCGCAGGCCTTCGAAGCCGGCGTGGCCGACTGCCTGGTGCGGCCGCTGTCCGTGCCCGTGGTGCAGGCGCGCATGCGCGCGCAGCAGGCGCTGCTGAAGGCGCGCAACGTGCTGGACCACCACGAGGCCTGGATGGAAGCCGAGGTGGCGCAGCGCATGGCCGAGGACGAGGCGATCCAGGCCGCCAGCATCCGCGCGCTGGCCTACGTCGCGGAGAACCGCGACGCCAAGACGGGCAACCACCTGCTGCGCATCCAGGGCTACATGGCCGAGATCGCTCGCTGCCTGGCGCACCAGCCGGCCTACCGCGAGTTGCTGACGCCACGCTACGTCAGCCTGATGGTGCGCTCGGCGCCGCTCTACGACATCGGTAAGGTCGGCATCCCGGACGCGATCCTGCAGAAGCCCGGGCGCCTCACGCCCGAGGAGTGGGAGGTCATCAAGACGCATGCCGTGCTGGGCGCCAAGGCCATCGAGCGCGCCGAGCGCGGCGCGCGCTGCCCGGCGGAATTCCTGGCGCTGGCCAAGGAGGTCGCGCGCTGGCACCACGAGAAGTGGGACGGCACCGGCTACCCGGACGGGCTGGCCGGCCCCGACATCCCGCTGCCGGCGCGGCTCATGGCCATTGCCGACGTGTTCGACGCCATGATCACCACGCGCGCCTACAAGCCGGCCATGGCCTACGAGAAGGCCCGCGGCGTGATCGCCGCGCGCCGCGGCCGGCATTTCGACCCGGACGTGTGCGACGCCTTCCTGGCCTGCTTCGAGCGCCTGGTGGCGATCGCCGAGCGCCACTCCGACGAGCCCGATCACGCGATGCGGCTGGGCTACCCGGCGCGCGGGCGCGTCGGGCCGGACCACCTGGCGATCTGAAGCCGGGCGCACCGGCCCGGCACGCCGCGCCTCACACCATCGGCGGCTCGGTCTGCCGCTGCCAGGCGCGGTGCAGCGCGACGCGGCGGATGAACTCGTCGGCCGCGCCGCCGATCTGCTCGTCCGGCACGAACAGCAGGCCCGGGTCGCCCTCGTCCTCGGGCAGCGTGGTCACGCCGGCGGCCTCCAGCAGCAGCGCCGCATTGATGGGCACCAGCAGCGGCTTGCAGTGGCGGTACTGCTGCTGCACGAACTCCACCGCCAACCCGTCGGTGGCCATGGTCGCCGCGGCACCCGCGCCCGGGGGCAGCACCACGGCGTCGAAGAGCACGCTGGGCGCGGCCTCGATCGTCACCTCCACCGGCAGCGCCTCGCCGCTGCTGCTTTGCACCATGCCGAGCCTGGCGCCGACGTAGCGCGGCACCGCGCCGGCCTGCACCAGCGCCTGGTAGAGCGCGTCCAGCGCCGCGCCGTCCACGCCGTCGCCCACCAGCAGCGCGATGCGCCGCGCCAGGATGCGCCCGTCTCCCGGCCGCGCCAGCAGCGACAGCGCGGGCGAGACGGCCACTTCGGGCGACTCCAGCGGCGGCCGCGCCGCGGGCAGCGGCTCCGGCAGCTCGGTCATGCCCAGGTCCTGCGCCACCTTGGTGGCCAGGGCCTCGTCGATGTTGCGCAGCATCGCCACGATGCGCTTGCGCACGGCCGGGGTCTGCACCCGCGTGAGCTCGAAGCGCAGCGCGCGCGCGATGTGGTACTGCTCGATCGGGCTCTGGCTGGCGTAGAACAGCCGCGCCTGCGTGTAGTGGTCGGCGAACTTCTCCGGCTTGGCGCGCAGCTTGGTGGGCTCGGCCGTGGCCTGTTGACCGAGCAACCGTTCCGCGAAGGTGCTGAAGCCCGCGGGCACGCCGGCCTGGTGCGGGCAGCCGGCGGCCAGCGAGTTGGGCTCGTAGGCGACGCGGCCGCGGAAGATCTGGTGCTGGTGGAAGCCGTCGCGCTGGTTGTTGTGCACCTGCGCCACCGGGGCGTTGATGGGGATCAGGTGGTGGTTCGGTCCGCCCAGGCGCGTGATCTGCGTGTCCAGGTAGGAGAAGTTGCGCCCGGACAGCAGCGGGTCGTTGGTGAAGTCGATGCCCGGCACCACGTTCTGCGTGCAGAAGGCGACCTGCTCGGTCTCGCCGAAGAAGTAGTCGGGGTTGCGGTCGAGCACGAGGCGGCCCACGGTGCGCAGCGGCACGAGTTCCTCCGGCACGATCTTGGTCGAGTCGAGCACGTCGAAGCTCCAGCCCGCGGCCTGCTCCTCGGTGAAGGCCTGGATCTGCAGCAGGTACTCGGGGAAGGCGCCGCCCTCGATGGCTTCCCACAGGTCGCGGCGGTGGTAGTCGGGGTCGGCGCCGTTGATCTTGACGGCCTCGTCCCAGTCCAGCGAGTGCGTGCCCAGCACCGGCGTCCAGTGGAACTTCACCAGCGTGGCCGCGCCCTGGGCATTGATGAAGCGGAAGGTGTGCACCCCGAAGCCCTGCATCGTGCGGTAGCTGCGCGGGATGGCGCGGTCGCTCATCTGCCACATCACCATGTGCGCCGACTCGGGGCTAAGGCCGATGAAGTCCCAGAAGGTGTCGTGCGCGCTGGAAGCCTGCGGCATGGCGTGGTGCTGCTCGGGCTTCACGGCATGCACGAGGTCCGGGAACTTCATCGCGTCCTGGATGAAGAACACCGGGATGTTGTTGCCCACGATGTCCCAGTTGCCCTCGTCGGTGTAGAGCTTCACGGCGAAGCCGCGCACGTCGCGCACCGCGTCGGCGCTGCCGCGCTCGCCGGCCACGGTGGAAAAGCGCACGAACGCGGGCGTCTTCTTGCCCACGCTGGCGAAGGGCGCGGCGCGCGTGAGCGAGGTGATGTCCTCGGTGCACTCGAAGTAGCCGTGCGCGCCCGAGCCGCGCGCGTGCACCACGCGCTCCGGGATGCGCTCGTGGTCGAAGTGGGAGATCTTCTCGCGCAGGATGAAGTCTTCGAGCAGCGTCGGGCCGCGCTCGCCCAGGCGCAGCGAGTGCTGGTTGTCGGCCACCGGCACGCCCTGGTTGGTCGTGATCACGCGGCCCTTGGAGTCCACGCGGTGCTGGTGCAGCGGATGGATGTTGAGGTTGACGCCGGGCTCGGCCTTGGAGCCGTTCTTGGCCGAGGCGTTGTCCTCGGTGATGGTGCTGGCGGTGACGTCGAGGTTGTCCAGCGGCACGTGCGCGCCCGCCGGCGCCGGCGTCACCTGGCCGCCCTGCACGTACTCGGCGGCCTTGTTGGGGTTGTGCGGCAGCGCGGCCGAGGTGGCCTCGGTGGCGTCGTACTTGGCTTCGAGCCGGTCGGCGGCGGCGAGGTTGCGCACCGCGTCGTTGTCGCTGCTGGTGCCGCTGCCCAGCGCGGTGGCGGCGCGCTCGAGCAGGCTGCGCTTCGGCCGCGCGGCGGGCTTGGCCTCGCCTGCCGGGCCGGCCATCGACTGCTTGGGGCTGGCCGTCTTCTTCGGCGCGGTGGGCTCGGTGGCGGACTTGTCCGCGGGCGACTTCTTGCTGGCCATGTGGGTTCTTCCTGGGTTTCAAGGGCGAACCGGCTTGGCAAGCGGCATTCCCCGGCAGGTGCGACAGCAGGCGGACGCGGACCGGGAACAACCCGGGGCACGGGTTGACATAAGTTACATTGCACCAGCCGTGCGCGGCGGCCGGCCCCATGAAGAACGCCGCCATGCCGGACGGCTTCCGGCATGGCGGCGTGGCATCGGCGCCTTGGCGCATCGACGGCCGGCGCAGCCGGCCCGGGCGCGGGATCAGGCCGGCGCGGCAGCGGCGCGGCGCGCGCCCAGCAGCTTGCGCGCGGCCGGGAACACCAGGCCTTCCTCCAGCGAGATGTGCTCCAGGTACAGGTCGGCGAACACGGCCACGCCGTGGCGCAGCAGGTCCACGTCGTAGCCGCTGTAGCCGGCGGCCAGGCCGGCGAGCTGCGGGCCCAGCTCCAGCCAGTCCTCCTCGAGCCAGCCATGGTCCTGCTGCAGCCGCTTGACCTGCTGCACCAGCTCCGCGTCGCCCTGGGCCAGCAGCAGCGGGAACACCTGCTCCTCCTCGTCCTCGTGGTGCTTGCGGGCATGGCCGCTGAAGAAGGCCTCGATCTCGGCGGCCAGCGCGCGCGTCTGGGCATCGGCGCCGTCGTTCTCGATGCGCGCCAGCAGCTCCTGCAGCCGCCCGATCTGCACCAGCACCTCGCGGTGCGTGAGGTCCAGCGCGGTCATCGGGTCGATCAGCGGCACCGCCGGCCGCTCGGGCCGCACGCGGGTTTGCAGGGCATCCATGCGCATCTCCTTGTCAACGGGAATGACCCCATTGTTGATGCGGCAAATCCCGGGGGGTTGTGCCGGATCAAGTCGCGTGCGCGGGCCCGGACCGCACCGGCGCGGCCTTGTCGCGCGTCAGCCCCGCTCGCTTTCCACCAGTCGGCGCAGCACCTCGGCCTGGCGGCGCAGCTGCTCGGCCTCGGCTTCCGCCTGCAGCGCATGCGCCTCGTCGCCGGCGCTGCGGTCGAGGTCGGCGATCTTGCGCAGCAGCAGCTCCTTCTCCTGCAGTGCGCGCAGCGCGGACCAGAGCGCGTCCTCCGCCGCCGATTGCTGCACCGAGGCCAGCGAACGCAGCGAGAAGGCGTGGCCGGTGTGGCAGCGGTAGCGCGGCGGCTGCGAGCCCCTGATCTCCCAGAGCGTGCCCTTGCAATCCGGGCACACCAGCGTGGACGGCACGGCCGCCTGTTGCAGGTCTTCCATGGCGTTCTCGCCTCCCATGCCGGCCAGGTGCTCGTGCACCAGGCGCGGCGGCGGCTCCTGGGGCGCTTCCCCGGGCACCGCCTGCTGCACCAGGCCCACCAGCAGCGGTGCGACCTGCGCCAGCGGCACGCAGTGGTCCACGGTTACGGCGCGCAGCGCCGCGCCGGGCATGCCCGGGTCCTCGGCCTCGCGCGGGTCCTGCACCACGGCCAGGCCGCCGCATTCCTTGATGGCCTGCAGCCCGGCGGCACCGTCGTCGAGTCCGCCGGTGAGCAGCACGCCGATGACGCGCGGCCCGAAGGCCAGCGCCGCGGAGCGGAACAGCGGGTCCACCGCCGGGCGGGTGTGGTGCTCCTTGGGGCCGCGCGTGAGCAGCGTGGCGCCGTCCTGCAGCAGCAGGTGGTGGTCGGGCGGCGCGACCAGGATGCGCCCGGGCCGCAGCGGCTCGCCCGTCACCGCATGCGCCGCGGGCAGCGGCCCCACCGCCTCCAGCAGCTCGGGCAGGCTGCTCTTGAATGGGCCCACGTGCAGCACCACGCACAGCGCCGCGGGAAAGTCCGCCGGCAGTGCCGCGGCCAGCTCGCGCAGCGCCCTCACCCCGCCGGCGCTGGCGCCGACTACCACGATGTCGCGTCGGGCCATGGCCGCATCCGTTGTGAAGGTGGCATGCAGGCGGCAATCCACGCGCCCGCTTCGGCCCGTCCCAGGGACTGCCGGAGAGCGGACAATGGGCGGCTCGGAGCGCAGACCATTCCATGAGCAACGACCTCTCCCTGCCCGGCCCCGGCGAAGCCGAACTCAAGCCCAGCCGGCTCGACTTCCCGGTGGTGGGCATCGGTGCCTCGGCCGGCGGCATCCCGGCGCTGCAGGCCTTCTTCAAGGCCATGCCCGCCGACTGCGGCATGGCCTTCGTCGTGGTGCTGCACCTCTCGCCCAGGCACGCCAGCAACCTCGCCGGCGTGCTGCAGGCGGTCACGGGCATGGCGGTGTCGGCGCCCGAGGAGGCCGTGCCCATCGAGCGCAACAAGGTCTACGTGGTCACGCCCAGCAAGATGCTGGCGATGAACGACAGCTACCTCAGCGTCAACACGCTGGAGCGCGCGCGCGGGCGACAGGTCACGATCGACCTGTTCTTCCGCACGCTGGCCGTGGTGCACCGCGAGCGCGCCTTCGCGGTGGTGCTCTCGGGCACGGGCGCCGACGGCGCGGTGGGCATCACGCGCATCAAGGAAGAAGGCGGCGTGACGTTGGCGCAGCAGCCGCAGGAGGCCGAGTTCGACGGCATGCCGCGCGCGGCGATCGCCACCGGCACGGTGGACTGGGTGCTGCCCGCGGCCGAGATGCCCGGGAAGCTCCTGGCCATCTGGGAGAACGCCCGGGCCATGCAGCTGCCCGACGCGCAGGCGCTGGGCCTGCGGGTGGATGAGCCCGCGACGACCGAGGCCGCGCGCGACGCCGAGGAGGCGCTGCGCGAGGTGCTGATCCTGCTGCGCACGCGCACCGGCCACGACTTCCGCAACTACAAGCGCGCCACCGTGCTGCGCCGGCTGGAGCGGCGCATGCAGGTCAACGGCGTGCCGCACCTGCCGGCCTACCGCGCCTTCATGCAGGCCAATCCCGAGGAGGCCTCGGCGCTGCTCAAGGACCTGCTCATCGGCGTGACGAACTTCTTCCGCGACCCCGAGGTGTTCGACCTGCTGCAGCGCGACGTGCTGCCCGAAGCGGTGGAGCAGGCCGTGTCGGGGCCGGCGGGGCTGCGCGCCTGGGTGGCGGGCTGTGCCACGGGCGAGGAGGCCTACTCCATCGCCATGCTGCTGGCCGAGCAGGCGGCGCTGGTGGCGCACCCGCCCAAGATCAACGTGTTCGCCACCGACATCGACGAGGCCGCCATCGGCGTGGCGCGGCTGGGCTGCTATCCGGGCGCGATCGAGACCGACGTGAGCGCCACGCGGCTGCGGCGCTTCTTCGACAAGGAAGGGCACCAGTACCGCATCCGCAAGGAGGTGCGCGAGAAGGTGATGTTTGCCGCGCACAACATCCTGCGCGACCCGCCCTTCTCGCGGCTGGACCTCATCAGCTGCCGCAACCTGCTGATCTACCTGGACCGCGAGGTGCACGGCGAGATCCTGGAGATGTTCCATTTCGCGCTCAAGCCCGGCGGCATCCTGGTGCTGGGCAGCTCGGAGTCGGCCGACACGGCGGCGCAGCTCTTTTCCGTGGTGGACAAGAAGAACCGCGTCTTCCGCGCCAACGCCGTGACGCGCACGCCGCGCTACGTGCCGGCGCTGCCGCCCATCGGCCCGGCGGGCCACGCGCCGGCCGCCGGCACGCCGCGCCCGGTGCAGCTGGGCGTGACCTACGCCGAGCTGCACCGCCGCCTGGCCGAGCAGCACGCGCCGCCGTCGGTGCTCGTCGATGGCGAGGGCAACGTCGTGCACCTGTCCGAGCAGGCCGGGCGCTTCCTGCGCCACGGCGGCGGCACGCCCTCGCACCAGCTGCTGAGCCTGGTGCAGCCGGAGCTGCGGCTGGAGCTGCGCACCGCGCTGTTCCAGGCCTCGCGCACGGGCAAGAGCGTGGAGGCGCGGCGCGTGCACATGGGCAGCGACTCGCGCAAGCGCTTCGTCAACATGACGGTGCGCCCGGTGCAGGAGCCCGGCGCCGCGCCGAACCTGTCGCTGGTGCTGTTCGACGAGGTCGAGGACAGCATGGCCGGCGATTCGGGGCAGCCCGACGTGCAGGGCCGCGACCCGCTGGTGGCGCAGCTGGAGGAGGAGCTGCGCCGCGTCAAGGAGCAGCTGCAGGGCACGATCGAGCAGTCCGAGACCTCCAACGAGGAGCTCAAGGCCAGCAACGAGGAGCTGCAGGCCATCAACGAGGAGCTGCGCTCGACCACCGAGGAGCTGGAGACCTCCAAGGAGGAGCTGCAGTCGATCAACGAGGAGCTGATCACCGTCAACCACGAGCTCAAGACCAAGGTCGAGGAGACGGGCAAGATCAACGACGACCTGCAGAACCTCATCGCCTCCACCGACATCGCCACCGTGTTCGTGGACCGGGCCATGAGCATCAAGCGCTTCACGCCGCACGCGACCAAGCTCTTCAACCTCATCCCGACCGACGTGGGCCGCTCCCTGCTCGACATCACGCACCGGCTCGACCACCCGACGCTGGCCGACGACGCGGCCGAGGCCTTCCAGTCGCTGCGCGTGATCGAGCGTGAGGTGCGCAGCCAGGAGGGGCGCTGGTACCTTGCGCGCGTGCTGCCCTACCGCACCACCGAGGACCGCATCGACGGCGCGGTGCTGACCTTCGTGGACATCACCGGGCGTCGCCAGGCCGAGGAGGCGATGCGGCTGCTGGCCGAGAGCACCAAGGACTACGCCATCCTCACCTGCGACCTGGAGGGCCGCATCACGACCTGGAACCACGGCGCCGAGCGCGTCTTCGGCTGGAGCGAGGCCGAGGCGCTGGGCCTGTCGGTGGACGCGCTGTTCACGCCCGAGGACCGTGCCGCGGGCGTGCCCGAGGCCGAGCGCGCGCACGCGCGCGCCACCGGCCGCAGCGAGGACGAGCGCTGGCACCTGCGCAAGGACGGCAGCCGCTTCTACTGCAGCGGCACCACCACGCCGCTGTACGAGCGGGGCCGGCTGCACGGCTGGGGCAAGATCGCGCGCGACCTCACCGGCAGCAAGCGCGCCGAGGCCGAGCGCGAGGCGCTGCTGCAGCGCACGGCCGCGGGCCGCGCCGAGGCGGTGGCGGCCAGCGAGCTCAAGGACGAGTTCATGGCGGTGCTGTCGCACGAGCTCAAGAACCCGCTGAACCTGATCCAGCTCAGCGCCGAGCTGCTGCTGCGCACGCCCGAGGCGCGCGCGCTGCCGGCGGTGGTGCGCGTGGCCGAGACCATCCGCCGCACCGTGCGCAGCCAGGCGCAGATCATCGACGACCTGCTCGACCTGTCCCGGCTGCGCACCGGCAAGCTGGCGCTGCACCGCACGGGCACCGACGCCGCCACGCTGGTGCGCGGCATCGCCGAGGCGCTGCAGGAGGAGGCGGCGCAGCGCCAGGTGCAGCTCGTGCTGGCGCTGGCCGAAGAGCCGCTGGTGCTCGATGCCGACCCGGTGCGCATCGAGCAGGTGGTGTGGAACCTGCTGAGCAACGCCCTGAAGTTCACGCCGGCCGGCGGCCGCGTGGAGGTGTCGCTGCGCCAGGACGGCGGCGTGGCCGAGCTGCGCGTGCGCGACACCGGGCGCGGCATCGCGCCGGAGATGCTGGCGCAGGTGTTCGGCATGTTCCGCCAGGCCGAGCCGGCGGCGCGGCGCCAGGGCGGGCTGGGCATCGGGCTGGCGCTGGTGCGCAGCCTGGTGCATGCCCATGGCGGGCGGGTGCGCGTGGAGTCGGCCGGGCTGGACCGGGGTGCGTGCTTCACGGTCGAGCTGCCGCTGCCCGGACAGGCGCCGCTGGCCGAGGACGGCGCCCCCAGCACCGGCGCGCTGCGCGGGCGGCGCGTGCTGGTGGTGGACGACGACGCGCCCTCGCGCGAGCTGCTGCGCCAGCTGCTGCAGCTCGAAGGCGCGCAGGTGCTGGAGGCCGGCAGCGCCGACGCGGCGCTGGAGGCGGCCGTGCCCGGGCCGCAGGGGCCGGAGCTGGTGATCACGCAACTGTCCTCGCCGGCCCTGGACGGCCTGGCGCTGCTGCAGGCGCTGCGCCGGCGCCCGGGGCTGCAGGCGCTGCCGGTGGTCGCGCTCAACGGCGTGGGCCGCCCGGCGGAGGCGCGCCGCGCCGTGGCCGCGGGCTTTTCCGCGCACCTGCGCAAGCCGGTGACGCTGGACAAGCTGCTGCACACGCTGCGCGACCTGCTGCCGCCCGCGGCGACCTGAACCGCCGCTCAGGCACAAGGGATGCCCGCCCCGTCATGACTCCACACTCCCGCCCCATGCCCCTTGAAACCTGCCCGCCCGCCCCCGCTCTCGAGTCGCTGGGACTGATGGAGCCGGGCCGCGCCGGCGAGCCCTTCAATGGCGCGGGCTGGGCTTTCGCGCTGCCGTTGTCGGGCCACCGCGTGCTCGCGGCTTTCGGCCGGGGCGTGCGCGGGGACGGCGTTGCCGCGTGGCCGGGCTGCCGGCTGCGCAGCCGCCGCGGCGTGGAGGCCGCGCGCTGGTTCCCGGAAGTGGCGCGCGCGCTGGCGGCGCTGCGGCGCCGGGCCCCGACGGTGGCGGACGGCGAGATCTGCGTGCTCGATCCCGACGGGCGCAGCAACCCGGCGCTGCTGCACGAGCGCAGCCTGGTCCCCGGGCGGCGCCCGGGGACCCCGCCGGCCGTGCTGGTGTTGCGCGACCTGCTGGTGTGGGAAGGTCGGGACGTGCGATCCCTGCCCTGGAGCGCGCGGCGGCGGCTCCTGGCCGGGCTGCCGCGGCAAGAACCCCCTCGAGCCGCCTTGCGGCTGCAGCGCTGCGTGGACGGCGAAGGCCTTTGGCTGGCGCGGCAGGCGCAGGCCCTGGGGCACGCGGCCATCGACGCCTTCCGGCACGACGCGCCGTACGTGGCCGGGCCCGGCATCGGCTGGCTCAGCGTGCCGGTCGCCGGGCACGCGCTGGACGCGCCGGCCCTGGGCCTGGCGGCATGAGGCGTCGGCCGTGAACGCACCGACCACTGCCGTCACCGCCGCCGACCCGCCGGCGTTGCAGGGACTATTCGAGCTGGCGCTGTCGGCCGCGCACCTGGGGCTGTGGGAATGGAGCTTCGCCGCCGCCCGGCTGTGGGTGTCGGAGGAAGTGCTGCGCATCACCGGGCTGCCGCGCGAGGCGCTGGAGCGCGACGCGCAGGCCTGGCGCCGCCTGGTGCACCCGCAGGACGTGGACGTGATCTGGGCCGCCGACGCGGCCGCGCGCCGCGGCGAAGGCTTCCAGGCCGAGTTCCGGCTGCTGCGCGCCGACGGCGCGCCCTGCTGGGTCGCCACGCACGCGCGCACCGAGCACGACGCCGCCGGGCGGCCGTTGCGTATGGTGGGCACGCTCGCCGACGTGACGGCGCGGCGCCAGGACGAGGAGGCGCTGCGCCGGGCGCGCGACGAGCTGGAGGTGCGCGTGCAGGAACGCACCGCCGCGCTGGCGCTGGCCAACACGCAGCTGGGCAACGAGGTCGCGGAGCGCAAGGCCACCGAGGCGCAGGTGCGCGAGCTGCTGGGCCAGCTCGTGAGCGCCGAGGAGGAGGAACGCCGGCGCCTGGCGCGCGAGCTGCACGACTCGCTGGGCCAGCACCTCACGGCGCTGACGCTGGGGCTGCAGTCGGTGCAGGACGACGCCGCGCTGGCGCCGGCGCTGCGCGAGCGCCTGGCGCACCTGCGCGAGGTGACGCGGCGCCTGGACGACGACGTGGACCGGCTGTCCTACCAGCTGCGCCCGGCGCTGCTGGACGACCTGGGCCTGGACGAGGCGCTGCGCGAGCTGGCCGGCAGCTGGGCCGAGGCCAGCGGCGTGACGGTGGAGCTGCACACCCGCGGACTGCGCCGCCGGCGCTTCGCGCCCGCGCTGGAGACCACCGTCTACCGCGTGGTGCAGGAGGCGCTCAACAACATCCACAAACACGCGCAGGCGTCGCGCGTGGGACTGATCGTCGAACATCGGGACGGCGAGCTGCGGGCCATCGTCGAGGACGATGGCCGCGGCATGGAGGCCGAGACCTGGAAGCGGCCCGCGGGCCCCGGGCGGCGCCTGGGGCTGCGCGGCATGGCCGAGCGCGCGCGCCAGGCGGGCGGCCGGATGGACCTGGAAACCGAGCCGGGACGGGGCACCACGGTGTACCTGAGCATCCCGCTCCAACCTGACGAGGAGACTTGAACATGCATGTGGTTGAAGCTGGAAGCCACCGCTGGCGCGTGCTGCTGGCGGACGACCATGCGGTGCTGCGCGAGGGGCTGGCGATGCTGGTGTCCACGCAGCCCGACATGGAGGTGGTGGCGCAGGCGCGCAGCGGCCGCGAGGCGGTGCAGATGGCGCAGAAGCTCAAGCCCGACGTGGCGGTGCTGGACGTGTCCATGCCCGACGTCGGCGGCGCCGAGGCCGCCGAGCAGATCCACGCCAGCTGCCCCGAGGTGCACGTGCTGGCGCTGACGCGCCATGCCGACCAGGGCTACCTGCGGCGCATGCTGCGCGCGGGCGCGGCGGGCTACGTGGTCAAGCGCGCCGCGGGCGACGCGCTGATCGGCGCGATCCGCACGGTCGCTGGCGGCGGCACCTACGTGGACCCGAGCCTGGCCGGCGCGCTGGTGGCGCGCATGATCCGCCAGCCCGGTGCCCAGGAAGGCACCACGCGCAAGCGCCCGGCGCTGAGCGAGCGCGAGGAGCAGGTGCTGCGCCTCATCGCCTGGGGCAAGAGCAACAAGGAAGTGGCCACGCAGCTCGGGATCAGCGTCAAGACCGTCGAGTTCTACAAGGCCGGTGCCCTGGACAAGCTGCAGCTGCGCACCCGCACCGACATCCTGCGCCACGCGCTGGCGGAGAAGTGGCTGAGCGAGGAGGACGATCCGGAGTGAACCGGGACCGTCCGCCGGTGTGACGGGCGGCGGCCGCGGTCTCGTGCGGGCGCCGCCACGGTCGTCACCGGGTGGCCGCGGGTGGGGGCCGGATGATCGAGCCGTCGCCCTGCACGCATTTCCTGCTCTGCACGTCGCAGCGCGGCACCACCTGCTGGATCATCAGTGAGCACATGACCGGGTCGTCCGCCGCGGGCCGGACCGCGGCGGCCTGCGCGGACAACTGGTTGAACTCTTCCGCCCCGCGCGCCACGGCGTCGGCGTTGGGGGCGGCCAGCAGGTACGGCACGCTGGTGGTGGGGAAGCAGGACGCGGCGTGATTCCTGAAGGTCAGCAGGCCGCACTGGTTGTCCGACTCGCAGGGGCCGTCCACGACCTGGTCCTCGACCTGCTTGCGCTGGGCTTCCGCGGCATCGACCCGCATCGCGTATTCGCCGGCGGTCGTGTCCGGGGCCAAGGGCACGGTCGGCGCGACGCTGCCGGAGGCCGGGAGCGACCCGGCGCCGGCGCTCGCCCCACCGTCCGAGCCGCCACCGCCACAGGCGCCCAGCAGCGACAGCGCGGCCACGACCGCGGCAATGCAAAACCTTCTTTTCACTCTCGACTCTTTTCCGGGGAACGTTCCTGGCAGGACGCCCGCGTGCGCGACGCGGGGCCAGTGACCCGGTGCATCGGCCATTTCCCGGCAGTCTTTCGGTCTGGATACGCGCCGACACAATAGTTGCAGCTTCTCGGGCCGCCTCCCTGGCGACCCGGCACGCAGGCCGCAGCGCTTCGTATCCGGCCCTTCCGCGTCGCGGCGCGGTGGGCGAGGCCGTCCGCGCTCCCGCGCGGGCGGCCGTGGGCGTCACTGGAAGAGGGACGTGGTGGTGGGCATGGGCGTGAACACCCCGCCGGATTCGGACACGGTGTCAACGGGCTGGGGCGCGCTGGCCGGGTCGAACGGCAGGGACGGCATGTCGACGGCCACGCACTTCTTCTTCTGCGCTTCGCAGCGCGGCGCCATCAGCTTTATCGACATCGTGCACATGACGGTGCCGGCCCAGGGCTGGGCGACGGCGGCCTGCCAGGACAGATCGTTGAATTCCTTCGTCCCGGCCTCGACGGCCGCCGCGCTGGCGGAGGACAGCAGGTAGGGCACGCTGGTCGGATCGGCACATGGGTGCGAGTACTCGTTGAAGCTGAGCACGCCGCACTGGTTGTCCGACTCGCAGGGGCCGTCCACCACCTGGTCTTCCACCTCCTTGCGCTTGGCCTCGGCGGCGTCGGCCCGCGCCAGGAACTCGCTGCTGGCGGGCGTGTCCGAGGCCACGATGCCGGGCATGACGCGGTTCCCGGACGGCGCCAGTGTGCTGCTGTCGGAGCCGGCGGTGGTCGTCGTCCCGCCATCCGAGCCGCCGCCGCAGGCAGCCAGCAACGACAGCGCGGCCGCGACCGCGGCCCCTGCAATTCTTCTTTTCATCTTCACTCCCTCTTCCCAAGGAAAACGGTCCGGGGCGGGCCTGCGGCGCGCGCCGCGTCGGCCGCCGCCCGGCCCAACGATCATTTCCCCATTGTTTCGCGAATCCGATACACAAAGACACAGTCAATGTGAACTTTCAGCGGACGGCTGGGCAGGCCGTCACGGGTTCGGCGAATCCTGAAGAGCGCGCGGGGCATGACCGCGCCGGCCGGCGTGGCCGGTGGGAAGGTCCGGAAATGAAGATCGGAAGGCGCGGGCGGTTCAGGCGCCGGGATCGTCGGCGCTGCCGCGGATCTCGTCCTCGCCCGGGCGGCGCAGCGGCTCGCGCCCGCCGGGGCCGCTGGAATCGCGCCCGCCGACGGTGCCGGCGCCAGTGTCTCGGGTGCCGCCGCCGATGACGGGGCCGTCGCCGTCGGTGCGCACCTCGGCCGAGACGGCGTCGGGCGACACGGGGTTGAGCTGGCCGACCTCGGCCTCGCCGGCGGGATGGCGCTCGGCGCCGCTGGTGGCGTCGTCCGGTTTCTGGTTCTGTCGTTGCGGTTGCGAAGCCATGGCGGGCGTCCTTTCGAATGAATGTCGATGCGAGCGGCGGCAAGGCCAGTGCCCGTGCTCGGCGAGCGCCTGTACTTCGTGGCCTTCGTGGACCGCCCTGACGGCCGGCGCCCGCTGAAAGTCCCCGCCATCATCCGCTTCGACGCCGACGTGCTCGCCGCGCTCAAGGCCGGTGGCCCGGGCTGGCAGACGCGCGTCAACGATGCCCTGCGCGAATGGCTCAAGAGCCATCCCGAGGGCCGCTGACGGCCGCTCCCTTTCGTTTCCTTCCGGCTTCCGCGGCGGCGTCCGCCGCCCCGCGCGGGTCTTTCCCCGGCTATCTCCCTGTTCCCTTCATGAGCGTTTGGTAACGCATGGGCCCCGGCGTGGGCACGTGCCTTGCGGCAAGGCGGCGCCCAACAGAGCGCCAGGACCCACGCCATGCCGCCCTTGCTTCCCCAGGAAAACCCGCCTCCCCGCCTGACGGCCCCAGCGGCCGCCGTGCCGGCCCGCCGCCCTGGAACGATTGGCCGCAAAAAAGGAGCCGCGCGCCATGTGGGGTGAGCAGGACCGCTACCTCTTCCGCGAGGGCACGCACGCGCGGCTGTACGAGCACCTCGGCGCCCGCCTCGACGACCAGGGCGTCGTCCACTTCGCGGTCTGGGCGCCCAATGCGCAGCGCGTGAGCGTCATCGGCGACTGGAACGGCTGGAACCCGCAGGCCGACCCGATGGCCCGGGGCGACGACAGCGGCGTCTGGCGCGCGAGCGTCGGCATCGCCCAGCCGGGGCAGCGCTACAAGTACCGCGTCGAGGGCGCCAACGGCTACGTCATCGACAAGGCCGACCCGATGGCGCTGCAGTCCGAGCTGCCGCCGGACACGTCCTCGCGCATCACGCGGCTCGACTACGACTGGCAGGACCAGGGCTGGATGCGCGAGCGCGGCCGGCGCAACGCGCTCGACGCGCCGATGTCCGTCTACGAGGTCCACGCCGGCTCCTGGCGCCGCCCTGACGGCGTGCCCATGGGCTGGCGCGAGCTGGCGCGCGACCTGGCCGACTACGTGCGCCGGCTGGGCTTCACGCACGTGGAGCTGATGCCCGTCACCGAGCATCCCTTCTACGGCTCCTGGGGCTACCAGACCACCGGCTACTTCGCGCCCACGGCGCGCTACGGCTCGCCGCAGGACTTCATGTACTTCGTGGAGCACCTGCACCAGGCCGGCATCGGCGTGATCCTGGACTGGGTGCCCTCGCACTTCCCCACCGACGCGCACGGGCTGCAGTTCTTCGACGGCACCCACCTCTACGAGCACGCCGACCCGCGCCAGGGCTTCCACCCGGAGTGGAACTCCAGCATCTTCAACTACGGCCGCGGCGAGGTCGCCAGCTTCCTGATCTCCTCGGCCCTGTTCTGGCTCGACCGCTACCACATCGACGCGCTGCGCGTGGACGCGGTGGCCTCGATGCTCTACCTGGACTACGCCCGCCGCGACGGCGAGTGGATTCCGAACGTGCACGGCGGCCACGAGAACCTGGAGGCGATCGCCTTCCTGCGCCGGCTCAACGAGGCGGTGTACCGCGAGTTCCCCGACACCCAGACCATCGCCGAGGAGTCCACCGCCTGGCCCATGGTGTCGCGCCCCACCGCCATGGGCGGCCTGGGCTTCGGCATGAAATGGAACATGGGCTGGATGCACGACACGCTGTCGTTCATGCAGGAAGACCCGGTGCACCGGCGCTACCACCTGGGCAAGCTCAGCTTTTCACTGGTCTACGCCTTCTCCGAGAACTTCGTCCTGCCCCTGTCGCACGACGAGGTGGTGTACGGCAAGGGCTCGCTGATCAACAAGATGTCCGGCGACGAGTGGCAGCAGTTCGCCAACCTGCGCACGCTGCTGGGCTGGATGTGGACGCACCCGGGCAAGAAGCTGCTGTTCATGGGCGGCGAGTTCGGCCAGCGGCGCGAGTGGACGCACGAGGGCGAGCTCGACTGGGGCCTGACGCAGCACGCGCCGCACGCCGGGCTGCAGCGCCTGGTGGCCGACCTCAACGCGCTGCTGCGCAGCGAGCCCGCGCTGCACGAGCTCGACTTCAGCTGGGAGGGCTTCCAGTGGCTGGAGGCGCAGGACGCCGAGCGCACGCTGCTGGCCTTCCTGCGCCGCCCGGCCACCAAGGGCGCGCCGCCGCTGCTGGTGGCCTGCAACTTCACGCCCGTGCCGCGCGAGAACGTGCTGCTGGGCGTGCCCGCCCGCGGCGTCTGGCGCGAGCTGCTCAACACCGATGCCGAGGTGTACGGCGGCTCGGGCTGGGGCAACCTGGGCCGACTCGAATCCGCGCCGCTGCCCGCGCACGGGCTGCTGCATTCCATCCGCGTCACGCTGCCGCCGTTGGCAGTGCTGGTGCTGCGTCACGAGAGCTATGGCCACCAAACGCAAACCGTCCCCGACACCCGAGGCTGAGGCCGGCGTGCCCGCCCCGGCCGCGCGCAAGCGCAGCCCCGCCGCGAAGAAGGCCGCCGCGCCGCTGTCCGCCGGCACGCTGAGCGCGCCGGCGTCTGCCCCGCACCAGGCGCCGGATGAACAAATCAACCCCGTTCGGGCTGAGCCCGTCGCAGCCCCTGGCGGCGACACGTCAGCGCCTGCCCTTCGACAGGCTCAGGGCGAACGGGGGGTAGAACGGCCCACCTCGGGAGAAGCGGGTGCAGCAGAAGTGCTGCTGCCCCCGGCTGACGCCGGCGTGGCCTCCATCCCGCCGCCCGAGGACGGGCGCGTGCGCGTGATCATCGACGCCGTGGTGCCGCAGGTGGACGGCGGGCGCTTCGCCGGCAAGTGCGTGGCGAACGAGCCCTTCACGCTCACGGCGCATGCCTTCACCGACGGCCATGACCGCTTGCGCGTGCAGTTGCACTGGCAGGCCCAGGGCGAGCCGGCGCGGCACGTGGTCGAGATGGCGCCGGGCTTCAACGACGAGTGGCACGCGCAGGTGTGCTTCCCGAAGCCCGGGCGCTACGCCTTCGGCGTCACGGCCTGGGTCGATGGGCTGCGCTCCTGGCGCCACGACTTCAACCGCCGCGTGGACGAGGCCGACATCCGCATCGCGGCGCAGGTCGGCGCGGAGCTGATCGAGGCGGCCGCGGCGCGCGCCGAAGCCACCGAGGCCGGCACCACCGCCGACGCGCAGGCGCTGCGCAGCTGGGCGCAGCAGCTGCGCCAGGAGGCCGGCACCGCCCACCCCGAGGACCTGAAGTCGCTGGCGCTGGACGACAAGCTCAATGCCCTGGCCGACGAGTACCCGGACCGGCAGTTCTGCGCCTCCTACCCCGAGCGGCCGATGTTCGCCGACCGGCTCAAGGCGCGCTTCTCCTCCTGGTACGAGCTCTTTCCGCGCTCGGCCTCGGACGAGCCCGGGCGCCACGGCACGTTCCGCGACGTGATCAAGCGGCTGC
Source organism: Azohydromonas aeria (assembly GCF_009760915.1). Taxonomy (GTDB): domain Bacteria; phylum Pseudomonadota; class Gammaproteobacteria; order Burkholderiales; family Burkholderiaceae_C; genus Azohydromonas; species Azohydromonas aeria. The sequence goes on from NZ_VIDQ01000086.1 coordinate 20,948, forward strand.
CCTACGTGGCCTCGATGGGCTTCGACGTGCTGTATTTCCCGCCCATCCACCCCATCGGGCGCGAGAAGCGCAAGGGCCCCAACAACACGCTCGAAGCCGGGCCCGACGACGTGGGCAGCCCCTGGGCCATCGGCGCGGCCGAGGGCGGGCACAAGAGCATCCACCCGCTGCTGGGCACGGAGGCCGACTTCGCCGAGCTGGTGCAGGCGGCGAAGGGCCTGGGTATCGAGATCGCGCTGGACATCGCGCTGCAGTGCGCGCCGGACCATCCCTACGTCAAGGAGCACCCGCAGTGGTTCCGCTGGCGCCCGGACGGCACGGTGCAGTACGCCGAGAACCCGCCCAAGAAGTACCAGGACATCTACCCCTTCAACTTCGAGACGGACGACTGGCGCAACCTCTGGCGCGAGCTCAAGAGCATCTTCGACTTCTGGATCGAGCGCGGCGTGACCATCTTCCGCGTGGACAACCCGCACACCAAGAGCTTCGCGTTCTGGGAGTGGTGCATCGGCGCCATCACGCAGCAACGGCCGGACGTGATCTTCCTGGCAGAGGCTTTCACGCGCCCGAAGGTCATGCACCGGCTGGCCAAGCTGGGCTACTCGCAGTCCTACACCTACTTCACCTGGCGCAACACCAAGGCCGAGCTCATCGAGTACTTCACCGAGCTCGCGCAGGGACCCGGCTACCACTGGTTCCGGCCCAACGTCTGGCCCAACACGCCCGACATCCTCAACGAGCACCTGCACCACGCGCCGCGCTCGGTGTTCATGCAGCGCCTGGTGCTGGCCGCGACGCTGTGCTCCAGCTACGGCATCTACGGGCCGGCCTACGAGCTGATGGAGAACCGCCCGGTCAAGCCCGGCAGCGAGGAGTACCTGGACTCCGAGAAGTACCAACTGCGCCACTGGGGCCTGGAGCGCGAGGACTCGCTGCAGTGGTTCATCGGGCTGGTCAACCGCATCCGGCGCGAGCACCCGGCGCTGCATGACAACCGCTCGCTGCGCTTCATGCCCATCGACAACGAGCACATGCTGGCCTATGCCAAGCGCAGCGCCGACGGGCGCGACACCATCCTGGTGGTGGTCAACCTCGACCCGGCCAACGTGCAGGCCGGCATGGTGGACGTGCACCTGCAGGCCCTGGGCATCGCGCCCGACACCGACTACAGCGTGCACGACCTGCTGAGCCAGCAGCGCTTCACCTGGCGCAACGGCCGCAACTTCGTGCAGCTCGACCCCAACCACGCGCCCGCGCACATCTTCGTGGTGCGCCAGCAGCGCCGCAGCGAGCGCGACTTCTACTCCTTCGAAGGCTGAACCCCGCATGGACGCACGCCGTCTCACCATTCCCGAAGCGCTGGCGCAGGAGACGCCGGCCGATGATCCGGCCCTCTGGTACAAGGACGCCGTCATCTACCAGCTCAACGTCAAGGCCTTCTTCGACTCCAACGACGACGGCGTGGGCGACTTCAACGGCGTCACGGCGCGGCTGGACTACGTCAAGGACCTGGGCGTCAACACCATCTGGCTGATGCCGTTCTATCCCTCGCCGCTGCGCGACGACGGCTACGACATCGCCGAGTACAAGAGCATCCACCCGTCCTACGGCACGCTCGACGACTTCAAGCGCATGCTCGACGCGGCGCACGAGCGGGGCCTGCGCGTCATCACCGAGCTGGTCATCAACCACACCTCGGACCAGCACCCGTGGTTCCAGCGCGCGCGCCGCGCCGCGCCCGGCACCCCGGAGCGCGACTTCTACGTCTGGAGCGACACCAACCAGAAGTACCAGGGCACGCGCATCATCTTCACCGACACCGAGGTGTCTAACTGGACCTGGGACCCGGTCGCGAACGCCTACTTCTGGCACCGCTTCTTCAGCCACCAGCCCGACCTGAACTTCGACAACCCGCTGGTGATGGAGGCGGTGCTGGACGTGATGCGCTTCTGGCTGGACCTGGGCGTGGACGGCTTCCGGCTCGACGCGATCCCGTACCTGGTCGAGCGCGAGGGCACCAACAACGAGAACCTGCCGGAGACGCACGTCATCATCAAGCGGCTGCGCGCGGCGCTGGACGCGGAGTACGGCAGCCGCTTCCTGCTGGCCGAGGCCAACCAGTGGCCCGAGGACGTGCGCGAGTATTTCGGCGAGGGCGACGAGTGCCACGCCTGCTACCACTTCCCGCTGATGCCGCGCATGTACATGGCCATCGCGCAGGAGGACCGCTTCCCGGTGGTGGAGATCATGGGCCAGACGCCGGAGATCCCGCCCAACTGCCAGTGGGTCATCTTCCTGCGCAACCATGACGAGCTCACGCTGGAGATGGTCACCAGCCGCGAGCGCGACTACATGTACAGCACCTATGCGGCCGACAAGCAGGCGCGCATCAACGTGGGCATCCGCCGCCGCCTGGCCACGCTGCTGGACAACGACATCGACCGCATCCAGCTCATGAACAGCATGCTGATGTCGATGCCGGGCAGCCCCATCGTCTATTACGGCGACGAGCTGGGCATGGGCGACAACGTCTACATCGGCGACCGCAACGGCGTGCGCACGCCCATGCAGTGGAGCCCGGACCGCAACGCCGGCTTCAGCCGCGCCGACCCGCAGCGGCTGTACCTGCCGCCGATCATGGACGCCATCTACGGCTACCAGGCGGTCAACGTCGAGTCGCAGCAGCGCGACCCGTCGTCGCTGCTGCACTGGATGCGGCGGCTGCTGGCGATGCGCCAGTCCAGCCGCGCCTTCGGGCGCGGGAGCCTGCGCTTCCTCAAGCCCGGCAACCGCAAGGTGCTGGCCTACCTGCGCGAGTACGAGGGCGACGTGATCCTGTGCGTGGCCAACCTGGCGCGCACGGCGCAGCCGGTGGAGCTGGACCTCTCGGCCTTCAAGGGCCGGGTGCCGGTGGAGATGATGGGCCGCACCGCGTTCCCGCCGGTGGGCGAGCTGCCCTACCTGCTGACGCTGGCGGCGCACGGCTTCTACTGGTTCCGGCTCAGCGCCGACACCGAGGCGCCGTCCTGGCACACCGAGCTGCTGCCCGTGGAGGACCTGCCGGTGCTGGTCTTCTCCAGTGGCTGGCAGAGCCTGTTCCCCGACCAGGTGGGCCCGTGGCGCGCCGCGCTGGCGCAGCGCACGCGCAACCAGTTCGAGACGGTGCTGCTGCCGCGCTTCCTGGAGAACCAGCGCTGGTACGCCAGCAAGGGCGTGCACATCGAGCGCGCGCGGCTGCTGGACCACTGGCTGTGGGAGCGCGATGGCGACAGCTGGATGATCCCGCTGCTGCGGCTGGAGGGGCTGGAGGAGCCTACGCACTACTTCGTGCCGCTGTCGCTGTCGTGGGAGGACCAGGACGAGGAGCGCACGCGGCTGCTGAGCGTCAATGCCGTGGCGCGCGTGCGCCAGCAGTCGCAGGTGGGCGTGATGGGCGACTCCTTCGGCGACGAGCGCTTCGTGCGCTCGGTGCTGCACACCATGGCCGACGAGGCCACGCTGCCCACGCCGAAGGGCCGGCTGGTGTTCCGCGGCAGCACGCTGCTCAAGGCCTATGCCGACACGGGCGAGCTGCCGACGCTGCCCATCGGTCGGCCGCAGGCGCAGAGCAGCAACACCATCGTGCAGATCGGCGAGCAGCTGCTGCTCAAGGGCATCCGGCGCGTGCGCCCGGGCCACAACCCGGAGCTGGAGGTGTCGCGCTTCCTGACCGAGGTGGCGCATTTCCCGCACACCGCGCCGCTGGCCGGCTCGATGGAGTACATCGCCGCCGACGGCACGCCCGCGACGCTGGCGGTGCTGCAGGGCTTCGTGCCCAACCAGGGCGACGGCTGGGCCATGGCCACCGAGTACCTGCGCCGCCACATGGAAACGCGCCTGGGCCAGGCCGGGTCGGAGGACGAGGCCGGGGACGCGCATGCCGCCTTCGAGCAGCGCATCCGCACGCTGGGCCAGCGCACGGCCGAGCTGCACCAGGCGCTGGCGCTGCGCACCGGCAACATGGGCTTCGACCCCGAGCCCATGACCGAGGCCGACGTGCAGGCCGACCTGCAGCGCGTGCGCGAGGAGCTCGCCCGCACGCTGGAGCAGCTGCAGGCGCGCGTGGCGCAGCTGCCCGTGGCGGCGCAGGGGCTGGCGCAGGCGCTGCTGCAGCAGCAGGCGCAGCTGCACCGGCACCTGCGCGCGCCGGCGCTGCCGCCCATGGCCATGCGCACGCGCCACCACGGCGACTATCACCTGGGGCAGGTGCTGGTGACGAAGAACGACTTCGTGATCATCGACTTCGAAGGCGAGCCCGGGCGCACGCTGGAGGAGCGCCGCGCCAAGCGCTCGCCGCTGCGCGACGTGGCCGGCATGCTGCGCTCGTTCGACTACGCGGCGCTGTCGTCGCTGCGCGCGGCCGCCACCAGCGACGCGGACCTGCAGCAGCTCACGCCCGCGGCGCGGCGCTGGCAGCAGCAGTCGCGCGCGCAGTTCCTGCGCGGCTACGACGAGGCCGCGCGCGCGGCCGAGCTGGTGGAGGCCGGCGGCGCGGGCGGCGCGCTGCTGGCGCTCTACGAGCTGGAGAAGGTGCTCTACGAGCTGCGCTACGAGCTCGACAACCGGCCGGCCTGGGTGCACATCCCGCTGCAGGGGTTGCTGGACCTGGCGGGGTTGTCGCCATGAACCGGACTTGATCCCATCGGCGCGCCAGCGCAGCGCGCCCGGGGGACGGCACAAGGGGTGATGTGAAGGAGACCCTGATGAAACTGGCCGAAGATCCCCACCTGATGCCCGCCGGCGAGCTTTCCGCCCTGCTGGTGGCGCTGACACGGCTGCGCGACGGCGACGCGCAGGCGCGGCTGCCGCTGGACTGGAGCGGCACGGCCGGCCGCGTGGCCGACGTCTTCAACGAGGTCGTGGAGCAGAACGCCTACATGGCCTGCGAGCTGGCGCGGCTGCGCCAGGTGGTGGGCAAGGAGGGCCGGCTGCGCCAGCGCGCCTCGGTGCGCGCCTCGCGCGGCTTCTGGGCCGAGTCGGTGGAGTGCATCAATGCGCTCATCGACGACCTGGTGCACCCGACCTCGGAGGTGGCGCGCGTCATCGGCGCGGTGGCGCAGGGCGACCTCTCGAAGAGCATGGCGCTGGAGGTGGACGGGCGGCCGCTGCAGGGCGAGTTTCTGCGCGCGGCGCAGACCATCAACACCATGGTGGCGCAGCTCAGCGACTTCTCGGCCGAGGTCACGCGCGTGGCGCGCGAGGTCGGCACCGAGGGCAAGCTCGGCGGCCAGGCCACGGTGAAGGGCGTGGCCGGGACCTGGAAGGACCTGACCGACTCGGTCAACTCCATGGCCTCCAACCTCACCAGCCAGGTGCGCAACATCGCCGACGTGACCACCGCGGTGGCGCAGGGCGACCTCTCGAAGAAGATCGAGGTGGACGTCAAGGGCGAGATCCTGGAGCTGAAGAACACCATCAACACCATGGTGGACCAGCTGCGCTCCTTCGCCTCCGAGGTCACGCGCGTGGCGCGCGAGGTGGGCACGGAAGGCAAGCTCGGCGGCCAGGCCGACGTGCAGGGCGTGGCCGGCACGTGGAAGGACCTGACCGAGTCGGTCAACTCCATGGCCGGCAACCTGACCAGCCAGGTGCGCAACATTGCCGACGTGACCAAGGCGGTGGCGGCCGGGGACCTGTCCAAGAAGATCACGGTGGACGTGAAGGGCGAGATCCTGGAGCTGAAAAACACCGTCAACACCATGGTGGACCAGCTGCGCTCCTTCGCCGCCGAGGTGACCCGTGTTGCCCGCGAGGTCGGCACGGAAGGCAAGCTCGGCGGCCAGGCCGACGTGCAGGGCGTGGCCGGCACGTGGAAGGACCTGACCGAGTCGGTCAACTCCATGGCCGGCAACCTCACCAGCCAGGTGCGCAACATCGCCGAGGTCACGACCGCGGTGGCGGCGGGCGACCTGTCCAAGAAGATCACGGTGGACGTGAAGGGCGAGATCCTGGAGCTGAAGAACACCATCAACACCATGGTGGACCAGCTGCGGTCGTTTGCCGCCGAGGTCACGCGCGTGGCGCGCGAGGTGGGCACGGAAGGCAAGCTCGGCGGACAGGCCGACGTGCAGGGCGTGGCCGGCACCTGGAAGGACCTGACCGAGTCGGTCAACTCCATGGCCGCCAACCTCACGGTGCAGTTGCGCGACATGTCCAAGGTGTCGGCGGCGATTGCCGGGGGCGACCTGACGCAGAAGATCACCGTGGACGTGCGCGGCGAGATCCTGCAGATCAAGAACGTGATCAACACCATGGTGGACCAGCTCTCGTCATTCGCGGCCGAGGTCACGCGCGTGGCGCGCGAGGTCGGCACCGAGGGGCGGCTGGGCGGGCAGGCGCAGGTGAAAGGCGTCTCCGGGGTGTGGAAGGACCTCACCGACAACGTCAACTCCATGGCCGGCAACCTGACCAGCCAGGTGCGCGGCATCGCCAAGGTGGTGACGGCCGTGGCCAACGGCGACCTGCAGCGCAAGCTCACCGTGGAGGCCAAGGGCGAGATCGCGGCGCTAGCCGACACCATCAACTCGATGACGGACACGCTGGCCACCTTTGCCGACCAGGTCACGACCGTGGCGCGCGAGGTGGGCGTGGAAGGCAAGCTCGGCAACCAGGCCAAGGTGCCCGGCGCCGCGGGCACCTGGAAGGGCCTGACCGAGAACGTGAACCAGCTCGCGGCGAACCTGACCACGCAGGTGCGCGCGATCGCGGAGGTCGCGACGGCGGTGACCAAGGGCGACCTCACGCGCTCCATCACGGTGGTGGCGCAGGGCGAGGTGGCGGCCCTGAAGGACACCATCAACGAGATGATCCGCAACCTCAAGGACACGACGCAGAAGAACACCGAGCAGGACTGGCTCAAGACCAACCTGGCCAAGTTCTCGCGCATGCTCCAGGGCCAGCGCGACCTGGAGACGGTGGGCCGCATGATCCTGTCCGAGCTGGCCTCGGTGGTGGGCGCGCAGCAGGCCGAGTTCTACGTGCTCAGCGGCGGCGCGGCCGAGGCGCGCCTGAAGCTGCTGGCGAGCTACGCCTCCGGCGGCCAGGGCCAGCACGGCAAGGAGATCGGGCTGGGCGAGGGGCTGGTGGGGCAATGCGCGCTGGACAAGCAGAAGATCCTGCTGAGCAACGTGGCCTCGACCTCGTTTCGCATCGCCACGGGGTTGTCGGCGTCGGCGGCGATGGACGTGCTGGTGCTGCCGGTGGTGTTCGAGGAGCGCGTGCGCGGCGTGATCGAGATGGCCTCGCTGCGGCGCTTCAACCCGGTGCACGAGGCCTTCCTGGAGCAGCTCACCGAGTCGATCGGCATCGTCATCAACACCATCGAGGCCAACACCCGCACCGAGGACCTGCTCAAGCAGTCGCAGTCGCTGGCGCACGAGCTGCAGCAGACCAACCAGGAGCTGCAGGAGAAGGCCAAGCTGCTGGCGCACCAGAACCACGAGGTCGAGCGCAAGAACCACGAGGTGGAGCAGGCGCGCCAGGCGCTGGAGGAGAAGGCCGAGCAGCTGGCGCTGACCTCGAAGTACAAGTCCGAGTTCCTGGCCAACATGTCGCACGAGCTGCGCACGCCGCTGAACTCGCTGCTGATCCTGTCGGATCAGCTGTGCAAGAACAGCGAGGGCAACCTCACCCCGCGCCAGGTCGAGTACTCCAAGACCATCCACTCCTCGGGCAACGACCTGCTGATGCTCATCAACGACATCCTGGACCTGTCCAAGATCGAGTCGGGGACGGTGGCGGTGGACCTCTCCGAGCTGCGCCTGGAGGAGCTGCAGCGCTCGGTGGAGCGCTCCTTCCGTCACTTCGCGGACTCCAAGCACCTGGGCTTCGGCATCGAGATCGCGGAAGGCGCCCCGAAGGCCATGCTCACCGACGTGAAGCGGCTGCAGCAGATCATCAAGAACCTGCTGTCCAACGCCTTCAAGTTCACGCACCACGGCCACGTGCTGCTGCGCATCGCGCCGGCGCCCAGCGGCTGGGTGCCGGAGAGCGAGGAGCTGCAGCGCGCCGGGACGGTGATCAGCTTCGCGGTGTCGGACACCGGCATCGGCATCCCGGCGGAGAAGCAGCAGATCATCTTCGAGGCCTTCCAGCAGGCCGACGGCTCGACCTCGCGCAAGTACGGCGGCACGGGCCTGGGCCTGGCCATCAGCCGCGAGCTGTCGCGGCTGCTCGGCGGCGAGCTGCGCCTGGTGAGCGCGCCGGGCGTGGGCTCCACCTTCACGCTGTACCTGCCGCAGACGCTGGGCCTGCAGCGCGGCGCGCGCGCGGCGCTGCGCGCGCCGGGGCAGCC
>NZ_VIDQ01000087.1 GCF_009760915.1 Azohydromonas aeria
CGGCGCCCTGGCACTGCTGCGCCAGCGCCTGGGCCTTGGCCAGGGTGCGGTTGGCCAGGACGAATTCGGCCGGCTGCTGCGCCAGGAAGGGCAGCAGCGCGCCACGCGCCGCGCCACCGGCGCCCAGCATCAGCACCCGCTTGCCGGCCAGGCCGAAGCCCTGGTTGCGCTGGATGTCGTTGACCAGGCCGATGCCGTCGAAGTTCTCGGCACGGACCCTGTCGCCGTCGAAGGACAGCGCGTTGGCCGCGCCGGCCAGCCGTGCCGCCTCGGACACCTCGGTGGCATAGGCAAAGGCATCGAGCTTGAACGGCGCGGTGACGTTCACGCCCCTGGCGCCGGCGGCGCGGAACGCGTCCACCGTTTCCCTGAACTGCCCCAGCGGGGCTTCGAGCCGGGTGTACTCGATGTCCTGCCCGGTCTGGCGGGCAAACTCGGCGTGGATCAGCGGCGACTTGGAAAAGCCCACCGGGTTGCCGACGATGGCGTAGCGATCGGTCATGACGGGTCTCCTTCAGAGCTGGGCGACGGCGGCCTCGGCGTAGAGCACGCCCTCGGCCACCATGCGGTCGATGTCCTCGGCGCCATAGCCCAGGCTTTGCGCAATGGCGCGGTTGTGCTGGCCCATCAGCGGCGCGGGCACCGTTTGCTTCGTGTCGCAGTCCGAGAAGCGGATCGGCGTGTTGGGCAGCCTGACCTTGCCCAGCACCGGGTGCTCGTGCTCGGTGACGACCTCGCGGGCGATGATCTGCGGGTCCTGCAGCACCTCGTCGATGCGCTGCACCTTGGCGCAGGGCACGTCGATGGCGTCCAGCGCCGCCAGGCACTCGGACACGCTGCGTGCCTCGGTCCAGGCCCGCACCACCGGCAGGATCTCCAGCCGGTGCTCGTTGCGCCCGGCGGCGGTGTGGAAGCGCGTGTCGGCCGCGAAGGCCTCGCCGCCCACCAGAGCGGCCAGGCGCTTCCAGGCGTCGTCCACCTGCGCCGCGATCACCAGGTAGCCGTCGGTGGCGGTGAAGACGCCGTAGAGCGTGCTGGTGGGCAGGTCGTGGCCGGTCTGCACCGGCACTTCCTTGCCGCCGGAGAGCGTGTAGCACTGGATGGCGTACTCGTGCATCGACACCAGCGTGTCGTAGAGCGCCATGTCGATGTGCCGCCCCTTGCCGCTCTTGACGCGGCCCAGCAGCGCGGCACACACCGCGGCCACGCCGTGCGCGCCGGTGTAGAGGTCGCCCAGCGCGATGCGCAGCAGCGGCGGCGCCTCGCCGGGCTTGCCGACCATGGCCATGATCCCGCTCTTGGCCTCGGCGATGAGCCCGAAGCCGGCGCGGTGCGAGTCCGGGCCGGTGTGGCCGTAGGCCGACACCGAGCAATAGACCAGGCCCGGGTTGCGCGCGGCCAGCGCCTCGTAGCCCAGGCCCAGCCTGTCCAGCGCGCCGGGGCGGTAGTTCTCGACGAACACGTCGGCCGTGTCCACCAGCTTGTGCATCAGCTCCAGCCCGCGCGGGTCCTTGAGGTTGATGCACAGGCCCTGCTTGCCCATGTTCTGCTGCAGGTAGTAGCCGCTTTGCCCGTTGACGAAGCAGGCGTGCTGGCGCCCGGCGTCGCCGGTGGTCGGGCGCTCGACCTTGATGACCTCGGCGCCCATGGCAGCCAGGCAGCGCGAGAGGTAGGGGCCGGCCAGGAAGTGGCTGTAGTCGATGACGCGGATGCCGGCCAGCGGCAGCGCTTCGGTTGTGCTCATGGAATGCTCTTGAATCGTTGCGGGCGGGGATCAGGCGGCGGCCGGGCGCAGCGGGATCATCAGGCGGTGCTCGCCCTTCTGGACCACCTCGCCGCGCTGGTTGATCAGCTCCGAGGGCAGGATGACGATGCCCCAGCCGCGACGGCTCCTGCTCTGGCGCGCCGTGCCGACGCGGAACTTCACGCGCACCCTGTCGCCGAGCTTGATGGGCAGCACGAAGTCCCAGGTCCAGCCCATGGACATGCCCGGCTGGAAGCGCAGCGCGCTGCGGGTCTTCAGGCCATCGGCGATGGACAGGCCGAACAGGCCATGCGCGACGCGGGTGCCGAAAGGCGTGGTCCGGGCGTAGGCCTCGTCGGTGTGCACGGGCGTGAAGTCGCCGGTCAGCTCGGCGTAGGCCATCACGCGGGCCTCGGTCACCTCGTACTCGGGGCTGGTGCACTCGGCACCCACCTCCACTTCGTCCCAGTACAGCTCGGGCGTGCCGGGATTGGGGCTGTGGCTCATGTCTCGCTCCTTGGGGTTCGTGTCTTGGGTCGTGGAGGAATGCAGCCTCAGGCGCGCGGGTCCACCGCCAGGGCTTCGTCCACCGAGCGGCCGGTGGCCTGCAGGATTTCCACCGCTAGCCCGTCGGGCAGGCGCAGCCAGTTGCGGCCCTGGGGCATCTCGCTCACGCCGAAGGGCTTGGCGGTTTCCAGTGCGGCCTCCAGGTCGCTGGTCATCACGCCCAGGTGCGCCAGGCGCCCTTCCGGACCCTCGAAGCCCGGGTCCTGGATGAACTGCATGCCGCCGATGGTCCAGACCTGGCGCGGCGCCTCGGGGTCGCCATCGACCATGCGCGTGTCCATGCCCAGCACCTCGCGGAAGAAGCGCAGGTGCCACTGCAGGTCCTTCACGCGCACGGCCACATGCTCGACGTAGGAACGGGTGTTCGCCGTCATCGGGTGTCTCCTTGGAATTGGTTCAGGCAAGGTTCAGGCGGCTTGCAGCCGGCGCTCGATGCCCTTGATGCAGGCCACCAGCGTGCGGTTGACGGGCGTGGGCACGCCCAGGCGCTCGCCCTGGCGCACGACGGCGCCATTGATGAAGTCGACCTCGGTGATGGAGCCCTTCTCCAGGCTCTGCAGCATCGAAGTCTTGAACTGCGGCGGCAGCCCGGCGCTGGCCTTGAGCCAGGGCTGGTGCGGGTCCGTCATGGACAACCGCACCCCCTGGGCCTGGGCCACCGCGATGGCCTCGGCAACGGCGGCCAGCGCGGTTTGCTCGATCTCGGGCACGTCGTACAGGTCGCCATAGGTCAGGCCCGTGATGCCCGCCAGCGCGCCGGTGGCCACGTTGACCAGCAGCTTGTCCCACATCGTTCCGAGGATGTTGTTGCTGACGATGCAGCGCAGTCCGGCGGCCTCGAAAGCCTTGGCCACCGCCTGGGCGCGGAAGCTCAGCGTGCCGTCGAGCTCGCCGATGAGCGTCTCCTTGTCCTTGACGCCGATGCGCACCCGGCCCGGCGTCAGCAACACGCCGCCGACATAGGTCTTGCCCGCCATCACGCGCTCGCGGCCCACGACGGCGATCAGTTCGTCCTCGTGGCCCAGGCCGTTCTGCAGCGACATCACCACCGTGTCGGGGCCGACTATTGGGCCGGCCGCCTCGATCGCGCGCCGGGTGTCGAAGGATTTGACAAGCACGATGACGAGGTCCATCGGCTCCAGAGCGGCGCAACTGGTGGCGGCGTGGACCTTCACGCTGCGCTCCACGCCGTCTTCGACCAGGCGCAGGCCGTCGCGGTTCATGGCCTCCACGTGCGCGGCGTTGCGCGTCACCAGCGTCACTTCGCAGCCGCCCTCGGCCAGCACGCCGCCGATCGCGCATCCCAGGGCGCCAGCACCCAGCACACAGATCTTCAAGTTCATTCCTCGTCGCTTGCTGCTGCCCAGGAGCAGCGGATGACCGCAACGATAGGCACCGACGGAGGTGCTGGCAATTCAATGCAGGCAATACACTCCATTGCCTTTTGCAATGCAGAACACCACTTTCCCATGAGCACTGACGAGGCGCCTCTGCCGGACATGAAGCTGCTGCGCCTGTTCGAGCTGCTGTACGCCACGCGCAGCGTCACGCGCGCCGCGGAGCAGCTGGGGCAGAGCCAGCCTACGGTGAGCATCTGGCTGGGCCGGTTGCGGGAGTTGCTGCACGACCCGCTGTTCGTGCGCACGCCCGCGGGCATGCAGCCCACGCCGCGGGCGGAGGCGCTCATCGGCACGGCGCGGGAAGCGCTGGCCTGCGTGCGGCGGCTGGCCGAAACCGCGCCAGAGTTCGATCCGGCGCAGGCGCAGCGGCGGTTTCGCATCTGCATGACCGACGCCAGCCACGTCACGCTGCTGCCGCAGCTGCTCGCGCACGTGCGCGCCGTGGCGCCGGGGGTTCGGCTGGAGGCAGCGCGCATCGACGCGGACACCGCGCGTGCGCTGGAGGCTGGAGATGCCGATCTGGCCATCGGCCTGGTGCCGGGGCTGGAAGCGGGCTTCTACCAGCAGACCCTCTTCGCGCAGGACTGGGTCTGCCTGGCCAACCGCCGCCACCCGCGCCTGGCCGATGGGCGGCTGACGCTGCGCCGCTACGAGGCCGAGCCGCACGTGGCCATCGCCTCGGGCACCGGCTACCAGTTGCTCGCCGCGACACTCAAGGAACGCAACATCACGCGCGACGTACACCTGGAGTTGCCGGGCTTCCTGGGCCTGCCCGCCATCGTCTCCACCACCGATCTCGTGGCCACGCTGCCGCGCCACATCGGCGAGACCTTGGCGCGCACGGCAGATCTGCTGGTGCTCAAATGCCCGCTGCCCATCCCTGGCTTCGAGGTCAAGCAGCACTGGCATGCCCGCTTCCACCACGACGCAGCCAACCGCTGGCTGCGCGGCGTGTGTGCGGCGCTGTTCATGCAGGAAGGCAGACCTTGCAAGGTCATGGCGCATCCAGGCAGGTGATGGAGGCCGCGCGCCGGCATTGCGCCAGGCAATAGGCACATGTGCCCTGCCGCATCGACAAGGCCGGGTACCCACCCTTATGGTGCGGCTCGCCCGTTCCCGCCGGCCCAAGCCGACCCCTTGCAGATGCTTTACATCCTCTCCATCACCGTCCCGATCTACCTTCTGATTGCCCTGGGCTACCTGGCCGGCCGCCAGGGCTGGTTCACCAAGCCGGAAATGCGGGTGCTGGGCCGCTTCGTGATCCAGCTGGCGCTGCCCTCGCTGGTGTTCCAGGCGTTGGCGCAACGCAAGTTCACGGAGATCCTCAACGCTGACTACCTGCTGGCCTATGCGTTGGGCTCGTTGCTGGTGATGGGCGCCGCGTGGTTCCATGCCCGTCGCGTGAAGGGGCGCAGCCCGGCTTTCAGCGCCCTATACGGTATGGGGGCAAGCTTTTCCAACAGCGGCTTTGTCGGCTATCCCATCGTGCTGCAGCTCCTGGGCCCGGTCGCGGCGGTGCCGCTGGCGCTGTGCATGCTGGTGGAGAACGTGCTGCTGTTGCCGCTGACGTTGGTGCTTGCTGATCAGTCGTCGGGGTCCAGGGCCTGGCACAGCACGTTGCGACAGACGCTACTGCGGCTGATACGCAACCCTCTCATCATCGCCATCGCCGCTGGCCTGGCCGTCTCGCTGCTCGGTCTGTCGCTTCCCGCGCCCGTGGCAAAGGCCGTGGGTCTGATGGCCAGCGCATCGAGCGCGGTAGCCTTGTTCGTCATCGGTGGCTCGCTGGTGGGACTGCAGTTGCAGGGACGGCTGCGCGACGTGGGCGCGATCGCGTTTTCCAAGCTGGTGCTGCACCCGCTGGTGGTGCTGGGGCTGCTGCTGCTGTTGCCCATCGACGCAGCGCTACGCACCGCGGCGCTGGCCTTCGCTGCCATGCCCATGCTCAGCATTTATCCGATCCTGGCACAGCCCTACGGCGAGGAGAGCCTCTGCGCGGCCGCGCTGCTGCTGACCACGCTGCTGTCCTTCGTCACCATCAGCGTCTGGCTGTGGCTGGCAGCGCACCCGATGGGGTGGGTGGTGAGCTGAGGCGCTCCCATCCAACGCCGTCACCGGATCACGAGCCAAGCGCTTCACGCTATTGGCCGATCCAGCGAGGTGAGCGCTTTTCAGCGAAAGCCCGGGGGCCCTCCTTGGCATCCTCGCTGGCCAGCATCCGCTGCGCCAGCGGATAGTCCTCGTGCATCGTCGCGGCCAGATTCGCGTGTGCAAGGCTTTGCAGCATCACCTGCTTGGATGCCTGGACCGCCAGCGGCGCACAGGCCAGGATTTCGCCAGCCAGCGCCCGGGCGCACTCCATGAGCATTGGGGCCGGCACCACATCGTTGAGCAGCCCGATGCGCCTGGCTTCCTGCGCGTCGATACGGCTGCCGGTGAGCACCAGCGCCATGGCATCCTTCATTGGAATTTGCCGAGGCAGGCGCTGCAGCAGTCCACCGCCCAGGGCTGCCAGACCCACGCGCGGCTCGGGCAGGCCAAACTCGGCATGCTCGGCCGCGACAGCGAGGTCGCAGGCGGCAACGATCTCGAGCCCCCCACCCAGGCACAAGCCGTTCACGGCAGCAATGATCGGCTTCCAGAGATCGAAGCGATGGGTGATTCCGGCAAAACCCGTGGAGGGCTTGGTGTGGTCGCCGCTCGCCGCCAAGGCTTTGAGATCGGTACCGACACAGAACGCTCGCTCGCCCGCCCCCGTGACAATGCACACCCGCAACTGCGGATCCGCGGCATAACGGTCGAACGCGTCGGCCAGTTCATGGTGCGCCTGTGGATGCATGGCGTTGAGCACTTCGGGCCGGTTCAGCGTCAGCGTGAGCAGCGCCCCTTCGGTCTGGTACAGGCAATGTCGATAGCTTTGCGGATTCATGTTGGACGCCGTCGTGGAGAAACGACGCGGCAGAGCCGCCTCGAACTGGCGCCACGATAGGCCCGCAGCCGCCGTGCAGTCCATGCAATGCAGGCAATGCCGCCCATTGACGCAAGCCAATGAACGTCCATGCGGTTACTGCTATTCGCGCTCCGGGACCCTTGACCCAGATACGCGCGAACGCTGGAACAGCTCGCTGCAAAGGCCGCGCAGCCACTGGTTGCCAGGATCTTGGTGGTAGCGCACGTGCCAGTGCTGCTTGACTGCAAAGGGCGGCACCTTCACAGGACACGCGAAGGTCCGCAGGTCGGCATTCCTGGCCAGCGTCTCACCGATCAATCGCGGCAACGTGGCGACCAGCTCGGTATCCGCCAGAACCGCCGAGAGCCCCAGGAAGCCGGGCAGCTGCAGCAAGATGCGGCGCGTGATGCCGGCTTCCTTGAGCGACGCGTCCAGTTGAAGGTGGCCCACGCCTGAGGCGATTCCCACGTGAGCCTCGCGCTGGTACGCCGCCTTGGTCAGCGTGCGCTGAATTCTCGGATGCTTGCCGCCGACCACGCAGATCCAGTCCTGCTCATACAAGGTCTGCTGGTAGAACCCCGACTCCAGTTCCGGCAGGAAGCCCAGTGCGAGATCGGCCTCGCCGGATTCAAGCTGCTTGGCCGTGGTGCTGTCGATGCGAATAGCCTCCAGCCGCACCTGGGGTGCAACGCTGTTCACCCTGGAGAAAAGCCGTGGCAGCAACGTGGTGTGACTGGCGTCGGTCATGCAGATACGAAAGGTGCGCTTTGCCACGGCCGGGTCGAAGGTGGGCTCGGTCGCTGTTAGCTCACGAATCAGCTCAAGCGCATTGCGGCATTTGCCAATCAAGACATCAGCACGAGGCGTGGGCTGCATGCCGGATGGCGTGCGCACGAACAGCGGATCTCCCATCAACTCACGCAGCCGAGCCAGCGCGACGCTGACGGTGGGCTGCGTCAGGCCCAGCTGCTCGGCACTGCGCGTGACGCTGCGCGTGCTGTAGAGCAGGTCGAAGAGGCGCAGCAGCTTCACGTCGATCAGTGCGGTTTCATCGTCAACTGGCGAGCCCATTTAAAAAACGCAATGTGGTGTATTGCATTCATTGTATGGACCGTATCTCCGGGACTGCCTATCGTTCGCTGCCAAGAGGTGTCATACCCGCAGCAAGGAGACAAGATCGTGTCGCAGCCCGTTATGCCGCTGGCCGGCGTCCGCGTCATCGACTACAGCCACTTCCTGGCCGGTCCCTACATGTCCAGGTGCCTGGCAGCACTTGGCGCCGATGTCATCAAGGTCGAGCGCCCGACCACCGGCGACGCCGGGCGACAGCACGCCTACATGTTGGACGGCCACAGTGGCTATTTTCTGCAGCAGAACATGGGAAAGCGCGGCTTGTGCGTGGACCTCAAGGACCCGCGCGGCCTGGAGCTGATGCACAAGCTGGTGGACACGGCTGACGTGTTCGTCGAGAACTACCGTCCCGGCGCGCTGGACAAGCTGGGCCTGGGCTACAAGGCGCTCGCCGCGCGCAATCCGAGGCTGGTGTACTGCTCGGTGTCAGCCTATGGGCATACCGGGCCCTGTGCCACACAGGCGGGCTTTGGGCTGATTGCCGAGGCCAAGTCAGGGGCCATGGCGCAGATGGGCCACCCAGGCGAGCCGCCGCCCTTGCTGCGCATGCCTATCGCCGACATGTACACCGGCATCCATGGCGTGGCATCGGTGTGCGCCGCCCTGCTCGCCCGTGCGCAAACGGGTCTGGGCCAGCACATCGACCTGGCGTTGTACGACTGCATGGTGTCGATGCACGACTTCGCCATCCAGGCCTACACGATGAGCGGCGGCCAAGAGATACCGCAGCAAGTCGGCCACGACCTGCCCAGCGCGACCGTCTACGGGGTCTTCGCGGCCCGCGACGGCTACCTGGTGATCGCGGCGCAGGTCGATGAGAACTGGAAGCGCCTGGCCCAACTCGTGGGCGGCAACGAGCTCGCCAGCGACGCCCGCTTTCACTCCACGACGGCACGCAACGCCCACCGCGAGGAGGCACTGCGGCTCGTGCGCGACTGGTGCATGGCTCAGGCATCGACCCGGGCGTGCATCGAGCAACTGGAGGCCGCCGGCGTGCCTTGCGCTGCGGTCCAGCGCATCGACGAGGTCGTGGCCGATCCGCAAGTCCAGGCGCGCGGCATGTTGATCGAACAGCAGCACCCGGCGCTGGGCAAGGTCACGTTGCCGAACCTGCCCTTCCGGTTCTCGGGCTTCCAGGCACCCGTGCCCAGCCTGGCGCCGGAGCTGGGCGCCCACAACAGCGAGATCGCCGCCTCGCTGGGCTACGCCGACTCGGACATCGAACGCCTGAGGCAAGACGGCGTGCTCTACGAGGCCCATGCCTTGGAGACCGCGGCAGTCAGCTGACGACCGCTACCCACCACACATCCATCAGGCAACGTCCTCTTGCCACAGAACCAGTCCAAACGGAGACAAGGCATGAAACTCAAGTCCCTTTTCGCAGGCGTCTTTTCCCTGGGCCTGCTGCTGGCCAATGCCGGCCATGCAGCCGAAATCCGGGAGCAAACCTTCAGGTTCTCGCTGCAGCCGCCCAAGGGCACGTCGCAGTACGAGGGCAGCAAGCGCTTTGCCGATCTCGTCCACGAGAAGAGTAAGGGCAAGATGACGGTGAAGGTCTATGAAGGCGGAACGCTCGGCAACGACGCAGCAGCGCTGTCGGCCTTGCAAGGCGGCACCATCCATTTCCTACTGACCTGGACCGGCAACATCTCGTCGATCGACAAGAGCTTCAGCATCTTCGACTTCCCGTTCATCTTCACGTCCTACGAGCAGGCCGACAAGGTGGTGGACGGGCCTGTTGGGGCGAAGCTCTTCGCCAAGCTGCCGGCCAAGGGCTTGCGAGGGCTGTCCTATGCGGAGCTGGGATTCCGCCACATCCACAACTACCGCCGCCCCATCAACAAGGCGGAAGACATCGAGGGCCTGAAGATCCGCGTGCCCAACTCGGCGCTCTACACCGAATTCATGAACACGCTGGGTGCCAACGGGTTGCCCCTGCCGTTCACGGAGCTGTTTTCCGCGCTGGAGACGAAAGCCGTGGATGGCGCGACAAATCCCACGGACAACATCGTCTCGACGAAGATCTACGAGACCCAGAAGTATCTTTCGCTGACCCGTCACATGTACGGCGTGATGGCGTTCGTGATGAGCGGCAAGGCATGGGACAAGCTCAACGACGATGAGCGCGGCGTCATCATGGCAGCAGCCCGCGAGGCCGGTGTCTACCAGCGCAAGGTCTCTCGCGAGATCGACGTGGCCAACACCGAGTTCCTGAAGAAGCACCTGAAGGTCAACGAGGTCCCCGCTGCTGAACTGGCCAAGATCCGTGACAAGTCCAAGCCTGTCGTGGACAAGTGGAGCAAGGAAGTCGGCACCGACCTCTACAACGAGCTGCTTGCTGAAGTGAAGAAGGCGGAGTCGCCCAAGTAAGTCGGATCACGACCCGGGCCCGGCCGCCAACGATGCCGGCCAGCAGTGAATTTTCAACCAGGGCGGCTGCGGCCGCCCTTGCCACGTCCACCCCATCTCGGCAGCACTCATGACGCCTTCCATCCCTGTGAACGTTGCGCAAGGCAAGCTGCTTCTCGGCCTGATTGGCGCAGGCATTCAGCATCCGCTCACG
Source organism: Azohydromonas aeria (assembly GCF_009760915.1). GTDB lineage: Bacteria > Pseudomonadota > Gammaproteobacteria > Burkholderiales > Burkholderiaceae_C > Azohydromonas > Azohydromonas aeria. The sequence continues at coordinate 10,356 of NZ_VIDQ01000087.1, forward strand.
CCTGCGATGCAGGAAGAGGAAGCGCGCCACCACAGCCTGCGCAGGCACTAGCAGCTCATAGACCTGGACACCACCAAGTCCGGCCCCACGCTGCTCGCCGCCATACGCACCATCGGCTTTGCCGGGCTGAGCATCACCTTCCCCTGCAAGCAGGCCGTCATCCCGCTGCTGGACGAGCTCTCCGACGAGGCGCGCGCCATGGGGGCGGTCAACACCGTGGTGCACCGCGACGGCAAGCTCATCGGCCACAACACCGACGGCTGGGGCTGATCCTGGAACTTCCAGCGCCAGCTGCCCGATGCCGACCTCTCGCGCGTGCTGCTGGGTACCGGCGGCGCGGGCTCGGCCATCGCGCACGCGGCGCTGCCCATGGGCGTGAAGGAACTGCGTCTCTACAACGTGGACCCGGCGCGATCCCAGGCGCTGGCCACTGAGCTCAACCGCCAGTACGGCGCGGGACGCGCCGTGGCCGCGGCCGACATCGCCGACGCCTCGGGCCCGATACACGCCACCCCGATGGGCATGGACAAGATGCCCGACCTGCCCTTGGCCGGGAAGCTGCTGCGCCCGGACCTGTACGTGTTGGAGGTCGTGTACTTCCCCATCGACACCGCGCTGCTCAATACCGCGCGGCAGGGGCTGCCGCACGGTGGGCGGCGGCGGCGGCGGCGGCATGGCCGTGGGCGCCTTCACGCTCTTCACCGGGCAGGAGCCCAATGCCGCGCGCATCGACGCCCGCTTCCGCCGCCTGCTGGCCGAACGCCGTCCTCTTGGATCAGACCTGCGAAACAGAAATACCGATTGTCGCGATTTTCTCCTCGCGCAGTCAGTCCACCGCCTTGACCATCTCCTCCACGACCTTCTTGGCGTCGCCGAACACCATCATGGTCTTGTCCATGTAGAACAACTCGTTGTCCAGGCCCGCGTAGCCCGCGGCCATCGAACGCTTGTTCACGATCACGGTCTTGGCCTTGTAGGCCTCCAGGATCGGCATGCCGTAGATTGGGCTGCCCTTCTGGAGTGCGGCCGGGTTCACCACGTCGTTGGCGCCCAGGATGATGGCCACGTCGGCCTGCCCGAACTCGCCGTTGATGTCTTCCATCTCGAAGACCTGGTCGTAGGGGACCTCGGCTTCGGCCAGCAGCACGTTCATGTGGCCCGGCATACGGCCCGCCACCGGGTGGATGGCGTACTTCACCGTGATGCCCTTGTGCGTGAGTTTTTCCGCCAGTTCCTTCACCGCGTGCTGCGCGCGCGCCACGGCCAGGCCGTAGCCCGGGACGATCACCACGGTTTCCGCGTTGCCCAGGATGAAGGCCGCGTCGTCAGCGCTGCCGCTCTTGACGCTGCGCTGCTCCGTGCTTCCTTGGGTGGCTGCGGCCGCATCACCGCCGAAGCCGCCCAGGATCACGTTGAAGAACGAGCGGTTCATGGCCTTGCACATGATGTAGCTCAGGATCGCGCCCGAGGAGCCCACCAGCGAGCCGGCAATGATCAGCATCGAGTTGTTGAGGCTGAAGCCGATACCGGCTGCCGCCCAGCCCGAGTAGCTGTTGAGCATCGACACCACCACCGGCATGTCGGCGCCGCCGATGGGGATGATGATCAGCACGCCCAGCACGAAGCTGAGCGCCAGCATCACGAAGAAGGCCGGCCAGCTCTCGGTGAACGTGAACACCAGCCCCAGCGCGATGGTGGACAGCCCCAGCACGAGGTTGAGCAGGTGCTGCCCCGGGAACACCACCGGCGCGCCCTTGAACAGCCGGAACTTGTACTTGCCCGAAAGCTTGCCGAAGGCGATCACGGAGCCGCTGAAGGTGATGGCGCCGATGGCCGCCCCCAGGAACAGCTCCAGCCGGTTGCCCGCCGGGATCTGGCTGCTCTTGGCCGTGATGCCGAAGGCCCAGGGCTCGGCCACGGCGGCCACGGCGATGAACACCGCCGCCATGCCGATCATCGAGTGCATGAAGGCCACGAGCTCGGGCATCTTGGTCATCTGCACGCGGCGGGCCATCACGGTGCCGGCGCTGCCGCCCACCAGCAGCCCGATGAGCACCCACACCAGAGAGGAGGCGCCGGCGGTGCCCAGGTCCTCGGCGAGCTTGAGGATCAGCGCCGCGGTGGTGACCACCGCGATGCCCATGCCCGTCATGCCAAAGACGTTGCCGCGAATCGACGTGGTGGGGTGGGACAGGCCCTTCAAGGCCTGGATGAAGCAGACGCTGGCCACGAGGTACAGCAGCGTGACGAGGTTCATGCTCATGAGAGACTCTCCGAGTCCAGTTTGTGGGGTTCGTCATGCGTCGCGTTCGCCCCGGCGAACCCCCAGGTCAACCCATGGACCGCAACCCACACGATGAAAAGCAACATGCCAGCGCTCCAGTGGGTTGCCATGCCGATCGCCAGTCCAAGCACTGACCCAGCAAACAGTGAAAGGCAGAGGTGACACCGCGCGAGCTTGTCCATGGCGCAGATCCTGATGGGAGCGTTAATGCGCCGGCTGGGCCACCGCGGTGGCGGGCTTCTTGTCTTTCTTCTTGAACATCTCCAGCATCCGCCGCGTCACGAGGAAGCCGCCGAAGACGTTGACCGCGGCCAGCGCCACGGCCAGTACGCCCATGCTCTTGCCCAGAGCTGTCTCGGTCAGCGCGGCGGCCAGCATCGCCCCGACGATGACGATGGCCGAGATGGCGTTCGTGACGGCCATCAGCGGCGTGTGCAGCGCGGGCGTGACGGTCCACACCACGTGGTAGCCCACGTAGATCGACAGCACGAAGATGATCAGGTTGATGATCGTGTGTGAGACTTCCACGGCTTACCCCTCTCTGGTGACCTGTCCGTCGCGTGCCATCAGGCACGCGGCCACGATGTCGTCGTCCATGGGCACGTTGACTGCGGTGGCGTCCTTGGGGCAAATGAGCTTCAGGAAGTCCAGCACGTTGCGCGCGTAGAGCGAGGAGGCATCTGCCGCCACCAGCGCGGGCAGGTTCGTTTCTCCGACGATCGTCACGCCGTGCTGCAGCACCGTCTGCCCCGGCACGGTGAGCGCACAGTTGCCGCCGTTGGCCGCTGCGAGGTCCACGACCACCGAGCCCGGCCTCATGGACTGCACCATTTCTGCGCTGACCAGCTTGGGCGCCGGACGGCCCGGGATCAGCGCGGTGGAGATCACCACGTCGGCCGCCGCGACGCGCTTGGCGACTTCGGCGCGCTGGCGCGCCAGCCAACTCTCGGGCATCGGCCGCGCGTAGCCGCCCACACCCTCGGCCGCTTCCTTCTCCTCGGCGGTCTCGTAGGGCACGTCGATGAACTTCGCGCCCAGCGACTCGACCTGCTCCTTCACCGAGGGGCGCACGTCCGAAGCCTCGATGACGACACCCAGCCGCTTGGCCGTGGCGATGGCCTGCAGCCCCGCCACGCCCACGCCCAGGATCACCACGCGCGCGGCCTTCACGGTGCCCGCGGCCGTCATGAGCATGGGAAAGAACTTTTGGTAGCGGTCGGCCGCGATGATCACAGCCTTGTAGCCTGCGATGTTGGCCTGCGAGCTCAGCACGTCCATGCTCTGCGCGCGCGTGGTGCGCGGGGCGGCCTCCAGTGCGAAGCCGGTGACGCCGGCTGCGGCCAGGCGCTCCAGCCCTTCGCGGTCGAAGGGATTGAGCATTCCGACCAGCGTGGCGCCGCGCTTCATTAGCGGCAGCTCCTCTGCGGAGGGCGAGCGCACTTTGAGGACCAGGTCGCACCCGAAGGCGGTCTTGGCGTCCACGATCTCTGCGCCCACGGCGGCGTAGGTTGCGTCGGGCGCCGCAGCGGCGGTGCCGGCACCGGACTGCACGAAGAGTTGGTGGCCCTGGCCTTTCAGTTTCTTGGCGGTTTCGGGCGTGACCGCGACGCGGGTTTCGCCGGTCGCCGTCTCCAGCGGTACTCCGATCAACACGGGCTTGTTCCTCTCTACTGTCTCCAAAAACCGAGTAACTTCGGGACAACAGACGTCCTCGTTGCCATCGACAACAACCCCCTTCCCGCGTTCGCCGCTCAGCCAGCGGCCATGCTCAGGGCCTATTGGCTTTGAGCCTGACCCGAAGGCTGGACTATTTCATTCAAGTTCGCGGCCGGCTGCCGCATGCGAAAGGTCCCTTGAGCCACGGCAGCCAGTCCACCGTCTTCATTGAGAATTCGGCCCTCGCAAAACGCGCAGCCGCCGCTCATGTGCAGCAAGCGGCCTTCGGCCGTGAGCCGCCCCCGGGCCGGCGCCACGAAGCTCACGTTCAAGTTCACGGTGCCCGCGGGTGGCCGCTCGGGTGCAGCGCTGCGCCATGCCAGGCTGAGCGCCATGTCAGCCAGCGTTGCGATGACTCCACCGTGTGCCACGCCGCGCCGGTTGGTATGGCGTCCGTCGATATCAAGCGTGATCAGTGCGCGACCGCTTGCCCACTCAAGGACCTGGATGCCCAGATCGAGAGAAAATGGCGAGTCGGCGGGCAGCACCACACCAGTCAGGCCTTGGTTCATGGCACGGCGTCAATCCAGGCGCGCGCCCGAAAGCTTGACCTTGCTCATGGCCAGTTCCCGGTCACGCACGAGGAACTGCGAGAACTCTTGAGGCGAGTCGGCCACCGGCTCAAGAGCAAAGGTATCGAGGTTGGCCTTGCGGAACTTCTCGTCCGCGACGATCGTACGCACGTCGGCGGCGACCTTGTCCCTGATGGCCGCAGGCAGCCCGGACGGAGCGATCAGGCCGTAATAGAAGCTGGCCTGCATCGTGGGGAAGCCTGCCTGCGCGAAGGTCGGCACATTGGGCAGGCTCTGCGCCCTCTTGTCGCCAGAGATCGCCAGCACCTTGATCTTGCCGCTCTCGACGAATGGCATCACTACCGAGACGGCGCCGATGGTGGCCTGGACTTGGCCGCCAAGCATGTCCTGCAAGGCTGGCGCCAGACCCTTGTAGGGCACATGCACCATGTTGAGCTGGTTTTCCTTGGCGAACCAGGCCATGGACAGGTGCGTCCCGTTACCGACTCCTGATGAGCCGTAGCTCACCTTGTCAGGGTTGGCGCGGACGTAGGCGACGAAATCCTTGAGCGTGTTCGCCGGTACCGAGTTGGAGACGGCCAGTGCCATGTTGGAAATGGCCACCCGCGTGATCGGCGTGAAGTCCTTGAACGGATCGTAGGACAGCTTCTGGAACAGGTAGGGGTTCAGTGACAGCGTCGGGTCGGTTGCCAGCATCAAGGTGTAGCCATCGCCGGCGGCTTTCGCGACCTGCGATGCGGCAATCACCTCGTTGCCGCCGGGCCGGTTGTCGACGATGACCTGCTGCCCCCAGACGGTCGACAGGCGTGAGGCCAGCGCGCGGCCCAGCGCATCGACCGGCCCGCCCGCCGCATAGGGGATCACCATGCGCACAGGCTTGGATGGGTAGGTATCGGCGTGCACCAGGCCACATGCGCCCAGCGCGAAGCTGGCGATGCCCAGCATGGCGAATCTTCTTTGCAGCTTCATGATGTCTCCTTGTCGTGGGCGGCGCAGCCGCGCCGCAATGGATGAAGCGTTCTCACACGCCCAGTTCGGACACAAACTTCGTGCTCAGATAGGCCTCGAGCCCCTCGGTGCCGCCTTCGCTGCCATGACCGCTGTCCTTGACGCCACCGAAAGGTGTCTCCGGCAAGGCAAGGCCAAAATGGTTGATCGAGATCATTCCGCTCTCCAGCTCGGCGGCGATGTCGATCGAGGTCTTGAGCGAGCGCGTGAACACGAAGGCTGAGAGGCCGAATGGCAGGCTGTTGGCACGCTCCACGACCTCGTCGAACGAAGAAAATCGGAACATTGGTGCAATTGGTCCGAAGGGCTCCTCGTACGCAATGCGCGCGTCATCGGGCACGTCCACCAGCGTGGTCGGCGCAAAAAAGTGGCCCTTGCGCTCCAGACGCGCACCGCCAGTCAGTACCCTGGCACCGCGCTGCTGCGCATCCTGGACAAACGATTCCATCGCCTCGACCCGGGGGCGCTTGGTCAGCGGCCCCATCTGGGTAGCCTTGTCGGAGCCGGGCCCCACCACCAGGGTGCTGGAGCGTTTGACGAAGGCCTCTACGAAGCGATCGTGGATGTCCTCATGGAGGTAGAAGCGCGACGGTGCCGCACATACCTGGCCGGCGTTGCGATGCTTCAGCGCCACGGCTGCGGCAACCGCGGAGTCCAGGTCGGCGTCCGCAAACACGATGAAGGGCGCGTGACCGCCCAGCTCCATGGTCGTGCGCTTCATGTGCTGGGCCGCCAAGGCACCCAGATGCTTGCCCACGGGCACCGAGCCGGTGAAAGACACCTTGCGGATGACCGGCGAGGGGATCAAGTGCTGGGATACCTTCTGCGGTTCGCCGAACACGAGGTTCAGCACACCCTTGGGCAGATCGGCATCGGCGAAGCAGCGCACGAGCTCCACACACGCTCCCGGGGTTTCCTCGGGCGCCTTGATGACGATCGAGCAGCCCGCGGCAAGAGCACCTGCGATCTTGCGCACAGCCTGGTTGACCGGAAAGTTCCAGGGCGTGAAGGCCGCGACCGGGCCGACGGGTTCGCGCAGCACGCTGGCGCGCACCGAGGCCTGGCGCGGCGCAATCACGCGTCCGTACGCGCGCCGGCCCTCCTCGGCATACCACTCGATGTGGTCCGCCGCGGCCTTGGCCTCCATCAGCGCCTCGGACAGCGGCTTGCCCTGGTCCAGCGTCATGACCTGGGCCAGCCGCTCATGGCGCTCGCGCACCAGCGCGGCCACCCGCCGCAGCGCGGTGTAGCGCTCGTGAGCCGAGGTCCGCTTCCAGTTATGGAAGCCGCGCTGCGCGGCAGCCAGCGCATGGTCCAGTTCAGTGGCTCCGGCCAGCGGCAGTTCAGCCAGTACCGACTCGTCGGCAGGGTTGATCACCGGCTGCGTGCCGCCACTGGCCGCCGCAATCCATTCGCCGTCGATGTAAAGAGCCAGTTTCGTGTACATGGCAGGTCGCTCCGTGGTGCTGAATTGGTTTTCAATGTACACCGGTTGATGGACTTTTTCAACTATCTTCCACCGTTGAGACACACTGACCTTCCATGTCCCGGGGATAAAATCGTGGACAGAGACAACAACCGCTCGGGTTTTCCATGACTGGGTCCAAACGTTCCACGTCGGCACCGAAGGTGATTACCGACCTCCTGTCCTCGAGGCTGCACTCGCTCGCAGGCCTGTCGGCTGCCAGTGCGTCACTGCGGGTCGAGCGCAAGTTCGGATTGACCCTGTTGGAATGGAGGTCCATTGCCATGCTGGGGGGGTTTGCGCCACTGTCCTTGAAGGAACTGGCTCGCCGCGCGGGCCTGGACAAGAGCTACGCCAGCCGTACGCTTTCCGGACTGATCGAGCGCGGGTTCGTGATCAGTGAGCGCAACGACGCCGATGCCCGTGGCGTCATGCTGCGGCTCTCCGATGAGGGGCGTGCGCTGTACGAGACGGTGTTCGCCGACGCCCTGACCCGAAACGAGCGGCTGCTGAGCCCACTGTCATCGGAGCAGCGCAAGCAACTCATGGAGATGCTTCGGGCGCTGACACACAGCGCCAAACGCGTGCTCGACGAAGAGCGGCGCATAGCGGCCGGCGAGGCAGCGGAAGATGACATCGTCCCGCCAACACACGCCAGGGCGGCCGCCAAGGCAGCCGCCGACAACGGCATCGACATGGACGAGGTGCGCTACCTCGTATCGCGCCTCAACGAACTGGTTGGGACAGACTGAGGCGCTCCTGGGGCGCCGTCGTGGAGCGGGTGGTCGTGACCGCCTGCCCTGCCGCCTGCTCCAGGCCGAGGATGAAGTCGGCGCAACGCTCGCCGATCATCACGCAGGGTGCGTTGGTGTTCCCGCTGACCACGGTGGGCATGATCGAGGCGTCGGCCACCCGCAGCCTCTCCAGCCCGATCACTCGCAGCTCTGGATCCACCACCGCCATCCGGTCCTTGCCCATCTTGCAGGTGCCTGAAGGGTGGTAGACCGTCTTGACGGCATCGCGGGCGTACCGCTCGAGCGCGTCATCCGTAACCATGTCGTCCTTGCTCGGCGCCAGCTCCGTAAAGCCCAGTTCCCGCATTGAAGGAGCACGCAGAATCCTGCGTGAGGCCTTCAGGCCTCGCACCAACGTCTGCACGTCCTCGGTCGTTGTGAGATTGTTGGCCTCGAAGACCACGCGATCGGCAGCATCGCCGCTACGCAGCGAGATCTTTCCGCGGGAAGTGGGCCTCAGCACGCAGGGGTTGATCGACACGCCATGGCGCCCCATCGACTTGCGCTCCTCCGCGCTGACCAGTGCCGGAGTGACGTGGATCTGCACGTCCGGGCGGCCGCTGCCGGCCGTGTCGATGAAGCCGCCGCTCTCGACCACGTTGGAAGTCAGCAGTCCCGTGCGCGTGAGCAGGTACTGCAGTCCGTGGCGAGCGGCACGCAGGCCCTTGTCCTCGCCCATCATCGAGATGGGACGGTCGGTCACGCCGTAGACCGATGCGGTAACGTGATCCTGGAAGTTCTCCCCTACCCCGGGCAGGTCATGCGTAAGCGGCCGCTGCGCGGCGTCCTTGCCTAAACGCTCACGCCGTGCAAGGCCGAACGCAGCGGGCTGGCGGCGAAGTGCTGCTTCCACAGCCGTGGCGTGAGCTCGGCCACGCGTGCTGCCGGGTGCGTACCCACGCGCTGCAGCACGTCCACGAGGTAGGTGTACGGGTCGATGCCATGCAGCCGGCATGTCACGATCAAGCTCTGCACGATGCCCGCGTGCTGGGCGCCGACTTCGGTCCAGCAGAACAGCCAATTGCGCCTGCCCATCGGGATGGCCCTGAGGGCGCGCTCGAGGTGGTTCGTGTGTGTGCCTTGCAAAGGCACGGTTGATCCGTCGGTGAAAGTCCGACCCGGCCAACTCTCGCTCCGGCCGGAAGCACAAGGAGCGGTCCAGGAGGTAACGAATGGGCTGAAGCACTGCTTGAAAAGGCCTCGAAAGGAGGCCAGCAGGCCATGCGGGCCGCAACGTGAGTGAACACTGAGCAGGCCTCGAAAAGTCATCGTGGATGCCGACCCGCCATACAAACGGGGAAGGCCGTCGGCGGCGCCGAAGCGAGCGTGAAGAGCAGGTGCCGCGTCCACCGGGGTAGTGGTGGCAGCACGCATGGGTACAGATCGACCGTGCAACAAGGGAAGTCCGTGGTGGTGATCGACCGGCAGTTGATCAACGACGACCTCGTGAGGGGTGGAGTCGGCCGCTGCGGATGGCGGATGGGGGCGTAGTAGTGATGAAGCCGGGTAACGCTGGTGGAGCGAAGGCCCCCTGTTCCGAGGCGAACGTACAAAATGGGAAGAGCCCGGGGATTGGCGCGAGCCTACTAACCCTGCCTGATTCGGTTCGAACCCTGCAGAGTGCGTTGCGGGCGAAAGCCAAGAGCGAAGCAGCCTACCGGTTCTACAGTTTGTGGGACAAGGTGTGCCGCGAAGACGTCCTGTCCGAAGCTTATCGACGCTGCCGCGCAAACCGCGGTGCGCCGGGGGTGGACGGCCAGACCTTCGAGCGCATCGAGGAACACGGCTTGGGGCTTTGGCTGCAAAGACTACGGCAGGAGCTGCGCACCAGGCAGTACAGGTGCGCGCCCCTGCGGCGTGTATGGATTCCCAAGGCAACCGGCGGGCAGCGCCCGCTGGGCATTCCGACCATCCGCGATCGTGTCGCGCAAATGGCGGCGCTGCTGGTTCTCGGACCGATCTTCGATGAAGACCTGTTCCCCTGGCAGTACGGCTTCCGCGAAGGCATGGACGCCAAGATGGCGCTGCGTCGCATCCACTTCGGCATTGCCCAGCGTGGTGCGCGCGAAGTGGTAGACGCCGACCTCTCGGACTACTTCAACACGATCCCGCACGGGACCTGCTGCGCTGCGTTGCGCGGCGGGTTGCCGACGGGACGGTACTGGCGGTGATCCGCCAGTGGCTCGACGCACCGGCGGTCGAGCGTGCCGACGACGGCGGAGAAATCCGCACGACGGTGGCGCGCGACACCAACCGTGGCACTCCGCAAGGGGGTGTCATCTCGCCTTTGCTGTCCAACCTGTACTTCCGCCGCTTCATGCTGGCGTGGTACCAAGGTGGTCACGCACGGCGGCTGCAGGCCGAAGTGGTCAATTACGCAGATGACTTTGTCATCCTTTGCCAACCTGGCAAAGGGGAGGAAGCCATGGCGACGATGCGGCGGCTGATGTCCAAGCTTGGCCTGACAGTCAACGAGAAGAAGACCCGACTGGTCAAGTTGCCCGAGGAACGATTCGACTTCCTGGGATACACCGTGGGCTGGTTCTACGGATTCCGAGGCCGGCCCTACTGGGGCACGGCGCCGTCGATGAAGTCCATCAAGCGCCTGAGGAAGCGCATACACGACGAGACGACCAGGCGGTGGAGCGCCACAAGGCCCAAGGAACGGGTTGAAGAACTCAACCCCATCTTGCGCGGCTGGGCGAACTACTTCAGTCAAGGACCGGTGAAGGAAATTTACCGCTCCATCGACGACTACACCGCCCGACGTCTGCGGATCTGGCTGCGAAAACGCAGCGGCAAGCAGGGAACGGGGTACCGCCAATACTCCGACCAGTACCTCTACTTGAAGTTGGGGCTGATACGCCTGCGGCCGTTCGAACGCAACCGCTCGAAAGCGAAGGCCTGATGCGTCGGAAGAGAGCCGGATGCGGGAAATCCGCACGTCCGGTTCGACGAGGGGGATGTGGAAACGGAGCTATGGCGAGGTTACTCGGGCACCGCCAGACGAAAGGGGCGGAAATGGACAAACCGGACCTACGGCCACCGCGCCACATCTCTACTCTACCCATGGGCACGTCGGGATCGGCCAGGAACACCTCCAGCGCGGCCCGGGCCTCACGGGCATAGGCAAGAGCCTGCGTGATCGGGTTGCTGGGCAGGAATCCCTGGCTCTCGAACTGCTGCTCTATCCAGGCGAAGAACTTCTCGACCAGCGGTTTGCTGTGGGTGAGGCGGTGCAGGTGCTTGGCCTCGCCCTTGAGCTTGTGATCGCGGATGTGCTCCTCGATCTCGTAGAGGGCAGCGATCTGGCGCAGGGCCTCGGCGGCCACCCGCGGCTCGGTGTTCTGGGCGTCGAAGAAGTTGCGCCTGCAATGAACCTTATGCCGAGCACCGCATAAGGTTCATTATCCCGAGTGCGGTTTTATGTGGAGCGCTTGCAACCCAGCCCTGTACCGGCGGGGTAATGCACGTCATCGGACTCCCCATAAATCCGCCGCTGTCACAGCGACTGCAGGAACGCCAGCAGGTCTGGCTTGGGCTTCCAGGCCCGGGCCTGTGCGGGCTCGATGCCGGCCTGCTTCCAGAACGCCTGCATGGCCTCGCGCTTCATCTGCAGGTTCACCGTGAGGTAGCGTCCGGTGGTAGCGATGCTGGAGTGGCCCAGGTAGTCGCGGATCACCGTCACGTCGGTGCCCGACTGCAGTAGCGCAACTGCGCAGCTGTGGCGCAGCACGTGGGGCGTGATGCGCTTGCGCGCCAAGGCCGGCCGCTGCCGGGCAGCCGCTGCGGCATGCTTGTGCAGCACATAGGCGATGCCGTCGCGGGTCAGCGGCTGCCCGTGGCGGTTGACGAAGACGTGTTGCTGATCGGCCGCTAGGGACATGCCGCGCAGCCGGTGCAGCGCATCGGCCGTCTCCCGCCACAGCGGCAGCAGCCGCTCCTTCCTGCCCTTGCCACGCAGCCGCACCTGACGAGGGGCCGTGAGCTGCAGATCGCCCCACGTCAGGCCTGCTACCTCGCTCACGCGTGCGCCGCAGTTGTAGAGCAACAGCAGCAGCGTGTAGTGTAAGCGTTGCGGCTGGGCCCTTCTTGGCAGGGCTTGACCCCATGAGCACGATCGCCCGACCGTGCTGACCTTCTCACTTGCGAGATGTGCACGATCGGGGAAGTGCACACATGGACAAGCGAGTCATCACGGACAGGGCCCCGCGGCGCCGGCACAGCGCGGCCCTCAAGCGCGAGCTGGTCGAGCGCAGCCTGCAGCCCGGGGCGTCGGTGGCGGCCCTGGCGCAGGAACATGGCATCAACGCCAACCTGCTCTTCAACTGGCGGCGGCTGCACCTGGAGCGCCAAGCCGCAGCCCAGCTGCCCGCCGAGCCGGCAACAGTGCTGTTGCCCGTGACGGTGGAGGAGCCGATCGCTGCATCGGCGGCCCCGCACGCATGCGCACCGGCAACCCCGATGCCGCGGCGCGCGGGCACGGGCGTCATCGAGGTCGAGATCGGTGCGGCGCTCGTGCGGCTGCGTGGCGTGGTGGACGAGGCTAGCGTGCGTAGCGTGTTGCAGGCGCTGCTGGAGCTGCGGTGATCGGGCTTCCTGCCGGGACGCGGGTTTGGCTGGTAGCCGGCCACACCGACATGCGCAAGGGCTTCGACGGCCTGGCGGCGATGGTGCAGACGGCGCTGGCGAAGAACCCGTTCGAGGGCCACGTCTTCGTCTTCCGCGGCCGCCGCGGCGACATCCTGAAGGTCTTGTGGTTCGACGGCCAGGGCCTGTTGCTGCTGTCCAAGCGGCTCGAACGCGGGCGCTTCGTCTGGCCCCAGGCAACCTCGGGCAGCGTCTCGCTGACGCCGGCGCAGCTGTCGATGCTGCTGGAAGGCATCGACTGGCGCATGCCGATGCGCACGCACACACCTGAGCTCGCTGCCTGAGCCGAGCGTGTTGCACGCGGCTCACGAGGCGCTGGTCAGCGGCTGCATAGCCCGGCACAGTAGGGGCCATGCCGTTGCCGCCTGGGCCCCACACCGTCGAGTCGCTGCTGCGCGTCATCGAGGCGCGCGACGCGGAGCTGGTGCTGCTCAAGCTCATGAACGAGAAGCTGCGGCTGCAGTTGGCGCGCCGCATCCGGGACCAGTACGGCGCTTCCAGCGAGCGCTTCGACGACGGGCAGCGCACGCTCATCGAAGCCGCGCCGCTGCCGCCGGAACTGCCCCCGCTGCCCAAGGTGGCGCCGGCGCCGGCCGCCAATGCGCCGGCCCTGGACCGCAGCCTGCCCGCGCACCTGCCGCGCGAGGAGCTGGTGCACCGTGCGCCGGCGACGCACGCCCACCACGACAGCGCCGGCCAGGCCTGCGGCTGCAGCGCGTGCGGCGGCCGGCTGCGGCGCATCGGCGCCGACGTGTCGGAGCAGCTGGAGTACGTGCCCGCGCGCTTCAAGGTCATCCGCCACGTGCGGCCGAAGCTCGCCTGCGTGAAGTGCCAGGCCATCTTCCAGGCCGAGGCGCCGAGCCGCCCCATCGTGCGCGGCATCGCCGGCCCGGCCTTCATGGCCCACGTGACGGTCTCGAAGTATTGCGACCACATCCCCCTGTACCGGCAAAGCCGCATCAACGCGCGCAGCGGCGTGCACATCGACCGCTCCACGCTGGCGCGCTGGGTGGGCCAGGGCGAGAAGCTGCTGGACCCGCTGCTGGCAGCGCTCGGCCGCTATGTGCTGGCCGCCCAGAAGCTGCACGCCGACGACACGCCCGTGCCGGTGCTCTCGCCCGGCAAGAGCAAGACCAAGGAAGGCCGGCTGTGGGTCTACGTGCGCGACGACCGCCCGGCGGCCAGCGAGGACGCACCGGCGGCGTGGTTCCGGTACTCGCCCGACCGTGAAGGCCGCCACCCGCGCAAGCACCTGGAGAAGTACCGCGGCATCCTGCAGGCTGACGGCTACGGCGGCTGGCTGCGGCTCTACCAGCAGGGCCAAGTCGTCGAGGCAGCCTGTTGGGCTCACGCGAGGCGGCCGTGGTGGGACCTGTACGTCAGCACCGGGCGCAGCGAGGACTCGGTGGCTGCGCAGGCACTGCGGCGCATCAAGGCGCTCTACGCCATCGAGGAGGACATCCGCGGGCAGCCGCCAGACGTCAGGCGCGCGCACCGCCAGGCCCGGGCCGGTCCACTGCTGCAGGAGTACCACGACTGGCTCACCGGCATGCTGGGCCGCGTGTCGAGGAAGTCGGACCTGGCCAAGGCCATCGCGTACTCGCTCACGCGCTGGCAAGCCCTGACGCGCTACCGCGACGACGGCCGCATCGAGATCGACAACTCGGCGGCCGAGCGCGCCCTGCGCGGGGTGGCCCTTGGACGCAACAACTTCCTCTTCATGGGCTCGGACGCCGGCGGCGAGCGCGCCGCGGCCATGTACAGCCTGGTCGAGAGCGCCAAGCTCAACGGGCTGGACCCGGAGGCCTACCTGCGCGCGGTGTTCGAGCGCATCGCCGAGCACCGCGTCGACCGTGTCCACGAGCTGCTGCCCTGGAACATCGGCCGCGCCCAGCCGCTGCCGCAGCGCCAGGCCGCCTGAGAATAGCGGTCCAAGGCCGGCCGCTCGGGTGCGCCGGCGCGCTACTCCAGGGAGACGACGGCGGTGGACACGCAAGGCCCCAACCCCAAGCTCATCGACGCGCTCAGCCAGGCCAGCAGCCTGGAGCTGTTCCAGTTGAGCACCATCATCGACCGCATGCTGGCCGACCCGCGCCGCATCATCGCCGTGCGAGCCCACATGCACCTGGGCCAGACGGTGCGCTTCCTCGACTGGCACGACGGGCGCATGCGCAGCGGCAAGGTCGTGGCCATGCGCGACCACCAGGTGACGCTGCACGAGACCGACGCGCGGCGCGAGTGGAAGCTGCCCTACGCCGCCATCGAACCGCCACCGGCCGGGGCCCAGCCGACCGCTTCCACCGCCGCGCCGCCCACGCCGGCAGCGCTGTCACAGCCGGGCCGGGATGACTTCCGCTGCGGCGAGAAGGTGTCGTTCGAGGACCGCTACATGCAGACCCAGATCGGCACCATCGTGCGGATCAACCAGCGCAGCGCAACGGTGGAAACCGCGGACGGCCCGGGCTGGCGAGTGCCGTTCCGCCTGCTGCGCCACGTCGTCGATATCTGACTTCGGCGGTCTCTGCCAGTAGGGTGCGGGCGCCACGCTTACCGTGTAGTCGCGCCACCCCTGGGTAGTGCGGCGGTCAGGGACAGCCACGATGGCGCGCACCTCGTCGGCTTCCAGGTACGTAGCCGGACGCTGTCGGGACTTCTTGGCGGGAATGGCGAGCACGCGCGCGTACTGCTGCGCATGCATGAGGTCGTTGCGCAGAAGGTGCTTGAAGAAGCTGCGGATCGCCGCGCGGCGGCAGTTGCGCGTGGCCGCCGTGTTCGAGCGCTCGGCCTCAATGTGGTCCAGGAAGCGCATGACCATTGCTGCGTCCAGGTCCGCCAGCTCCAGTGAGACCACCGCGCGTCCGAGCCGCTGCGCGGCGAACCTCAGCAGCAGCGTCAGCGCATCGCGATAAGCTCGCACGGTGTGCACGCTGGCGCCGCGCTGCATCGGCAGGTAGTCGGTAAAGAACGCCTCGATGTGCGTAAACAGCGTGTTTGGCGCGGACCTGCTCATCGCGGTTGACGCCTGCGTCCGTGCACGTGGGCCTTGAACCGCCTGCTCGCCAGCTCCAGCAGCTCGGGCGTGGCCTTGAGGTAGACCTCGGTGCCCAGTACGTTCTGGTGCCCGAGGTAAGCCGAGAGCCACGGCAGCCTCGCGTGCACGTCCACACCTTGCTGTGCCCAGGCCGTGAGCCGGTGCACTGCGAAGGTGTGGCGGAACTCGTAAGGCCGCGCGCCTATGCGCCCGCGCGGCGGCTTCATGCCCAGTTCGCACAGGAAGCGGCGCAGCACGTCGGATGCCGAATGCACAGTCAGCGCGGAGCCATCCCGCCGCAGGAAGAAGGCCGGCGGCTCGGCGCATCCCGTGCTCTGCAGCAGTTGCTGCCGCAACCGGGCGTAGCACTGCAGCTCCTGCGCCAGGTCGGCACGGACAGGCACGATCCGGGACCGCCCCTTACTGTGCCGCACGATGAGCATGCCCTGTGCGAGATCGACGTCGGCAGCGTGCAACCGCACCGCCTCCCCGAGCCGCAAGCCGGTGCAGTACAGCACCAGGACCAGCGCGCGCAGCATCCCGCCCCACATGCTGCGACCTTCGTGAGCGGTGGCCGCCGCCAGCAGCTGGCGCACCTGCTCATGGGTAAAGATGCACGGCAGGAACACCGATTCCTTCACTGGCGCGATTGCGTGCTCGGGCACGTAGCCGCCGGGGTCGCGGCGGCGGCGGAACAGGCACAGCTGCCGCACCACGCCAAACTCGTTGGCCACCGTGACAGCCTTGCGCCCGGCAGTGCGCGTGGTCCAGCGCAGCACCGCCTCCTGCAGCGACACGGCGCCGTGCCGTCCCCAGTGCTGTGCCACGAAGCACACGAAGCCGTGGAGGACGAACTCGGCGCGCCGATACGCGATGCCCATAGCGCGCTTGAAGCGCAGGAACTCCTGCGCGTCGCGCTCCAGTGTGGCGGCCGTCACGGTGGTCCTCACCGCGGCACCGGCAGCGAGACTTCGCGCAGCGACTGCGTGGCGATGCGCACGTACGCCGACACCGATGCCCCGTCCCGGTGGCCGAGCAGCCCCGAGAGCACCTGCGGTGGCGTGCCTGCGTCGAGCTGTCGCGCGGCGTTGGCGTGGCGCAGCACGTGGCTGCCAAGGAAAGGCGCCTCAATGCCCGCAGCCCTGGCGTGCCTGGCCAGGATATGCCGCACGGGCGACGAACCCGAGAGCGCACCGAACGGCGTTCTCATTGCCACGAACAGGTGTCGCGTCGGTGCGTGGGGCGGCCGGCTGTGGCGCAGGTAGCGCGCCAGCACCCGGGCCACTGCCGGCAGCAGCGGCAGCACGAAGCTCACGCCGGTCTTGGGCCGCGTCACCTTGACCGTGGCGGCCTCCCAGTCGATGTCGTGCAGTTCCAGCCCGGTGACCTCGCCGGCGCCCAGCCCGTAGGTGCTCATCATCAACAGCAGCGCGTGGTCGCGAAGCCCTCGCGCTGTACTGGTGTCAATGGCGCGCAACAGCCGCTGCACGTCCTGCCACGGCAGCGTCGGCCGCAGACGCTCGTCCTTGCGCTGCACGGGCGCCACCACCGCCTCGGCCAAGTCCACATCGAGGCGGCCGCTGACCCTCAGGAAGCGGGCAAAGGAGCGCACGCTGCAGGCGATCCCGGCTGTTGTCGTGCGCGCGTAGCGGCGCGAGCAGTCGATGAGGAACGCGTCGATGTCGGGCAGCGCCAGATGCCGCCACGTCTTGCCGGACCCGGCAAGGTGCTGCAGCAGCATGCCGACGTGGGCCAGCATCTTGCGCACGCTGTTGTCGGGATTGCCGCGCTGATGCGCCAGGTGATCGGCATACGCGCACAGCAGCGCAGATGCGGGCCGGGATGCAGGCTGGGGCTGCTGCCACGCTGGCACGGGCAGCCCCATGACCTCATGGACGCGATGCAGTGCCCGCAGCGCGGAACCGGCCAGCGGTAGTCGGCGCTGGTCAAGTCCGCGGCGGCGGGCGTACCAGGCAACGAAGCGGCGGGCGCCGTCCCGGGTCAGCTCACTGCCTTCTTGCAGGCCGTGCTGTATGCAGTAGCGCCGAAAACGCTTGATCCACTGCAGGTACACCCCGGCCGAGGCGTCGCTCAGGCATCGGTCGCTACGCCACACGCGCAGCATGTTCTGCACGGTGGGAAGGGCGTTGGCGCAAACGGGTTGCATCGGCACAGGACGCTTGCGGCACGGGCAAGGTCGGGTACGTCACCGTAAGGTGCCGTGCTGACCCTGTCAGGCCCCATGTCGTGTTGGCCGCTAATCGGCCGCAGGGTGCCAAGGATGCCCAGCGGCGGCGGTAACACGCCCAGCACCTGCTCGGGAAGGCTGCGGCGAAGCGCAAGCAGTACGTCGCGTCGCCCAGCGTTGCCGGCGATGACGGCCGCACCCTGAGGCAGCACCGCCTCAAGGGCCGCGCAGACCGGTCGCATGCGCCGTCGCAGCCAGCGCAGTGCCGAAGGCAACGCCACATCAAACTCGCGCAGCGAGCTGGCAGCGGCTTCCATGCTCTTGGCAGACAGGGCCCTGGCCACGACGTCCTCGATCGAGGCGAGCAGTCCCGGCAGACGTGACGCAAGGAAGTCAGGCAGCAGGCTGAAGGTGCGATGCCCTTGCGGGCAGTACCACCGGGCCACCCGCAACCCCGCTGGCGTTGACCGCGGATAGCTGCCATGGCGCGCAAAGGAGCACCCGCCCGCCGGATGAAGCGGGCAGCTGGCCAAGCGGGCGCTGAGCCACTCGCGCCCAGCGATGTACGCCTCGACGCTGGACTGGGTGTGCAGAGGCACTTGCACCGTCGTCTCCTGCCCTCATGCTCTGGAGTACCGGCACGATGGCAGGAATTATGCTGAGTCGCCGCCAAGGCCCTCCACAAGGCGAAAGACCACGTGGTGGCCGACGACTCTGCATAAAACCACGCTCGGGATAATGAACCTTATGCCGAGCACCGCATAAGGTTCATTGCAGGCGCAACTTCTTCGACGCCCAGAACACCGAGCCGCGGGTGGCCGCCGAGGCCCTGCGCCAGATCGCTGCCCTCTACGAGATCGAGGAGCACATCCGCGATCACAAGCTC
>NZ_VIDQ01000088.1 GCF_009760915.1 Azohydromonas aeria
AGCGGTATTGGCGAAGTGCTTG
The DNA here is from genome assembly GCF_009760915.1 of Azohydromonas aeria. Taxonomy (GTDB): domain Bacteria; phylum Pseudomonadota; class Gammaproteobacteria; order Burkholderiales; family Burkholderiaceae_C; genus Azohydromonas; species Azohydromonas aeria. The sequence continues at coordinate 23 of NZ_VIDQ01000088.1, forward strand.
CAATGACCATTGCCTACGAAACGGGCAGTATTGAGCGATTTGAAACGCCTGGCGACTTTGCTTCTTATGCTCGCACGGTGGACAGTCGGCGAGAATCAAATGGCAAGAAAAAGGGTTCAGGCAACGCAAAGTGCGGCAACAAGCATTTGGCTTGGGCATTCGTTGAGGCGGCACATTTTGCCATCCGCTACGACGCCACCATCAAGCGCTGGTATCAGAAGAAGTGCGCTAAAACCTTGCCCGTGGTGGCTATCAAGGCAGTGGCACACAAGCTTGCCAGGGCTTGCTTTCACGTGATGAAGAGTGGCTCCTCATTCGATGCGGGAAAGGCATTTGGATAGCAAGCAACTGATTCAATGGAACAACGGCAGCAGTATTGCCATGGGGTTGGAAGAACCATCAGACCTGATTGCACGCCGTCGTTGATCCCGCCCGATTACAGAGGTTTGCTGCGCCTGCACCGCGAGCCACTTGGGGTTGGATCACTTTTGGGTGAAGCCATGGACCTGTGCGGCTGAAATTTCAGCTGCCTGTTTGGACACGGTGAGGAACAGAAGGTTTTCTGGGGCTGCGAATGCAGCCAGGGGCCTGGCAGCGCGAGTTGCCAAGGTCTTGATCCTGATGGGTGACTGGTGCGCCGCGTGCGTAACCATGAACTGAGAACCAAGTGTGTGGCGAACTTGCAGGACGGAGATGTTGGTAAAGACGCGCGGGGTGGCGCGGGGATGCGCTCACCCCTATTGACGGAGACGGCTAATGGGTGACCCTAGCAACACGCTAGCAACACGGCTGACTTGGGGGCCGCCTGGATTCCCGCCTTCGCGGGAATGACGATGCAGCGCACGGACCGCCCGTGCCAACGGGCTACCGGCAATTCATCAATTCCCGCCCCTCCCCGCCCCCAGCATCGCCACCACCGCCGCATGCGTGTACCGGCTCGCCACGTCCTCGATGAACCGGTTGAAATCCACGTGCGCCGTGTCGTCGGCCCGGTCGGAAATGGTGCGCATCACGGCGCAGGGCACGTTGAAGTCGTGGCAGACCTGCGCCAGCGCGGCGCCTTCCATTTCCACCGCCTGCGCGTCGGCGTGGTCCCGCCGCAGCGCCGCGGCCTCCGGCGCGCTGCTGACGAAGCGGTCGCCGCTGACGATCAGGCCGCGGTGCACCCGCGGCGCATGCGCCACGCCGCAGCCCTGCAGTTGCGCCCGCGACAGCTCGGCACAGCGGTCCGCCGCCACGTCGGCCAGCACGCGCGCGCAGGCAATCTCCAGCCGGCGCGACAGCAGCGCGTCGGTGCCGAAGCGGCTCTGGCCGTACAGCGGCACCTCGAAGCGCGGAAAGATCGGCGAGGCGTCCATGTCGTGCTGCAGCAGCGCATCGGCCACCACGATGTCGCCGATGCGCACGTCCTGCCCCAAGCCCCCGGCCACGCCGGTGAAGATCAGCGCGCCGACCTGGAAATGCTCCAGCAGCACCGCCGCGGTGGTTGCCGCCGCCACCTTGCCGATCAATGAGCGCACCAGCACGACTTCCTGCCCGTGCAGGTGGCCGACCCAGAACTCGCGCCCCGCGCGCTTGATGCACTGCGCATCCGGCAACTCGGCCTGCAGGCCGCGCAGCTCCTGGTCCATGGCACTCACGATGGCCAGACGGCTCATGGCTTCAATCCTTTCGCGGGCGGCTCCCGCATTCCCGACGTTCCTGTTTCCCCGGCTGCGACGGCCGGCGCCGGGCAGGAGTATCAGCGACGCACGCGGTCACACCAGGCTGCGATGGCGGCACCGTGGCGCAGGCCGTTCATCCTTCGACGCGCACGCAGGGCGTGCCCTGTGCTGAGGTATCGAAGCATCAGGACGAACGGAATACGTCGTCCAGCGCCAGCTCCACCCGCACCCCGCCCCCGCCGCCGGCCTCGATGCGAATGGCGCCCTGGAACACTTCCTCCAGCGCCCGCCGGATCCCGGCCTCCCCCGGCGCCCCCGCCGCCACGACGCGCCCGGCGGCCATCACCACCACCCGGTCCGCGCGCAGCGCGATGGGCAAGTCGTGCAGCACCGTCACCACCGCGCGCGGCTGCGCGGCGTCACGCGCCAGCTGCGCGAACAGCCGCGCCAGCGCCACCTGGTGCGGCGGGTCCAGGTGCGTCGTGGGCTCGTCGAGCAGCAGCAGCGGCGCCTCGGTGGCCAGGGCCCGCGCCAGCAGCACGCGCTGGCGCTCGCCGCCGGACAGCGCCACCAGCCGCCGCGAAACCCACGCCTCGCACTGCGTCAGCGCCATGGCCCGCGCCACGGCCGCGGCATCGGCCGGCCCTGGCGTGCCCATCAGGCCCAGCCGCGCGATGCGGCCCAGCGCCACCGTCTCGCGCACCGTCAGCTCGCCGGTGATTTCTCCCTGCTGCGCCAGCCAGGCGATCTCGCGCGCACGCTCGGCCGCGCGCAGCCGCTGCACCGGGCGCCCGTTCAGCCGCACCTCGCCCGCGGCCGGCCCCTGCAGCCCGGCCAGCGCGCGCAGCAGCGTGGATTTACCCGCGCCGTTCGGCCCGACGATGGCGGTCCAGCCGGCACCGATGTCCAGGTCCACCCCGTCCAGCGCCAGCCGATTCCCCAACCGCACCGACAGGCCACGCGCCTGCAACCGCGCCGCGGTCACGACAGCCCCCTCCGGCGCAGCAGCACGAACAGGTACAGCCCGCCCAGCACGGCGGTGACCACGCCCACGGGCAGCTCCTGCGGCGCGATCACGGCGCGCGACAGCACGTCGGCGCCCAGCAGCAGCACCGCGCCCATGCCGGCGCTGGCACCCAGCAGCCAGCCGTGCGCGCCCGGCGCATGCCGCCGCACCAGGTGCGGCGCCACCAGCCCGACGAAGGCCACCAGCCCGGCCTGCGACACCGCCAGCGCCGTGCCCATGCTCATCAGCAGCACCAGCGCCAGGCGCAGGCGGGACAGATCGAGCCCGAGGCTCGCGGCGCTGTCCTCGCCCAGCGTCAGCGCGTCCAGCGCCCGCGCCAGCCGCAATGCCGCCGCCAGGCACAACATCAACCCGCCGCCGAGCAGGCCCAGCGCGGAGGTGCCGATGAAGCTGGTGCTGCCCAGCATGAAGGCCTGCTTGCCGCGCAGCGCGTCCGGGCTGAGCGTGGTCAACAGGTCGCTGGCCGCGCCCAGCAGCACCGCCACCACCACGCCGGCCAGCAGCAGCCGCGTGGTGTGCACCGCGCCGCGCGCCAGCGACAGCGTCAGCAGCACGCCCGCGAGCGCCCCGCAGAAGGCCGCCAGCACCAGCCCCACCCGCTCCAGCCACGCCACGGTGGCCAGGCTTACGTAGGCGCCGCCCAGCGCCGCGCCCGCCAGCACCGCCACCACGGCCAGCCCGGCGCCGGCGGCGGAGCCCAGCAGGTACGGGTCGGCCAGCGGGTTGCGGAACAGGCCCTGCGCGATGGCACCGGTCAGGCCCAGCAGCGCGCCCACCAGTGCCGCGCCCGCGGTGCGCGGGAAACGGATCTCGCCCAGGATCAGCCCCGCCTGCCCGCCCTGCAGATCGCTCAAGAACGCGGCCGGCGAGAAGCCGGCCACGCCCGTCATCAGTCCCGCCGCCAGGCCGAGCACGGCCAGCAGCACCAGCGTCCAGCCCAGGCGGCGGCGCCGGCGCGCGTCGGCGTCCGGCACCGCACGCGTGCCGGCGGTGAACAACGTGGAGACGGCCATGCCCTACTTCCCGCCCAGGCGCACCAGGCAGTCGGCGATCAGCCCGGCGGCCTCGCCCAGGCGCGGGCCCGGGCGGATCAGCATCTCGTATTGCGGCGTCTCGAAACCGCAACGCCGGCCGTCGCGGATCGCCGCCAGCGCGCCCCAGCCCGGACGCTGCGCCATGCCGGCCTGCTCGCGCTGCACACCCATGACGATGTCAGGCTGCGCCCGCACCACGAACTCCGGGTTCAGCTTCGGAAACGGCCCCAGCTCCGCCGGCACGACGTTGCGCAGCCCCAGCCGCGCCAGCGTCTGCCCGATGAAGGAGCTCGTTCCCGCCGCATACGGCCCGCCGCCGATCTCGAAGTACACGCGCTGCCCGGCCAGCGGCACCGGCACGCGCCGCGCCGCGAGGTCCATCTCGCGCTCCAGCTTCGACCACAGCCGCTCGCCCTCGTCCGGCGTGCCCAGCAGTTGCGCCAGCAGGCCCAGCGTGCGGCGCACGTCGGCATGCGTCTCGGATTTCAGGCGCAGCACGCGCAGCCCCAGCGCCTCCAGCCGGTCCAGCGAGCGCGCCGACGTCGAGGCCAGCACCACGTCGGGTTTGAGGGCGGCAATGGCCTCGATCCGCGCGTCCTCCAGCCCGCCCAGGCGCGGCAGCGCGGACAGCGCCGCCGGCCAGTTGGAGTAGCGGTCCACGCCCACGAGCTTCGGGCCGCCGCCCAGGGCCCAGACGCTTTCGGTCAGCGAGGGCAGCAGCGTGACGATGCGCCGCGGCGGCTGATCGAAGCGGTGCTCCACGCCGCGGTCGTCGCGCACGGCGATGGACGCGGGCTGCGCGGCGGCCGGCGCCGCCGCCAGTCCGAGGGCCCCACCCAGCGCCGCCAGCGCGGCCAGCGCCGCACGCCGATGCAAACGCAACCTCACGGCGCCTCCTTCACCTTCCATTCGCAGCCCGCCACCATCAGCGTCACGCGCGCGCACAGCGCCGCCACGCGCTGGTGCAGCAGGCCCAGCGTGTCGACGCAGACGCGCGCCTCGCGCGACATCGGCATGCCGCCCAGGCTGATCTCGTTGGACACCAGCACCACCGGCGAGGCGCTGTCGCGCAGCGCGGCGAGCAGCGCCGCCTCGCGCGCCGGCCAGCCGGTGGAATCCGGCTGTTGCGCGCCGGGCGGCCACAGGCATTGCGTGAGCCACAGCGTCAGGCAGTCCACCACCAGCAGATGGCCGGGTTGCGCCAGCGCGCGCAGCACGCCGGGCAGCTCCAGCGGCGCCTCCACGGTTTCCAGCGCCGGCACGCGCGCGGCGCGGTCGACCTGGTGGCGGCGGATGCGCTGAGCCATCTCGGCGTCGCCCGGCAGCGCGGTGGCGATCAAGGTCGCGCTGCGACCGGGGGCGGCCTCCAGCCAGGCCTTGGCACGCAGCTCCGCCGTGCGCGACTTGCCGCTCTTCGCGCCGCCCAGGATCAGTTCATGGCGAGGAGATTCGGATGGGTTCATGCCAGCGGCTCCGGGCTGAACAGGCGCGCGGCCAGGGCCGGCGCGGAAGGGAACCAGGGATGGAACCAGCTCGCGCGCAGGCTGCCTTCCTGGAACACCGGCTCGCCCGCGCCGGCCGCCGCGCCGCGCGCGGGCTCGGTGTCGAAGGCGGGCACCAGCAGGGTCTCGAAACGCGACCAGTGGAAGCTGTGGCCGCGCAGCTCGGCGTCGCCCAGGCGCAGCCGGTGCGGGCCCAGCGCGGCCAGGCGCCGGCCCAGCCGCACCGTGCCGGGCAGCAGGCCCCACAGCGCGTGGGCGCGCCCCTGCCCGTCGACCAGGGTGTCGGCCAGCGCCATCATCCCGCCGCACTCGGCCCACAGCGGCCGGCCGGCGTCGAGGTGCGCGCGCAACTGCGCCGCCAGGTCCACGCGCGCGGCCAGCGCCGCGGCGTGCAGCTCCGGGTAGCCGCCGGGCAGCCACAGCGCGTCGCAGTCCGGCAGCGCGTCGCCGGCCAGCGGCGAGAAGAAGACCACTTCGGCCCCCAGGGCCCGCAGCTGCGCCAGGTTGGCCGGGTACAGGAAGGCGAAGGCGGCGTCACGCGCCACGGCGATGCGGCGCCCGGCCAGCAGCGGCGCGGCGGCGGGTGCCGGTCCGGTGGCGGGCGCGTCCCAGCGCGGCCAGTCCGCCAGGGCGCGCTGCCCCAGCGGCGTGGCCGCCAGCGCGTCGGCCGCCGCATCCAGCCGCGCCAGCGCGTCCGGCAGCTCCGCGGCCTGCGCCAGGCCCAGGTGGCGCTCGGGCAGCGCCAGCGCCGGGTTGCGCTCCAGGTGGCCGAGCCAGCCGCCGTCGGCGTCCAGCGCCTCGCGCAGCATCGCGGCATGGCGCTCGCCCGCGACGCGGTTGGCCAGCACCCCGGCCCAGGGCAGCCCAGGGCGCCAGGTGCGCAGCCCGTGCGCCAGCGCGCCGAAGGTGCCGGCCATGGCGCCGGCGTCGATCACGGCCAGCACCGGGATGCCGAAGCGCCGCGCCAGGTCGGCGGCGCTGGGCTGGCCGTCGAACAGGCCCATCACGCCCTCGACGACGACCAGGTCCGCCTCGCGCGCCGCGGCGGCCAGGCGCCGCGCGCAGTCGGCCTCGCCGTTGATCCACAGGTCCAGCGAGTCCACCGGCGCGCCGCTGGCCAGGGCCAGCCATTGCGGGTCCAGGAAGTCCGGGCCGCACTTGAAGGCGCGCACCCGCGCGCCGGCGCGGGCATGCAGCCGCGCCAGCGCGGCGGCGACGGTGGTCTTGCCCTGGCCGGAGGCCGGGGCGGCCACCAGCACGGCCGCAGGCGATGCGTTCACGACAGCCATCGCGGCGGCGTCCTTACTGCTGCGTCCAGCGCAGCGCCAGCAGCAGCGTGCGGCCGGCCGTGGCGTAGGTGCGCGCGGTGGCGTAGTCCTTGTCGGCCACGTTGTCCACGCGCGCCTGCAGCTCCAGCCCCGGCGCCAGCGTGCGGCCGGCCACCAGGTTGAGCAGCCCGTAGCCGCCCAGGCGGTTCAGGTTGGCCGCGTCGTCGAAGCGCGCGCTGGCGGCCTGCACCTCGGCGCCCAGGCTCCAGCCGGCCCAGTCGGTGTCGGCGCCCAGCGTGGCCAGGCGCTGGGCGCGGCGCGGCAGCAGCTTGTCGGTGAGGCTGTTGCGCGGGTCGTGCCAATCCAGCGAGGCGCGCAGGCTCACGCCCGCGACACGGGTGCGGCCGTCCAGCGTCACGCCTTCGAGCTCGGCACGGCTGGCGTTGGCGTAGCAGCCGAAGCTGGAGCGGCAGGTGCCCGGGCCGCCGAAGTTGATGAGGTTGCGCACCCGGTTGCGCCAGGCGGTGGCGCCGACCTCGCTGCCGCCCTGGGCCCAGCGCAGCCCGGCCTCGACGTTGCGCCCGGTCTCGGGCTGCAGCGAGGCCACGCCGTACTCGCTGAAGCGCTGGTACAGCGTGGGCGCGCGGAAGGAGGTGCCGGCCGAAGCCGTGACGCGCCACTGCGGCGCGAAGCGCCAGCCCCAGGCCACGCTGCCGGTGTTCTTGCCGCCGAACTCGCTGTCGTCGTCATGCCGGGCATGAACCTGCAGCGCGTGGGCGCCGAAGTCGCCGCGCCAGCCCAGCGTCAGCGCGTTCTGCGCGCGCTGGCCCCGCAGCGTGGCGGCGAAGGCGGTAGCCGGATTCAGCAGCTCGTCCTCGCGCCGCTCCAGCGCCGCCGACACCGTCTGCGTGCCCAGCCTCTCCTCGTGCTGCAGCAAGTAGTCGCGCAGCGTGGTCTCGGTGCGGTAGTAGGAGGGCCGCGTCTCGTAGGTCGTGCGCGACTCGCTCAGCTGGAACCGGCTCTGCGAGGCCTCGGACCAGCGCCCCTGCCAGCCCAGCGCGGCGGTGCGCAGCGTGTGGCGCGACACGTCGTCGGCGGTGCGGCTGCTGTCGTACTGCGAGCGCAGGTGCGTGCCCAGCAGCGAGGCGTGCAGCCGGTGTCCGGGCGTGACCTGGAAACCCACGCGCGCCTGCACCGCGCCGCGCTGCCAGCCGTCGTCGTCGGGGTTGGCCGTGGCCGTGGTGCGGGCGTTGAAGCCGTTGCTCCAGCCCTGGGCGGCGGAGAGCGCGTAGTCGAAGGCGCCCTCCGCGCCGCTCAGGCCGGCGCGGACCTGGCGCGTGTCGTGGCTGCCCACGCTCACGCCGGCGGAAAGCCGCGCCGGGCCGGCGCCGCGCTTGGTGAACAGCTGCACCACGCCGCCGATGGCGTCGGAGCCGTACACCGCGGCGCCGGGGCCGCGCAGCACCTCGACGCGCTCGATCTGCTCGATGGGCACCTGCTCCCACTGCGGGCCGCCGGTGGACTGGGAATCGACGCGCACGCCGTCGATGTAGAGCGCGACGTGCCGGTTCTCGCTGCCGCGGATGAACACGCTGGTGGTGCCGGCCAGGCCGCCGCTGCGGGCGATCTCGACGCCGGGCTGCCGCGCCAGCAGGTCGGCGATGGCGAACACGCCGGCGCGCTCGATGTCGTCGCGGCCGATCACGGACACGTCGGCCAACGCGTCGGCGCGCGGCTGCGGGCTGCGAGTGGCGCTGACGACCACGGCCTCCAGCGGCTGCGCCGCGGCCAGGGCCAGCTGCGCGTCCTGCGCCTGCGCGGCGGCCGGAACGAGGGAGAGCACGCCCACGGCATGCGCGACAAGGCGAGCCACGGGGCTCGGTCGGAAAGGGAACATGGGAACTTCGACACTGCACACTCGCGCCCGGCCGCTTCCCCGCAGCCGCGCGCCTCACGACGCCGCGGCGCCTCAACGGCACCGCGCGTCACCTCGTTGGCCGGTATCCGGGCTGGCGGAGACGACCCATGTGCCCTTCCCAGGCGGCTGCCGCGTCAATCGCGGCGACAGCCCAGTGGATTCGACATGGATTGGGAGCCGCGAAGGGCTCCCGTCCGCTTACCGTTGCGGGGGCAGCTCAGGTTGAGGGCGCAACGCACGGCGGCGTCGTCGGGCCCTTCCTGATTCCCGTTGAACTGTCCTGGCCGGAAAGGGCCGGGACGAGCACCAACGGCGAACATCATAGCGGCCCCGGGCCCGCGGCAGGCTTGAACCGGTTCAATTTTTCCACGACGTTGCCGGCGCAACTTCCCGGGAGGCGCGCTGCGCGCCGCTAGAATCCGCGGCGTTGGTGCTCGGGGCGGCCGTCCGCCGCTCCGGTTAAACGGGAACCAGGAAGGGCGTCGCGCCACGCGCGCCGCCCCAGCCTGGGCTGCCCCCGCAACGGTCAACGGCCGGGGTTTCGAGTCGAAACCCCATCCGGGTCCTCGCCCACTGGAAGCCGCCAGGCTTCCGGGAAGGGTTCCCCGGACAGCGCCGCCAGCCCGGATACCGGCCAACGGGGAGCCGCGTGCGCGCGGCGTGTTGCCAGGAGGCTGCGGGGAGGCCGCCTCCGGCGTCGAGTCCGTGTCCTGCCATGTCTCCTGCTTCCTGCCCGCGCCCTTGGCGCGGTCCTTGCCCCTTCCGTGGTTGCGAGGGCGGCCGCCATGCTTGAGGCCGTTTTCGCCCAGGTGGCCCAGGCCCTGCTCTGGCCGGTGCTGGTGCTGGTGGCGCTGGCCTTCGCCTACGCGCTGTGGGTGGCCGGCGCCACGCTGATGGAAGCGTGGCAACGCCGCCGCCGGCCCGGGCGCACGGCGCTGGCCGGCGCCGCCGCGCTGACGCTGGAGGAGCTGGAGCTGGCCGTGCACCGGCAGCTGGAGCCGGTGCGGCTGCTGGGCCGCGTCAGCCCGATGCTGGGCCTCATCGCCACCATGATCCCGCTGGGCCCGGCCCTGCAGAGCGTGGCCGCCGGGCAGGCGCAGCAGGCGCTGCAGGTGTTCAGCGGCGCCTTCGCCGGCGTGGTGCTGGCGCTGGCGGCCGCGGCCATCGGGCTCACCGTGTACTCCGTGCGCCGGCGCTGGCTGCTGGCCGCGCTGGTGGCCGAGCGCCGCGCCCGGGGCGTGGCCGCATGAGGCCCGGGCGCGGGCCCGACCTCCTGGGCGAGGACGACGACGACCCGATGCTCTCCGCCGTCAACCTGGTGGACGTGTTCCTGGTGCTGGTCGTGGCGCTGCTCACCGCCGTGGCGGCGCAGGGCGCGCGTTCGTCCGCCGCGCAGGCCACGCCGGTGACCCGGGCCGGCGAGGCCGACATGGAGCTGGTCGTGCATGACGACGGTCAGGCCGTGCGCTTCAAGGGCAGCGGCAGCGCCGGCGCCGCCGAGGGCAGCGAGCGCGCGGGCGTGGCCTACCGGCTCAAGGACGGCTCCATCGTCTACGTGCCCGAGGCGGCGGGCGCCGCTGCGCAGCCTGCACGATGAGCCGCCTGCTGGCCGCCTGCCTGCTGCTGAGCTGCGCGCTGGCCCATGCCGCCGGCGAGCGGCTGCTGTGGCTCACCGCCGAGGTCACGCCGGCGCCGCGCACCGCGCTGCTGCAGCGGCTCGCCACCGAGGCGGGTTTTCAGTTGCAGCACCTGGAGCTGCCGCTGCGCGGCCCCGACACGCTCGCGCCCGCGCAGCGCGAGGCCGTGCAGGCCGCGCTCGACGGCGCCGCGCTGGCCTGGGTGGATGCGCCCCACGCCAGCGTCGCGCAACGCCTGCAGCGGCTGCTGGGCGCGCCGCTGCAGGCCTTCGCCGAGCGCCACGGCGCGGGCCGCATCGCCTGGGCGACGCCGGGCTCGGTCGCCGCCGACAACGGCACGCCGCAGGAACGCATTGCCGCCTACCTCGACGCCGGCGGCGAGGCGAACCTGCGCCACGCCCTGGCGCTGGCGCGCGCGCTGGTGGACGGCCGCCCCGCCCCGGCGCTGCCGCCGCCCGCGCACTGGCCGGCGCGCGCGCTGTACCACCCGGACGCGCCAGGCCTGTTCGCCGATGCAGCGGCCTTCGCGCGCTGGCAGGCCACGCAGCCGGCGCTGCGCGACCGTCCGCCCGTGGCCGTGCTGGTGCATCGGCAGAGCTTCGTCAACGGCGCCACGCAGGCGCTGGACGCCTGGCTGAAGGCCTTCGCCCGCGAGGGCTTGGCCGCCTACGCCGTGTTCGGCACGCAGCTCGATGCCGCGGCGCTGGCCGCGCTGCTGGAGCTGCCCGCGCCGCCGGGCGAACCGGCACGGCCGCATCCGCGGCTGCTGGTGACGCACCTGCTGCTGCCGCAGGCCGCGGCGCTGCAGCCGCTGTTCCAGCGCTGGGACCTGCCGGTGCTGGCCACGCTGCCGTACCGGGCCGGCGACCAGGCGGCCTGGGAGCGCGACGCCGCCGGGCTGGCCTCGGCCGACGTGCCGATCTACCTGGCGCAGCCGGAGGCCGCCGGCGCCATCGACCCCCTGCCCGTCATCGCCCACGCCGACCAGGGGCGCCAGCCGCGGCTCCTCGAGCGACAGGCGCTGGCCGTCATCGCCAAGGCGAAGCGGCTGATCGCGCTGCGCGACCAGCCCAACGCCGCCAAGCGGCTGGTGGCCTTCGTCTACAACTACCCGGCCGGCGGCACGAACTTCGGCGCCTCCTTCCTCAACGTGCCGCGCAGCCTGGAACAGGTGTCCGCGGGCCTGGCGCAGGCCGGCTACGCCGTCACGCCGACGCCCGAAGCCGCCTGGATCGACGGCCTGAAGCCGCTGCTGGCGGCCTACTACCAGGGCGCGGACCTGGCCGGGCTGCTGGAGCGCGGCCAGGCCGACGCGCTGCCGCTGGCCGAGTACGAGGCCTGGTGGCGCGCGCTGCCGGCGGCGCAGCGCGAGCGCATCCAGGCGCAGTGGGGGCCGCCCGAAGCCAGCCGCTACGTGGTGGCCTGGCGCGGGCAGCGGGTGTTCGTGATCCCGCGCCTGCAGGCCGGTGCGCTGTCGGTGCTGCCGCAACCGCCGCGCGAGGAGACGCTGCGGCAGGGGCAGGACGCGTTCATGCACCGCAGCGCGCGGGCACTGGCGCACCACTACCTGGCGGTGTACCTGTGGGCGCGCCGGCAGGCCGATGCGGTGATCCACTTCGGCACCCACGGCACGCAGGAATGGGCCCCGGGCAAGGCGCGCGCGCTGGACGTGCTCGACGACGCGCTGCTGCCCCTGGGCGACGTGCCGGTGGTCTATCCCTACATCGTGGACAACCTGGGCGAGGCGCTCACCGCCAAGCGCCGCGGCCGCGCGCTGATGGTGAGCCACCGCACGCCGGTGCTGGCGCCGGCCGGCTTCGAGTCGCGCATGGCGCGCATGCACGAGCTCATGCACGAATGGGAAACGGCCGACGCCGGCCCCACGCGCCAGGCGCTGGAGCGCGAGCTCGTCGAGCGCTTCGTCGAGCACCGGCTGCACCACGACCTGGGCTGGAGCGCCGAGGCCATCGCCGCGGACTTCGCCGGCTTCCTGGAGCAGCTGCATCCCTGGCTGGACCGGCTCGCGCAAAGCGCGCAGCCGCGCGGGCTGGCCGTGTTCGGGCGCGTGCCCGATGCCGCCGCGCGGCGCCAGCAGCTGCTGCAGATGCTGCGCCAGCCGCTGATCGAGGCGCTGGGCGAGGACATCGACGAGGTCTTCCTGATCGACCACGCCGCCGTGGCCGGCTCGCGCCCCGGACGCTGGCTGGAGGTCGCGCTGCGCGACGCCGAAGGCGCGAGCCGGCTCGACCTGCGCCCGCCCGAAGCCGAGGGCCCGGTGCCCAACCGCGCCGCGCGCCAACCCATCGACACGCCCGCATTGCTGGCGCTGGCCGGGCGCGCGCAGGCACTGGAGCGGCTGCTGGCCGCCGAGGGCGAGCTGCCGGGACTGCTGGCGGCGCTGGACGGGCGCTTCATTCCCGCGGCCTACGGCGGCGATCCGGTGCGCAACCCGGAGAGCCTGCCCACGGGGCGCAACCTCACCGGGCTGGACGCGTCGCGGCTGCCCACGCGCCAGGCCTACGAGGTCGCGCAGCGGCTCTTCGACGGCTGGCTGGCGCAGTGGCGCCGCGAGCACGGGCAGCAGGCGCCGGCGCGGCTGGCGCTGTCGCTGTGGGCGGGCGAGACGCTGCGCCACCAGGGCGTGATGGAGGCGCAGGCGCTGGTGGCCCTGGGCGTGCGGCCGGTGTGGGACGAGGCCGGGCGGCCGGCGCAACTGCAGCTCGTCCCGCGCGCGGAGCTTGGCCGCGAGCGCGTGGACGTGCTGCTCAGCGTCACCGGCTCCTACCGCGACCAGTTCCCCGGGCTGATGGCGCTGCTGGACCGCGCCGTGGCGGCCGCCGGCGAGGCCGAGGGCGGCGACAACCCGATCGCGCGCCACGACGCGCGGCTGCGCGCACAACTGCAGGCCGCGGGGCTGCCCGCGCCGCAGGCGGCGCTGCTGGCACGGGCGCGGGTGTTCGGCAACCGGCCGGGCGACTACGGCACCGGGATTTCCGACGCGGTGCAGGCCGACGGGCTGCAGCGCGAGGACGCGCGGCTGGGCGCGCTGTTCCTGCGGCGCATGAGCCAGCCCTTCGTGGACGGGCAGGCGCTGGCGGACGTGCCCGATGCCGCCGCGGCGCAGGCGCTGGGCGCGCACCTGCGCGTGGCCGACGCGGCGCTGATGTCGCGCAGCTCGCACCTCTACGCCATGGCCAGCTCCGACGACCCGTTCCAGTACCTGGGCGGCCTGGCCGCGGCGGCGCGCGCCGCCGGCAAGGCCCAGCCGCTGGACCTGTACGTGAGCCAGCTGCAGGACTCGGGCGAGAGCCACACCGAGCGGGCCGCGAGCGCGCTGGCGCTGGAGCTGCAGTCGCGCTATCTGCACCCGGGCTGGCTGCAGGCACAGCGCGAGGAGGGCTACGCCGGCACGCTGCAGGTGCTCAAGGCGGTGCAGTTCCTGTGGGGCTGGCAGGCCACGGCCGCGCAGGCGGTGCGCCCGGACCAGTGGCAGGCGCTGCACGAGGTGCTGGTGCAGGACCGGCACCGGCTGGGCCTGCCGCAGTGGCTGCGCTCGCATCCCGAGGCCTATGCGCAGGCGCTGGAGCGGCTGATCCAGGCGCAGCGCCTGGGCCACTGGCAGCCCGACGCCGCCACGCGGCAGGCGCTGGCCCGGCTCTATGCCGATCTCACGCGCGCCGCTGCGCTGGCCGCGGAGCTGCGCGGCGTGCGGCAGTGGGTGCAGTCGCAACTGGAGCCCGAGCCGCTGCCGGCAGCGCCGGCCGCAGCGCCCGCGCCGCCACCGGCCCCGGCTGCGCAAACGGCACCGCAGGTCACGCGGGAGGCGGCGCCGCCGCGCGTGGGCATCCTGCTGCGCCGCCAGCCCGAGGCCAGGACGCCGCCGGCCGAACCGCTGCTGTCGCAGGCGCTGGCTTTCATCGCCATGGCGCTGCTGATGCTGGGCGGTGCGGCCTGGCAGGCGCGCCGTCCCATCGACCTCTCAAGCCGTACCGGCCCGCGGCCGGTGTGAAGGACATCCCGCCATGCAGATCGAGACTCCCCCTACCGCCGCCCGCTACGAGCGCCCCGACGGCGAGCGCCGCGGCCTCGTCATCGTCCACACCGGCAACGGCAAGGGCAAGAGCACGGCCGCCTTCGGGCTGGCGCTGCGCGCGCACGGGCGCGGCAAGCGCGTGCACGTGTTCCAGTTCATGAAGGTGCCCAGCGCGCGCTTCGGCGAGCACCGCGCCTTCGAGCAGCTGGGCCTGCCGATCGAGGGCCTGGGCGACGGCTTCAGCTGGAAGAGCCGCGACCTGGAGCATTCGGCCGAGCTGGCGCGGGCGGGCTGGGACAAGGCCGAGGCCATGATCCGCGCCGGCGAGCATTTCATGGTCGTGCTCGACGAGGTGATGTACCCGCTGCGCTACGGCTGGCTGGCGCTGGACACGGTCCTGAAGGCCCTGCGCGAGCGCCCGTCGCACGTCAGCGTGGTGCTCACCGGGCGCGGCGCGCCGCCGGAGCTGATCGACGCGGCCGACACCGTGACCGAGATGGCGCTGGTGAAACACCACTTCAAGGCCGGCGTGCCGGCGCAGCGCGGCATCGAGGACTGATTCATGGCCACCGTCGCCCTGGCCTGCGCGGCGGCGCTGGCGCTGGACCGTGCCTTCGGCGAGCCGCCGCCCTGGCTGCACCCGGTCGTGGGCATGGGCCGCTGCCTGGGCGCCATCGGCCCACGGCTGCTGCGCCTGGCGCCGCGGGCGGCCTTCATCGGCGGCGCGCTGGCCTGGCTGGCCGGGGCCCATGCCGTGGTGCTGCTGGCCTGGGCGCTGCAGGGGGCGCTCGTGCTGTCGCTGCCCTGGTGGGCCGCGGCGCTGGCGCTGGGGCTGCTGCTGAAGCCGCTGCTGGCGTGGCGCATGCTGCGCGACGAGGTCGCGGCGGTGGAGGCGGCGCTGGGGCGCTCTCTCGACGCGGGCCGCCAACAGCTGCAGCGCCTGGTCAGCCGCGACACGGCGCGCCTGTCGCCGCACGAGGTGCGCGAGGCGGCGGTCGAGACGCTGGCCGAGAACCTCAACGACTCGGTCGTCGCGCCACTGTTCTGGTTCGCCGTGGCCGGACTGCCCGGCGCGGCGCTGTACCGCTTCGCCAACACGGCCGACGCGATGTGGGGCTACCGCGGGCCCTGGGAATGGGCCGGCAAGTGGGCCGCGCGCGCCGACGACCTCCTCTCATGGCTGCCGGCGCGCCTGACCGCGCTGCTGCTGGCGCTGGCCGCCGGGCGGCTGCCGGCGGGGCTGGCGCGCGAGGCGCGGCGCACGCCCTCGCCCAACGGCGGCTGGCCCATGGGTGCGATGGCGCTGCTGCTGGGCGTGCGGCTCACCAAGCCCGGCGCGTACGCGCTCAACGCGCCGGCTCGCGTGCCCGAGGGCGCCGACCTGCGCCGGGCGCTGGCCTGGTGCGGCCGCGCGGCGCTGCTCGCCGCCGTGCTGTGCGCGGCGGCCGACCTGGCGCTGTGGAGCCTGCGGTGAGCGGCGGCGGGATGAGCCTGCCGCGCCCGTGGGCCGGCTGCGCGCTGGCCGAGCACGGCGGCGCCGACGCCGGTCCGCCCGTCGCCTTCGACTTCTCCACCAATGCCTGCCCGCTGGAGCCGCCGCAGCCGGTGCGGCGCGCGCTGCAGCAGGCCGACCGGCGCCGCTATCCCGACCCCGGCTACACCGCGTTGCGCGCGCAACTGGGGGCGTGGCTGGGCGTGGCGAGCGAGCGCGTGCTGCCCACGGCCGGCGGCAGCGAGGCGATCCGGCGCCTGACGCTGGCGGCGCGGCTGCGGGGCGTCGCGCGGGTGTGGGTGCCGCAGCCCGGCTACGGCGACTACCGCGCCGCGGCCGAGGCGCTGGGCCTGGAAGTGCGGGCGTATGGCGACGGCGGCGCGCTGCTGCGGGCGCTGGCCGCGTGCGGCGGCGAGCCCTCGCTCGTGTGGCTGTGCGAGCCCTGCAACCCCACCGGCGAGAGCCTGCCCGCGGCGTTCTGGCAGGCGCTGGCCGCGCTGCCCGGGCGCGGGACGCTGCTGGCGCTGGACCGCGCCTACGAGCCGCTGCGCCTGGAGGGCCGCGACCCGGTGCCGCCGGCGCTGGCCGATCGCGCCTGGCAGCTGTGGTCACCCAACAAGGCTCTCGGGCTCACCGGCGTGCGCGCGGGCTGGGCCGTCGCGCCGGCACGGGACGACGCGCTGCCCGCGCCGCGGCTGGAGGCGCTGGCGCCGAGCTGGGTGCTGTCGGCCGAGGGCGTGGCGCTGCTGCAGGCCTGGACGCTGCCGGCCACGCAGCACGGCGTGCACGCCACGTGCAGCCGGCTGCGCGCCTGGAAGCGCCAGCAGCGCGCGGCGCTGCGCGCGCTGGGCTGGGAGCAGCGGCCCTCGGTCACGCCGTTCTGGCTGGCGCGGCCCTGCGAAGGCGGCCTGGCACGGCGCCTGGTCGCCCTGCGTGCGCAGGGCGTGAAGCTGCGCGACGCCACCTCCTTCGGCCTGCCCGGCTGGGTCCGGTTGAGCGTGCAGCCACCGCCGGCGCAGCAGGCGTTGCTCGACGCGTGGCAAGCCGCGGATGCCGCCATCACTTCCGTCGAAAATTCATCTGCATCCTTCCTTCCATCATGACCATCCCCACCGTTGAAACCCTCCACCAGCCCGCGCTGGAAGCCGCGCTGCGCCGGCGCATCGACAACAAGACCAAGCCGCTGGGCGCGCTGGGCCGGCTGGAGGCGCTGGCGCTGCGGATCGGCCTGGTGCTGGGCAGCGAGCGCCCGCGGCTGGAGCAGCCGCAGATGGTGGTGTTCGCGGCCGACCACGGCCTGGCGGCGCAGGGCGTGTCGGCCTACCCCTCCGACGTGACCTGGCAGATGGTCATGAACTTCCTGGCCGGCGGCGCCGCCGTGAGCGTGCTGGCGCGCCAGCACGGCCTGTCGCTGACGGTGGTGGACGCGGGCGTGCGCTGCGACTTCGAGCCGCAGCCGGGGCTGCTGCTGCGCAAGGTCGCGCCGGGCACGGCCGACGCGTCGCAGGCGCCGGCCATGACGGCCGGGCAGTGCGCCGCCGCCGTCGAGGCCGGGCGCGAGGTGGTGCGCGGCCTGCCGGGCAATGCCGTGCTGCTGGGCGAGATGGGCATCGGCAACAGCTCCAGCGCCGCGCTGCTGCTGGCACGGCTGGCCGGGCTGCCCATCGAGCGCTGCACCGGCCGCGGCACCGGGCTGGACGACGCGCGCCTGGCGCACAAGGTGCGCGTGCTGGCCGGCGTGCTGGAGCGCCATGCCGGCGCGGTCGAGCCGCTGCAGGCGCTGGCCGCGCTGGGCGGCTTCGAGATCGCGATGCTGGTGGGCGCGGTGCTGCAGGCCGCCGTGGAGCGCCGCGTGGTGGTGGTGGACGGCTTCATTGCCTCCAGCGCGGTGCTGGTGGCGCACGCGCTGCAGCCGGCGGTGCTGCAGCGCTGCGTGTTCGCGCACCGCTCGCAGGAGGGCGGCCACGCGCTGTTGCTGGCGCAACTGGGCGTGGAGCCGCTGCTGGACCTGGGCCTGCGCCTGGGCGAGGGCTCCGGGGCGGCGCTGGCCTGGCCGCTGCTGGAGTCGGCGTGCCGCATCCTCGACGAGATGGCGAGCTTCGAGTCGGCCGGCGTGAGCCGGGCCTGAGCGGGCGCGGCGGACATGCGGACGCTGGCGCACGAGGCGCGGCTCTTCCTGATCGCGCTGCAGTTCTTCACGCGCGTGCCGATCCCGGCGCGCGTGGGCTTCGAGCCGGCCTGGCTGCAGGACTGCGCGCGGCATTTCCCGGCCGTCGGGCTGGTGGTGGGCGCCTTCGGCGCGGCGGCGCTGCTGGGCGCGGCGGCGCTGTGGCCGCCGGCCATCGCGGCGGGCCTGGGCATCGCGGCCACGGTGTGGCTGACCGGCGGCTTCCACGAGGACGGCCTGGCCGACACCTGCGACGGCCTGGGCGGCGCGGTGAGCCGCGCGCGGGCGCTGGAGATCATGAAGGACTCGCGCCTGGGCAGCTACGGCGCGCTCGGCCTGCTGCTGGTGCTGGGACTCAAGGCGGCGGCGCTGGCGGCGCTGGTGGCGCGCTCGCCGCTGCTGGCCGCCGTCGCGCTGGCCTGGGGCCATGGCGCCTCGCGCTGCGCGCCGGTGCTGCTGATGCGGCTGCTGCCCTACGGCGGCGACCCGGAGCACGCCAAGGCCAAGCCGCTGGCATTGCAGGTGAGCGCCACGGGCGTGGCCGTGGCGCTGGGCTGGGTGGCGCTGGCGAGCGCCGCGGCGCTGGCGCTGGGCGGCGCGCCGGCCGCGGCGGCACTGCCCTGGGCCCTGGCGGCCATCGCCGCCGTGGTGCTGTGGATGCGGCGCTGGCTGCACCGGCGCCTGGGCGGCTTCACCGGCGACACGCTCGGGGCGGCGCAGCAGCTCGGCGAGCTGGCGGCGCTGCTGGCGTGGGTGGCGGTGGCGGGACGCGCCCATGGCTGAACCCCGGGACGATGCGGCCCACCTCTGGGCCTGGCGCCACCCGCGCGCGCAAGGCGCGGCCGGGCGCTGCATCGGCCGCACGGACCTGCGCGTCGATGCGCGCAAGGCCAAGCGGCTGGCGCACCGCATCCGCCAAGCCGCGCGCCGCCACGGCCTGCCGCATGAGATCGTCACCTCGCCGCTGCGGCGCTGCGCCGACGTCGGGCGCTGGCTGCGGCGCTGGGGCTGGCGGCATCGCACCGACGCGGCGCTGATGGAGATGGATTTCGGCGCCTGGGACGGCCTGCGCTGGGAGCAGGTCGGGCACGCCGCGGTCGAGGCCTGGTGCGCCGACTTCGCCGACGCGCGCCCCGGCGGCGGCGAGTCGCTGCGCGGCATGCTCGCCCGCGCCGCGGCCTGGACCGCGCCCGCGCCCGCGCTGCTGGTGACGCACGGCGGCTGGATGCTGGCACGGCAGTGGGCGGGCACCCGGGCCGCGCCGCCGCGCAGCGCGGCCGAGTGGCCGGCGGCGCCCCGGCACGGCAGCCTGTGGCGGTTGCCCGCCGCGGCGCTCAGGGCGCCACGCTAGGGTCCAGCGTCAGCGGCTGCTGCGGCGGCGCCTGCTGCTGCCGCCGCCGCAGCAGCACCTCCACCTCGGCCGCCGGCATCGGCTCGTGAAAGAAGAAACCCTGCGCCTTGGGGCAGCCCAGGCAGCGCAGCTGCGTGGCCTGCGCCGACTGCTCGATGCCCTCGGCCACCACCGACAGCTTGAGCTCGCGCCCAAGCGCGATCACGGCCGAGGCGATGGCGGCGTTGCGGGCATCACCGGCGATGCCGACCACGAACGAGCGGTCGAGCTTGAGCTCGTCCACCGGGAAGTCGCGCAGGTAGGCCAGCGAGGAGTAGCCCGTGCCGAAGTCGTCGATGGACAGCCGCACGCCCATCTGCCGCACCAGCGTGAGGTTGCGCTGCGCGAGCTCGACGTCGCGCATGAGCACGCTCTCGGTGATCTCCAGCTTGAGCTGCGCCGGGTCGATGCCCGTGGCGGCCAGCACCTCGGCCAGCAGCGGCACCAGGCTGGCGCGGCGGAACTGCGCGCCGGAGACGTTGACCGACACCGGCGGCGCGGCCAGGCTCTGCGCGGCCCAGGCCGCGCCCTGCGCGCAGGCGTGGCGCAGCACCCACTCGCCGATGCGCACGATCAGGTCGGTCTCCTCGGCGAGCTGGATGAAGCGCCCGGGCAGCAACAGCCCGTGCTCGGGATGCTGCCAGCGCAGCAGCGCCTCCAGCCCCACCGGCGCGCCGCTGTCCATGTCCACGATGGGCTGGTAGTGCAGCACGAACTCGTCGCGCTCCAGCGCCTGGCGCAGCGCCGGCTCCATGCGGAACAGCTCGGCGCTGCGGTTGTTCATCACCGCGCTGTGGAAGCTGTAGCGGTTCCGCCCTTCGCCCTTGGCGTGGTACATGGCCACGTCGGCCGCCTTCATCAGCGTCTCGGCGTCCGAGCCGTCGCGCGGGTACAGCGCCACGCCGATGCTCGAGCCCAGCACGGCGAGCTGGTCGTCGAAGCTGAAGGGCTCGGCAAAGGCGCCCAGCACCCGGTTGGCGAGCTGGTGCACCGAGGCCTCGTCGGGCACGTCGTCGGCGACGATGCAGAACTCGTCGCCGCCCAGCCGCGTGAGCTGCATGGCGTCGCTGGCGGCCGGCACGCGCGCCAGCGCGTCGCTGCGGCGCAGCAGCGCCTTGAGCCGCTGCGACACGGCGCACAGCAGCCGGTCGCCCATCGAGTGGCCCAGCGTGTCGTTGACGCGCTTGAAGTTGTCCAGGTCCAGCAGCAGCACCGCCACCGTGCGCTGCAGCCGCTGCGCGCGCGCCAGCGCCCATTCGATGCGCTCGTGCAGCCAGGCGCGGTTGGGCAGCCCGGTGAGGCTGTCGTGGTAGGCCAGGTGGCGGATGCGCGCCTCGGCGGCGCGGCGCTCGGTGATGTCCTGCACCGTGCCGTGGATCACGCGCACCCCGTCGTGCTCGCGCACCTGCCCGCGCAGCTGCAGCACGCGCGGGGGCGCCTCGCCCTCAGCGCCGTCGAGCACCTGCTCCAGCTCGATGGCCTCGTCCGCGGCGGCGGCCTGCTCCAGCGAGGCACGCAGCCGCCGGCGCTGCGGCAGCGGCCAGGGGGCGAAGAAGGCGTCGAAATCCGCCGACGGGCTGTATTCGGGCAGGCCCATGATGCGCAGCGCCTGCGCCGAGCACTCCAGCCGGTCCGCGCCCACGCTCCACTCCCAGCTGCCGATGCCGGCCACGCGCTGCGCCGCGGCCAGCCGCTCGTGGCTGCGCGCCACCTCGGTGAAGGCATGGGCCGAGCGCAGGATGTAGCGCACGCGGTGCGCCAGGATCTCCCAGTTGATCGGCTTGGCGATGAAGTCGGTGGCGCCGGACTCGAAGGCGCGCTCCACCGACGCGGCGTCGTCGTGGCCGGTGAGCACCAGCACCGGCGTGTCGTGCCCGCGCGGGCGCGCGCGCAGCCGGCGGCACGCCTCAAAGCCGTCGATGTCGGGCAGCCCGATGTCGAGCAGCACCAGGTCGGGCTGGAGCCGGTCGAAGGCCTGCAGCGCCGACAGCGCGTCGGCCACGGTCACGCTGCGCAGCCCGATGCGCCGCAGCGTGGCCTGCAGCATCAGCCGCATCGTCGGGTCGTCATCGATGACCAGCGCCAGTGGCGCCTCGCGCTCGGCATCGCCGCGGTTCACGACCATGGACCTCTCCATGACTCCCGGGCACAAGCGGACGGGGTCTTCAATTGAGTACTTCCTCGGGGACGGCGCGCAGGGCGGCCAGCGCCTGCGCGTGGGCGGCAGCCAGCGCCTCGCGCAGCTCCACCGCCACGGTGCCGGCGCGCGCCTGCAGCTCGATGCGCCGGCACAGCTCGCCCAGCGTGGCCGCGCCCAGGTTTTGGCTGATCGACTTGAGCGCGTGCGCCGCATCCGACACCGCCGTGGCATTGTCGCCGTCCAGCGCGGCCTGCAGCGCCGCGGCCATGGCCGGGGTCTCGTTGACGAAGAGCTCCACCATCTGCCGCAGCAGCTCCTCGCCGCCGATCTCGCGGATCGACGCCAGCACCGCCGGGTCGATGGCGCGCGCCGCGGGCCCCGGCGCGGGCGCAGGCACGGCTTCGGGCGAGGCCTCGGGCGGCTCCGCCGGCAGGGGCGCGGCCACGGTCGCCGAAACCGTCGCCGAACCCATCGCCGAAACGGTCGCAGGTTCGGGCGCGGGCGCGGCGGCGGGGTCCGCCGCGGCGCCGGGTGCCGCCGGCAGCCAGCGCGCCAGCAGCGCGGCCAGCTGCGCCCGCCGGAACGGCTTGCTCAGGTAGTCGTCCATGCCCGCGGCCAGGCAGCGTTCGCGGTCGCCGGCCACGGCGTTGGCGGTGAGCGCGATCACCGGCAGCCGTGGTGCCGCGGTGGCGGCCTCGTGGCGCCGGATGGCCGCCGTGGCCTCGAAGCCGTCCATGCCCGGCATCTGGCAGTCCATCAGCACCAGGTCGAAGCGGCCGGTCAGCACGGACTCGACCCCGGCATGCCCGTCCACGGCCACGTCCACGCTGCAGCCCAGCCGCTCCAGCAGCGCCGTGGCCAGCCCGCGGTTGATGGCCTGGTCCTCCACCACCAGCACGTGCCCGGCAAAGCGGGGCTGCGCCGGCGCCGGCACCGGCTCGGCCGCGCCGGCCGCCGCGGCGGCAGCGGCACCGCCGCGGTGGCGCCCCGTGAGCTCCTCGGCCAGGCGCACCAGCGCGCTGCCGCGCAGCGGCTTGTCCAGCAGCCGCGTCGCCCCGGCGCCGTCCGCCGGCGCGGCCGGCTCGGCGCCGGCCGGCGCGCCCAGCAGCACCAGCGGCATGCCGGCCAGCGTGGCGTCGGCGCGCAGGCCCTGCTCCAGCGCCCGGGCCTGCGCCTGGGGCCGCTCCCGGTCGGCCACCACCAGGGCGACGGGCGAGGCCGACTGCGCCGCCGCGCGCAGCGCCTGCAGCGCCGCCACGCCGTCGCCGGCCTCGTCCACCGCCATGCCCCGCGCCCGCAGCCGGCGCCCGATCGCGCCGCGCAGCGAGGCATTGGGCACGACCAGCAGCGCGCGCAGCCCCCGCAGCGACGCGGGTGCGGACGCGGGCGCGGGCTCGGCGCCGTCGAGCCGGACCTCGAACCAGAAGGCCGCGCCACGCCCGGGCTCGCTGCGCACGTGCAGCGAGCCGCCCATCATCTCGGCCAGCTGCCGCGTGATGGTCAGCCCCAGCCCCGTGCCGCCGTAGCGCCGCGTGGTCGAGCCGTCGGCCTGCGTGAAGGCCTCGAAGACGCGCCGCTGCTGCTCCGCGGTCAGCCCGATGCCGGTGTCGCTGACCTCGAAACGCAGCCGCCCGCCGCCCTCGGCCACGCGCGCGCGCACCACCACCTCGCCTTCGGGCGTGAACTTCAGCGCGTTGCCGATCAGGTTGGTGAGCATCTGGCGCAGCCGTCCCGGGTCGCCGCTGACGGTCTCGGGCAGCGCGGCGTCCACGTCCACGACCAGCTCCAGTGCGCGCGCATGCGCCAGCGCCGCGAAGGACTCCGCCGTGTCCTCCACCAGCTGCGCCGGCGAGAACGCCACGTGCTCGAGCTCGACGCGGCCGGCCTCGATCTTCGAGAAGTCGAGCACGTCGTCGATGATGGCCAGCAGCGCCTCGCCGGAGCTGTGGATGGTGTGCGCCACCTGGCGCTGGCGCTCATCGAGCGGCCCGTCGAGCAGCAGCTCCGACATGCCCAGCACGCCGTTCATGGGCGTGCGGATCTCGTGGCTCATGTTGGCCAGGAACTGCGACTTGGCGCGGCTCGCGGCCTCGGCCGCGTCGCGCGCGGCCACCAGCTCGGCGGTGCGCGCCTGCACCTGCTGCTCCAGGCGCTCGCGGTACGACACCAGCTCGCCGTCGCGCAGCTGGATCTGGTGCAGCATCTCGTTGAAGCCGTCGATCAGGCGGCCGATCTCGTCCTCGCCGTGGCGCTCCACGCGCACCGAGTAGTCGTTGTCCTGCGCGATCGCCTCGGTGGCGCGCGCCAGACGCTCGATGGGCGCGGCGATGACGTTCTTCACCGGCCCGGCCACCAGCAGCAGCATCAGCGCGAACAGCCCCACCAGCGGCAGCGCCAGCCGCGCCAGGCGCCAGGCCTGGTCGCGCCACGCCAGCGACAGGTCCGCCACGATGCGCACCGTGCCCAGGTGCTCGCCGTCGAGCACGATGGGCCGCTCCACGCGCAGCACGGGCGTGAACAGGCTGCGGTCGAGGTCCAGCTCGACGTCGGCATCGGCGCCGGCGCCCGCGCCCTCCGGGCGCGCGCGGTAGCTGGCGAACACCTGGCCGTCCGGGCGCAGGATCTGCGCGGCCACCGCGCTGGGCTTGGAGCGCAGCGCCGACAGCACCTGGCGCGCGGTGGACTGGTCGTCGAAGGCCAGCGCGCCGGTGCTGTTGAAGCCCAGCACGTCGGCCAGGGTGTTGAACTCCTGGCGCTGCTCGCGCTCGTGCTCGACCAGCCCGTCGGCCATGACGACCACCAGCGCCAGCGCGAAGCCCAGGCCGAGCGCCAGGGCCATGATCAGCCCGAGCTTGCGGCGCAGCGGCATGTGCCGGAAACGCTGCAGGCTGGCCCTCATCGCAGCCGCCTCCGCGACCCGCGCCGGCGCGCGTCCGGCCCGATGCCGCGGCACCCGGCGACGCCGCCCTCCAACTCCAAAAGCATTCGCGGCCCCTCCATCACCCGGCCGATCCGTCCGCCGCACGACGGCAAAGCCTGCTGCCCGGCACTGGCGGACGCTCCCCCGGCAGCACCCCTGAATCCCGTGCGGGCCGCCGCGCGTGCCCCGGGACACGCCGCCCGGCACGCACGGACTTGTGTAGACAAGCGTAACGACAACCGGGGGGACCGGCGTGGCGCCGGCACACCAACTAGATGACAAATTGCCGGCTCCGGCCGGATTCGAGCCGCGCCCGGCAGGTACGGGCACGGCCCGCGCGCCATGAACCCCAGGCGCGCCGCCTGCAACACAGCCCTGCCTTCAACGCGATGCGCGTCCCCCTTCGGGCCGATTCCCGGCCCGGGCCGCGCTGCCTAACCTCGCCGCCGCTGCCCCCGCATCAAGCCAAGGAGACCGCCATGCCCGCCCGCAAGCCGACCACCCGCGCGCCCAAGTCGCTGCCCCATGCCGACACCGCGGTCCACGCCGCCGTCGAGGAGCTCGACATCGACGAGCTCGTCGATGCCCTGCTGGAGCCGATCCATTGCGGCGGGGACGCGCTGCTGCGCGGCTCGGGCTTCTGCCTGGACACCGGGCGTGAAGACCTCACCTTCGCAAGCCACTGACCCCACCACGGCCGCCGCGCCGCACGCGCGGCGGCCCCGTGAACGGCAGAGCCGGCCTCGGGCTCCAGCCTCCGGCGCCACGCCGGCCTCGCCGCGGCACCGGCCCTCCCGGCCAGCCCGGGCGCCCAAGCCCTCCTCCTCCGTCCTCCCACACCGTCCCGCCACCCGCCGCGGCCCGGCCGGCACCAGCCCCCGGATCGGGGAACTGCGCGTTTTGCCCGGGTGGTGCGCGCGCACCGGTACTGCAACCCTCGCGCGCCCGCATCCCCTGATCCTTGCGTGCAAGGGTTGCTGCCGAGTCGCTATGTTCGGCCACCCGTCGTCAGGCAGTGCAGTGGATGTACCTGGGCTGGCGCGCCAGGAAAAGCAGTACGAGGAGGAGACATGGACGACGAGGGCAGAGTCCTGCCTGCCGGTGCGCGGCTTCACGACGCGACCGGATCGCTTCTGTCCGACCCGGGCGAATGGCCCGCACCCGAAGCGTCGGCTCCCGACACCGACACCGACGCCGACGCCGCGCTCCCGCGCCGGCTGCTGTGCATCTGCGCCCGGCGCCCGCCACAGCTGCACGCCCTGCTGCGCAAGGCCGGCTGGGACGTGATCGACGCGCCCGACCTGGCCGCGGCCACGCGGCTGCTGTCGGCGCAGCCGCCCGCGGTCGCGCTGATCGCCTCGACGGCGAGCGACGAGGACAGCTGGAAGCGGCTGGGCGACTTCGTGGCGGCGCACGGCGACGTCGTCTGGATCGCGCTGCTGGAGCGGTCGTCGCTGCAACACCCGGCCTGCCTGGACGTGGTGCTGGGCGGCCTGTTCGACTACCACCACTGGCCGCTCGACGCCGCGCGGCTGCTCATGACGCTGGGCCACGCGCACGGCTACGCCCGGCTGCGGCGCCTGCACCAGCACCAGCGCCACGCCCGGGACGGCGTGCCGGGCGTGGACCTCATCACCTGCAGCGCGGCCGCGCAACGGCTGCTGGCGCAGGTGCGGCGCATCGCGCCGGTGAACGCGCCCGTGCTGGTGCACGGCGACAGCGGCAGCGGCAAGGAGCTCGCGGCGCGGGCCATCCACCGCTGCTCGGCGCGCCGGCACGCGCCCTTCGTGACCGTCCACTGCGGCGCCGGGCACGGCGCGCTGCTCGAAGAGCAGCTGTTCGGCCACGCCGCGGGCGGCAGCCAGGGCGGATGCGGACGCATCGAAGCCGCCGACGGCGGCACGCTCTACCTCGACGAGGTCGGCGACCTGCCGCTGGCGCAGCAGCTGAGCCTGCTGCGCTTCCTGCAGGAAGGCACCGTCCATCGCCCGGGCATGGCCCGGGGCGTCGAGGTGGACGTGCGCGTGATAGCGGCCACGCATGCCGACCTGGAGCAGGCCATGCGCGCCGGGCGCTTCCGGCAGGACCTGTACTACCGCCTGAGCGTGCTGCACCTCCAGGTGCCCGCGCTGCGCCAGCGCCAGGAAGACATCGCGCCGCTGGCGCTGCATTTCTATGCGCTCTACGCGCATGAGGGCCAGCCGGGGCTGCGCGGCTTCTCGCGCGCCGCGCTGGCGAGCCTGCAGGCCCACGACTGGCCGGGCAACGTGCGCGAGCTGGCCAACCGCGTGCGCCGCGCCGCCGTCATGGCCGAGGGCCGCCTCATCCGGCCCGAGGACCTCGGGCTGCTGATGCCCTTGCCCTCGCCCTTGCCTGCGGCGCCGGCCGAGGCGCTGGACAGGGCGCGCACCGACGCGGAGCGCAGCGCCATCGTCGCCAGCCTCCAGCGCACGGGCAACAACGTCTCGCGGTCGGCCCGGGAACTGGGCGTCTCGCGCATGACGCTGTACCGGCTCATGGCCAAGCACGGCATCCAGGGCTGAGCGCCGGCCCGATCAAACGACCGGCCGATCGGTTGATCGGTTGATCGGTTGATTGATTGATTGATTGGGCGCGCATCGATGTGCGCTCCCCGCATGCCCCTCAGTCAAGTGTGAGACCCGCTGCCGCCGGCCCTGCCGGCGCCGGCTTGGCGCGCCCCGGTGCGGGCAAGAGTGTCACGCCGATGTGACACCCGCGTGCGCGCCGGCGGACCGGCGCGCATCGGCCCGGCCGCCGCGTCCCCGCAACCCGGGGCGTTTCAGCGGCGTGACAGTGCCTGCGGCAGGCAGCATCCGGTTTAGTTGCTCACGCAACTTGGCGGCGAAAAACTTCGGTCGCGATAGTTACGAGATGACGATTTGTCGGGCAGGCACCGAAGTGGGGATGCTGGCGACCGAGGCGCGAGGGCGATGGTGCCGTCGGGCTTCCGGCTCAAACCGATCATGAGGAGTGCATCGATGAAGAAGACGATCCTGGCAGCCGCCCTCGGGCTGGCCTTCGGCGCAAGCGCCTACGCTGACGAGCCTTCGACGACGACCGGCGACACGCAGGGTTCGGGCCGGGTCACGCAGACCGCCACGTCCAGCCGCAGCAACAGCGGCACGGCCAGTCCGGCGGGCGTCGGCGCCGCGGCCGCGCTCAACGGCGCCACCGCCACGTCCAACGTGAGCAACGCCTTCAACACCAGCACGGCGGTGGCCACCTCCACGCTCAACGGCACGGTGACGGGGCTGCGGATCTCGAACATCGGCAACTACGCCACCAACAACGGCCACTCGGTGGGTGGCGCCGGCGGTGCCGGCGGCAGCGGCACGGGCGGCTCGGCCACGGGCGGCGCGGGCACCGGCGGCAG
>NZ_VIDQ01000089.1 GCF_009760915.1 Azohydromonas aeria
GCCCGATCCAGTCGGTACGATCGCCCGATGAACTCCAATGGCTGCCCGTTCTGCACCCTGCCCCGCGCGCGCATCCTCGGCGGGAACGAGCACGCGCTGTGGATCCGCGACGGCTTTCCCGTCTCGCCCGGCCACAGCCTCGTGATCCCGAAGCGCCACACCGGCTCCTTCTTCGACACGAGCGATGCCGAGCGCCAGGCGCTGCTGGCGCTGCTCGACGAGGCCAGGGCTGCGACCATCGCCGAGTTCGCGCCGGCCGGCTTCAACATTGGCATCAACGACGGGCCTGCCGCCGGGCAGACGGTGCCGCACCTGCATATCCACCTCATCCCGCGCTTTGAAGGCGACCAGGCCGACCCGCGGGGCGGCGTGCGCTGGGTGATTCCCGAGAAGGCCGACTACTGGAGCGACCTGAGCCGGTAGCGGCCCCGATGTACGAGAAGCTCATCCGCGACCTGATCCCGCAGCTGGCGCGCGCCGAAGGGCGCGAGCTGCGCCTGCGCACCGCCAGCGCCGCCGAGCTCGGGCCCCTCCTGTCGCGCAAGCTCGTGGAGGAAGCGGTCGAGGTCGGCGACGCGCAGGCCTCGGGCGAGCGCACCGCGCTGGTGGGCGAGTTCGCGGACCTGTACACCGTGCTGGCGGCCGTGGCCGAGCGCCCCGGTATCGGGCTGGACGAGGTGCAGGAGGCGGCGCGGCGCAAGCACCTGGCACGCGGCGGCTTCGACGCCGGCCTGGTGCTGGCCGAGGACGCGCCCAGGCCGCGGCGGCTGCACGTCGGCGGCGGCGCCTCGCTCGTGGATGCGCTGCGCCACGAGCTGCAGCACTGCACGGCCGCGGGCCTGGCCGTGGCCTTCGTGATGCGCTCGGGGCTGGACCTGATGGAAGGCGCCCTGCGCGCGGCGCTGCTGCGCGGCGCCGACATCCGGCTGCTGACCACCGACTACCTCGACGTGACCGAACCCGAGGCGCTGGAGCGCGTGCTGTCGTGGAGCGGCCGCTTCGAGGCGCGGGTGTTCAGCCACCCGGACCGCAGCTTCCACCCCAAGGCCTACTGGTTCGAGCGCGCCAGCTGCTGCAGCAGGCTGCCCGAGCCTTCGCCGCGCTCTATCCCGGGCGCAGCCAGGGCTTCGTCGTGGCCGGGCGCGAGGAGATCGACCGCGACGTGGTGCTGGCCTCGGTGCAGACGCTCTCCCAGGAGCGCTGGCTGGCGCGCGCCGAGCTCGCGCGCTTCGACTACGTGGTGGTGGACGAATTCCACCATGCCGCGGCCGACAGCTACGCGCGGCTGCTGGCGGTACTGCAGCCGCGCTTCCTGCTGGGCCTCACGGCCACGCCCTGGCGCGGCGACAACCGCGACCTCATGGCGCTGTGCCACGGCAACGTGGCCTACGAGGTGGGGCTCTTCGACGCCATCGCCTACGGCTGGCTGGTGCCGTTTCGCTACTTCGGCGTGGCCGACGTGGTGGCCTTTGACGCCGACATGCTCACGCGCGCGGGGACCTACGACGCCGCCCGCCTGACGCTGGCCTTCAACACGCCCGAGCGCGCGGCGCTGGCGCTGGCGAAGTACCGGGAGCACCCCTCGCGTGCCGCGCTGGGCTTTTGCGTCTCCATCGCCCACGCCGACTTCATGGCCCGCGCCTTCGAGGCGGCCGGCGTGCCGGCAGCGGCCGTGCACTCGGCGCCGGAGTCGATGCCGCGCCAGCAGGCGCTGGACCAGCTCGCCGCCGGGCGGCTCAGGGTGCTCTTCACCGTGGACCTGTTCAACGAAGGCGTGGACATCCCGTGCGTGGACCTCGTGATGTTCCTGCGCCCCACGGAGTCGATGGTGGTGTTCCTGCAGCAGCTCGGGCGCGGCCTGCGGCTGCACGACGGCAAGGACCACCTCACCGTGCTCGACTTCCTGGCCAACTACCGGCGCGCGCACTTCAAGCTGCCGTTCCTGGTCGGCGGCCAGGGCGAGGACACGACCAGCGCCAGCGCGGCACTGCGGGCGCTGCAGCAGGCGCAGGCCACGGGCAGCGCGCTGCCGTGCCTGCCCGAGAACGTGCGCATCGAGCTGGAGCCGCTGGCGCTCGACGCCCTCAAGGAGAGCCTGCGCGGCGCCTCCCCGCTGCGGGACCTGGTGCTGGCGGACCTGAAGGAGCTGGCCGCGACGCTCGAGCGCATGCCCACGCTCGTGGAGGTGCACCGGCTGGGACGCTACGGGCCACGCCAGTGCATGAAGGCCCTGGGGTGCCGGCGCTGGGAGGTCATGCAGCACCTGGGCCTGGCCACCGACACGGACCGCGCGCTCGACGCCGAGGCCGGCGACTTCCTGCAGGAGATCGAGCGCACGGCGATGACCAAGTCGTTCAAGATGGTCGTGCTGCTGGCGATGCTGCAGGGCGGGCGCTTCCCCGGCGCCATCGGCATGCCGGAACTCGTCGCGGCGTTTCGTCGCCACTTCGGCGAGGAGCGTTACCGGCTGGACGTCAACGGCACGAAGGTCGAGGGCGCAACCACCGAAGACGCCGCCTGGCGGCGCTACCTGCTGGACAACCCCATCAACGCCTGGACCGGCGGCAACACCGGGCAGCCGGGGCGGTATTTCGCCCTCGACGAGCAGCGTGACGAGCTGCGCTACACCGGGCCCTGCGCCGGCGACCTCGATGCCCTGCGCGCCGCGGTGCTGGAGCGCGTGACGTGGCGGCTGGCGGACTACTGGGACCGGCCGCGTCCGGGACGGTTCGTCTATCCCGTCATCCCGCAGGGCGGCGCAGGCCTGTGCGTGATGTTCCGCGACGGTGCGTCGCGCGAGGGGCTGCCCCTGGGTTGGCACCCGGTGCGCATCAACGCTCGCTTCCTGTACGGCAAGTTCGCGAAGGACGAACTCAACGTCGTGAAGGAGCAGCCTAGGGACGACGGCTCGATGCCGAACCTGCTGGCCCCCGAACTGCGCCGGCTGCTAGGACTGGGCGAGGGAGCCAGCCCGAGGCGCGGCCAGCGCGTGCGGCTGGTGCCGCTGCCCGCCGAGGACACCTGGGCCATCGAGCAGGCCTGAACGCAACGCGTCGGCAGCGGCTCTGCACACCGCCGGCGGCGCCCGACCTCGGCGCCAGGGCAACTGCCAGCGGCCCCCTGCGGGCCGGTCGAGGAGTGGCCGAAACGAGCTGCCAAAGGCCGACACGGCAGCGCCGTGCGGCGGGGACTCCAGGAGCCAGACGCCGATGATCACTGCTCTCGCGATGGTTGCTGGCGGCCGAGCAGCTCGGCCGCCGAGTCGATGCCCTTCGACACCCGGGACCACCATTTCGAGAACGAGTCGCAGCGCCGCTCCACCGGCGCGAACAGCGTCGGCGCGGCACGGCACTCGGCCCAGCGCAGCAGCCAGGGCGCCAGGTGCGGCTCGGCCATGGCTCGCACGCTGCGCGCACCCGCCAGCGCCGCGCCGATGGCCGCGGCGTCGCCGAACCAGCGATACCCGGCAAGCTCGGCCATGCGGCGGCCGACGAAACGCCAGCGCCGCTCGCTCCACGGCCAGGCGCGGTGGAAGTCGGCCACGAAGACGCCCAGCACCACCGCCTCGGGCGGCAGCCCCGCCGGCAGCGCGCCCAGGCTCCAGGGGTGCACGAGCCACACGTCCCGCCCGGCCACCAGGGCGGCATCCGGGGCACTCAGCCCCAGGTCAATGGGCGGCGTGTCGTGCAGGAGCGGCTCGGCCAGCGGCGTGAGGTCGCGCGGCACGCCGCCGGGCCGCGATGCGCTCGCAGGATCACGCGCCATGCGCTCCAGCATCTCGTAGGGGGTGTCGATCACGCTGCCCGGGCTGTGCCAGGACGCCGGCGCGTAGCGCGCGACGTTGTCGGCGTTGAAGAGGTACGGCTTGTGGTTGCCCGTGCCGGCCACCCACTGCCAGCTCAGGTGGTTGCTGGCCAGGTCGCCGTCGAGCAGGTGGCCGTAGAGCCAGTCGGCGCCGGCGCGCCAGTGCACCTTGCGCAGGTGCACGACGTAGCTCGCGAGCCACATGCGGGCGTGGTTGTGCAGCATCCCGCTGGCGTGGAGCGTTCGCACGGCCTCGTCGATGGCCGGCACGCCGGTGGCCGCCGCACGGATGTCGGCGGGCAGCTCGCGCGCGTAGGCCTCGTCGGGCAGCGGCCCCTCGTGTAGCGAGCGCAGGATGCCGTCGCCGCGATGCGACCAGACATGGCGGAAGTACTCGCGCCAGCCCAGCTCGAACACGAACCTGTGCTGCGCCGGCAGCGCGTGGCGCGACGCGACCCCGGCCAGCACGTCGGGCAGCGTCACGAGGCCGTGCGTGATGTAGGGCGAGAGCCCGGTCACCGCGCCGTCGAGCGCGTTGCGCGTGCGTGCGTAGTCCGCGGGCCGCACGGCGGCGATGCGCGCCGCGGCGGCCGTGAGCGTGGGGGCGAAGGCGTCCGGCATGCGGTCATTTCTCGTTGCAGTCCTTGTCGGCCATGGCACGGCACTGCCCCGGGCGCATGCACCGCCTCGACTTGCGCACGGGATCCCGGCGGCCAGGCCCCCGGCAGCCCGCCGAGAGTTCTTTGGGCGGTGTTCAACAGGACACCACGTGCAGGCCAGGCCGCGCCTGCCTCACCGGGAACCCGTGGCGCCGGCTGCCGCAACACCGGGACGAACTGTGCGAGGGCATCGGCAGCGCTGCCGCGTCGATCCAGGAAAGGGATCGGCAACCAAGGCCGACTTTTGCACACCCGGCAAGGGCCGGCTGTTCGCCTGGCCGCATACGCGGCTGCGATCACGACGGCGGCTGTGGCACGGAACCGGCTGAACGCAGCACCTGCATGCCTCCCGGGGGATCCTGCGGGCGCCGCGGACGCCCTTCCCGCTGACCTGCTGCGGGTGCTCCCGTGCCGGTTCGACCTCAGAGGAACATGCCCCCCGAGGCCTCCACCCGCTGCCCATTGACCCAGCCCGTGTCGTCGGACAGCAGCGCCGCCACCGCGGCGCCGATGTCCTCGGGCAGCCCGACCCGCCCCAGTGCCGTCTGCGCCGCGAGCGCCTGGTTCATCGTGGCGTCGTCGCGCACCACGCCGCCGCCGAAGTCGGTCTCGATCGCGCCCGGCGCCAGCGTGTTGACGCGGATGCGCCGAGCGCCCAGCTCCTTCGCCTGGTAGCGCGTGAGCACCTCGACGCCGCCCTTCATCGCCGCGTAGGCGGCATAGCCGGGCACCGCGAAGCGCGCCAGGCCGCTGGAGACGTTGAGGATGCGCCCGCCATCGGCCAGCAGCGGCAGCAGCGCCTGCGTCAGGAAGAAGGGCCCCTTGAGGTGGACACGCACCAGCTCGTCGAACTGCGCCTCGGTGGTCTGCGCAAAGGGCGCGTGGATGCCGATGCCGGCGTTGTTGACCAGGAAGTCCAGGCGCTGCACGTCCCAGCGCGCCAGCTGCTCGCGCACTGCCTGCGTGAACGAGGCAAACGTGGCGCTGTCGCCCACGTCCAGCGCCAGCGCCGCCGCGCGTGCGCCGGCCGCGGTGATGGCCGAAACCACCGCGTCGGCCTCCTCGCGCCGGCTGCGATACGTGAACAGCACGTCGATGCCGCGCGCGGCCAGGTGCTCGGCGGCACTGCGGCCCAGACCGCGGCTGCCGCCGGTAATGAGTGCGACCTTGTTCGTCATGGAAGGCTCCTGCGAATTGAGTGGAAGACGGCCCGAAGCCTATTCGTCGGTCCTGCGCAGATAAACCCACGTCCGTTGGCTAGACTGTCCAGCCATGACGAACAATGCGGCGCCTCTTCCCCTGGACCTGGTGCAGGTCTTCCTGCGCGTGGCCGAGCTGGCGAGCTTCACCCGCGCCGCCGAGGTGACGGGGCTGCCGCGCGCCAGCGTGTCGGCGGCCGTGCAGCGGCTCGAAGGCCTGCTGGGCGCCCGGCTGCTGCACCGCACGACCCGCCGCGTGCAGCTGACGCCCGACGGCGAGGCCTTCGCGGCGCGCGCCCGAGAGCTGCTGACCGATGCCGAGGAACTGGGCGCCATGTTCCGCCCCGGGCCGGCGGCGCTGCAGGGCCGGCTGCGGGTGGACATGCCCATCGGTATGGCGCGCAACCTCGTGCTGCCGCGGCTGCCCGGGTTCCTGCGGGCCCACCCCGCGCTGCAGGTGGAGCTCAGCAGCACTGACCGCCGCGTGGACCCGGTGGGCGAAGGCTTCGACTGCGTGCTGCGCGTGGGGCCGCTTGCCGACTCCAGCCTGGTGGCGCGGCCGCTGGGGCAGCTGCCGCTCGTCAACTGCGCCAGCCCGGCCTACGTTGCCGCCTTCGGGCTGCCGCGGTCGCTGCAGGACCTGGCCGCGCACCAGCTCATCCACTACCTGCCCGGGCTGGGCGCGCGTTCGGCCGGCTTCGAGTACCAGGACGAGGACGGGCGCACGCACTTCGTGCCCATGGCCGGCGCGCTCACCGTCAACAATTCCGAGGCCTACCTGCACGGCTGCCTGGCCGGCCTGGGCATCATCCAGGCGCCCGAGCCGGCGATGCGGCCGTTCCTCGCGCGCGGCGAGCTGCTGGAGCTGCTGCCCGGCCACCGGCCGCCACCCATGACCGTGACGCTGCTCTACGCGCACCGGCGGCTGCCGCGGCGCGTGCAGGCGTTCATGGACTGGCTGCAGGAGATCATGGAGCCGTACCTGGCCGGAGCCACGGCAGGGGGCGACCGGAACAGCGCTGCGGCGTCGTCAGGCTGAGCCGCTTCTCCTCTTGGGCTGTCTCCAGTGCGCTGGTTGCCCGCGCATGCAGGCCACAGCAAACCTCGACGAAGGCCCCGCGGCACGCCTGCGCGACCCGCCGAACACGATCGGCGTTCGTGCCGACCCGGCCGGCAACACCGACCTGGACCGCCTGGTGGAGACGGTCCGCGGGTGCGCCTGCCGCATCGACACCCTGTTCGCGAACCCGGGCGGCGGCATGGCGCCGCTGGGCCAGATCACCGAGGCGCATGACGCTGACACGTTCGACCGCAACATCAAGGGCCTGCTGTCCAAGGTGCAGGAGGCACTGCCGCTTCTGGCCGAGGGCGTGTCCGTCATCCTGCCCGGCCCGATGACGACCGTCACGAGTACGCCGGCTTGCAAGGTCTACGGCGCCAGCAAGGCCGCGGTGCGCGCGCCGGCGCGTAGCCAGAGCCTGGCCCTGGAGGATCGTCACTTCCGAGCCAAGTTGATTGTCCTGGGCCGCGGTGCGAACGCCGCGGCTGGTGGAGCTGGCCGGCGGCGACCCTGCTCCCCGGCAGGAACGGCTCGACCACCTCGCCAGCCAGGTTCCCCAAGCCGGGTCTCCGAGCCCGAAGAAATCGCCAAGGTGGTCCTGTTCCTGGCATCGAGTGACGCCAGCTTCGTCAATGGCGCCGAACTGTTCGCCGATGGCGGCATGGCGCAGGTGTGATCGGGAGCGCGGGGAGCAGACACTACGCCGCCGCCCTTCGCGCGGCACTTACCCCCTGCCGCTGTGGACAAGCTTGGGCTTACCCCGGTGCGGCGCGGCCAAGTCGTTGACGCAGCAGGAATTTGCCTCGCTGCACAAAAATTAGGCAGCGGCGCTGTCGCTCTGGTCCTGCGAGCACTTCGGGCGCTGCCGTGGCATCCCGCATGCGCCCAAAAGCGCCTGCGGTGCGGGATCACGGCAACGGTGGGCCCGCGAACAGGGCCGACGCCGGTGCCGCGTGCTCTTCGACTGCAGGGCTCGTGGCGGCCAGCCCCACGGCCGACAAAACAGCCAGCGCCAGCGTCGCCGCGGCCAGTGCGCCTTGCCTTCTCGCGTTCATCCGCATCTTCCCTTCCACGTCGTTGCCTCTGAGCGGGTACCCCTGCACATCGCCGACATGCCAGGCGGGCGGACGCACAGGTCGTGCGGTGCCTTGATCCACGACCTGAGCGGCCCTCGCCGGTTGCGCCTGCATCCACATCCCTTGAACGTGGCGAGCCGTAGTTGCGTTGACGCCGTGCGGGCGGCCACCCGCGCCTTCCGAGTCAGTGGCCCCGCCCGAAAGGAAGGCTTGGCGCGACCGCCTGCCCACCCGTGAACCGCTCACGCAGCGCGTGAACCTCACGGCGCAGCTGCGCCAGCGTGAGCTGGCCGCGCGCGGCGCGGCGCTCCAGTTCGTCGAAGGCCTCGATGTACTCGGCGAGCGGGTGCCCGGCAGGCTTGGGTGGGGTGCAGAGCAGGTCCATGGCGGTGTGGCAGCCGGACTGGGCTGCCGAAGCAAGAGCCCAATGGAGGACGGGCGCGCTGCGGGGAAACAGCGTTCCGCGGCGCGGCGGTACTGCCTTGGCGGGGCATGCGAACTGCTGCGCTGGCTCACGGCCATCGTAGGCGACAGGCACCTGCGGCGACGTGGAGCTTTTCACCCCCGTGCAAACCCGCTGCGACGCGCGGCCGGTGCCAAGTGCGCCGGCGTTGTGACGTGTCCCTGATGCCGGCGGGTATTACCGGCTCCTCGCGCAACACGGGCGGGCTCACGGCGCAGTCGGAGGCATGGGCAAGGTGCCAGGCGCCGGGCCACGGCGGCGGCAAGGGTGGCCGCCTGTCTCAGGAAGCGGCATCCTGCACCCACAGCTGCGCCTTGCAGCTGGCGCAGGCGCAGCGCATTCGCGGCCGGTCCGGCTCGACCGTTTGCCACACGGAACGGCTGCCGCAGTGGATGCAGCTTGCGCTGCCGTGCTCGTCCACCACGCCCGCAATGCTGAGGTACTCCGCCCGGGTGAAGTCGCGCCGGGGCTGCAGCAGCTTGCCGGCGCAACAGCCCAGGGCCGACGCCGGGACGGCCAGCAGCAGTGCCCAGGGAGATCCGCCGGCGCTCTCGCACACGGCCAGCGTGAAGGCAACCGCAGCCAGTGCGTGGCACAGCCACCGGTTGCGCTGGCGCCGCTGGCGGCGGTGCCGCACCAGCGCCACGTACTGCCGGCACCCCTGGATGGTGTCCAGGGCCGCAACGCGCCGGGGCAGCGCTCCGAGTGCGTCGGCGCGGAATCCCGGGGCTTCGCTTGCGGCCAGGCGGTATCAAGACAAGGCCAGGTGTTCTCCTCGTGCAGGTTGGTACTGCTGGAAACTGCTTGTCCTTCGAGATTTCATGGCCAGCTGCGGCATCGAATTGCCAGGGGCATCGCAGCGCGCCTGGTGCGAAGGCATCTACCAGACGGCCGGCGCCTTGCCGCGGCGCATGAAAGCCATCAGCGCGGCGCGCAGGCCGACAGATCGAAACCCTGCGATTCCATCGGAACGGATTCCATCGGCAGTGGTGGCTCTGAAGGGGGATGCGACCGCGTCGCGGCCGCACCGATGCCGCCCGCGCGTCCGAAGGAGCGCCGCAGGCCATCCAGGTGCTGAGGCCACGAGCGATGCTGAAGTCCCTCGATGCCGAAGAGAGGATTGCCTGGGCAGCGTGGCGTCCGGCGCGCAAGGCTGCCCGGAATGACTTGTCGAGAAGTCAAGCCGCCGGCGTGGACACGGGCCGCCCGGAAGAGCAGTTCAGCCGACGGCACTGCGCACGTGCGGCGCGGCCGCCGCCGCCGCTGTCCCCGTGGCGAGCAGCGCAGGAGGAAGCCATGCCAGGATCCGTTACCTGCCTGCCGGCTGGTGTCAGCGCCTGGCCAAGGCCGGGGCCGGGCGCGTGTCCACGGCCAGGCAGCACGCGGCCGTGACCAGCGCCAGCGCGATGTGCAGGCCGTACAGCACCGAGAAGTCGCCGCGCTGCACGCCGGCGTGGCCCACCAGCAGCACCGTCAGCGCCACGCCCATCACCGAGCCGATCTGCCGCGTGGCCTGGTTCACCGCGTTGCCCACCGCGTAGTGCGCCGCGGGCAGCCGGCTCACCGCGGCGGCAGTGAGCGAGGGCAGCACCAGCCCGACGCCCAGGCCGCTGAGCAGCAGCCCGGGCAGCCACTGCATGAGGTACGCCGGCTCCGTGCCCGGCACGGTGAGGAACCACGCGCCGCTGAGCGCGTAGACGAGCGCGCCGCCCACCAGGAACGGCCGGTGGCCCAGCCGCGCAGCCAGCCGCCCGGTCACGATGGCCGTGGGCATCACCAGCAGCGGCCCCGGCGTGATGGCCAGCCCGGCGAGCGGCAGCGGGTAGTGCCACAGTGCCGTGAAATAGAAGAACACCGCGAAGAACCCAATAGCGAACGCCGCGCCGAAGGCCAGCGTCGCCAAGTTCACCCAGCGGTAGGTGGCGTGCCGAAACAGCGCCAGGTCCACCAGCGGCGTCGGCGTGTGGCGCGCCCAGGCCACGAAGGCGGCCAGGGCCGCCAGCCCGGTGAAGACGGCCGCGGCCACGCCGGCACGGCTCCACGCGCTCGATTCGGCCTGCACGATGCCCAGCGCCACCGCGCCGACCGCCACCACGAGCAGCGCCATGCCCACGCCGTCCACGCGCTGGCGCGGCCCCTCGCGCCGCGGCGCCTCCTGGATCAGCGACGCGCCGCGCCACAGCGCAAGCGCCCCGAGCGGCAGGTTAAGGTAGAAGGCCCAGGGCCAGCCCACGCCGTCCACCACGAAGGAGCCCAGGCTTGGCCCCACCGCGGCGGCCAGCGCCCCGACGGCACCCCACAGGCTCACGACCACGGCGCGCTTGTCCTGGGGGAAGGCCGCCAGCACGATGGACAGCGAGGCGGGCGTGAGCAGCGCCGCGCCCACGGCCTGCAGCACGCGCGCGGCCACCAGCCACCACACCCCGGTGGCCAGGCCGCAGGCAGCCGAGGCCGCCAGGAACACCGTCACGCCCAGCATGAAGACGCGCTTGCGACCGTGCGTGTCGGCCAGGCCGCCGGCCGGGATCAGCATCGCGGCGAACACGACCGTGTAGGCGTTGATCACCCACGACAGCTCCGCCGGCGACGAGCCGGCAAAGGCCGCGCGCAGCGCCGGGAAGGCAGCAAACAGCATGGTGGTGTCCAGCGACACCAGGAAGACGGCGACGCTGGCGACCCGGAACACCGGCCAGGCCGGCGCGGCGGTGGTGGTGGTGGATGCGTGCCCCAGGGGCAGCGTGGTGGAAGTGCGAGCGGTCATGGCAGGGCCTTGGCAGCGGGACGGGCGGGCGCAAATGCGCCTTCAGCGCGGCTGCAGGTAGATGCCAGGCTCGGCCGAGAGCCCCTGCCTGACCGCGCGCGTGAAGTCGTCGGCCAGCACTTCCTCCTGCCCAGTCTCCAGCGCATCGAGGGCGCGGCGCACGATGTCGTCGGCATCGGACTTCGGCGCGTCGATGGCGCTGGTGAGGTCGGTGTCGACGAAGCCCATGTGCAGTGCGAGCACCTGCGTGCCCTGCGCGCGCAGCTCGTGGCGCAGCCCGTTGGTCAGCGCCCAGGCGGCCGACTTGGTCGCGCCGTACACCTGCAGCCCCATGCCATGCACCCAGCTGGCCACCGACAGCACGTTGAGCAGCGCGCCGCCGCCGTTGGCGGCGAGCACCGGTGCGAAGACCCGGCTCAGCCGCAGCGGGCCGAAGTAGTTGACCTCCATCTGCCGCCGCGCCGAGGCCTCGGCATCCTCGCCCAGGAAGCCGCCGAACTCGGCGACGCCGGCGTTGTTGATCAGCAGCGTGACGTCGCCGCAGCGCTGCGCGGCGGCGGCCACGTCCTCGGCCCGCGTCACGTCCAGGCGCAGCGGCTCTACCCCGGGCAGCGTCACCTGGCGCGGGTCGCGCGCGGCGGCATAGACGCGCCGCGCGCCGCGCTCCAGCGCCTGCCGCGCGAAAGCCAGGCCGATGCCGCGGTTGGCGCCGGTGATGAGGACGGTGGCGTTGTCGAGCTTCATGACGGGTCCTTGGGACAAGAGGGTCAGGTAGAGGCACCGCCGAATATGATGTTCGTCATATTTCAGGGCGGCCGGCGGGAGCCACCGCTGGCGGTGGCCTGGGAAAAAGCGGTCAGCTCATGGCGAAGGAGCTGGGGACGGGGTGTCGAAAAGCGCCAGCAGCGACTCGCGGCTGCGCGCCAGCAGCGCCTTGCCCTGCGCGTTGTCGCCCAGGGCGCGGGCCAGCTGCAGCGCGCCGACCAGCTGGCTGGCCACGGCCTCGGCGCCGCCCGCGCCGGCGTCGCCCGGCAGCGCCTGCTGCACCAGGCCGATCAGCGCGCGCACGCGCTGCGCCGCGGCCTCGCGCACCTCGCTCGCCTGGTGCGGCATCTCGCCGGCCAGCGCCGCCACCGGGCAGCCGGTGTCGGCCGCGCGCAGGTGGGCCTCGGACAGGTAGCTCTCCACCAGCGCCCGCAACGGGCTCGCGCCGCGCGCACGGCGCGATGCCATCGCCCGGGCCATGGTCGCGGCACTGTCTTGGCCCGCGTGCTCCAGCGCCTCCACCAGCAGCGCGTCGCGCGAGGCGAAGTGGGCATAGAAGCCGCCGTGCGTGAGGCCCGCTTCCTTCATGATGTCGGCCACTCCGACGCCCTGGAAGCCGGCGCGGCGGATGGCGCGCGCGGCCGTCTCGACGATGCGCGCGTGGGTCAGTTCCTTGCGGGTGGGCTGGCGATCCATGGGAGCAGTGTAGCCGCTGAATATGATGATCATCATATTTATGTTTCCCGTAGGGATACCGATCGCAGCCGCAGCAGCCGCTCAAGAACCGTGCAGGCGCTTGCGGCAGCCGAAGTGCCCTGCCCGGTCCCATGGTCCTGAAGGCCCTGTGCCATCCTCGTCGTCACTGGCGCTGCAGCATTGCTGCCCATGGCCACTTCCAGGCTCCCCGTGGCGCTGCCCGCGCACTGGTTTGCCGAGGACGACTGGCGTGGCACCCTCATCCACGCCGCGGACGGCAAGGGCCGCGTCCTGGCCTCGGTCACGGTCAGCGAGGAGGTGCGAGGCTACCTGGTCGGCGTGCAGCGAGTGCCGGCCTCTTGCGGGCGGGCGCAGCGGTACATGCGCCGGGGCTGGCGAGGACGGCTCCAGCGATGCGCTGGCTGCGCTGATGGCGGCTTGGCGCAGCTTGCTGCCTGGTTGCCTGGCGCCCGACGCGCCGCCACGTGCGACCGGGCTCGGCACGCTCCGGGAAGCATCGTTGCGTCAAGGACGGAGCCGTCACGAAGGACCGGAGCAGGCAATGGGCTGCCGCGCTTCAGGCCAGCCTGGCATCCATGGCCGGCCTGCCGACGCCTGCACAGGACAGGAGCAACACCTTGCAGCCGTCGACGACCCGTGCGCAGCACGGCCAATTGATGGTCCGCGCAACGATCGCGGGATCGGATGCACGCACGCACATCACGGGCTGCTGGCGGGAAACAGGCTGGGATCGCTGGCGAAGCGGGCGATCAGCTCCTGCTGCGAACCCGTGGCGGTCTTGGAGAAGAGCGCCTTGAGCTGTATGCGCACCGTGCCCGGGCTGGTGCCGCGCAGCGCCGCGATCCTGGGGGCCGTGTGCCCCTGGCAGAGCAGGCGCAGGACGGCCAGCTCGGCCGGCGTCAAACCCAGCGAGGCGGTTGCCAGCTTGCCGGCCCCGGAAGCCCCGATCGCGGGCATGCGCCACGGCACCGCCGGGCCACACGGCAACGCACTTGAGCGCATCATGTCCTGCGCATACAGGGCCTTCCAGCCGCGCAGGGCGTCCTCGATGCGACCGTCCGCTTCAAGGGCGCGCAGCCTGAGCAGCTGCGCCAGCCAGGCGACCTGCTGGTTCTCGGCCTGCAGGGCAGCGGCCAGGGCGTCGTCGGCGCTCTTGGCAGCCTGCACCCACGCACCTTGCATCAGCGCCAGCTCGCACGCCGCAACACGCACGTAGGGCCGCATGAAGCGCACGGCCACGCTGGGCGATGCCTGGAGGTTGGCGCTGCAGACCTGCAGGCACTCCCGGGCCCAGCGCAGGTCGCCGCGGCCGAGCGCCTCGAAGCACTGCAGCCACGCGATCGCGGCCTCGCCATCGAGGACACAATCCGTGGGAGCGGGCATCACGAGCCGGATGGTGGAGGCACTCAGGCCGTCGTCCAGCCGCTGCAGCCCGTCTTCCTCGACGCGCCCCGTGACGCCGCGGTCGAGCAGGCGCTTCCGGATCCGGCACACGGCCGCGTTGAAGGCCGGGCGCAGCCGCAGCGTCAGCACCGGCACACGTTCAGCACGCCGGCGGGCCTCCTGCAGGGTCGTCGTTGCGTCCTGCCAATGGCCGCGGAAGAAGCGCGCCACGCCGAGGTAGTTGCCCGCAACAACCGACAGGACTTCGTCGCGGCGGCCCGAAGGCCAGCTCCACGGCACGTTGCGCCGCGCCCAGGGCCCAGTCGTCGTGGCGCAGCGTGCTGGCCAGGTGCGACACCAGTGACAGCGCCAGCACGTTGTTCGTCACGTCGCCGGTGGCTTCGCTGGCCCGGGCGGCGCTGCTCGCCGCCTCCAGCGCGAGCCGGGTGCTTCCGGCCGCGAACTGCTGTTGCCCCAGCAACTGCAGCACGCGTCCCTGGTGCGCCAGGTCGCCCTGGCGCCTGGCCTGGGTCAGCGCCCGGCGCGCCAGGCGTGCGGTCTC
Source organism: Azohydromonas aeria (assembly GCF_009760915.1). GTDB lineage: Bacteria > Pseudomonadota > Gammaproteobacteria > Burkholderiales > Burkholderiaceae_C > Azohydromonas > Azohydromonas aeria. The sequence goes on from NZ_VIDQ01000089.1 coordinate 14,450, forward strand.
TTGCAGCCGGCCTTCCGCGAAGGCCTCATTGGACAGGGACAGCAGGTCCATCAGGTTCTCGTTGTGGCTTGCTCCGGCTGCGGTCGCGGCCAGCCAGGACGCTGCGCCGGGCAGGCACCCTTGGCAAGCATCCGGCTGGCAGCCGGCGGGTCGTGCTGCGTGCCTCATATCCCAGCTGGGAGATGCCGCCGCGGTGCCGCGTTTCTACGATGCGCGCCTGTACACGACCTGACACCATGAAGCATCTTGTCCTGAACCCCCGTGCCGTTGCAGTGCTGACCGTGGCAAGCCTGGCATCACCGCTGTGCCTGGCGCAGGATGCCGGTACCGCCACGGCACTGCGCATGGCTGTGGCGGCACAGCGGCAGGCCTGCCCGCCGTGGATCGCCAAGGTGCGCATCGATCAGGCGTGGCTGGTGCCCGCCGCGGAGCACAACCGCATCCGCCTGCAACGCGGCGGCGCGGTCGACGGCATCGAGGGACGCCGCTACGTGGCGATCCGGGTGAAGCTTCCGGGTGAGCGCGCAACCGAGGACAGCCTGGGACCCCTGGCGGACGATGTTCACGCCCGCGAGGCACAGCGGCTCGTGGGCGAGCGGCTGTGCCTGCAGCGCCTGCCGCCGGTGCCCGGCCGCCGGGCCGACCTGGTGGCGGCACGGTAGGCGAGCGGCATGACGACAAGGGAAGGTGCAGACGACGCGGACAAGCCGCCATGCGGGACGAGTGCGGCAGCGGTCCAGGCGGAGATCACGGTGGGCGTGCACCGGGACTTCACCACGCCAGGCCACAGGCCCGCGCGCTCCCGGCGCAGCCGGCCGCGCGTCCATCCCTGGCTGGGCCACGCGCTCGGGCTGGTGGCAGCAGGCCTGCTGTTGCTGGCCGTGCAGCGCACCGCGGCATCGGCATCCGACTGGCACCCGGCACTGCGCTGGGGCGCCGTGGCCGCGGCCCTGTTCGTCACCGCCGCGATGGCCAGCACGACCGGTTTCGCGTTCGGCGCCATCGCGGCCGTCCTGGCGGGCCCGTTCTTCTCGGATGCCGCCACCATGGTCGCCATTGGCTGCGTCTGCAACATCACCATCCAGGCCTACGCCGTGGCCCGGCTGCGCCGTGATGTGCGCCTGCCTGCGCTGGCGCCCATGCTCGTCGCCGGGCTGGTGGGCACGCCGCTGGGCGTGTGGCTGCTCCTGCACGCCAACACGGCCCAGCTGTCGGACCTGTTGGGGCTGCTGCTGGTGGGATGGGGTCTGCAGGGCCTGTGGCGCCAGCCGCGATGGCAAGTGCGGGACCACCGTCCGGGGACTGCCGTGGCAGGGTTGCTGGGCGGCCTGATGAGCGGCTTTTCGGGAGCGCCCAGCCTCGCCCCCGTGGTGTGGCTGCAGCTGCGCGGCGTTCCCAAGCTGGAAGCCCGGGCCCAGTACCAGCCGTTTATCCTGGCCATGCAGCTGTGCACGCTGGCGTGCCTTGCCGCCTTTGGCGGCGGCCCCCGCACACCGCCGGCCGACGTGCTGCTGCTGCCGGCGCTGGCCTGTGCCGCCGCTGCGATGGCCGGTGCCCAGGTGGGCATGCGGGTGTTCGCCCGCATGAGCGATGCCCGCTTCACGCGCTGGGTGGCCCTGCTGCTGGCGCTGTCGGGCGCCAGCCTGGTTCTCAAGGCCCTGTGACGCCGCGACCGCGGCCATCGCTGCGGCTTATCGGCCCGGGGCCGGCGCAGGAGCCGTCTCGACCAGGCCTGAGGGCCGAGCCCTGACAAGGTCAAGGTCGGTCGCAAGCTCGTCCGCGTACTACGGCAGCGGAGCGCCCTTGTGCAAGCTTGCAGTTCAGGGGCCCGAGGTCAGTGACCTTTGGCCCACTGCAAAACCTGCGTCCATGCCTACATTGGTTCCTGAAGGCATCGTGAGGAGACGGCGATGGAGTGGTTGCGTCGCGCGTCAGAGCTGCTCGGCACGGCTGTGCTGTCGGCTGTGCTGGGCTGGACCGTGCATGCCTGGCAAGCACCGCAGCCTGCCGCCGCGCCGGCGGTGCGCGACACCGGGGCCTCGGCCGCGCAACCCCTGACACCTGCCGTTGTCGTATCAAGCGACGGCCTGGCCAGCCTGCACGTGGAGCGCATGCCCGTGGAATGGGTGCTGGCCCAGATCGCAAGGCAGCACCCGAAGGGCGCCCTGCTGCCGAGTCCCGCCGGCAGTCGGCCTGCGCCAGCGGCCACGGCCGGCACGAGGGCGCAGCCGGCTTTCGTGCCGGAATGCGCCGCCACGGCTTATGCATCGCCGGCACAGGCCGAGCGGCTGCTGCAGCGCGTCCGCCTGGGCACCGAGGAAGATCGTGCGCAAGGCCTGCTGCAGGCCCGGGACCTGGGTCTCACGGTGCCGGCCGCCACGCTGAAAACACTGTTCGAGACCGATGCCTCGGAGCGGGTGCGGCTGCTGGCGTTCGAGCAGTACCTGGAAGCCACGTCAGGCGACACGTCTGCCGTGCGCGAGGCCCTGCAGGCGGCGCTCTACGTGCCCAGCGCGGCCATCCAGCGCGAGGCCCAGCGGCGCCTGGACGAGCTCACGCAAGGCGAGCGCATCGACGCCGCCTCGCCCCAGGTCGCGGGCCGCTGAGGCGGCCGCGGCCTGTTCCGTCCGGCAGCTTCACGCCGGACTCCGTTGCCGTGCCGGCGCGGACCTCCAGGGCGGGGTCCGTGTCGGCCTGTCGCCACCGCCCTGGACCCGAAAGCCACGCCATGAGCCACCGCATCACCCCTCGTCTCGCCGTTGCCGCCCTTGCGCTCCTGGGCGCCGGCGTGGTCCACGGCCAGACCGTCTCGGCCGTGACCAACCCGAACAACTGGACCTTCTCCAACGCGGGCCAGATCGCCGTGCCCGGCATGACCTCGGCCTCCTTCTTCAATGCCGCGGGCCGGCGCTTCATCGTCACCTTCGCCGCGGAGTGTGCCGTCGACGCCCCGGCGGGCAATACCATCGCCTGGACCGACGTGGACATCGTCGTGCTGCGCCCCAACGACACGACGGCCGCCACGCTGGCTCCTACCAATGGCTCCGGCGACGCGTTCTGCGCAGCCAACGGCACGGCAGGCTTCGACGGCTGGGAGAGCAACAGCATCACGGCCGTGGGCGGCACCAACCTGCCCGCAGGCACCTACCGCATCCTGGTGCGCGCGCGCCTCAACGGCGGCGCCACCGGAGGCTGGTTCGGTGAACGGGCACTGGTCGTGGCACGCTAAAGGCGGCCGCGCTGGTGCACACGGCAAAGGCATGGCGCCAGTGCAGCGGGAGCAGCCCGGGCTGAGCACCTCAGCGCCCGTGTGGCCGGCATGCCTGCCGCGGCATGCCGCGAGTCCATACTGGCGCCAGCCCATCCCTGCGTGACGCTCCATGTGCGCGAACTACGAGCTCCCGACGCCACGCCACCTGCGCCTTTCCCTTCAGACGCTGGAGCCCACGTTCTCCTATGCCGGCGAGGCCTACCCGGGCTCCAGGGCGGTGTTCGTGACGGCGGGTGAAACCAAGACGGCCGACTTCTCGCCCTGGCCGGGCGTCTTCGGGCTGCTGCCGGCCTGGGCCAGGGACGACAAGCTCGCACGCGCCACCTACAACGCCAGAAGCGAAACCGTGGCCGAGAAGCCGAGCTTTCGCCAGGCGTGGAAGGCCAGGCGCTTCTGCCTGATCCCGGTGCAGTCCATCTTCGAGCCCAGCTACGAGTCGGGGCAGGCGGCGCGCTGGCGCATCGCGCACCGCGACGCAGAGCCGTTCTTCCTGGCCGGCATCTGGGAAGAAGCGCAGCGCCAGGAGCAGCCGCTGTGGTCGTTCTCGATGCTCACCATCAACGCCGACTCTCACCCGCTGATGCGGCGCTTTCACAAGCCCGGCGACGAGAAGCGCTCGGTGGTGGTGGTGCCCCAGGAGCGGTGGCGGGACTGGCTCTACGCCGACGGGCGAGAGGCCCGGGCGCTGCTGCAGCCCTTCGACCCGGACGCGTTCATGGCGAGCCCGGCGCCGCGGCCAGCGCGCAAGTCGGCCGGCGTCGAGGTGGCGAAGGACGATCCGGCGGTTTGACCCACAGGGTGCCAGGCGCCGCGGCGTCCAGGCCTTATCGTCTTGTCGAAGCCATGGGGCCGTGCTGTCAGCAGCACGGAGGGTTTCCATGGTCGAAGTCGCGTCCAGGGGACCGCCGCGCATCAGCCTGCCGGTCAGCGGCGCTTCTTGCGCCGCGGCTTCGGCGCGGCAAACGGCGCCAGCCAGGCAGATACCGCGGCGCCAGCGGCTTGACGCGAGGCCGTGGCAGCACTTCTTTTCGCGCTGCTCCTCGCACGACCCCGCGCCGCACCTGCGACGGCGTTGGCGCCGCTGAGCCACATGCTCAGGATGGGGTTCTTCTTCAGCCAGGGATTGCTCATGCGGGGCCTCTTGATCAGAGCTGCCAGTGTGTGCACCGGCCATCAGCGGGGCTGCCGGCCGGCACCGCCATGACATGTAAGCCCTCTCCGACACGCTGTCGGCGGCGCCCCGCACCTGCGTTTCAATGTCGAGCCTGAAACGTTGCCATAGCAACTTCCTCCAAACGACTGCACCACCGGCCCGGACCGCTTTGAGCCATGCACGCGCGACGTATCCAGGCCCAGGCGGGCTTGCAGCGGTCCGTCACGGTTGCCGCCAGACAGTCCTCGGGAGCAGATGGCGCGCGGTACACCGCCACCCACGACAATCGCTTCACTGCGCATTGGCCAGGACTTGAGCGAGCACGGGAGCGCAACCACATTGGCCACCTTGCCGGCATGACCAGGTGCCGTGCAGCGCGCTTGCGCCACCAGCGCCGCCGGGCCTGTTGTGCCGGGGTCGAATCCGGTCATGTTGGCACCCCGCCCGGAACCGCTGCCGCCGGCCAGGCAAGGCCCAGCGCCCATGGCGACCGTGACGCCTGCACGGCTGGGCGCTGGTTCGCGCCAGGCGCGCGCACAGCGCACAATCACCGCTTCCCGGCATGGAGCAGGTCACATGGCACACGCGCATGGTTTCGCCACCTTGTCGCTGCCGCCGCACCGGCGGGTGGCCGGCTGGACGCAGGCGGTGTCCGACCGCTTCGTGGAGTCGGGCTTCCAGATCGCGGAGCCCGAGGGTTTCGATGCCGACATGCTCAACCGCGACCTGGCCGCGCTGTCGCTCACGCGCTTTCGCTCCAGCGGGCACGGCAGCAAGCGCGTGACGCGCTCGCAGCGCCAGGCCGCGCGCGGAGCGGAGGAATTCTTCCTGCTCAACCTGCAGCTCGCCGGCCGCGGCGCGGTGCGCCAGGCCGGCCGCGAGACCTGGCTGGCGCCGGGCGAGTTCGCCATCTACGACACGCGCCGCCCCTACGAGCTGGCCTATGACGCCGACTACCGGCAGGCGGTGCTGCGCATTCCCAGGCGCGAGCTGCTGGCGCGGCTGGGCGGCTGCGACGCGCTGGTGGCCCGGGCTGCCGCGGCCGACACGCTGCCGGGCCGGCTGCTGCAGCCCATGCTCATGGCGCTCGGTGAGGACATGCCGGCGTCGCAGCCCGGCACCGCGGGCGACCTGGCCAGCGCCCTGCTCGACGTCATCACGGCGGGCCTGCGCGAACTGCGCGGCGAAGCGGCACCCTCGCTCTGCCCGCGGTTCGAACGCGTCAAGGCCCAGGCCATGGCGCGGCTGCAAGATCCATCGCTGACGCTGGGCGCCCTCGCCCAGGCCGCGGGCGTGTCGCTGCGCAGCCTGCACCAGCTGTTCCGGGCACAGGGCTGCACGGCTTCGCGCTGGATCTGGCAGCAGCGGCTGACCGCCTGCGAGCGCGTGCTGCGCGACCCGGCTGCCTCGCACCGCACGATCACGCAGGTCGCCTTCGAGCACGGCTTCAGCGACGCGGCGCATTTCAGCCGGGCGTTCCAGCAGCGCTACGGTTGCTCGCCCAGCGAGTACCGGCGCCGCTGCGGCGCTGCGGCGCAGCGAAGGGGCTGAAACGGCGCGCCAGCGCCCAAGCTTTCAGCGGATGGCGATGGGCGCCACCGGCGAGCCCGAGGCGCCCACCAGCGGCAGCGGCGTCATGACGAACAGGAACTCGTGCGCGCCGTCCGCAGCCAGCGTTTCGAGGTCGAGGTTCTCGATGTTGTAGATGCCTGCCTGCGTGCCCATGATCTGGTGGCAGGGCCACAGCACCGCGGCGTCGTGCGGGTTGGGCACGACGTCGCAGCCGTAGGTATCGCAGCCGGTGGCCGCGGGCTTCTGGCGCACGATCCACTCGCAGGCCTGCGGTCCCCAGCCGGGCGCCTTGCCGGTGTAGGCGGCCGGGTCGCTCTTCCACAGCTGCGCCCAGCCGGTGCGCATGAGCAAGGTGTCGCCCTCGCGCAGGGTGAGCTTCTGGCGTGCCAGCGCGCCCTGCAGGTCGGCCGCCGTGACCTCGTAGCCGGGCGGCAGCCGCTGCACGCCCTTGTAGGCCGCCACGTCGATCATCACGCCGCGCGTGACGAAGGGGCCGGCGTGCTCGATGCCCAGGCGCTGCAGCCCGTTGCGCCGCACGAACTCGCGCCGGTCGTTGCCGTTGTAGTAGAGGTCGCCGATGCCCACGTGCCCGAGGCCGTCGAGCTGCGTGCCGACCTGACCCAGCTCGCCGGCGACGAAGTCGAGGTTGGCCGTCAGCGCGTTCTGGCTCGGCGGCTCGTCGGCATGCGGGATCGTGAGCTGAAAGGACCGCCCGCCCCAGATGGGCATGTCGGAGCGAAACGGCTGGGCCAGCGAATGGATACGCCCGGTCCTGGCCAGGCGCAGCGCCGCGAGCGTGCGCTCGGGCGTGATGCGGTTGGCCGCGCCACGCTGGTCCTGCGCACCCCACTCGGACGGGAACCAGGAGGGCGCCTCGGCGGCGGAGGCCGGCGCAGCCACGCAGGCCAGGAGCAGCGAGGCCACCGCATGGCGGCTGTGGAAGGGACGTGTAGCTTGGGCAGGCATGTCTTCCTCGTGGTGTCGGTGCGGGCGGTCCATGCGGACCACGACAAGGAAGGTGCCTTGGGGAGCCAGCGCCGTCTTGCCTGCGCGTGCCAGGCGCTTGTCCGTCGATGCAAGATGGCGTCCTTGGCGGAGGAACGTCCAGGCGCGGCCGTGGCCCGACCGGAACATGAGGGAGGCCCAACGATGAAACGAATTTCGGCAACCGTCGCCGCGGCTGTCCTGACCACATCGCTGCAGGCGCTGGCGCACGGCGGCGGCCTGGACGCCAGCGGCTGCCATCACAACCGCAAGACCGGCGACTACCACTGCCACCGCACTCAACCCGAGCCGGTCCGCTCTGTGTCCAACCCAACAGCCGGGGATACCTTGCACGAGGGACGCCCCACTGCAGCCGCTCTCGGCGCTCCGACCTGCCATGTCGGCCCGCGTGGCGGCACCTACACCATCACGGCCAGCGGACGGAAGAACTACGCCGGGTGCTGAAGGAGTTGGCTGCAAGCTCCGGCACGGCCGGGCGCACCGGACCCAACCGGCCGGGAATGTCAGTCGCCAGGGTGGTCCGGGCGAGGCGGCATGCGAGGCGCGCTAGGGCCAGCGTGGCGCAAGTTCGGTCACGATCTCGGTGGTGGCTTGCGTCATCAACTTGTGCACGGGGCACTTGGCCGCCACGTTGAGCAATTCCTGGCGCTGCGCATCGCTCAGGTCGCCCGTGATGTCCAGCGTCACGCGCAGCCGGTAGACGCCCTGGCGCTCCTGGCTGTCATCGCGCTCGACGCTGGCGCGGATGTCCTCGACGGAGATGTGCCTGCGCTGCGCGTACCACAGCGTCGTGAGCGCCTTGCAGGCCGCTAGGGCACTGTCGTAGAGGTCATGCGGCGTCACGCCGAGGTCCTCGCCGCCGTTGGCAGGCGGTTCGTCGACCGTGAAGGCATGGTTTCCGACCCGGACGGTGTGCTTCATCTTCTGCGCGCGATCGCGGACAACCTCGATGGTCATGGGCAGGCTCCTGGTGAGTGGAGCCGCATTGTTGCGTCCAGCGGGCATGGGCAGCCGGCACCTGGATGAATTCGCAACTTGTTGTTGCCCTTGCCCATCAGCCGTGAGATCGAACAATCGAGGCAGGCGGGCCGGCACGGCGCGAAGGAGGCGGAAACAGCGGTGCGCGGGGCCCTCTTCCGCGCTGTTCGGCCGATGAAAGCCAGGCTGGCCATGCCGACGGTGCACGCAACCGTCGATGACCAAGTGCACTCAATCCCGGATGGCACAGCGCCTAACTTGATGGCGTGCCAGGCATGGGCACGATTCATCAAACGGGAAGGGTTCGCCATGAAGAACGGCATCAAGGCTATTTGCATCGTCACCCTGATGGCTTGTGCGCCCATGGCCATGGCAGGCGCGGTCAACCTGACACTGGCGCGCACGTCATTGACCAACGTGTCGGACGCTGCGGGGCTGTGGCAGCACGAAGGCGGCAACATCGTCAAGGCCGGCGTCAAGGTCGGGCAGTATGCGTTGCATCGCCGTGTCACCACCGGCGGTACGGGGCTGCCGCTCAACACGGCGATGACCACCATCACGCTGTTCCTGTCCACGGCTGCTGGCAGCGCTCCGCAGAACGTCACGCTTCAAGGCGCGCACGACTTCACGGCGGGCAACTTCCGCGGCAGCGTCAGTGCTGCCTCCAACCGGTACTCCTGGATCCAGGGGGGCGATGCGACCTACAGCTCGCTGGGCGGTGGGGGGCTCGGTCTGGTGATCAACTGGAACGGCGCGTCGCAATTGACGCTGCCCTGAGGATCACCTGCCATGGAGCGCGCGGCAGTCCCGGCGCGGGCCACGGCCGTCGGGCAACCAGGATCGTGCGCATCCTGTGCGGGTGGCGTCGCTGCACTTCGGCGCCGCTGAACCCGTGGCGTCAGGCTTCGCGGCGCCTCGAACTCGGGGCTCGGGCAGCGGCCCGGGACGCCGCCGGCGCAGGCAACGCGGCGTCGAGAACCAATTCCGCCAGCGTGCGAGCCGACTCGGCGGGCTCGGTGCCGCCACCCATCTGCGAGCTGGCCAGGGCGCCGTCGTACAGCAGCGCCAGCTGTCGCGCCACCGCGTCCGCGTCCATGGCACCGGCCTCCCGCGCCAGCGTCGCCAGCAGCTCGCGCAGCCAGCCGCGCGCCTCGTCGCACACGGCTTTCACGCTGGCGCCGGGCGGCGTCTCCGCGGTGACACGCGCGAAGGCGCAGCCTCTGAAACCCGGTGCGGCCATAGCCTCGCGCAAGGCGTCGAACACCGCCAGCAGTTTTTCCCGGGGCGTCGCAACGCGCTCGATGCGCTCCTGCACCCGTGCCTTGCGCGCCTCGTGGCGCGACTGCAGGTAGGCCCGCACCAGTTCGTCCTTGCTGCCGAAGCAGTCGTAGAGCGAGGCCTTGGCCACGCCGGCGCGCTCCAGCACCCGCTCGATGCCCACCGTGTGGATGCCGCCCTCGTAGAACAGCTCGTCGGCAGCGGCAAGCAGCCGCTCGCGCGCGGAGCGGCGCACCGTCGGCTCGACATCCTGTTTCCTGGCCATGGCTTGAATTTACCAGACCGGTCTGTACACTTCAACGCAGGCAGACAGATCGGTCTGTTCGGTTCTCGTCACTGCCCTGTCCAGGAGATGCCATGTCGCCGTTGCCGCCCAGACTCCCTGCCACCGCTCCAGGCTCCGATGCGGAAGCGTCGATCACGCTGCACGGCAGCCGGAGCCGCTCATGAGCTGCGCCGACGCCCCCTTGCCTGCGGCGGCCGCGACGCAGCGGCTGCGCCTGCCGCGCCGCGCGGCGTTCTACCTCAAGGCCTCGATCGCGTTGAGCTTCCTGGCCGGCTCCAGCGTGCCCACGCCGCTGTACGCGGTCTACCAAGCGCAGTGGGGCTTCTCGCCGACGGTGCTGACACTGGTGTTCGGCGTGTACGCCATCGCGGTGCTGGTGGCGCTGCTGGTGGCCGGGCGGCTGTCGGACCATGTCGGACGCCGCCCGGTGCTCATGGCCGCGGCCGCGGCGCAGGCGCTGGCCATGCTGGTCTTCGCCTGGGCCGACGACGTGGGCGACCTGCTGCTGGCGCGCGTGTTCCAGGGCCTCTTCACGGGCGCCGCGGTCGCGGCCGTGGGCGCGGCGCTGCTGGACCTGGACCGCACCCGCGGTGCGGTGGCCAATGCGGTGGCGCCAATGCTGGGCACGGCCACGGGCGGGCTGCTCGCTGGCGTGCTCGTGCAGTACCTGCCGGCACCGACGCACCTGGTGTACGCCGTCATGGGCGTGGTGTTCCTGCTGCAGGGCGTGGCGCTGGCCTTCGTGGCGGAGACCGCCGAGCCGCGTCCCGGGGCGCTGGCCTCGCTGCGGCCGCAACTCGCCGTGCCGCCGGCGGTACTGCGGCCGCTGCTGATGGCGGCTCCCGCCATCGTCGCGGCCTGGGCCGTGCCGGGCTTCTACGGCTCGCTGGGCCCCACGCTGCTGCGCACGCTGGCCGGGTCGGCATCGCTGCTGCTGGGCGGTGCTGCGCTGTTCGTGCTGGCCGGCAGCGGCGCGCTGTCGGTGCTGGCCTTGCAGCAGCAGGCGCCGCAGCGGCTGCTGCGCTTCGGCACCGTCGTGCTCTCGGCCGGGCTGGCTCTGGTGCTCGGGGCCCTGGCCGCGAAGTCCGTGGTGCTGTTCCTGGCTGCCACCGCCGTAACCGGCACGGGCTTCGGCGCGGCGTTCCAGGGCGCGCTGCGCACGGTGGTAGGACCGCTCGAAGCGCACCAGCGCGCGGGCGTGCTGTCGGTGCTGTTCGTCATCGCCTACCTTGCCATGGGCGTGCCGGCCGTCGTGGCGGGCTGGAGCGTGGCGCATGGCGCCGACCTGCTAGGCACGGCCCAGGCCTTCGACACCGTGGTGCTGGTGCTCGCAGCGCTGGCGCTGCTGGGCACTTTCCTGAGTCCGGGCGGCACGGCCAGGGCACAGGTCCGCTGACCGGACGGCAGCCAGTGCACCTGTGCCGCCATGCGTGCATCGCTTGTCGGTTGACGGGGCGCCGGCTGCTGTCGCGCAGGACCTGGCCGCAGGTTCCTTGAAGCCGAGTGCGACCGACGTCGGCTGGCCGGGAAGGTCAGTCCGCGGGGTTGATGCCCGGCAGGAACTCAATGCCGGTGCGTGCCACCAGGTCCCGGTACGTGATGGGCTGGCCCGCCCGGGCCTCGTTATCGTTCTCCACCCATTGCGCCCATGCCCGGTTCGCGCCGGCGTCGTAGACGAGCTTGTAGAGCTGGGCCGGTACCCACACGCGCCCCTTGCCGATGACCTGCACCCCGGCCTTGGGGTACACCGGGCCGGTGAAGACGTAGACCGGGCCCTTTACGCGCTTGACGTAGGCCCGGGTGGCGCCTTCGAGCCCGCCCAGGTCTTGCGGTTCTCATGAGTCTGCGACTGCACGTTGTGCGGACGGACAAGCACGCATGGAATTCCGGGTTACGCATCCGTTCCATCCCTGGTGCGGAAGAAGTTTTCCGTTGGCTACCCGTAAAGACA
>NZ_VIDQ01000009.1 GCF_009760915.1 Azohydromonas aeria
GCCGCGCCCGCCGTGCCCAGGCTCGACACCGGCGACACCGCCTTCGTGGCGCTGTGCAGCCTGGTGGTGCTGCTGATGACGCTGCCGGGCCTGGCACTGTTCTACGGCGGGCTGGCGCGCAGCAAGAACGTGCTGTCGGTGCTGATGCAGGTCTTCAGCGTGGCCTCGCTGGTGTCGCTGCTGTTCGCGCTCTACGGCTACAGCCTCACGTTCGCCGACGGCGGCGCCTGGCAGGCCGTCATCGGCGGCACCGACAAGCTCGGCCTGCGCGGCGTCGGGCAGGACGCGCTGCAGGGCACTATTCCCGAGCTGCTGTACTTCCTGTTCATGCTGATGTTCGCGGCCATCACGCCGGCGATCATCGTCGGCGCCTTCGCCGAGCGCATGCGCTTCTCGGCGGTGATGGTGTTCATGGCGCTGTGGTTCACGCTCAACTACGTGCCCATGGCGCACATGGCCTGGGGCGGCGGCTGGGTGTTCCAGCTCGGCGTGCAGGACTTTGCCGGGGGCAACGTGGTGCACGTCAACGTGGGCATCGCCTCGCTGGTGGCGGCCTGGCTGGTGGGGCGGCGCAAGGGCTTCGGCACCGCGCAGCTCGCGCCGCACAACATGACGATGACGATGACCGGCGGCTCGCTGCTGTGGGTGGGCTGGCTGGGCTTTTGCGGCGGCTGCGTGCTGGCGGCCAACGGCTTCGCGATGCTGGTGATCGTGAACTGCATGCTGGCGAGCTGCGCGGGCGCCATGTCGTGGATGGCGGTCGAGTGGTGGCACCGCGGCAAGCCCAGCATGCTGGGCGTGGTTTCCGGCGCCATCGCCGGGCTGGTGGCCATCACGCCGGCCTGCGGTTTCGTCGGGCCCATGGGCGCAATCCTGCTGGGCCTGCTGGTGTCGCCGGTGTGCGTGTGGGCGGTGGAGCAGCTCAAGCCCGCGCTGGGCCTGGACGACTCCTTCGACGTGTTCGGCGTGCACGGCGTGGGCGGCATCGTGGGCGGGCTGCTGACGCCGGTGTTCGCGCTGCCGGCGCTGGGCGGCCTGGGCTTCGCGGAAGGGCGCAGCATCGGCTCGCAGGCGCTGGTGCAGCTGGGCGTGGTGCTGTTCAGCGTGGCGTACTCGGCGGCCAGCAGCTGGATCGCGCTGAAGCTCACGGCGCGGCTGTGCGGCGGGCTGCGCGTGGACGATGACCAGGAGATCGAAGGCCTGGACCTGTCCTCGCACGGCGAGGTCGGCTACCGCTACACCAACTGAGGAGCCGGCCATCATGAAGCTCATCCGTGCCACGCTGGCGCCCCACCAGCTCGACGCCGCGCACCGGGCGCTGCATGCCCTGGGCGTGCAGGGCATGACCGTGACCGAGGTGCGGCACTTCGGCCACCATGCCGGCCACACCGAGTTCTACCGCGGCACCGAGCTGCGGGTCGATTTCGAGCCGCAGGTGCAGCTGGAAGTGGCCGTGCACGACCCGCTGCGCGAGCAGGTGCTGGAAGCGCTGGAGGCCTTGCAGGCCGCCGTGCCTGCCCAGCTGGCGCTGCTGGTGCTGCCCGTGGAAGAGGCGGTGCGCGTGCGCACCGGCGAGCGGGGCGCGGACGCGCTGTAGCGCGCCGCGGCTGCCTTCAAGTACGTCGTCCTGCGCGGGAGCCCGGCCCATGGCCGGGCTCCCTTGGCGCTTCACTCGGCCGTGCGCGGGTAGACGATGACGGAGAGGAACTTGATCGGGCAGCGCGCCAGCCGCTCCGGCCCGTGCGGCACGTCGCCCTGGAAGCTCAGCGAGTCGCCCGGCTCCAGCAGGTAGGTCTCGTTGCCGCAGCGGTACTCCAGCTCGCCTTCGAGCATGTAGAGGAACTCCGTGCCCGGGTGCTGGAAGGTGGGGTAGCGCTGGGAGTCGTCGTCCATCGTGATGAGGAAGGGCTCGAACAGCTTGGTCGGGCCCTGGTCGTACGCCAGCAGGTGGTAGGTGTGGCCGCTGCGCGTGCCGCGGCGCACCACCTCCATGCCCATGCCGCGCTTGATGTGCTGGGCCGTGCTGGCCGACGCGTCGTACTTGCTGAACAGCATCGACATCGACACCCCGAGAGCGCGCGCGATGCGCGCCAGCGTTTCCACGCCGGCGCTGGTGTGGCCGGTCTCGATCTTGGAGAGCATGCCGCGGCTGATGCCGGCCTGCTCCGACACCTGCGCGATGGTCAGCCCATGGCGCTGGCGCAGCTCGCGGATGGCCGCGCCCACCGATTCCTCCAGCGAAGGCAGGCCGTCCTGCTTGTCCATTCCTCGATCTCCGTCAGGCCCCACAGGGCGCCAGTGTAGAGGGCGGCCCGAGCCACGGGCCGGGCTGGAACGGCCCCGGCCGTTGCGCACGCAATCAGGGCGGGGCGCACCGGCCGCGTGCGCCGCATGCCGCCTTCCGGGGCATGCGCGGCGTCCGCGAAGGGCAGTCGCGGCCCGGTTCGAGGCGCCGCTCCCGGGGCTGCGGCCTCATCGCCAGCGGCCGGCCCGTGTTTCGCTGTAGGCATAAACGTTGCATTGGAAGAAACACGGAGCCGCTGGCGCTGCCTTGTTCGATCCCGCGTGGCGCGGGACCGCAGCGCCCGGATGCCGCCCCTTCACAGGACACAGGAGCCCCCAGTGAACAAAGGATCGCCCCAGAAGGAGGAAGCCGCGCCCGACGCCCTGGTCGAGCCGCCGCGCTTCGACAGCGTCGAGGAGGCGCAGAAGTACCTGCGCTCCCAGGGCGTGGGTTACGTGCTGGCCCAGTTCGTCGACATCCACGGCGTGGCCAAGGCCAAGTCGGTGCCGGTGGCGCACCTGGGCACGGTGCTCAGGGAAGGGGCGGGCTTCGCGGGCTTCGCCATCTGCGGCGTGGGCATCGAGCCGCACGGGCCGGACTTCATGGCCGTGGGCGACCTTTCCACCGTGTCGCTGGTGCCGTGGCAGCCGGGGCTGGCGCGCATCGTGTGCGAGGGCCACGTCGAGGGCCAGCCCTGGCCCTTCGACAGCCGCGTGCTGCTCAAGCGCCAGGTGGCGCGCCTGGCGCAGCGCGGGCTGACGATGTTCACCGGGCTGGAGCCGGAGTTCTCGCTGCTGCGCCGCAACGACGACGGCAGCATCGGGCCGTGCGACCCCAGCGACACGCTGGCCAAGCCCTGCTACGACTACAAGGGCCTGTCGCGCACGCGCGCATTCCTGGAGCGGCTGTCGGGCGCGCTGCGCGCCTCGGGCATCGACGTCTACCAGATCGACCACGAGGACGCCAACGGCCAGTTCGAGCTCAACTACACCTACACCGACTGCCTGACCTCCTGCGACCACTTCATCTTCTTCAAGATGGCGGCGTCGGAAATCGCCAACGAGCTGGGGCTGGTGTGCTCCTTCATGCCCAAGCCGTTCTCCAACCGGCCCGGCAACGGCATGCACATGCACCTGTCGCTGGGCGACGGCAAGCGCAACCTGTTTGCCGACAAGAACGACCCGCAGGGCCTGGAGCTCTCGCCCATGGCCTACCACTTCCTGGGCGGGCTGCTGGCGCACGCGCCGGCGCTGACCGCGCTGTGCGCACCGACCGTCAACTCCTACAAGCGCCTGGTGGTCGGGCGCTCGCTCACCGGCGCGACCTGGGCGCCGGCGTACATCAGCTACGGCGACAACAACCGCTCGACCATGGTGCGCGTGCCCAGGGGCCGGCTGGAGCTGCGGCTGCCCGACGGCGCCTGCAACCCCTACCTGGCCACGGCCGCGGTGATCGCCGCGGGCCTGGACGGCATCGAGCGCGAACTCGACCCCGGCGCGCCGCAGAACGTCAACCTCTACGAGTGGAGCGAGGCGCAGCTCAAGGAGGCCGGCATCGGGCTGCTGCCGCAGAACCTGGGCGCGGCGCTGGACGCGCTGGAGCGCGACGAGGTGGTGTGCACGGCGCTGGGGCCGCTGGCCGGCGAGTTCCTCAAGCTCAAGCGCATGGAATGGCTGGAGTACATGCGCCACGTCTCCGACTGGGAGATCAAGACCTATCTCGAATTCTTCTGAAGGACGCGAACCATGTGCGGAATCGTAGGACTGCTGTTGAAGACGCCCGCGTTGCGCGGGCAACTGGGCGAGCTGATGGTGCCCATGCTCATCGGCATGACGGAGCGCGGCCCGGACTCGGCCGGGCTGGCCGTGTTCACGCCCCCGCTGGCCGAGGGCCGGCGCAAGATCAGCGTGTACTCGGGCCTGACCGAGCAGGGCGCCGGCTATGACTGGCAGGCACTCGTGGGCGCGCTCAACGAGGCGCTGGGCGTGCAGGCCAGCGCCGCGGTCAAGGGCAACCACGCCGTCATCACCTTCGACGGCGCGGCCGACCCCGTGAAGGCCTGGATCAAGGCCCACGGCCCGAAGCTGCACCTGCTCTCGGCCGGGCGCAGCATCGAGCTGTACAAGGACATCGGCACGCCCGCGCAGGTGGCCGAGCGCTACCGCTTCGGCCAGCTCACGGGCAGCCACCTGGTGGGCCACACCCGCATGGCCACCGAGTCGGCCGTGACGCCCGACCGGGCCCACCCCTTCACCGCGGGCGAGGACTTCTGCCTGGTGCACAACGGCTCGCTGTCCAACCCCAACGGCGTGCGCCGCATGCTCGAGCCGCGCGGCATCAAGTTCGAGACCGACAACGACACCGAGGCCGCGTGCCGCTTCCTGGAGTGGCGGCTGCGCGAGGGCGACGACTTGGAGGTGGCGCTGCAAAAGGGCTTCGAGGCGCTCGACGGCTTCTACACCTTCCTGATGGGCACGCCCACGGAGCTCGCGCTGATCCGCGACCCCTTCGCCTGCAAGCCCGCGGTGGTGGCCGAGACCGACGCCTACGTGGCCATCGCCTCCGAGTTCCGCTCGCTGGCGCACCTGCCCGACGTGAAGCACGCCACCGTGTTCGAACCCGCTCCCGAGGAAATGTACGTATGGAAAGTCTGAGCTTCGACCTGGGCCGCACCTCGGTGCGCGAGGTCAACCAGTTCCTGCACGCGCCGGCCGACAAGCTCGCCGGGCGCCAGGTCGAGATCCTCAACCCCGACGGCGCGCACAACCTGGCCGTGGGCCTGAACGCGCCGGTGCAGGTGACGGTGCACGGCCATGCCGGCTACTACGCCGCGGGCATGAACCAGAAGGCCACCGTCGTCATCGAGGGCAGCGCCGGCACCGGCGTGGCCGAGAACATGATGAGCGGCAAGGTGCACGTGCGGGGCTTCGCCTCCAACGGCGCCGGCGCCTCCGCGCATGGCGGGGTGCTGGTGATCGACGGCGACGCGGGCCTGCGCTGCGGCATCTCGCTCAAGGGCGGCGACATCGTCGTGGGCGGCTCGGTGGGCAGCTTCTCGGGCTTCATGGCGCAGGCCGGGCACATGGTGATCTGCGGCAACGCCGGGCACGCGCTGGGCGACTCGCTGTACGAGGCCGTGATCTACGTGAAGGGCGACGTGGCCTCGCTGGGCGCGGACGCGCAGTACGAGCCGCTGGGCGAGGCCGACGTCGCGGTGCTGAAGCGGCTGCTCGCCGAGGCGGGCCTGGCGCACGACCCGCAGGCCTTCAGGCGCGTGGCCTCGGCCCGAAGCCTCTATCACTGGAATGCCGACGCCAACCAGGAGTACTGACATGGCCCACAACGAACATCCCCTCCAGTTCAAGCGCCTGCAGCGCGAGGAGTCCGCGGGCTTCGACCGATCGGTGCTCGACTACATCCACCGCGCCTCGGCCACCGGCCTGTACGAGATCCGTGGCCTGGGGGCCAAGCGCAAGCTGCCGCACTTCGACGACCTGGTGTTCCTGGCCGGCTCGCTGTCGCGCTACCCGCTCGAAGGCTACCGCGAGCGCTGCGTGACCAGGACCGTGCTGGGCACGCGCTTCGCGAAGAAGCCCATCGAGCTCGACATCCCGATCACGATCGCCGGCATGAGCTTCGGCGCGCTCTCGGCCAACGTGAAGGAGGCGCTGGGCCGCGCCGCCACGGAGATGGGCACCTCCACCACGACGGGCGACGGCGGCATGACCAGCGAGGAGCGCGAGTCGTCCAGGACGCTGGTGTACCAGTGCCTGCCCTCGCGCTACGGCTTCAAGCCCGACGACGTGCGCCGCGCCGACGCGATCGAGGTCGTCATCGGCCAGGGCGCCAAGCCCGGCGGCGGCGGCATGCTGCTGGGCCAGAAGGTCAACCCGCGCGTGGCCAGGATGCGCACGCTGCCCGAAGGCGTGGACCAGCGCTCGGCCTGCCGCCATCCGGACTGGACCGGCCCGGACGACCTGGCCATCAAGATCCAGGAACTGCGCGAGATCACCGACTGGGAAAAGCCCATCTACGTGAAGGTGGGCGCCACGCGCGTCTTCAACGACGTCAAGCTCGCGGTGCACGCCGGCGCCGACGTGGTGGTGGTCGACGGCATGCAGGGCGGCACCGCCGCCACGCAGACCTGCTTCATCGAGCACGTGGGTATCCCGACGCTGGCGGCGGTGCGCCAGGCCGTGGATGCGCTCGAAGACCTGGACATGAAGGGCAAGGTGCAGCTGATCGTCTCCGGCGGCATCCGCACCGGCGCGGACGTGGCCAAGGCGCTGGCGCTGGGCGCGGACGCGGTGGCGATCGGGCAGGGCACGCTCATGGCGCTGGGCTGCAACCGCGAGGTGTACTTCCAGGACGGCCAGCCCCTCAGCGCCGAGGCCGACTACGCGGCGCTGGGCACCGAGGCGGGCTTCTGCCACCACTGCCACACGGGCAAGTGCCCGGTGGGCATCACCACGCAGGACGCGGTGCTGGAGCAGCGGCTGCAGCCGCAGTGGGGCGCCAGGCACCTGAGGAACTACCTCAAGACGCTCACGATGGAGCTGACCACGCTGGCGCGCGCCTGCGGCAAGCAGGACGTGCACCACCTGGAGCCGGAGGACCTGGTGGCGCTGACGGTGGAGGCCGCCGCGATGGCCCGCATACCGCTGGCCGGCACGAGCTGGATCCCCGGGCACGGCGGCTGACGCGCGGCGCGTTGAAGGCAGCGGTCACGGGAAGGCGCACCCGCCGCCTTCCCGTGGCGGATTGACCACTGGAAGATGCACGCTCAACTGCAAACCGACCGGCCCGGTGAAATGGGCCCGGGTGGCGTCCGTAACGGACTGCCGCCCGGCACGCATCACGCGGTTGTCCAGTCCTGGACGCGGTGCCTCAACGACCACCGCCTCGATCCTGCGCGAGCTCCACGGCCCACGCTGCTCGACCGCGTGGCCGTGGAAGCGCGCCGCTCGCGCATGAGCGACCTGCTCGACAGTGCGCGGCTCGAGATGAGCACGCTCTACCAGCAGCTCGCCGATGCCGAAACGGCCGTCGTGCTCACCGACGCCGATGGCGTGATCCTGCATGTCGCGTCCTCACCGGAGTTCGCCCGCGAGGCCGAATCCGTGGGGCTCACGGTCGGGGCCGTGTGGACCGAGGCCGTCGCCGGTACCAACGGCATGGGCACCTGCCTGGCGCTGGCCGAGCCGGTGTCGGTGCGCCGGGAGGAACACTTCTTCGCGCACCTGAGCTCGCTGACCTGCTCGGCCGTGCCGGTGCACGACCCGGGCGGGCGGCTGGTGGCCGTGCTGGACGTCACCAGCCGCTCGGCGCTGCAGCAGCAGCACGTGCTGGTGCTGCTGGGCATGACCGCCCGCATGATCGAGAACCGGCTCATCGACCGGCGCTTTCCCGGCAGCCATTCCCTGCACTTCCACACCCGCCCGGAGTTCGTGCACACGCTGCACGAGGGCCGGCTGGCGCTCGACCGGCAGGGGCGCATCCTGGCCGCCAACCGCAGTGCCCTGTTCCAGCTTGGCGTGGAATCGGCGCAGGCGCTGTGCGGGCGGACGTTGGGAGATGTGTTCCAGACGTCGCTGGCGGACCTGCTGGAGCGGTGCCGCGCCGCTTCCTTCCATCCGGTGCCCGCCTACAGGCTCCATGGCGCGCACCGCTTCTTCGCCTTGCTGCGCCCGCCGGTGGATGCCGTTGCGCCGGGAAGTCCGCCCGCAGCGCCCGCGCTTGCGATCGCACGCAGCGCGCCGCCGGCCGGCGCGGTCGGCGCCGACCCGCAACTGGCTCGGCAACTGCACATGGCCTGCCGTGTCGTTGCGCGGGGCACGCCCGTGCTGCTGCGTGGAGAGAGCGGCGCCGGCAAGGAGGTGTTCGCCCGCGCCGTCCATGCCGCGGGCTCCCGTGCCCAGGGCAGCTTCGTGGCGGTCAACTGCGCCAGCATCCCGGAAAGCCTGATCGAAGCCGAGCTGTTCGGTTACCGGGCCGGCGCCTTCACCGGCGCCCAGAAGAGCGGGCGCCGGGGCAAGATCCTGCAGGCCGACGGGGGCACGCTGTTCCTCGACGAGATCGGCGACATGCCGCTGTTGCTGCAGGCGCGGCTGCTTCGGGTGCTGGACGAGCGCCGTGTCTCGCCGCTGGGCACCGAGGAATCGCAGCGCGTGGACTTCCAGTTGCTCAGCGCCAGCCATCGCAACTTGCTGGACCTGGTGGCGCACGGGCAGTTCCGCGAGGACCTGTACTACCGGCTTGCCGGCGTCGAGCTGCACTTGCCCGCGCTGCGTGAGCGCGCGGACAAGCGCGACCTGATCCTGCGCGTGCTCGAAGAGGAAAACGGCGGACCGGCGCCATTGACGCGGCGCGCCGAGCGGCTGCTGCTCGGCCACGCCTGGCCCGGCAACGTGCGCCAGCTGCGCCATGCGCTGCGTGCTGCCGTGGCGCTGGCCGACGGGCAACCCATAGACGTTGAGCACCTGCCGATGCTGCGGCCGGCGGAACTCCCTGCAGCGCCCCGGCCCACGCAGCCGGAAACTCGTCTGGAAGCGAAAGCCGGAAAGCTGAACCCGCTCCAGGTGCACGAGCGGCAGGCACTGCTGCAGCTGCTCCAGCAGCACCGCTGGAACATCAGCCTCGTCGCCAGGACGCTCGACCTCAGCCGAAACACGCTCTACCGCAAGCTCCACAGGCTGCAGATCCCCGTTTCCCAGAGGGATTGAACGGAAACTGCCGCAGCGCAAGCCGGTGTCGCGACATGCGTCGAGGCGGCTGTCGCGGTTCAACGCGGTTGAGCGCCCAACCGATTGGACATAAATGCTATTGGCGCGCCAGCCGCGGTTTTCTCCGAACGCAGCTTGTCATTCGCTCAGGCCGGCTGCGTCCTGGGTCTGCCGGCCCCGCCAGCCATGGCCTGCACGAAGACGAGGCGCGTGCGGGGCTCACATTTCGGCCAAGGGCACCTGGGCGCTGCGTTCATCGGCGCGGAGTATCGTGACCAGCCCACCCAGATCCGTGTTCAGGCGCTTGAGTGTCGGAACGTCCAGGGACTGCAACGCGTTGGGCAATACGCCCTCGAACGGACCGGGTACCGCGCGCAGCGCCTTGTCGCCTGCCGGCTGGAGCTTGAGCCGCACCACGCGCTTGTCGGGGCCGTCCCTTTCCGCCGAGATCAAGTCCTTGTCGAGCAGGCCCTTGACCAGGTTGCTGGCCGTGGACTGGTGGATGTCCATGGCCTGGGCCAGCTCGGTGACGCGGATGCCGGCGGTGTCGCGGATCACGCTGAGCGCCCACACCTGTGCGCCTCCCAGGCCGACCTTCTTCTCGACCTGCTGGAAATGCGTCTTCACCGCGTTGAAGACTTGCCGGAATTGCCTGAGCACCTCGGCGGCCAGTTCATCCTTCTCGGGCGGCGACGAAGACATTCCCGCCGGCTTGTTGCGCGCTGTGGACATCGATGGATGGTATTCAAGCCCAGGGATGGCCCGTCATCGCAGGCGCTGCACCGGGCCGTGGTGGCTTCATGGCTTGCCCGCTCGAAACCGCTCGATCGCTGCCTCCACGATCCCTTCGGCGCTGCCGCGCTCGCGGTGCTGCTGGCGCAGGTACGACGCGTCGCTGCCCGCGTGAACGACGCCAAGCAGGTGCTCCAGCGCCGCACCCGCCTCCAGGGCGTGGGCGTGCGGCATGAGGCGAGACAGCGTGGCCAGGATGTCCTCGCGCACCGTGCGCGTCGCGTACGTTTTCGGATCGACGACCGTCCCGTCCAGCCCGAATCGGCAGGCCTGAAAGCGGTTGTAGTTGTAGACCAGGTAGTCGCTCTCGGCCGGCGGCGGCTCGTCGCGCTGCAACAGGCCCAGGCAAAGCGCCTGCAGGTAGCACGCCAGCGCCGCGGCCCGCTCCACCGTCAGCGGCGTGTCGCACACGCGCAGCTCGATCGTCCCGTACTCGGGCTTGGGCCGGATGTCCCAGTAGAAATCCTTCATGGACTTGACGATGCCCGTGCGCTCCATGTGCGCGAAGTAGTCGGCCTCGAAGTCGTTCCAGCGCAGCAGGAAGGGAGCGCGGCCGCTCAGGGGGAAGGCAAACACCGAGTTCAGGCGCGCCGATTGGAAGAGCGTGTCGCTGCCCTGCACGAAGGGCGACGAGGCTGACAGCGCGATGAAATGCGGGATGTAGCGGCCCAACGAATGCAGCAGGAACATCGCGTCGTCGCCCGACTCGCAGCCGACGTGCACATGCTGGCCGAAGATCGTGAACTGCTTGGCGAGGTAGCCGTACAGCGCCGAGACTTCCTTGAAGCGCGGCTTGGAGAAGATCCTGCGCTCGGCCCACTGCTGGAACGGGTGCGCACCGCCGCCGCACACGCCCACGTTGAGCATGTCGCCCGCGTGCACCAGCGCGTCGCGGATCGCGTGCAGCTGGGAGAGCAGGTCGGCATGGCGCGAGTGCACGTCGGTCGAGATCTCGATCATGCTCTCCGTGATCTCGGGTACCACGGTGCCAGGAAAACTGCCGCGCCCAAGCAGCTCGAGCATGTCGGGGCTGGCCTCCACGAGATCGAAATCGCTCAGGGACACGAGTTGCAGCTCCAGCTCGACGCCCAGCGTCAGCGCCTTGGAAGCCTTGAAGGTTGCCAGCGGCATCTCACGCCCCCTCGGATTCACGGCACTCGCCGGCGCGGCGCAGCGCATATTGCGACACCGCCGGGCCGACGAGTTCGAGCAGCAGCGTTGCGGCCGCCAGCGGCGCGAGCTGGTCGAGCAGGTCGATGCCCAGGTAGCGGGTCTGGTCCAGCAGCAGGATCACGAACACGGAAATCGGCGTCAGGGCCAGGCCCGTCAGTGCTCCCTTGCGCCAGGAGCTGCCGCTGGCTCGCGCCAGCGCGGTGACGCATGCGACCTTGATCACCAGGCGCAGCGTGACTAGAGCCAGCCCCAGCCCCAGCCCGGCCACCACGCGTGGCCACTCCACCGCCATGGCGGTGTAGGTGAACAGCGCGACGGCCAGCAGCTCGCCCAGCACGCCAAAGTTGCGCTGCGTCTGCGTGAGCGCAACCCGGTGATGGCGTGCCACGAGGCCGAAGGCCAGCGCCGCCAGCAGCGGCGAGAGTTTGAAGGCCTGCGCGATGCCGACGAGCAGGATCACGGCGACCGCGAAGGCCACCGTCGCATCGCGGCCGAGTGTTCCCAGGCGCCGCAGCAGGCCGGGCATCCCGATGCCGAATGCGATGCCCAGCGCCGCCGATGCGACCAGCACCAGGACACTGCTGGACACCGCCTGCCACACGTTGCCCGAGCTGTCGAAGGCCCAGAAGCCCACGACGACCTTGAACGCGAACACGGACAGCACGCAGTTGAGGGCCGTCAGGTGCAGCAGCCGCTCCGTCACCTGTCCCGCGCTGCGCTGCTCGTTGATCACCCGCATCACGGCCGCCGGCGAGGTGGACATCGACAGCGACGCCAGCAGCAAGGACGTGAGCACCGGCGAGCCCCATGCCCGCGACAGGAAGTAGATCGCGACGAAGGTCAACGAGGCTTCGAGCACGCCGCTTGCGCCAAGCCAGGGATTGATGCGCAGCCAGCGCAGGTTGATGCGGTAGCCGAACTCGAAGAGGATCAGCCCGAACGAGATGTTGGCCAGCAGCATGCCGGTGTTGTCGCCCGCCGCGGGCAGCAGCGTGCCGCCCAGTTGCGCGGCTGCGAAGCCCACCAGGGCGTACAGGCTGATGCGAGGCAGCTTCGTCCACCGGTAGCCCAGCTCGCCCACGACCCAGGCCAGGGCCAGCAGCAGCGGCCAGCCCAGTTCCGTGGCGCCGGAAAATTGCTCGAAAGTATCCACCGTGCCTTATCGCTCCGCGGCCCGCTTGACCAGTTCGTTGCGCAGCTCCTGCAGCTTGCCCTTGAGCCGGCGCTGGTTCACCGCGCCGGTGCGCAACAGCAGCTTCTGGCCGGCCGACAGCGCCTCCAGTGCCGGGTCTGCGAACTCGTAGCGCACCCAGGGCTGCTCCGACGGTATGGGGCCCTTGACCTCGGTGAGCTGAACCGGCACCGGATGCTCGACCTCCGGTGTGGCCAGCAGCAGGTCGATGACCTGCAGCAGCCGATCGTTGAAGTAGCCCTTCGGGTAGCCCAGATCCACCCAGCTCTGTTGCAGCAGCGGGTACATGCGCACGTAGAGGTCCACGGCACGCTCCACGCTGACCGTCTCCGCCAGCAGCACGAAGGGCGTGTAGCGCAGCGCGTTGTCGGGGGCGATGATGGAGCGGCCTTCGTGCGCTTGCACCGTGAAGCGCCCGCCCGTCGGATTGAACGGCCACAGGCGTGCCGGCGCATGGGTGCGCCCGAGGTTGTCGACGGTCGCGACAAGGCGTCGCGCGAAGTCGTCCGTCTGCAGGAACGTCAGGACGGCCTTGCGGCCCAGCAGATCGACCAGTGCCGCGACAACGTCCTCCTGGCTGCCCAAGGGTGCTGCGGCGGCAGGCACCTCGATGCGCGCTTGCGGTTCGGGCTGCGACGCTGCCGCGGCACTGGCCGCGGCAGCGCCTGCTTCGATGCCGCTCGCTGGAGCCGGCGGCGCGGCCGATACCGTCGTGGCGTCAGGCTGCACAGGCACCGGAATCGGCACCTCCTCCTGGCTGCGCCAACGCAAGGCGACCACGGCGACCACCGTAGCGACAGCGCCCAGGAACGCAGCGCGACCCGTGATGCTCATGGCTGCTCTCCGTACGTTTCAGGAACTCGACACGCAGTTTAATGTTTGTGCAAATGTACCGCCTCCCGGACCTGCTTCTTCCCCAAGACGCCGCGTTCCCCGGCGAGTCGCTCTTCCCTGGCTGATTGATGCCGCAACCAGAACCGGAAGTCAGGGCACGGGCGCACGGCATGCAATCCCGGACGAGATGCATCCGGCACCAGGCATGCGCGGATGCTCATGCCGGTGCCCGGATGAGGCACTCAGGCGGCACGGAGGCGCACCTCGTCGCGGCGTGAAGGACCATGCGCGGCCGCGTCACTTCCATGCCGTGCACCTGCTCTCGGCCCTGGTCGTGAAGGCCTGCTCGCCCGGGATCGTCTCCACGACGTTGTAATAGTCCCAGGGCTCGGTGGACTGCGCCGGCGTCTTGACCTGCATGAGGTACATGTCGTGCACCATGCGGCCGTCCCCGCGCACGTAGCCGCCCCTGGCAAAGACGTCGTTGATCCTGGTCCTGCGCAGTTGCTCCATCACCTTGTCGCCATCATCGGTGCCGGTGGCCTTGACCGCCTGCAGGTAGTTCAGCGCGGCGGAGTAGTTGGCGGCCTGCAGCGACGACGGCATGCGCTTGAACTTCCCGAAGAAACGCCGGCCCCAGGCTCGGGTTTCGGCGTCGCGGTTCCAGTACCAGCTGTCGGTGAGGTACATGCCCTGCGTGACCCTGAGGCCCAGCGAGTGCACGTCGTTGATGGACATCAGCAGCCCCGCCAGCTTCATCGACCGGGTGATGCCGAACTCGTTGGCCGCCTTGATGGCGTTGATGGTGTCGCCGCCGGCGTTGGCCAGGCCCAGGATCTGCGCCTTGCTCGACTGCGCCTGCAGCAGGAAGCTGGAGAAATCGCTGGCCGACAGCGGGTGTCTCACCGAGCCCGTCACCGTGCCGCCGGCGGCCTGGACGACGATCGCGGTATCGTTCTGAAGCGCCTGGCCGAAGGTGTAGTCGGCGGTGAGGAAGTACCAGCTTTTGCCGCCGGCCCTGACGACCGCAGCGCCCGTGCCCTTGGCCTGCGCCACCGTGTCGTAGGCCCAATGGATGGTGTAGGGGGAGCACTGCTCGTTGGTCAGCGCCGAGGTGCCCGCGCCCACTGCGATGAAGGGCTTCTTCTTCTCGGCCGCCAGCTTGGCCATGGCCAGGCTAGCACCGGAGTGGGTACCGCCGACGAGCATGTCCAGGCCCTGGGTGTCGAACCACTCCCGTGCCTTGGCGCTGGCCACGTCGGCCTTGTTCTGGTGGTCGGCCACCAGCAGTTCGACCCTCCTGCCCGCCACGGTGCCGCCGACGTCCGCGATGGCCATGCGAATGGCCTCCGCACCGCCGGGTCCGTCAAGGTCGGCGTAGAGGCCGGACATGTCGGTGATGAAGCCGATGCGGATCACATCGCTCGATACCTGCGCCTGCACGATGCCGGGAAAGGCCACGCAAACCATGCAAACGGCAGCGACCATGCTGCACCCTGTCCTCATGTTTCGAACCTCCGAGTCTCCGGCGAGCCGCGGTCGTGCGCAGTGACGGCCAGGCTGCCGTGGAAGAAGAATCCCGTGCCCGACGCCTTCAGGCCCGGGCGACCACAGCAGTTGCCTGCCTTTCACGCTGGGTCCTGGCCGCAGTTTCACGCGCCCGGCGTGCGCCAGCGACGGCGCTGAAGCGCTTGCCGCGGCGACGAATGCCCTCGGCCAACGGGAGCAGGCTGCAGACAACGCAAGCATTTCTTGCAACATACCCGAAACAGATCCATCAAACGCCTCACGCTGCGCGTTCTCTTCCTTTTTCCATCCTCATACCGGCCTTCAATCGGCACTCACGCAGCGGCCGCACCGGACCGGCTCTCAATTGTCAACATGGCCGGAACAAGCGACCACACGAAGAGAGACGGGACGCGGTGGAGACTGCCTGGAGCACTGCGCTACGGGTATGTTGCTTGATCGGCACTCAGGCGGTCTGGCGCGATTCGTGATGGGTCGAGGCGCTTCGATACGCTCCGGGCGCTGTGGGCGACAGCGACGGCTGCGTTCAAGGCCCGGCGCCGCGGCCTCGCCTTGGCTCAACTGCCTGCAGCCCGCGGCGGCGGGGTAACGCCGCGGCGCTTGACCAGTTCCAGTACCGCCTTGAACTGCGGCTGGCGGCAGTGACGGACCCACTCGAACAGCACCATGTCGTCGGTGACGACGGTCGCGCCGGACTCCCGCAGCCGCTGCATGGCGGCCTGCCTGTCGGTGCTGCGGCGCGAGCCGCAGGCCGTCTCGACCACCCAGGTCCGGAAGCCCCGCTCCAGCAACCCCAGGGCTGTCTGCATCAGGCACACGTGCGCCTCGCAGCCGGCAATCACGACCTCGGGCCGATCGCCTTGCGCACGGCCTTCGCACAGCAACTCGGCCAGCCCGTCGCTGCAGGCATCGAAATGCATCTTGGGCAGCGTGACGTCGCAGCGCCGGCGCACGGCCTCGGCATTGGGCCCCAGGCCGTCGGGGTTCTGCTCCGTGCCCACGACCCGGATGCCCAGCACGCGCGCGGCATCGGCAAGTGCCAGGGCCGCCTCGACCACGGCCTCGGCGCCATCGATGGCCGGCATGAGCCGCTCCTGGTAATCGACCAGCACGAGCACGCTGCGCGCGGCGTCCATCTTCAGCATGGCTGTCGTCTCCACCCGGTTCTGATTGCGACGAGGCAAGGATAGGCGGAGCCATGCTTCGGTCGGCAGCGGCGGCCCGTGGGCATGAGGCGGCGTCAGCGAAGACCACGCGCATCGGGGCGCAGCGTGGGTCTGACATCGATCGCGGTTCCGGTGGCCACAGGCCTTTCCAGGCCCGGGCCAGGTGCGCGCCGTCACCCCGGACCGGTACCCGTCACCCGGCATCGCACAGCCGGAGCTGCCTTGTGTCGGCAGTTACCCCCCGAATCTGTGGATAACCTTGTGGCGTACCTGCATGCGGCGCGGCCAAGTGGCTGATTCACAAGGGGCGTCTGGTTACTGCTCAAAATTTGGGCAGTTCCCCCGGGGCTGCCCTTCGGCCGTGCTTCCAGTCGCTTGCCGCGGCATTTCACCCGCATTGCCCCTGCACGGGCGATGCACGGCGGTCCGCCGCGGTTTGCCGCCTTCGTCGCCCACCACAACCCGGGACGCATCGCCTGCCCGGCACGGCACGCCGTCAATGCCCGCTCAGCGCGGTGTCGCTGTTGCCGTACCGGAGGTCGAAGCGGTCGAGGTTCATCACCTTGTCCCACGCGGCGACGAAGTCGCTGACGAACTGCGCCTCGCCGTCGGCCGCCGCATATACCTCCGACAGCGCGCGCAACTGCGCATTCGAGCCAAAGACCAGGTCCACGATGGTGGCGGTCCAGCGCGGCGCGCCGGTCTTGCGGTCGGTGCCCTCGAAGATGCCCGGTTGCGTCTCGGACTTCTTCCAGGCGGTGCGCATGTCGAGCAGGTTGCGGAAGAAGTCGGGCGTGAGCATGCCGGGGCGCTGCGTGAAGACGCCATGCGGCGCGTGGTTCGCATTGGCGTCGAGTGCGCGCAGGCCGCCGACGAGCACCGTCATCTCCGGCGCGGTCAGCATCAGCAGGTTGGCCTTGTCGATGAGCGCGTTGGCCAGCTGCGCGTCGCCGCCGGCGCGCGCGTAGTTGCGAAAGCCGTCAGCCGCCGGCTCCAGCACCTCGAAAGCGTTGACGTCGGTCTGCTCCAGCGAGGCATCCATGCGGCCCGGCGTGAAAGGCACCGTGACGTCGTGGCCCGCCTGGCGCGCGGCGGCTTCCACCGCGGCGCAGCCGCCCAGCACGATCAGGTCGGCCAGCGACACTTTCTTGCCGCCGGCCTGTGCGCCGTTGAACTCGGCCTGGATCCCTTCCAGCGTGGACAGCACCCGGGCCAGCTCGGCGGGCTCGTTGGCCTCCCAGTCCTTCTGCGGCGCCAGCCGGATGCGCGCGCCGTTGGCGCCGCCGCGCAGGTCGCTGCCACGGAAGGTCGAGGCCGAGGCCCAGGCCGTCTTCACCAGCTGCCGCGTGCTCAGTCCGGCGCCGAGCAGCCGGGCCTTGAGCGCCTGGATGTCGGCCGCGTCGATGAGCGGATGGTCCAGCGGCGGGATCGGGTCCTGCCACAGCAGATCCTCCTGCGGCACCAGCGGTCCCAGGTAGCGCACCTTGGGACCCATGTCGCGGTGCGTGAGCTTGAACCAGGCTCGGGCGAAAGCGTCCGCGAACTCCTGCGGATTCGCCATGAAATGGCGGCTGATCTTCTCGTAGGCGGGGTCCGCGCGCAGCGCCAGGTCGGCCGTGCTCATCATCGGCTGGTGGAGCTTGCCGGGCACGTGCGCGTCGGGCACGTTGCGCCCGGCGTCGCCCTTGGGCTTCCACTGGTGCGCGCCGGCCGGGCTCTGCGTGAGCTCCCATTCGAAGCCGAACAGCGTCTCGAAGTAGCTCATGTCCCACTGCGTCGGCGTGGGCGTCCACGCGCCCTCGAGGCCGCTGGTGATGGCGTGCGCGCCGATGCCCGACTCGTAGGCGCTCTTCCAGCCCAGGCCCAGCTCCTCGATGTTGGCCCCTTCCGGCTCCGCGCCGACGTGGTGGGCGGGGCCGGCGCCGTGGCACTTGCCGAAGGTGTGGCCGCCGGCCACCAGCGCGACGGTCTCGTAGTCGTCCATGGCCATGCGGCCAAAGGTGTCGCGGATGTCGCGGGCCGACGCGGCCGGGTCGGGCTGGCCGTTGGGGCCTTCCGGGTTCACGTAGATCAGGCCCATCTGCACCGCGGCCAGCGGCCGCGCCAGCTCGCGCTCGCCGCTGTAGCGCTCGTCGCCCAGCCAGGTCGATTCAGGGCCCCAGTCGATGGGTTGCGGCTCCCAGATGTCCTCGCGGCCGCCACCAAAGCCGAAGGTCTTGAAGCCCATCGACTCCAGCGCGACGTTGCCGGCCAGGATCATCAGGTCGGCCCACGACAGCTTCTTGCCGTACTTCTGCTTGACCGGCCACAGCAGCCGCCGCGCCTTGTCGAGGTTGCCGTTGTCGGGCCAGCTGTTCAGGGGCGCGAAGCGCTGCTCGCCGGAGCGCGCGCCGCCGCGGCCATCGAAGATGCGGTAGGTGCCGGCCGAGTGCCAGGCCATGCGGATGAAGAGCGGTCCGTAATGCCCGTAGTCGGCGGGCCACCAGTCCTGCGAATCCGTCATCAGCGCGTGCAGGTCGGCGATGACGGCGTCGAGGTCAAGGCTGCGGAATTCCCGCTTGTAGTCGAAGTCCTGCACCATCGGGTCCGACAGCGCCGAATGCTGGTGCAGCAGCTCCAGCGGCAGCCGGTCAGGCCACCATTGGGCATTGTTGCGTCGTTGCCGGGGCTTGGTGTCGTGCGCGACAGGGCACTGCGACAGGTCGTTCATGTGGCAGGTCTCCTCGGTTCCGTGGCAAAGAGAACGCGGCGCGGGCCGGGCGTGCTCTGGTGCCGTTGACGGGACATCGAGGATAGAGACGCTGGCCAGGGCCGTGAAGAAGTCTCCTCGTATCGCTGCGATAGCGTCCGTCTACGGCAGCCGCAGGGTGCCGGAGCACAGCGCCCTGCCCTTTGACACAGCTGGGCACTCTGGTGCCGCGCCCGAAGGCGCACCAGACGGTGCGGCCCGGTCATCGCCATCCACGCTGCACTGCCACCATTGCCGCAACAACTGTATGCGCATACAGTATCCGTCCAGGGTGCCGCGGTCAGGCATGCCGGTTCAACAGTTGGAGATACACATGGACTATGTCGATGGTTTCGTCGCTGCCGTGCCTACGGCCAATCGGGAGGTTTACAGGCAGCACGCCGAGAAGGCGGCCGCCGTGTTCAGGGAGCACGGTGCGCTGAGCGTGGTGGAGTGCTGGGGCGACGACGTGCCACAGGGGAAGCTGACCTCGTTCCCGATGGCCGTGCAATGCCAGCCGGACGAGACGGTCGTGTTCTCCTGGATCACCTGGCCGTCGAGGCAGGTCCGCGACGAGGGCATGAGGAGGGTGATGGCCGACCCGCGCGTGCAGCCCGATGTCAACCCCATGCCTTTCGACGGCAAGCGCCTCATCTACGGCGGCTTCCAGATGATCGTGACTGCCTGATGCGTCAGCCGGCGGCTTGGTATGCGCCGGCACCAGCAGCGCCTGGAGGCTTGTCCGCGCCGCCGCTTCGCGCCGCGAACTTCCTCAAGCGGCGCCCGGGGCCACGGGCAGCTCGAACATCACCGTGACACTGAAGGTACTGCCCGCTCCCGGCATGCTTTGCAGCTCCAGCGTGCCACCCATGAGCCCCACCAGGTGGCGCACGATGGACAGCCCCAGGCCGGTTCCGCCATGGAGCCGCCCGATGGAATCGTCGACCTGGGCGAAGGTCTCGAAGATGCGCTCGTGCTGCTCGGGCGCTATGCCGCTACCGGTATCGACCACGTCCAGGCGCAGCGTGACCTGGTGCATCGACTGAGCGACGACGTGCACGCGCAACTCCACGCCGCCGACGCGCGTGAACTTCACGGCATTTCCAAGCAGGTTCATCAGCACCTGCAGCAGGCGGGTCGGGTCTCCCAGCAGCGTCGCCGGCAGCGCCGGCGCCACGTCCAACCGCAACGCCAGGCCCTTGGCCTCGGCTTGCGGCCGCACGAAGGCTACGGCCTCGTACAGCACGACGTGGGGCTTGAAGGGCACTTGCTCAAGCTCGAGCGCCCCGGCCTCCATGCGCGACACATCCAGCACGTCGGTGGTCAGTGCCAGCAGCTGGTTGCCTGCCTGCTGGATGTGAGTCGCGTACTCGCCCGCCTTGCGGGGCAGATCCATCTTCGACAGCAGGTGCCCCAAGCCGATCACCGCGTTCAGCGGCGTATGGAACTCGTGGCTCATGTTGGCCAGGAACTGCGACTTCGCCCGGTTGGCGTGCTCGGCGCGGGCCTGAGCGGCTTCGGCCGCCGCTAGCGCCCTTTCCGCAGCCGCGCGCGCGGCGTCGAGATCGAGCGTCGAGCGCCGGCGCTGGCACGCCTGGCCTGCCAGCACCAGCCCGGTCAGCGTCGCAGCCATGATGAAGGACTGCACCAGCAGTTGCCGCTCATGCAGGGCGTAGTCGGCCGCGAAGGGACCATGGCCGAACTGCGTGTAGAGCACGACCTGCAGCGTCACGACGGCGTTGGCCAGGGCGATGGCGCGATGCTCCCCGCGCAACGCCGCCCAGATCAGCACCGGCAGGATCATGAACATGGTCGGATAGGGCCGGGACATCACGGCATGGCCCACCAGCAACAGCGCGCACAGCATGAGCAGCACCTCGACCCGACCGGCCGCCGGCCGGTCACCGTCGTCCCTGCGGCCGAACAGGACCAGCGTCAAGGGCGTGAAGATCAATACCCCTGCCGAGTCACCCGTCCACCACAGCTTCCACGAGGTCAGCAGCGGCTCGCCGGTATGGATGCTGATGGCCGTGCCACCCAGGACCGTGCTCAGCAGCGGGCTGGCCAGTGCCGACAGCAGCACGAACGCCAGCACCGAGCCCGTATCCGCGATCCTGAAATGCCCGCCCGCCCAGCGCCGGAGCAGGAACGCACCCACGGTGGCTTCGAGTGCGTTGCCCACGGCGATGGTCAAGGCAATGCCCGGCGGAAAGCCGAACAGGACCGTGCTGGCACCGAAGTCGGCACACAACGCCAGAGCGACAAGCCAGGGCCGATCGCGCCGCTTAATCAGCAGCAGTGCGGCCAGGAAGATGCCGCTGGGCGGCCATAGCGCCACGCCCTGGTCCGGCGCGATGAAAAACGCCTGCCCGCCCCACGCGGCAAGCAGGTAGAGGGCGGCAAATGCCAGCAGCCGCGCGATGCGCGCGGCAATGCCGGACTCGGTAGCGCCGGTTGCACCATCCGCGATCTTGTTCTTCAAGGTGCGCTCAGCCGTTCACTTCATTGGTTGTTGTCGCTTCAGCAAGCTGCCGAGCCGCAATGCCCTCACGCCCCCGCGCGTCCCGATTCAACCCAGCTTCTCATGACCACCCGCAGCCGACGGTACCGGGCACACGCCCGGTACTCTGGTGCAGGCTCAGGCGGTCATGCGCCCGAAAATCTACAAGATCGGAATCCATCCAACCCAGTCACCGCCAGGATGTTTTTGTGAAGAGCGGCACGACTCCATGAAAGTCGCGGCTGCGGTGGCAGGCGAAACGAGACTTCCCCGGATCGGCCCAGGAATGGGTCGCTCCGCCCATATTTCTACCCCGTTACCTATTGACTTGCCTGCCCTGTTCGCAGCCGCATGCCGCAGCCCTTTCCAGGCCGAAGGCGTCACTCCATCCGCGAACGAGCCTGTCGGATCCGCGAGCGAAAGGGCCATGGTTGCAGCTTCAACCGAACAGCCAGGGCGCCAGGGTGCGCCGCCGGGCCTCGTGGTGCCCGATATGCTCGGCGCGAGCGGCCCGCCCGCCGCGCTCGCCGGGGTGGATCAGGCGACCGTAATGACCACTTCCGCGTACTCGCTGGGCACGACCAGGCCGCGGCCACCGCCCACGTCGAGCTCGCCGAGCAGCGATGCGATGTCGGCCTGTAGCGCCGCGCGGCCCTGCTCGCTGAGCGAGGCGAGCGCCTTGTGGGTCGGGCCGTAGCAGTCGGCGAACACCTGGAGGAAATGCGCCGCCGAGCGGTAGCGGAAGTTGAATCGCTTGCGCTCGACGCGCAGCTCGCGCGCCGCGGGACCGAACAGCGACATGAGGTGCGCCTCGGTGCCCCACAGCGCGGGCGAGCGCACGCCCGCCGGCGGCGCGACGTGCGCGCCGATGATCTTGAAGAGGCGGCCGATGAAGCCTTCGGGCGTCCAGTTCGCCAGCGCGATGCGGCCGCCCGGGCGTGTGACACGCAGCATCTCGCGCGCGGCCGTCGCATGGTCGGGGGCGAACATGACGCCGAAGGTCGAGAGCACCACGTCGAAGCTCGCCGATTCGTACGGCAGGGCCTCGACGTCGGCCACCTCGAAGCGGATGTCCAGGCCGTCGGCCTCGGCACGCCGGCGGCCCTTGTCGAGCAGCTCGGGCACGTAGTCGGTGGAGGTGACGCGGGCATAGCGGCGCGCGGCGGCGAGCGAGGCGTTGCCGTTGCCGGCGGCCACGTCGAGCACGCGCTCGTCGCCTCGCACGTCGGCGGCCTCGGCGAGCTGCTCGCCGACGATCTGCAGCGTCGTGCCGACGACGGCGTAGTCGCCGCTGGCCCAGGTCGCCTGCTGGCGCTGCTTGATCGCGGCGTAGTCGGGTGTTTGCGTCGGGGTGGAGGCGGTGGTCATGGTGTCGCTTTCCATTGTCGAAAGAGTGGGTCCGGCGCATCCGTGCACCGGTGCGTGCATGATTCGCGGATGACCTCCGGCGCGCTTTCCCTGGCGTCGCCCGCGTTTGCTCATTCGTCCGCGATTGCATTGGCGAGGCAGGCATGAACGCACTCGACCCGCTGTCCGACGTGCTGCGCAGCGTTCGACTGCGAGGCTCCGTGTTCTTTCACGTGAGCTGCCGTGACGATTGGTCGGCGTGGGCGCCGTCCTCGCAGGAGATGGGGCCGGCGGTGATGCCCGGTGCCGATCACGTCATCGAATACCACCTGTTCGTGAAGGGCGGCGGCTGGGTCGCGGTGGACGGCGAGCCGCCGTTGCGGCTCGGCGCCGGCGACATCGTCATGCTGCCGCACGGCGACGCGCACGTCGTCTCCAGCGCACCCGGCATCTCGCCCGCCCACGAGGGCGACTGGCTCACGCGCATGCGCGACGACCCGAAGCCGATCCCGATCTCGTACCGCGGCGGCGCCTTCGTGGCCGGCGAAGGCCTGCCCGCGAAGGATGCGTCCGCCGTCATTCTGTGCGGCTTCATTGCCTGCGACCTCAAGCCCTTCAACCCGCTCATCGACGCGCTGCCGCGCCTGCTGCACCTGCCGGCAGCGGGCGTGGGCACCTGGGTGGCACCGGTGCTGGAGCAGGCGGCGCAGGAGTGGGGTGCGCAGCGCGCGGGAGGAGCCGCGCTGCTGCAGCGGGTGAGCGAGATGGTCTTCGTCGATGCGGCCAGGCGCTACCTCGACGCGCTGCCCGAGCAGTCGCAAGGCTGGCTGGGCGCGCTGCGCGACCGTCAGGTCGGACGCGCGCTCGCGTTGATGCACGGCGACCCCGCGCAGCCCTGGACGCTCGAAGAGCTTGGGCGCCGCGCCGGCCTGTCGCGCTCCGCGCTGCACGAGCGCTTCGTCGCGCTCGTCGGCATGCCGCCGATGCAGTACCTCACGCAGTGGCGGCTGCAATGCGGTGCGCGGCTCTTGAGCGAAGGCCACATGGTGGTGGCCTCGGTCGCGCAGCAGGTGGGCTACGAGTCCGAGGCGGCGTTCTCGCGCGCGTTCAAGCGTGCGACCGGTCTGCCACCCGCGGCCTGGCGGCGGGCCCAGGCGCCGGCGTCCTGAGCGGGGCGGGATGCCAGGGACGGGCACGGGCGCGCGGCACTGTCCCACCATTTGAACGCACCAGGCCCATCGGCGGCCCCGATGCACGCCTTGAAACGCTCCGGACGGCAAGCCGTCCCACTTATTGATGAAGATGACCGCTGTTCGACACCTTGGCGGCCAGGCTTCCTGGCATGCCGGCCCATGAATCCACAACCGCAGCAGGACCGGTGGTGCGCCAGCACGCGCTGCTGGGCAACACCGCGCCACAGTCACTGGCACGGCCGGCCCGCGAAGGCGGGCTGATCGCTACCCTCGACGGAGACCGACCGATGAACGGGCAACCATGCCGCAGCGCGTTCGACCGCGCGATGGACCAGCTGCCGCTGGTCGCGATCCTGCGCGGCCTCGCGCCCGACGAGGCGCTGCCGGTGGGCCGCGCGCTGGTGGAGGCGGGCTTTCGCCTCATCGAGGTGCCACTGAACTCGCCGCAGCCCTTCGACAGCATCGCCGCGCTGCGCCGCGCCCTGCCGGCCGAGGTGCTGGTGGGCGCGGGCACGGTGCTGCGCCAAGACGACCTCGAACGCCTGGCCGCCACGGGCGCCGAGCTGGCCGTCAGCCCGCATGCGCCGCCGGCGCTGGTCCGGGCGGCGAAGGCGCTGGGCCTGGTCGCGCTGCCCGGCGTGGCCACGCCGACCGAGGCTTTTGCCGCCCTCGACGCCGGCGCCGACGCGCTGAAGCTCTTTCCCGCCGAGGCCCTGCCGCCGACGGTCGTGAAGGCGCTGCGCGCCGTGCTGCCCGGGTCGGTGCGGCTGCTGCCGGTGGGCGGCATCACGCCCGAAGCGATGGCGGGCTACCGCGCCGCCGGCGCGGCCGGCTTCGGCCTGGGCTCGGCGCTGTACGCGCCCGGGCGCAGTGCCGCCGACGTGGCGGCCCGGGCCCGCGACTTCGTGCGCGCCTGGCAGGCCCTGCCGTCCTGATTCCTTTCCTCGCCTGCGCGGCCCTGGCCGCTGCTGCCGCCGGCCCGTCCATGCCCGCGCATGCAGCCAACCCGGAAGGTCCGGCCGGGCCATAGGCTGCGAGTTCATCCGGGGCGAGACCTCGCAGGCCGGTCGAGGCAGCCCGGGCGCCGGTGGAACCTTTGCCGGCAGCGGCGAACGAACCCGCCCTGCCCACTTGCCCACGAACCGCCCATGACTTCTGCCGACACCCAGGCCATCGTCACCATCGCCGTGCTCGCGGCCTTTGCCGACGGCGACAAGCACGACCGCGAGCGCGAGGAGCTCAAGCGCATTGTGCAGGGCCTCGGACAGGCCGACGGCGTGCACCTGCCCACGCTCTACCAGGACGTGCTGATGAGGCGCGTCGATACCGCCGCGGTGGTGGCCCGCCTCGGCAGCCACGAGGCGCGCCAGCTGGCCTACGAAATGGCGGTGTGCGTCTGCGACGCCGACGGCGCGCAGTCACAGGCCGAGCAGCGGTTCCTGGCCGATCTGCGCAGCCAGCTCGGCCTGGGCGCGTCGGCGGGGCAGTTCGCCGCCCGGGCCGAGGAGATCGCGGCGGCGCCGATGGGTGCGTCCGCAGCCAGTGCGGCCCGCGGCACGGCCGCGCCGGCCGTCGACAACGCCGTCCTGGACCAGGCGATCCTGAACGCCGCCATCCTCAACGGCGCCCTGGAGCTGCTGCCCGAGACCCTGTCGACGATGGCGATCATTCCGCTGCAGATGAAGCTGGTCTACCGCATCGGCCAGGCCCACGGCTACCAGCTCGACAGCGGCCACGTGAAGGACTTCCTTGCCACCGTCGGCGTCGGCCTGACCTCCCAATACCTGGAACAGGCCGGCCGCAAGCTGCTTGGCGGGCTGCTCGGCAAGTACGGCGGCGGCCTGCTCGGCGGCCTCGGCAAGCAGGCGGTCAGCTCGGGGATGAGCTTCGCCTCGACCTACGCGCTCGGCCACGTCGCCAAGCGCTACTACGCCGGCGGGCGCACCCTGTCGGCGCAGATGCTCAAGGACGCCTACGCCGGCACCGTCGCCGAGGCCCAGGCCCTGCAGGGCCGCTACCTGCCCGCGATGCAGGAAAAGGCCCGCGGGCTCGACGCCGCCAAGGTGATGGCGCTGGTGCGCGGCGGCTGATCAGTCCTTCTCGCGGCAGGAGCTCGCGCAGACCTTGTGGCTGCGGCCCAGGATCTTCTTGCTCGTCAGCTGCGACACGGGCTTGTGGCGGCCGCATCTGAAACAGGACATGACGGTGGAGCCGCCTCCAAGCACGACAGGACCAAAGGCCGAGCCGGATACCTTGGCCTTGTACCTCAGGCCGTCGCCGGAAATCGTGGTCTCGGTGTCGCTGTCGCGGTAGTAGTCCATGCCGGCCCCGTCAGATTGAACACCGGCCCATGGTACAGCCCGCGGCGAAAGGCCTTCTCGCGGCGCCCCGGCCGGGCGCGGCCCCGTGCCCGCAGGTTGATGCCACAACCACAAGCCGCCGGTTCGCGCCGGCGGCAGCTCCGGCCGATGGACGCGGTGTTCAGTCGATGTACCAGGCCCACTCGATGGCCGCGACCTTGTCCTGCCGGATGATGAAGCGCAGCGCGTCGCTGTCCGGGCGCTGCGGCCCCATGCGGTAGGCCAGCGCGGCCGGGTCGCGCAGCGTCGGCGCGCCCAGCAGCGCCAGCACCTTTGCCGCCGGCGAGCCGACCTGCAGCCCGGCGGGCAATGCCGGATGCCGCGCCGTCAATTGCACGCTGGCGGGCAGCAGCTTCGGCGGCTGCGTGGCATGGGCGACGTAGACCGTGGTGGTCAGCCCGGCGCAGTGGGTCTCGATCACCTCGTCCGTGACCTTCGGGTCGAAGGCATTGGCCTGCGGCTTGCGGTCCACGCGCAGCGGCGTGTCGCAGGGACGCTCGGCGATCTGCCAGCCGATGGCTTCGAGCGATTCGACCCGGACTCCGGGCCCAGACCCGGGCACGGGCCGCGTCGCGCAGCCCGCCACGAGCACCGCGGCCAGCAGCGCGCCGCGCACCGGCCACGCCATCGATGGAACCTGCCCCGCCTCGCGAAGCCGCGGCGTGCGCGCCGCCGTGGAATGGATGCCTTGCATGCGGCCAAGCATACGGTGCGCTACGGCAATAATCGGCGCCTGTCACAACACCGGTTTCGATCCGTTGAGGGAGTAACACGACCATGCCGACCCGCAAGACCGTCCCGACGAAGAAGGTGGCTGCCAAGAAGGCCGCCGCGAAGAAGACCACTCCCGTGGCCACGAAGGCCGCGGCCAGGAAGACCGCGCAGCCGGTGGCCGCAGCCACCACGTTCCGCACGAAGATCGACCTGGCCAACTTCGCCGTCGGCGCCAAGACGGTCAAGCAGCTCGCCCGCGCCGCGGCCAAGCTCGCGCAGACGCTGGCCCGCATGGACGAGCACGGCGCCGTGAAGCTGGAGCAGCCGGTGACGGCCAAGGGAGCGCACCTGTCCACGACCGACGCCAAGGCCGCCAAGCGCTTCGGCATGGAAGAAGGCCGCGCCCCGCGCGGTGCCAGGACCGCTGCGCCGGCCGCCAAGAAGGCCGCCGCTCCGGCCAAGGCCGCCCAGGCTGCTGAAGCGCCGGCACCGGCGCTTGCCAGGAAGGCCGCTGCGAAGAAAGCCGCTGCGAAGAAGGCCGCGGCCAGGAAAGCTCCCGCCAGGAAGACCGAGGTTGCGCAAGCCGCCCCGGCGGCCGAAGCTGCACCTGCGGCGAAGAAGCCGGCCGCGAAGAAGGCCGCTGCCAGGAAGGCCGCGCCCAGGAAGGCCGCTCCCACGGCCGCGGCGAACGAGCCCGCACGCGCCGCCGATGGCGCTTCTGCCGCCGCGCCCGCGGCAGCGCCGGCCACCGACACCCCGGGCGCCGAGGCTGCCGCGTCCTGAGGCTCGCCGCAGCCGGCCGTCGCCGGCAGGGCCTGCTTCGGGTCACTGCCGGGCCGCGGCCTGCTGCTCCAGCCAGTGCCGGCGCTCGCGCCGGGCGATGAGATAGCTCGACCCCGCCACGCACAGCGCCACCACGGCCACGACCACCGTGGCCAGCGCATTGACGGCCGGGTCCAGCCCAAGCCGCGCGCGCGAGAAGATCACCAGCGGCAACGTCGTGGCGCCGGGGCCGGAGAGGAAGGCCGACATCACCACGTCGTCCAGCGACAGCGTGAAGGTCAGCAGCCACGCCGCCAGCAGCGAGGGCGAGATCAGCGGCAGCGTCACCAGGAAGAACACCTGGTGCGGCCGCGCCCCCAGGTCCTGCGCCGCCTCCTCGTACTGCGGGTTGAGGTCGCGCAGCCGCGCCGAGATCACCACCGTGGCGTAGGCCATGCCCACCAGCACGTGGCCCAGCCAGATGGTCAGCAGGCCGCGCTCCGGAAAGCCCGTGGCGCGCTGCACCGACACCAGCATCAGCAGCAGCGACAGGCCCACGATCACCTCCGGCATCACCAGCGGCGCGCTGACCATGCCGGAGAACAGCATGCGGCCGCGAAAGCGCGGGAAGCGCTGCAGCGTGAAGGCGGCCAGCAACCCGAGCACGACCGCGCCGCTGGCCGAGGCCGCGGCCACCTGCAGCGACAGCCACAGCGCGCGGCGGATGTCGGCATCGCCCACGAGCCTGGCGTACCAGCGCAGCGAGAAGCCGCCCCAGACGTTGGGCACGGGCGAGTCGCTGAAGCTGAACACCACCAGCGACACGATGGGCAGGTACAGGAAGGCCAGGCCGGCGAACAGCCACAGCCTCGACGTCCAGCGCCCGGCGGCGGTCGTGATCATCTACTTGCGCTCCGCGACCCGGGCCTGGCTGGCGTTGAACACCGCCAGCGGCACCAGGATGAGCAGCACCATCACCACCGCGACGCTGGAGGCCATGGGCCAGTCGTTGTTGCTGAAGAACTCGTCCCACAGCACGCGGCCGATCATCAGCGTCTGCGGCCCGCCCAGCAGTTCCGGGATCACGTACTCGCCCACGCAGGGAATGAACACCAGCATGGCGCCGGCGACGATGCCCGCGCGCGACAGCGGCACCGTCACGGTCCAGAACACCTGCCAGGGCGTGGCGCCCAGGTCCTGCGCCGCCTCCAGCAGCCGCACGTCGAGCCTGGACAGGTTGGCGTAGAGCGGCAGCACCATGAACGGCAGGTAGGTGTAGACCATGCCCAGCACCAGCGAGAACGGGCTGTACATGAACTGCCCCAGCGCGGGAATCGCGCCCAGCGCCAGCAGCAGGTGGTCGAGCTTGAGGAAGCGCAGCGCGCTGCCGACCCAGCCCGTGTCGGCATCGAGCAGCCCCTTCCAGGCGTACACGCGCAGCAGGAAGCTGGTCCAGAACGGCAGCATCACCGCCATGAGCAGCAGCGGCTGCAGCGCGGGTGCGGAGCGCGCCATGAAGTAGGCGAAGGGGTAGCCGATGGCCAGGCACAGCAGCGTGGTCACGCCGGCATAGAACAGCGACAGCCCGTAGGTGCGCCAGTACAGGTCGTCGCTGAACAGCAGGGCGTAGTTGCCCAGTTCCAGCGTCAGCGACAGGCGGCCATCGGCGACCCTGAGAACGTCGCTCACCAGCGCGCCATCCATCGAGGCGAAGCTGATGCGCAGCACGATCAGGAAGGGCAGCAGGAAGAACAGCAGCAGCCAGCCGAAGGGCACGCCGATGACGGCGCCGCGCCCTCGCCCGCCGCGCGACCGTGCCGGCGGCGCCTTCATTGCGTGAGCACCACTTGCGCCGTGGGCCGCCAATGGGCCCATACCCGCGCGCCCACGGCCGGGCCCTCGGCGTGGCAGGCCTCGTTCTCGAAGTTGACCTTGAGCACCGCGCCGCTGGGCAGCTCCAGGTGGTAGAGCGTGTAGCTGCCGAAGTAGGCCGAGGCCACGACGCGGCCCTGCACGCGGTTGAGGTGCTCGCCGCCGCCCTCATTCGCGGGCGCCTCGCTGGAAAGGAAAATCTTCTCCGGCCGCAGCGCCACCGTCACCGGCATGCCGGCGTAGCCGGTGATGCCGTGGCCGACGAGGTGCGTCACGTCGGCGCACTGCACCTGCACGCGGTCGGGCTCGTCCACGGTGACGTGGCCGTCCATGAGGTTGACGTTGCCGATGAAGTCGGCCACGAAGCGGCTACCCGGCGTCTCGTACACGTCCGCCGGCGGGCCGACCTGCAGCAGCCGGCCCTCGCTCATGACGGCCATGCGCGAGGCCATGGTCATGGCCTCCTCCTGGTCGTGCGTGACCATTACGCAGGTCACGCCCACGGCGCGCAGGATGTTCACCAGCTCCAGCTCCAGCTGCGTCTGCTCGCGCAGCTTCTTGTCCAGCGCGCCCAGCGGCTCGTCGAGCAGCAGCAGCCGCGGCCGCTTGGCCAGGCTGCGCGCCAACGCCACGCGCTGCTGCTGCCCGCCGGAGAGCTGATGCGGCTTGCGCTGCGCGAAGCGCGTCAGCTGCGTGAGGCGCAGCATCTCCTCCACGCGCTGCGCGATCTCGGCACGCGGCGGCCGGTCGCGCTTGAGGCCGAAGGCGATGTTCTCCCACACCGTCAGGTGCGGAAACAGCGCGTAGGACTGGAACATCATGTTCACCGGCCGCGCGTAGGGCGGCAGACCGGCCAGGTCCTGCCCGGCCAGCAGCAGCCGGCCGGCCGTGGGCGACTCGAAGCCCGCGAGCATGCGCAGCAGCGTGCTCTTGCCGCAGCCCGAAGGGCCCAGCAGCGCGAAGATCTCGCCGCGCGCCACGTCCAGGCTGACGTGATCGACGGCGCGGAAGTCGCCGAAGTCCTTGACCACGGCATCGATGCGCAGGAAGGCCGCGTCGCCCTCCTGCGGCCCGGCGATGACGGTGGGCGCCATGCTCAGAAGCTGACCACCACCGACGCGCCCAGGAGATGGTTGTTCCTCTTGAACACGCCCTTGTCCACGTACTCGAACACCGGCTGGCTGGCGTGGTCGAAGCGGTACTCGGCACGCAGCTGCGTGCTCATGTCCAGCGCGTAGAGCAGGCCCAGCGACAGCGCGCTGCGGTTGGCGCCGCGCTCGGGATCTCCCCCGGCGCGAAGCCGATGCCGTTGATGCCGTCCTGGGCCGTGTAGCCCAGCAGCCCGCCGCCGTTCCTGGCGTTGTTGATGTAGTCGAGCCGGGCCACCGTTTCCAGCCGCGGCGTGATCTTGTAGGCCACCAGGCCCGACAGGCCCCACCAGCGCGCGTCGCGCAGCGTATTGCCGGGCCCCAGCGTGATGGCGGCCTTGCGCTGGCGCCCGATGCTGGCCTGGCCCTGCAGCGTCCAGTCGCCGCGGATGAAGGAGCCGTCGATCTCGAACAGGTCCACACGCGACTCGGGTTGCGCGATCACCTCGCCGGTGGCCGGATCGGTGATGAGCGAGGTGGAGTTCGCCGCCTTGCCGTGCACGCCGGCGAAGCCCATGCTGTGGAACTCGCCCTTGGCATAGTCCACGCGGTAGGTGAAGACGGGCGTCTTCTCGCCCGGGCCCTTCCGGCTGGCGTTCATGTCGGCGAGCATGGCCTTGAACAGCCACTTGCCCTCGGTGTGCTGCAGGCCCAAGCCGGTGAAGGAGGTCGGCAGCGTGAAGTCGAAGAGCAGGTTGTGGGTGATGAGCTTGTTGAGCATGGGCGGCATGTACTCGTAGCCCGACCAGTCGGGCATGTGCCCGGCCAGCAGGTAGGTGCGCAGGCTGCCCAGCGGCACCATCGCCGTGGCCTCGTGCACCAGGCGGTTGTCGCCGCGTCCCACCGACTCGCTGCCGCGGTTGGGCATGAGCGTCAGGCGAAAGCGCATGCCGCTGTCGGTCTCCTTCTGGAAGTCCAGCGCCACGGAGCCGAAGTAGGAGTTGTCGTATGTGTAGCCGTCGTCGCCCACGCCGTTGAGGAACTGCAGCCCGGCGCGGT
The DNA here is from genome assembly GCF_009760915.1 of Azohydromonas aeria. GTDB lineage: Bacteria > Pseudomonadota > Gammaproteobacteria > Burkholderiales > Burkholderiaceae_C > Azohydromonas > Azohydromonas aeria. The sequence continues at coordinate 31,314 of NZ_VIDQ01000009.1, forward strand.
CCTGCGCCCGGTTGGCGATGAAGGTCGGGTCGAGCCAGCCGCCGATCTTCAGGTTCTTGAGGCCGTTGGCGTCGCGCGTGTCCTCCAGCGCCTCGACCTTGTTCGTCACGCGCGCGAACTCGCGCAACTGCTCCGGCGTCATGCCCGGCTGCACCACGGGCGCCGGGGCCGGCGCGGGGACGGCCGCCACCGGGGCGGCGGGCGCGGGCTGGGCGGCCACGCGCTTCTCCAGCTCGGCCACGCGCTCGCGCAGCGCCCGCAGCTCCTGGAGCAGCTCGGCGTTGCTCTGCGCCCGCGCGGGCAGTGCCGCCGCCACCGAGGCCGCCGCCAGCGCCGCGGCCAGCACGCCGCGCGTGCCCATGAAGGGCTCGTTCTTGTTCATGGCAGGTTTCTCCGCGCGGACGTCACAGGCCGGTCTTGAAGGAGGTGTAGGTGCGCGTCATGAGGCGGCGCAGGTCGTTGTTGAGCGAGTTCGGCGCCACCATGCGCGCCATGTCCGCGTCGGAGATGAACACCGTCGGGTTGCTCGCGACCTCGGGCTTGACGAAGGGGCGCGACGCCTTGTTCGGATTGGCGTAGAAGACCTTGTTGGTCAGCGAGGCGTGCACCTCCGGGCGCAGGATGTAGTTGATCCACTTGTGCGCATTGCCCGGGTGCGGCGCGTCGGCCGGGATGGCCATGGTGTCGAAGAACAGCAGCCCGCCGCTGCGCGGCATGAGCACCTCGATCTTCTGCCCGGTCTTGCCGTCGATGGCGCGCTGGCGCGCGATGTTCATGTCGCCCGACCAGCCCAGCGCCAGGCAGATCGAGCCCGAGGCCATGTCGTTGATGTAGCCCGAGGCGCTGAAGAGGGTCACGTAGGGCCGCACCGACTTCAGCAGCGCGGCCACCTGCGTGTAGTCCGACGGCTCCTTGCTGAACGAGGGCTTGCCCAGGTAATGCAGCGCGGCGGGCACGACCTCGGTGGCCGAGTCCAGGAAGGAGACGCCGCAACCCTTGAGCTTGGAGATGTACTCGGGCTTGAACACCAGGTCCCAGGCGTTGTCGGGCAAGGGGCCGCCCAGCGCGGCCCTGACCTTCTCGACGTTGATGCCCACCGCGGTGAAGCCCCACATCCAGTTGACCAGGTGGTCGTTGCCCGGGTCCATGCGGGCAAGCTGCGCCTGCACCGCCGGGTCCAGGTTCTTGAGGTTGGGGATCTGTGACTTGTCGAGCTTGCGCAGCAGACCGGCTTCGATCTGCATCTTGGCCCAGTGCGAGCCAGGCACGACGATGTCGTAGCCGGTGCGGCCCGCCACCAGCTTGGCGTGAAGGATCTCGTTGTTGTCGAAGTTGTCGTAGCGGACCCTGATCCCGGTTTCCTTCTCGAAGTTGCGGATCGTGTCCTCGGCGATGTAGTCGGACCAGTTGTAGACGTTGAGGACCTTCTCCTCCTCCTGCGCCCGCGCCGCGCCCGCGCCCAGCGCCAGCAGCGCCGCCGCGGTCGCGCCGGCCACGGCCCGGATCACGCGATGGACGCGACCCGCGCGCTTCTGTGCCCACAGCATTCCCATTCGGATTCCCCCCGTCTTCGTTCTCGACTCCGCAGACCCCGGCCCCCGTGCCGTCGCGGCCACCGGGCGTGCAAAAAGCAGGAAACAGACCAGTTGTATGTGCTTGTAACTTAGCGCCGGGGCTGCCGCGGCAGTGCGCCGCGCGGGGCCCGGTCTGTGAAGGAGTTGGCACCGAAGCGGTGCCCGTATGGGCTGAAGTGGGGCCGGCGCGGTCCGGCTACGCTCCCGGCCCGGCCGGCCGTCAGCACTGTTCCGCTCCGGCCATCAACCCTGACCTGTGGGGTTTGCGGCGCCTGCGGCGTCGGGACAGTCGGCCCTGGAGCCGGGCAGCCGCCCGGTGCTCCAGCCGGCTACCGAGGAGACAGCCCCCATGTCGATCAAGACCATCCTTGCAGCGGCGCTCGCCGCCGCCGCGACGCTCGCACCCGCCCACGCACAGACCACGGTTCCCAACGGACCCTACGGCGACAACGACAGCGTCGCGTCGCTGCGCACCTACGAGCAGCTCGTCGCCGCGCTCAAGAGCAGCGCCCACACCAGCCGCGGCGCCATGACCTACGGCGAGTTGCCGTGGAAGAGCAACACGGGTCGAGCCATCCCCTACGTCGTCGTCGGCACCGGGCCGGCCGCCGCGCTGATCATTGCCCAGCAGCATGGCGACGAGATGGAGACCAGCGACTCGGCCGTGAACCTGGCCCGCACGCTGGCCAACAACTCGACGGCCTCGAAGGCCATTCGCAACGCGCTCCGGGTCATCATCGTGCCGCGCGTGAACGTGGACGGCTTCGACGGCCGCAAGGCCGACGGCACGCTGATCACGGACGCCCAGGGCCGCGTGCCGCCCTGGCGCCAGAACTACGACCGCACGTTCTCAACCGGTTCGGTGCCGGCCTTCTACCAGCGCGGCCGAGGCTACGACATCAACCGCTACCACGCGTTCCGGCCCGAGTGTCCGCTGGACAACCCGAACTTCCCGAACATCGGCCCGCTGGGCGTCCTCAGCTGCGAGAACGAGCTGGTGGACAGCACCCAGCCCTACACGCGGACCGACCTGGGCCGGGGCAACCCCGTGCCCGAAGCCCGGAACATCCGCTGGCTGGCCGACCAGTTCACGCCGGTGGTGACGCTGGACCTGCACCACCAGGGCACGCGCGTGAACGACGGCAACATGGTCACCGCCTCGACGCTGTGGCCCACTGCCGCGGCCACGGCCCAGGCGCTGCAGAGCGTGGACGCCGGGGCCGTGGCGCGCTTCACCCGCGGCCAGACGATGGCCAAGCGGGTCGTGGTCGTGATCGCGCAGACGCTCGCCAAGTACCCCTATGCCGACCTGAGCCTGTACCCGGGCGGCACCGAGCCCGGCATCTCGCGCAACGCTTACGGCCTGCTGGGCTCGGGCTCGGTGCTGCTGGAGCTGCGCGGCGGCATCGGCACCAAGTCGGGCGGCTACATCCAGAAAATCGGCTACCACGCCTCCTACGCGGTGTTGGAGGAACTGGCGCGCGATGCCGACCTTCGCGGCTTCGACCCGAATCAGGCCGAGATCCTGGTCAAGCCCGCCAACGGCCAGCCGCCGCGCCCGGGCCAGGGCGAGAGCGAGCCCATCACCGACGGCACCGTGGCCCAGGGCATGTCGGACGACGAGGACGACCACCACCTCGGCAACTGAACCCGATGCGCGCGGCGGCGGCCTCGGCCGTGTCCCCAGGGGTCACCGACGCGCCGCCTCCGCGCTGCGCCTGGCGCGCAGCTCAGCCCACCGGCGTGGCGTGGCGCGGCGCCACCGGGCGGACGGCCCGCGCTGCCGCCGTCTCCCCACAGCCGCTGCAGGCGGCCGCCTCGGCCTCGCCCAGCAGCCCGCGCTGCGCCGCAATCACCACCGCGTGGGTTCGCGAGGCGGCCTGCAGCTTGTCCATGACGGCGCGGACATGCACCTTCACCGTGCCCAGCGCCACGCCCAACTGCCGCGCGATGTCCTTGTTGGCCAGCCCCTGCGCCAGCAGCTGCAGCACTTCGGCCTCGCGGCCGGTCAGCGGCTGACGGCCCAGGCTGTCGGCCAGGCATTCGAGCGCCGCGGGACACAGGTGACGCGCACCGCCGGCCAGGGCCCGCACGGCAGCGGCGATCTCCTCGGCCGTGCAGCCCTGCTGCAGGTAGCCCTGCACGCCGGACTGCAGCGCGCAGCGCACCTCGCGCTCGCGGCACACCGGCGCGAACACCAGGAAGCGCGGCGCCGCGCGGGTGGCCGGGCCGCCCTCCGCGCGCGCCTCCAGCCGCGCCAGCGCATGCCCGGCGAGCGCGCCACGCAGGTCCGTCACCACCACCTCGGCGCCGGCTGCCGTGCCCGGCGCCAGCAGCGCCACTTCGGGCAGCGGCCGCAGCAGCGCGCGCAGCCCGGCCTCGATCACCGGGTCCCCGTGCAGCACGGCCACGCTGACGCGGAACGGCAAGGGCAAGGGCAAGGACGTGGGCATGAGCATGGCGAAGCTCCCGGCGCTGCGGCAAGCGCCAGCCTGACCGCGCCGCGCGTCCGGCGCTTGTCCACGCCGGTGGCCGTGCATGTCAGCGGACACATGTCTGCATCGCCGTGTTGCAACGCCGCTCACGGCGTTTGCGCGACCGCAGTCCGGCCCGGCGCGCGGCGCCCGCACCGCCGGCCGTCTACCTCTTTCGGCCGAGGTGCCGCTACGCCCCCGGGCAGCCGGCGGGCCTGGCCCTGAGCGCAATGGCCGCCGCGCGGGCCGCTGCCTAGATTCGTGGCAGCGGCCATGACGCCATTGCCGGCGCGCGGCCAGTCAAGTCACGGAATCAACCCGCAGGGGCACGCGCATGACAGGAGATGGACGGCCGCAGCGCTGGCGAACAGGGTGGACGGCATTGGGCGCGGTGCCGGCGCTGGCCGCGCTGCTGGCCGGCTGCGCCGGCGAGGCCGAGTCGCAGCAGGCGCCGCCACCCCCGCCGCAGGTGTCGGTGGCCCCGGCCTTCCAGCGCGAGGTGCAGGAGTTCGAGGAATTCACCGCGCGGCTGGAGGCGCCCGACACGGTCGAGGTCCGCGCCCGCGTCGCCGGTGCGCTGGATCGGGTGCATTTCACCGAGGGACAGCGCGTGGCCAAGGGCGACCTGCTCTTCACCATCGACCCGCGGCCCTTTGCCGCCGAGGTGGCGCGCGCCGAGGCGCAGCTGACCGCGGCGCGCACCCAGGCCGAGCTGGCCGCCAGCGAGCTCGCGCGTGCGGAAAAGCTCACCGCGATCCAGGGCGTGAGCCAGCAGGAGATCGACCAGCTGCGCGCCACGCAGCGCAATGCGCGCTCCTCCATCCAGGGCGCCGAGGCCGCACTGACGCAGGCGCGGCTGAATCTGGAGTTCACGCAGGTGCGCGCGCCGGTGGCCGGGCGCACCTCGCGCGCGCTGCTCACGCCGGGCAACCTCGTGGGCGCCGGCACGCCGGTGCTGACCACGCTGGTGTCGCAGGAGCGCGTGTACGCGTACTTCGACGCCAGCGAGGACACCTACCTGAAATACCTGCGCCTGGTGCGTGCCGGCACGCTGGCCTCGCCACGCAGCACGCCGGCCACGGCCTGGATGGGGCTGGCCGACGAGGACGGCTTCCCGCACCAGGGCAAGGTGGACTTCGTGGACAACCGCCTCAATCCGGCCACGGCCTCCATCCGCGGCCGGGCCGTGTTCGACAACCGCGACGGCCGCTTCACGCCCGGACTCTTCGCCCGCGTCAAGGTCGTGGGCAGCGGCCGCTACACCGCCACGCTGGTGGCCGACCGCGCCATCGGCACCGACCAGACGCGCAAGGTCGTGTTCGTGGTCGGCGCGGACAACGTGGTGCAGCCGCGCGAAGTCAAACCCGGCGTGCTGCTCGACGGCATGCGCGTGGTGCAGGGCGTCAAGCCCGGCGAGCTCGTGGTCGTGGACGGCCTGCAGCGCGCCCAGCCCGGCGCGCCGGTGAGCCCGCAACGGCTGCAGGTGGACGACAAGGGCTTGCCGATCCCGGCCGCCGCGCCCGCCGCCTCCGGCCCCGCGCGCTGAGCCAGCGCCGACAGCAAGAGGCCGCCGCGCATGGACATCTCGCGCTACTTCATCGACCGACCGCGCCTGGCCACGGTGCTGTCGCTGTTCATCTTCCTGGTGGGGCTGCTGGCCATCTTCCAGCTGCCCATCTCCGAGTACCCCGAGGTCGCGCCGCCGCAGGTGGTGGTGCGCGCGCAGTTTCCCGGGGCCAACCCGCGCGTCATCTCCGAAACCGTGGCCACGCCGCTGGAGGAACAGATCAGCGGGCTCGAGGGCATGCTCTATTACGAGAGCCAGGCCACCGCCGACGGCACCATGGTGCTGACGGTGACGTTTCGCATCGGCACCAATCCGGAGGCGGCCGAGACCGCGGTGCAGAACCGCGTCAACCGCGCGCTGCCGCGGCTGCCCGAGGTCGTGCGCCAGATCGGCGTGACCACCGAGAAGCAGTCGCCCAACCTGACCATGGTCGTGCACATGGTCAGCCCGGACGACAGCCGCGACTCGCTCTACCTGCGCAACTACGCGCACCAGCAGGTGCGCGACGAGCTGCTGCGCATTCCCGGCATGGGCACGGTGATCCTGTTCGGCAGCGGCGACTACGCCATGCGGCTGTGGCTGGACCCGCAGCGCCTGGCCGGGCGCGACCTGACCGCCGGCGACGTGGTCAACGCCGTGCGCGAGCAGAACACGCAGGTGGCCGCCGGCGTGGTGGGCGCGCCGCCCACGCCGCGCGGCACCGACTTCCAGCTCGCGGTGAACACGCAGGGGCGGCTGGTCAGCGAGCAGGAGTTTGCCGACATCATCGTCCGCACCGACCCGGCCACCGGCGCCGTGGTGCGTGTGCGCGACGTCGGGCGCGTCGAGATCAGCGCCAACACCTATTCATTGCGCAGCCTGCTCAACAACAAGGAGGCCGCGGCCATCGGCATCTTCCAGGCGCCGGGCTCGAACGCGCTGGCCATCTCGGACAACGTGCGCACGACCATGGAGCGCTTGAAGCGCGACTTCCCGCCGGGCATGGACTACGCCATCGTTTACGACCCCACGCGCTTCGTCGCCACCTCGATCTCTAAGGTGGTCGAGACCCTCTTCGAGGCGGTGCTGCTGGTGGTGCTGGTCGTGGTGCTGTTCCTGCAGACCTGGCGCGCCTCGATCATCCCGCTGCTGGCGGTGCCGGTGTCGGTGGTGGGCACGTTTGCCGCGCTGCTGGCCATCGGCTACTCCATCAACACGCTCACGCTGTTCGGGCTGGTGCTGGCCATCGGCATCGTGGTGGACGACGCGATCGTGGTGGTCGAGAACGTCGAGCGCAACCTGGAGAACGGCCTGACGCCGCACGCCGCCACGGTGCAGGCCATGCGCGAGGTCAGCGGCCCGATCGTGGCCATCGCGCTGGTGCTGTGCGCCGTGTTCATCCCGCTCACCTTCGTGCCCGGACTGTCGGGGCAGTTCTACAAGCAGTTCGCCGCGACGATCGCCATCTCCACGGTGATCTCGGCCTTCAATTCGCTCACGCTCTCGCCGGCCCTGTCGGCGCTGCTGCTGCGCCCGCACGACGCGCCCAAGGACGCGCTCACGCGCGGCATGGACCGGGTGCTGGGCCGCTTCTTCCACTGGTTCAACGGCTTCTTCCACCGCCGCAGCGAGGCCTACGGCCGCGGCGTGCGCGGCATCCTGCGGCGCAAGTCGCTGGCGCTGCTGGTGTACGCGGGGCTGCTGGGGCTCACGGCGCTGGTGTTTACGCGCATTCCCAGCGGCTTCGTGCCGGCGCCGGACAAGCAGTACCTCATCGGCATCGCGCAGCTGCCCGCGGCAGCCTCGCTGGACCGCACCGACGCCGTGATCCGGCAGATGAGCGACATCGCGCTCAAGGTGCCCGGCATCGTGGACGCGGTGGCGTTCCCGGGCCTGTCCATCGCCGGCTTCTCCAACGCGCCCAACGAGGGCATCGTCTTCTTCGGGCTGGCCGACTTCGAGAAGCGCAAGTCCGCGGACCTGTCCAAGGACGCGATCCTGGGCCGCGTCAACGGCGAGCTGCAGCAGATCCAGGGCGCGCGCATGTTCGTGGTGCCGCCGCCGGCGGTGGAGGGCCTGGGCAACGCCGGCGGCTTCAAGGTGCAGGTGCAGGACCGCTCCGGCCAGGGCGAGCAGGCGCTGTTCGGTGCGGTGTGGGGCACGCTGGGCCAGGTCTACGGCAACCCGAAGTCGGCGATCGGCACGCCGTTCTCGACCTACGACATCAACGTGCCGCAGCTCTTCGCCAACGTGGACCGCACCAAGGCCAAGCAGATGGGCGTGGCCCTGGGCGACATCTACGACACGCTGCAGGTCAGCCTGGGCTCGCTCTACGTCAACGACTTCAACCGCTTCGGCAAGACCTACCAGGTGATCGTGCAGGCCGATGCCCCCTTCCGCGCCGAGGCCCAGGCCATCACCGCGCTCAAGACCCGCAACGCCGCCGGCGAGATGGTGCCGCTCGGGGCGCTGATGAAGGTGCAAGACACCTTCGGCCCCACGCGCGTGACGCGCTACAACGGCTTCCCGTCCGCCGACATCAACGGCGCGGCGAACCCGGGCTTCTCCAGCGGCGAGGCCGAGGCCGAGATCGAGCAGCTGCTGGCGCAACTGCCGCGCGGCATGGGCTACCAGTGGACCGAGCTGTCGCAGCAGGACCGGCTCACGCGCGACGTGGCGCTGCCGGGCACCAGCCTGCGCATCCCGACGCTGGCGGCGGTGCTGCTGCTGTCGGTGGTGCTGGTGATCCTGGTGCTGGCCGCGCAGTACGAGAGCTGGAGCCTGCCGCTGGCCATCGTGCTGATCGTGCCGATGTGCATCCTGGCGGCGCTGGGCGGCGTGTGGCTGTCGAGCTTCCCGCCCTTCGGCCAGGTCGGCGACCTCAACATCTTCACGCAGGTGGCGCTGGTGGTGCTGGTGGGGCTGGCGTGCAAGAACGCGATCCTGATCGTCGAGTTCGCCAAGGACCTGGAGGAGCAGGGCCGCCCCATGCTCGAAGCCGTGGTCGAGGCCTGTCACCGGCGGCTGCGCCCGATCCTGATGACCTCCATCGCCTTCTGCGCCGGCGTGGTCCCGCTGATCCTGGGCTCCGGCGCCGGCAGCGAGATGCGCCGTGCCATGGGCATCGCCGTGTTCTCCGGCATGGTGGGCGTGACGCTCTTCGGCATCTTCCTGACGCCGGTGTTCTACGCGCTGCTGCGCAAGAGCACCGAGAAGCGCCGCGCGCACGCGGCCGAGATGCGCGCCGAGATCGACCGCTGCGCCCATCCCTTCCACCCCGGCGTGGACGACGCGGACACGCCGCCGGCCGCCAAGGGAGCGCCGCGATGACGCGCGCCGCCCTCCCGCTTGCAGTCCCGGCCCTGGCCCTGGCGCTGCTGCTCGCCGGCTGCGCCTCGGGTCCGCCCCCGGAATCCGCGCTGCCGCCGCTGCCCGGGACTTTCGCGAACCAGCCCGGTGACGCCGTGCCGGGCGAGCCCGCGGCGACGTTCTGGCGCGGCTTCCAGGACCCGCAGCTCGACGCGCTGGTCGAGCGCGCGCTGCAGGCCAACTTCGACGTGCGCCTGGCCGTGGCGCGTCTGCGCGAGGCGCGCGCGCTGGCGCGGCTGGCCGACGCCAACCGCCTGCCGCAGATCGACGCCACGGCCGGCGTGTCCCGGATCCGTGACTTCAACGGCCCCGACAACCAGCTGGTGTCCGGACAGACCTTCTACGGCGTGGGCCTGGACGTGCGCTGGGAGATCGACCTGTTCGGGCGCCTCTCCGGCGAGCGCCGCGCCGCGCTGGCCACCGTGCAGGCCGGCGAGGCCGACGCGCAGGCGCTGCGCCTGAGCGTCAGCGCCGAGGTGGCGCGCAACTACTTCGAGCTGCGCGGGCTGCAGGAGCGGCTGCGCGTGTCGCAAGCGGCGCTGGAGACGCAACAGGCGGTGCTGCGCCTGGTGCAGGCGCGCCAGGACGTGGGCCGCGGCACGGGGCTGGACACCGAGCGCGCCCGCGCCCTGGTGCAGACCACGGCCGCGGGCGTGCCGGCGCTGGAGACGGCGCTGGTGCGCACGCGGCTGCGGCTGGCCGTGCTGTGCGGCCTGGCGCCCACGGCGCTGGACGCGGAGCTGCAGGCGCAGCGCCCACTGCCCGGGCTGGAGGCGGTGGCGCTGGGCGGCATCGGCTCGCCGGAGAGCCTGCTGCGCCGCCGCCCCGACGTGCGCGCCGCCGAGCTCGACGTGGCCGCCGCCGCGGCGCGCGTGGGCGTGGCGCAGGCGGCCCTCTTTCCGCGCGTGACGCTGGGCGGCACCCTGGGGCACAACGCCTCGCGCATCGGCGACCTGGGCGACGGCAGCACCTATGTCTACAACCTGGGCGCCTCGCTGCTGTGGACGCTGCTGGACTTCGGCCGGCTGCGCGCGCAGGTGGCCGCCGCCGACGCGCGCAGCGAGCAGGCGCTGCGCGCCTACGAGGCCACGGTGCTGGGCGCGCTGGAGGAAACCGAGGGCGCGCTCGCCGGCTACTCGCGCAGCCAGCAGCAGGCGCAACTGCTGTTCGACGCGGCGCGCGCCGCCGAGGCCGCTTCCACCATCGCGCGCGCCCGCTTCGAGGCCGGCTCGAGCGACTTCCTGGCCGTGCTCGACGCCGAGCGCGAGCAACTGGCCGCGCGCGACCGGCTGGCGCAGTCGCAGGCCGGCGCGGCCACGGCGCTGGTGGCGGTGTTCAAGGCGCTGGCCGGGGGCTGGGGACCGGGCGACGTGTCGGCGGCTTCGTCCGCGGCCATGCCCGTGCCGGCAACCGCCGCTCGCTAGCGGCCACGGCGCCTGGGAGACGACGCCATGGCCCTGCCCCGCGCGTTGCCGGCCAGCAGTGCGGTTGCCGAGCGCACCGGGTTACGCCGCCACCGCCTCCACCGCCGCATTGAAGCGGTAGCCCGAGCCGCGCTCGGTGACGATCAGGCGCGGGCGGGCCGGGTCGGCCTCGATGCGCCGGCGCAGCCGGCCCACCTGCACGTCGATGGCGCGGTCGAAGACCTCGGCATCGTGCAGCCGCGACAGCGCCAGCAGTTGCTCGCGGCCGAGCACGCGCTGCGGCGCGCTCAGGAAGGCGATGAGCAGGTTGAGCTCGCCGTTGCGCAGCGCGACCTCCTCGCCCTGCGGATTGGCCAGGCGGCGCCGGCGCAGGTCCAGCTCCCAGCCGGCGAAGCGGTAGGCGCGCAGCTGCGACACGGCTTCGGCCACGCCCTCGTGCATGCGCGTGCGCCGCAGCAGCGCGCGGATGCGCGCCAGCAGCTCGCGCGGCGAGAAGGGTTTCGTGAGGTAGTCGTCGGCGCCGAGCTCCAGGCCCATGACGCGGTCGGCCTCGTCGAGCCGGCCGGTGAGGATGATGATCGGGATGCGGGAGCGCTCCTCGCGCAGCCCGCGCGCGAGTGCCAGCCCGTCCTCGCCGGGCAGGCGCAGGTCCAGCAGCACCAGGTCCACGGCCGAGCGCGCCAGCACTTCGCGCATCTCCTGGCCGCTGCGCACGGCGCTGACGCGGAAGTCGAAGTCGCCCAGGTAGTGGCTGACGAGCTGGCGCACCGACGGGTCGTCATCGACGGCCAGCACGTGGCCGGCGATGGCCGTGGGAATGTCCTGCAGGTCCTGCATGGGTGCGTCCTTCCAGCGCGCGCCGCGACGAGGGCCGACTGTAGCCAGCGCGGCCGCGGCCCGTCGCCGGACCCGGGACAAGCCCTGATGACGGTGCAGGCGTGTTTCGGGACCTTTCCAATGGACGCAATTCCCGGCCGATGCCACCCATCGTGAACCGTTCCCTGCGCATCGCCCTGATCGAGAGCGACGACCTGATGCGGGCGCTGGCGCTGCGCTGGCTGGCCGAAGCGGGCCACGAGGTGCGGGCGGTGAGTCCCTGCGGCGGCGAGGCGATGCCGGGCTTCGACCTGGTGGTGGCCAACGTGCCCAGCCCGCGCGGCGCCGAGGAGCTGCTGTGCCGGCTGCGCTCGCTGTACGCGGCGCCGGTGCTGCTGGTGTCGGCGCGGCTGCAGCGCGGCCAGTGCTGCTCGGCGACGCTGCCGTGCCAGCTGGGCGTGCGCGCGGTGCTGTCCAAGCCGTTCACGCGGCGCGAGCTGCTGGCGGCGGTGGCGCGGGCGCTGGCGGCTGCGGACCGCCTCGCCGGCGACGGACGCTGAAACGGGCCGTGGCGCCGGCGCCGCGCGGCATCAGCCCTGCGACTTGTCCCGCCGCGCGCGCGGCCGGGCCGAGGCAGGCGGGGGGCTGGGTGCAGGTGCGGATGCGGGCGCAACGTCGGCGACCTCGCCGCTGCGCGGCAGGTACACCGTGAACGTGCTGCCCGCGCCGGGCTCGGTGGCCACGTCCACCGCGCCGCCCAGCTCCGTGACGATGCCCAGCACCAGCGACAGGCCCAGCCCGGTGCCGGTGCCGACTTCCTTGGTGGTGAAGAAGGGGTCGAAGATGCGCGCGCGCACCTGCGGCGCGATGCCGGTGCCGGTGTCCGAGACCGTCAGCACCAGGTACTCGCCCGGCTCGATGGCACCGGTGGCGGCCAGGCGGGCCGCGGGCAGCGTCACCACTTCCAGCGCCACGCGCAGCGTGCCGCCCCGGGGCATGGCCTGCACCGCGTTGGTGGCCAGGTTCATCACCACCTGGTGCACCTGCGTCGGGTCGCCCAGCAGCGCGGCGTGGCCGGCATTCAGCGCGGTTTCCACGCGCACCAGCGGCGGCAGGCTGCCGGCCAGCAGCGCCAGCGCCTCGCGCACCTCGCCTTCCACGTGCACCGGCAGCCGCTCGGCCACGCCGCTGCGGCTGAACTCCAGGATGCGCTCGACCAGCGCGCGCCCGCGCTCGCCGGCGGTGACGATGCACTCCAGGTCGCGCCGCAGCCGGCTGCCGGCGCGGGTGTTGCGCAGCGCGGACTCGCCGAAGCCCAGGATCGCGCCCAGGATGTTGTTGAAGTCGTGCGCGATGCCGCCGGCCAGTAGGCCCACGGCCTCCACGCGCTGCGCCTGCTGGCGCGCCGCGGCGGCACGGCGGCGCGAGCCGTCCTGCTCCAGCAGTTGCGCCAGCAGCCGCGCGAGCAGCTGCGTGGCGCCGTCCGGGCCCGCGCGGGCCACGGCCTGGGCCGCGAGCAGCCCGCTCAGCGAATCCGCACCGGCGCCGGGCGGTGCCGCGGCGGCCTGCTCGAACATGGCCGCCAGGTCCAGCGGCAGCAGCGCCGCGGCGTCCTGCGGCGAGCCCGGTCGAGGCTCACGCTTCATGCCCGCTTCGGAATGTCCAGCCCCCGCACCACCGCCGGCCGCGAAACGAAACTCTCCAGCACGCGCGTGACCTCCGGGAAGCGCTGGATCTCGACCAGCTCGCCCGCGCCGTAGAAGCCGACCAGGTTGCGCACCCAGGGGAAGGTTGCGATGTCCACGATCGAGTAGTCGTCGCCCATGATCCAGGCACGGCCCTGCAGGCGCTGGTCGAGCACGCCGAGCAGCCGCTTCGACTCGGCGACGTAGCGCTGCAGCGGGCGCTTGTCATCGATCTCCTTGCCGGCGAACTTGTGGAAGTAGCCGAGCTGCCCGAACATCGGGCCGATGCCGCTCATCTGGAACATCAGCCACTGGATGGCTTCAAAGCGCGCGGCGGCGTCGGTGGGCAGCAGCGCGCCGGCCTTGTCGGCGAGGTAGAGCAGGATGGCGCCGGACTCGAACAGTGCCAGCGGCGCGCCGCCCGGCCCGTTCGGGTCGATGATGGCCGGGATCTTGTTGTTCGGATTGAGCGCCAGGAACTCCGGCGCCATCTGCTCCTGCCGCTCGAAGCTGACCAAGTGCGGCTCGTAGGGCAGGCCGGTCTCCTCCAGCAGGATCGACACCTTCACGCCGTTGGGCGTGGGCAGCGAGTAGAGCTGGATGCGGTCCGGGAACCGCGGCGGGCGCTGGCGGGCGATCGGGAAGCGGGACAGGTCGGTGGTCATGGCTGCGGACCGTCAAGCGTGGAAGACGCCCGAATTTCTCACGGAAGCGCGCAACCCGCGTTGACCCCGGGCCGGCCCGGGAAGGTTCCCCAAGGCACATGCCTTGCCAGGGCTGTCGCTTCACGGCCGTCCGCCCGGACGGCTTCGACGACGACCCATGAGCAGGATGTTTTTCAATGTGCGGCATTGCAGGTGAACTTCGCTTCGACGACACGGTCGCCGACGTGCGCGCCGTGTTGGCGATGACGGAGGCGCAATCGCGCCGCGGCCCGGACAGCGAGGGGGTGTTCGCCATCGGCCCGCGCTGCTTCGGCCACAGGCGGCTGAGCATCATGGACCTGAGCCGGCGCGCGCATCAGCCCTTCGTGGACAACGCGCTCGGCCTGGGCGTGGTTTTCAACGGCGCGATCTACAACCACCACGCCCTGCGCGAGGAGCTCGCGGCGCAGGGCTACGCCTTCTCCTCCACGGGCGACACCGAGGTCATCCTCAAGGCCTGGCATGCCTGGGGGCCGCGCGCGCTGGAGCGCTTCCACGGCATGTTCGCCTTCGCGCTGTGGGAGCGCGACAGCGGCATGACGTACCTCGCGCGCGACCGGCTGGGCATCAAGCCGCTGTACTACACGCTCGATGGAGAGCGGCTGCGCTTCGCCTCCGCGCTGCCGGCGCTGCTGGCCGCGGGCGGCGTCGATACCGGCATCGACCCGGTGGCGCTGCACCACTACCTGAGCTTCCACGCCGTGGTGCCGGCGCCGCACACCATGCTGCGCGGCGTGCGCAAGCTCCCGCCCGGGCACTGGATGGCAGTGCACCCCGACGGCCGCTGCGAGCAGCAGCCGTGGTGGCGGCTGGACTTCACACGCACGGCCGAGGACGAGGGCCGCTCTTTCGGCGAGTGGCAGGAGATGGTGCTGCGCGCGCTGCGCCGCGCCGTGGAGCGGCGCCTGGTGGCCGACGTGCCGGTGGGCGTGCTGCTGTCGGGCGGGCTCGATTCGAGCCTCATCACCGGGCTGCTGGCCGAGGCCGGCACGCGCGACCTGCGCACCTACTCCATCGGCTTCGAGGCGGTGGACCGCGAGCCCGGCGACGAGTTCAAGTACTCGGACCTCATCGCGCGCCACTACGGCACGGTGCACGAGAAGATCCTCGTGCCGGGCCATGAGCTGCTGCGCAGCCTGCCCGACGCCATCGAGGCCATGGCCGAGCCGATGGTCAGCCACGACTGCGTGGCCTTCTACCTGCTGTCGCAGGCGGTGTCGCGCCACAGCCGCGTGGTGCAAAGCGGCCAGGGGGCCGACGAGGTCTTCGGCGGCTACCACTGGTACCCGCCGCTGGCGCAACTGCCCGATGCCGACCGCAGCGTGGACGCCTACCGCCAGGTCTTCTTCGACCGCGACCATGCCGAGATGGGCACGCTGCTGCAGCCGCAGTGGGTCACCGAGGACCACAGCCTGCGCTTCGTCAGCCGGCACTTCGCGCAGCCCGGGGCTGAGAGCGCCATCGACCGCGCGCTGCGCCTGGACACCACGGTCATGCTGGTGGACGACCCGGTCAAGCGCGTGGACAACATGACCATGGCCTTCGGGCTGGAGGCGCGGGTGCCCTTCCTCGACCACGAGCTGGTGGAGCTGGCCGCGCGCATCCCGGCGCGGCACAAGGTGGCCGAGGGCGGCAAGCACGTGCTCAAGGAGGCGGCGCGCGCCGTCATCCCGGCCGCGGTCATCGACCGGCCCAAGGGCTACTTCCCGGTGCCCGCGCTGAAGTACTTGCGCGGCGACTTCCTGGAGTTCGTGCGCGGCACGCTGGACAGCGAGGCCGCGCGCCGGCGCGGGCTGTTCCGCCCCGAGGCCCTGGCGCGCATGTTCGAGGCACCGGACAGCCACATCACCCGCCTGGGCGGCTCCAAGCTGTGGCAGGCCGCGCTGCTGGAGGCCTGGCTGCAAGGCCACGGCCTGTGACGCCGGCCAACGCTCTCACCAATCAATCCAAAAGGGGAAACACCATGACGCAGTTGCAGTCTCAACCTGAATCGCAGATGCCCGCCACGCCGGCGGCGCTGTACTCGATGCACCTGCCGCACCCGGACGCCGACGGGCCCGCGCCCGTCAACGCCTGGGTGGACTGCGGCTGGGGCCGGCTGCTGTTCGCGCCCTCCTTCGAGTCGCCGGCGGTGCTGGCGCGCGCGCTGCGCGAGGAGGCGCCCGACCGGCGCGACATCGCGCTCTACGTCGAGTCGCCGCAGCTGGTGCTGGCCGATGCGCCCAACGAGCTGTTCCTGGACCCTTCCCTGCTGATGCGCCGGCGCTTGCAGCCGCAGGAGGCGATGGAAGGGCCGCCGCCCAACGTGGCGGTGCGGCCGCTGGCCACGCGCGCCGACATCGGCGCCATCAACCGGCTCTACCGGCTGCGCGGCATGCTGCCGCTGGACCCGGCCGTGGCCTGGGCGCGCCAGCGCGAGGCCGCCTTCACGTACCTGGTGGCCGAGGACGACCGCACCGGCGAGGTGGTGGGCGCCGTGCTGGGGCTGGACCATGCGCTGGCCTTCGGCGACGCCAGCGGCGGCTGCAGCCTGTGGGCGCTGGCGGTCGATCCGCAGACGCGGCTGCGCGGCGTGGGCCAGGCGCTGGTGCGCCACCTGATTGCGCACTTCGCGCTGCGCGGGCGGCGCTTCCTGGACCTGTCGGTGCTGCACGACAACGCCCAGGCCATCGCGCTGTACGAGCGGCTGGGCTTCGAGCGGGCGCAGGGCTTCCTGGTCAAGAACAAGAACGCCATCAACCAGCGGCTGTTCGAAGGCAGCAACTCCGACGTGGCGGGCCTGAACATTTACGCCCGGCTGATCGTGGACGAGGCGCGGCGCCGCGGCGTGGCCGTGGACGTGCTCGACGCCCCGGCGGGCATCTTCAAGCTGCGCCACTTCGGCAACGAGATCCTGTGCCGCGAGTCGCTCACCGACCTCACCGGCGGCGTGGCGATGACCTGGTGCCAGGACAAGCAGCTCACCCTGCGGCGCCTGGCCAGCGTGGGCCTGCGCGTGCCGGCGCAGCAGCCCGCGGGCGAGCCTGAGGCCAACGCCGCGTTCCTGCGCGCGCACGGCTCGGTGGTGGTCAAGCCGGCAATGGGCGAGCAGGGCAAGGGCATCAGCGTGGACATCCGCGACGAGGCGGCGCTGGAGCAGGCCGTGGCACGCGCGGCGCAGGAGGGCGGCCCGGTGGTGCTGGAGCAGTTCTGCGAGGGGCAGGACCTGCGCATCGTCGTCATCGGTTACCGCACGGTGGCTGCGGCCATCCGCCGCCCGGCCGAGGTGGTGGGCGACGGCAGCTCCACGCTGCGCGAGCTCATCGAGCGCCACAGCGCGCGCCGCGCCGCGGCCACCAGCGGCGAGAGCCGCATCCCGATGGACGCCGAGACCGAGCGCTGCCTGGCGCTGCAGGGCCTGGACTGGGACAGCGTGCCGCCTGACGGGCAGACGGTGCAGGTGCGCAAGTCGGCCAACCTGCACACCGGTGGCACCATCCACGACGTGACGGCGCAGTTGCACCCGCAACTGCGCGAGGCGGCCGAGGCCGCGGCGCGGGCGCTGCGCATCCCGGTGGTGGGACTGGACTTCCTGGTGCCGTCGCCGGACCAGGCCGAGCACGTGATCATCGAGGCCAACGAGCGCCCGGGCCTGGCCAACCATGAGCCGCAGCCCACCGTGGAGCGCTTCGTGGACCTGCTGTTCCCGGAGACGGCGCGGTGAGCGAGGCGCTGCAGCCCCAAGCGCAGCCGCCGCAGCCGCGCCTGCTGCCCGTCGATGCGACGCAGCTGATCGCGACGCTGCTGGAGCTGCTGGCGATCCCGAGCCCGGCCGGGCTGACCGACGAGATCGTGCACTACATGGGCGCGCGGCTGGATGCGCTGGGCATCCCCTACGAGCTCACGCGCCGCGGCACCATCCGCGCCACGGTGCGGCGCACGCTGCCCGAGCGCCGGCGCAACAGCCCGTCCTGCGCGATCGTGGCGCACCTGGACACGCTGGGCGCGATGGTGCGCGAGGTCAAGGCCAGCGGCCGGCTGGCGCTCGCGCCCATCGGCACCTGGTCCAGCCGCTGGGCCGAGGGCGGGCGCGTGACGGTCTTCACCGAGCAGGCGCGCTACCGGGGCTCGGTGCTGCCGCTGCTGGCCTCAGGCCACGTCTACAACGAGGCCATCGACAGCCAGCCCATCAGCTGGGACCAGCTGGAGCTGCGCGTGGACGAGCGCGTCGCATCCGCCGAGGACGTGGCGCGGCTGGGCATCCAGGTCGGCGACTTCGTGGCCTTCGACGCGCAGCCCGAGGTGCTGGACAACGGCTACATCGTCTCGCGCTTCCTCGACGACAAGGCCGGCGTGGCGGCGCTGCTGTGCGCGCTCGAAACCGTGGTGAAGTCCGGCGTGCCGGTGCCCATGGACTGCCACGCGGTGTTCACGCTGACCGAGGAGGTGGGCTCGGGGGCCCGCGCCGTGATCGAGGACGACGTGAGCGAGGTCATCGGCGTGGACGTGGGCCCGATCGCCGCCGGCCAGGGCTCGGACGACCAGGGCGTGACGATCCCGCTGATGGACTCCGCCGGGCCGCACGACTACCACCTGACGCGGCGGCTGCTGGCGCTGTGCGCGCAGCACGGCATTCCCAGCCACCGCGACGTGTTCCGCTTCTACCACTCGGACGCCGGCGCCGCGGTGAGCGCGGGCGCGGACGTGCGCACCGCGCTGCTGTGCTTCGGCACCGACGCCACGCACGGCTACGAGCGCACGCACCTGTCGTCGCTGGTGCACCTGGCGCAACTGCTGGCGCTCTACATCCAGAGCGGCCCGACGCTGCGCGAGGACCGGCAGCGCCGGCTGGAGTCGGTGCAGGACTTCTCCCGCCAGCTCGACGCCGGGCAGCTGGCGCGCAGCGACACCGCGCTGCCCGACCCGGGCGAGCTGCTGGCGCGCGGCGAGCTGGACGAGCCAGACGGGCCGCAGCAGGCCTGAACTTCACCCGCCGGGGCCGGCAGCACCCCATGCAGGACGGCGACGGCAGGCGCAAGTTCAGGATTTTTCGAGGCGTCCCTTCGCAAGATGCGATTCATTGGCAGCGGCACGCGCCCCTACATTGGTCCGCCGCTGCAGCCGGACCCGGCGGCGCCCCACCGCCGCCGCATCGACACGCCTTGGAGCGGCGGCCACCGACACTTCCACGTCAGCAGGGAAAGGGAATCAGCCATGTCGCACCAAGTCTCCACCGTTCGCCGCTATGCAACCAACAGCCCGCAGGCCGCGGCCCGCCTCGTGGCGCTGGCGCTGATTGCCAATGGCGAGATCAAGACCAAGGAGTGGGCCGCGCTCCATTCGCTGCAAGCCCATGAGCGGCTCGGCCTGAGTGACGAGGCCTGGCATGACGTGCTGGACACGCTGTGCATGGATCTGCTGGAGGCCGTGAAGGTCGCGGGCGACTGCCTGGTGGACGGGCCCACGCTGACACGCTGCCTGGCCGAAGTGGACGACCCGGCACTGCAGCGCGAAGTGATGCGGCTCTGCACCGCCGTCATCGAGGCGGACGGCCACGTGGACCCGGGCGAGTCGCTCGTCCTGGCCGAAATGCTGGCGCACTGGGCGTTGCCCGCCCATGAGCAGGCGGGCGTGGAACCCCTGCTCTATGGCCTGGACTTCCAGGTGCAGCCGCGGCGCGTGCCTCTGGTGACGCAATGACACCGGCCTGCTGACGCGCGTCGATCCGGAGCCGCCCCTGGCGGGCGGCCCGGGACACCGGGCGGCTAAGCTGTCGGCTCGCGATATGCGGATGGAACTGCCCGACCATGAAAGCCGCCCGTGTCCTGCTCATTCCCGCCCTGCTCGCGATTGGCGGCGTCATCTTGTGGCAGCAGGTCGGCAAGACACGCTCGTCGAACCAAGCCAGCGAGACACTCGACCCGGCCCGGGTGATCCTGATCCGCACGCCGGGCGGACAGTTGCAGGTCAGCGAAATGCGCAAGGCGGAAGAGGTGACCTGGCGCACGTCCTGGGAATGTCCGATCGCCGATTGCAGCAGGCTCCCGAGAACCGAGTCGCGGGTGAAGGTCACCGCCCATTACGTCTACCGGATTCCGCTCGCCGCCGAATGGAAGCTGCAACTCGACGGCGACCATTACAAGCTGACCCTTCCCGCGCCGCAGTTGCAAACGCCCGTGGCTTTCGACACGGCCACGATGGAAATACTCACTACCGAGAAAAGCCTGTTTTCCCCGGCAGCGGCACCGAACCGTGAAAAGGCGGTGCGCCACCTCGGCCCGGAACTCGCGCAGCGCGGCCGGAGCACCGCCTATCTGGACATGCAAAAGCGCAGTGCGGAGCAGACGGTGCAGGAAT
Organism: Azohydromonas aeria; assembly: GCF_009760915.1. Lineage (GTDB taxonomy): Bacteria > Pseudomonadota > Gammaproteobacteria > Burkholderiales > Burkholderiaceae_C > Azohydromonas > Azohydromonas aeria. The sequence continues at coordinate 51,242 of NZ_VIDQ01000009.1, forward strand.
TCGCGAGCCAGTGGATGCTGGAACAGGGCAGCCAGCCCCAGCGGCCCATCAGGGTGGAATTCAGGGAAAGCAGCCCGCTGTAGATCCGGACCACCGGTGTTTTCCGCGCGGACCCGCTTGGCTTGATCCGCTTCGCCGGAACGCCCGTCTCGCATGCCGCGGTCCGGTTGAGGGATTCGGCCCTCAAGGCTTTGCGTTCCGGAAGAGCGCCGCTTGACCTTCCCATCATGGAAAGGTTCAGACTCCAGGCATCGAACAAGGAAGCCTGGGCCATGACCGCCATCGCCACCCCACCCCGCCCCGCCGCGGCCACCGCTGCGGCGAGCCGCACCCTGCCCGTCGAGGGCATGACCTGTGCCTCCTGCGTGGCGCGGGTCGAGCGCGCGCTGCAGCGCGTGCCCGGCGTGGCGCAGGCCAGCGTCAACCTGGCCACTGAAACGGCCAGCGTGCAGGCCGACGCGTCGGTGCCGCTGCAGGCGCTGCAGGAGGCGGTGGAGCGCGCGGGCTACGAGGTCCCGCGGCAGTCGCTGTCGCTGCGCGTCGAGGGCATGACCTGCGCCTCCTGCAGCGCCCGCGTGGAACGGGCGCTGCGGCGCGTGCCGGGCGTGCTCGGCGCCGAGGTCAACCTCGCCACCGAGGTCGCCACGGTGAGCGTGGCTGCGCGCGAGGCCGACGCGTCCGCGCTGATCGCGGCCATCGAGAAGGCCGGCTACGGCGCCCGCGCGGCCGATGCGGCCGGAGCCGACGCGGGCGCCGAGGCCGGCGCGCGGCGGCTGCCCGCGTGGTGGCCCGTGGCCGTGGCGGCGGCGCTGTCGCTGCCGCTGGTGCTGCCGATGCTGGGACTGCTGGCAGGCGAGCACTGGATGCTGCCGGGCTGGATGCAGTGGGCCCTGGCCACGCCGGTGCAGTTCTGGCTGGGCGCGCGCTTCTACCGCGCCGGCTGGAAGGCGCTGCGCGCGGGCAGCGGCAACATGGACCTGCTCGTGGCGCTGGGCACCTCGGCCGGCTACGGCCTGAGCGTGTGGCAGCTGCTCAATGCCCATCCCGGCCACGGCACGCCGCACCTGTACTTCGAGGCCTCGGCCGTCGTCATCACGCTGGTGCTGCTGGGCAAGTGGCTGGAGGCGCGCGCCAAGCGCCAGACCACCGAGGCCATCCGCGCGCTCAATGCCTTGCGCCCGGACACCGCGCGCGTGCAGCGCGACGGCCGCGAGCTGGAGCTGCCGCTGGCGCAGGTGCGGCTGGACGACGTGGTCGTGATCCGCCCGGGCGAGCGCATCCCGGTGGACGGGCAGGTGATCGAGGGCACGAGCCAGGTGGACGAATCCCTGATCACCGGCGAGAGCCTGCCCGTGGCGCGCCGCGAGGGTGAGCGCGTCACGGGCGGCGCCGTCAACGGCGAGGGGCTGCTGCGGGTGCGCACCACGGCGCTGGGGGCGGAATCGACGCTGGCGCGCATCATCCGGCTGGTGGAGTCGGCGCAGGCGCGCAAGGCGCCCATCCAGCGCCTGGTGGACCGCGTCAGCGCGGTGTTCGTGCCGGCCGTCATCGCCGTCGCGCTGGCCACGCTGCTGGCCTGGGGTTTGACGAGCAACGACTGGCAGGCCGCGCTGCTCAACGCGGTGGCGGTGCTCGTGATCGCCTGCCCCTGCGCGCTGGGGCTGGCCACGCCCACGGCGCTGATGGCGGGCACGGGCGTGGCGGCGCGCCACGGCATCCTGATCAAGGACGCCGAGGCGCTGGAAGTGGCGCACGCGGTGCGCACCGTGGCCTTCGACAAGACCGGCACGCTGACCGAGGGCAAGCCGGAGCTGGTGGCGCACGAGCCGGCCGAGGGCGACGCCGCGGCGCTGCTGGCGCTCAGCGCCGCGATGCAGGCGCACAGCGAGCACCCGCTGGCCCGGGCCGTCGTGGCCGCGGCCCGGCAGCAGGGCCTGGACGTGCCCGCCGCCGCCCAGGTGCGCGCCGTCGCCGGGCGCGGCGTGGCGGCGAGCGTCGAGGGGCGCGAGCTGCGCCTGGGCAGCGGCCGCTTCATGCAGGAGCTGCGGGTGGACACCGGCGCGCTGACGGCGCGCGCGCAGGCGCTGGCCGGCGAGGGCCGCACCGTGTCGTGGCTGGCAGACGTGAGCGCACCGGAGCGCCCTCGCCTGCTCGGCCTGCTGGCCTTCGGCGACCGGCCCAAGGCCACGGCGGCGGCCGCGGTGCGGGGGCTGCACGCGCTGGGCGTGCGCACCGTGCTGGTCAGTGGCGACAACGCCGGCAGCGCGCAGGCCGCGGCGCGGGCGCTGGGCATCAAGGAAGTGCGCGCCGAGGTGCTGCCCGAGGACAAGGCGCGCATCGTGGGCGAGCTGCAGCAGGGGAATCGGCGCGTGGCGATGGTGGGCGACGGCATCAACGACGCGCCGGCGCTGGCCGCGGCCGACGTGGGCATCGCCATGGGCACGGGCACCGACGTGGCCATGCACGCCGCGGGCATCACGCTCATGCGCGGCAACCCGGCGCTGGTGGCCGACGCGCTCGACATCTCGCGCCGCACCTACGCCAAGATCCGCCAGAACCTGTTCTGGGCTTTCATCTACAACGTGGTGGGCATCCCGCTGGCGGCGCTGGGGCTGCTCAACCCGGTGGTGGCCGGCGCGGCGATGGCCTTCAGCAGCGTCAGCGTGGTGAGCAACGCGCTGCTGCTGCGGCGCTGGAAGGGCACGGCATGAGGCCGGGCAATGGGTTTTCCGGGGAGGTTGCGATGACGGCGGTTGCGGGCGAAACGCCGACCCTGAACATCGGCCAGGCCGCGGCGCGCGCGGGCGTGTCGGCCAAGATGGCGCGGCACTACGAGTCCCTGGGGCTGCTGCCCGAAGTCAGGCGCACCGAGGCCGGCTACCGCCGGTACAGCGAGCGCGAGGTGCACGTGCTGCGCTTCATCCGCCGCGCGCGCGACCTGGGCTTCGGCATGGCCGAGATCGCGGAGCTGCTCAAGCTCTGGCAGGACCGCGGGCGCAGCAGCGCCGCGGTCAAGCGCATCGCGCTGGAACACGTGGCCGACCTGGAGCGGCGCATCGCCGAAATGACGGCCATGAAGCAGACGCTGCAGCACCTGGCCTCGTGCTGCCACGGCGACCAGCGCCCGGACTGCCCGATCCTGGACGACCTGGGGAGGTAGCGGCCGGCAACCGCTTGGGGTGCCGAAGGGCTCAACCGTCCAGCGCGAGCTGCCACGGCGGCCCGACGGCGCCGCGCCGGATCGCCTGCGCGCGCTCGCGCACCGCCTGCCGCTGCGCCGGGTCCAGCCGCTGCAGATGCCGGAGCTGCGGCGCCATGCGTGGGTTGGCGGCCAGCATCGGCTCGTGGCGCATCAGGAAATCCCAGTACAGCGTGGTGAACGGACAGGCCCGCTCGCCCGTGCGCTGCGCGGGGTCGTAGCCGCAGCCCCGGCAGTACGGGCTCATGCGCTGGATGTAGCGGCCGGTGGCGACATAGGGCTTGCTGCCCATGAGGCCGCCGTCGGCGTACTGGCTCATGCCCAGCGTGTTGGGCAGCTCCACCCACTCGACGGCATCGACATAGACCGCCAGATACCAGGCATGCACCTGCCGCGGCTGCACGCCCAGCATCAGCGCGAAGGCGCCGGTGAGCATCAGGCGCTGGATGTGGTGTGCGTAGCCATGATTCAGCGTCTGCGCCAGCGCGTCTCGCAGGCAGGCCATGTCGGTGTCGCCGCTCCAGTACCAGGCGGGCAGATCCTCCTGCGCCTGCAGCGCGTTGGCCTCGGCCAGGCCGGGCATGCGCGTCCAGTAGACGCCGCGCACGTACTCGCGCCAGCCCAGCACCTGGCGCACGAAGCCTTCGACGCTGGCCAGCGGCGCGGCGCCGTCGCGGTACGCGGCCACGGCGGCCGCAACCACCTCGCGCGGATCCAGCAGTTTCAGATTGAGCGCGGCCGAGAGCTGCGCGTGGTAGAGCCAGGGGTCGCCCGGCCACATCGCGTCCTGGAAGCGGCCGAACAGGGGCAGCCGCTGCGTGACGAAGCGCTGCAGCGCCTCCAGCGCCTGCGCGCGGGTTACGGGCCAGGCGAAGGCGTCGAGCCGGCCGGGGTGTGCGGCCAGACGCTGATTGACCAGGGCGATGACTTCATGCGTGACGGCGTCGGGCTCGAAAGCCGGGCCTCGTGGCAACGCGCCAGGGTCGCAGGCGCCGAAGGCCTCGCGGTTGCAGTCGTCGAAATTCCAGCGCCCGCCCTCGGGCTCGTCGCCCCGCATCAGCACGCCGTGGCGCCGGCGCTGCGCGCGGTAGAACGATTCCATGCGCAACGGTCGGCAGCCCCGTGCGAAAGCCGCGAACTCGCGCACGGTGCAGAAGAAGTGCCGGTCCTCGCGGACGTCCAGCGGCAGCCCATGGGCACGCGCCACGCCGCGGAGCGCCTGCAGCACGCGCCAGTCGCCCGGCGCGGTCATCACGAGCCGCCGCGGGCGCAGCCGGGCGATGTCGGTACCCAGCTGCGCGGCCAGGCTGCCGCGGTTGTCCACGGCATCCAGCCGGGTGTAGTGCAGCGGTCGGCCAGCCTCGCGCAAGGCCAGGGTGAAGTGCCGCATCGCGGCCAGGAACATCACCGTGCGCGGCTTGCTCGACCAGACATGCGTCGATTCCTCGGCCACCTCGGCCATCCAGACGGTGTCCTGCGCGGCGTCAAAGCCATCGAAGGCGGCGGCGTCCAGGTCGAGTTGGTCGCCCAGCACCAGGACGAGGTTGCGCAGCTCAGCCACCGGCCGTGCGGCCTTTGCGGCAGGCGTCGGAGCAGTACCTCACTTCGTGCCACGTCCTGGCCCAGCGCCGCCGCCAGGTCATCCAGCGTCCGCAGGCCACGCAGGGCTTGCCGGGCAGTGCGGCCTTGTTGCCGCGATGAGAAGAGGGGTGGACGGGCTTCATGAATTGGGACGCCGGGCGCTTCGGTTCTGGGACGGTGGCCGGCGGGAGCTTCCCGGAGTCTGGCAGGCCCGCGCCGCGCCGGCTGTTCGCCGGCTCGCATACGCGCCGCGTGGCCGCGGCCCGGGCCTGGAGTTGTCCACCGTTGCTGTGGACAACACTGTGACTTAGGGGGCCGTGACACCGATAAGTCGTTGATTTGCCGAGCCGGACAACCGATGCTCAAAAATTGGGCAGTTAGCAGCGGTCACGGAAGCGGGCCTGGCAGCGGTCGAGGTGTCCGCAGCTCCGGCAGGCCGATGGATTCACCGGCGGCTCGGCGTCGTGCAGCTGGCCGCCGCGCAATTGGCGGTAGCGCTGCGTCAGCAGGTCCAGGTCGGCGTCGTCCAGCAGCTCGACCTCGTGCGGCGTGCGCCAGCCGCTGTCCACATCCTCGACCAGCACCCAGGCGCGCGGCGCCACCCGCTCGCCAGTGGCGTCCTCGATGGCCGCCCTCTGCACCGACAGCTCGATGATGTCGGCGTCGTAGACCGCGTTGGCACTGCGCGTCTTGAGCTCCAGCAGCACAATCCGGCCGCCGTGGCGGTAGGCACGGTCCACGCGCGCCACCAGGCGGCGGCGCTGGGAGCGGAAGGTCCGTTCGGCCCAGGCCAGCTCCGCGCCCCAGAGCGCGCGCGGCATCCAGGGCGGCGTGCCGGGCGGGCGGCGCGTGGCGCGGTGCCGCCACCACGCCAGCGCCACGGCCGTGGCCAGCAGCGCCGCGATCAACCATTCGATGCTCAAGGCCGCGCCCCCGTGCGGCGGTCCACGGCGCGGCCGGCGGCATATGCCAGCCGGCGCAGCCCCCGTCGCACCAGCGCCAGCAGCCGCGGCTTGTCCGCGAGCCAGCGGCACAGCGCGGGCGAGAGCCGGTAATAGCAGCCGACGAGCCAGCGCCCGGCGGCAGATCGGCGCAGCACCAGGTCGCGGTAGGCGCGCAGTTGCCGGGTTTCAGGGCCCTCGCCCAGCGCCAGCGTGGCGACGAAGCAGCCGCCCTTGCGGGCACTGTTCTCCACGGTGCGGCGGCTTTCCTCGTAGAAATGCGCGTGGCGCTGGCGCCCGCGCTCACGCGCCGCTTCCTGTTCGGCCGTGTCGCACGGCCCATGGCGGGCATCGAAGGCCACCTGGCGCTCGCAGTAGCCGAGCCGGGCCAGTTCACTGGCGCCGATGTAGCGGTCGCCGTCGTCAGGGTGCATCCAGAAACTTCCTGGTCGTTGCGGGCCGGGCGGAAGGCTGGGGCGGGCCGCGAAAGCATTATCGCGGCCCCCCGGTCGGCGACCGCCAACCCTTGTTTTTATCGAATTCAAGATTCGCTTAAATCTGCTTTTTCCTGACGGTTGGCATTGCAACAATCCCTTCGCCCATCCGTGAACGACCACGGCGCCGGCATGAGCCAGGCTCACGTATTGATTGACGACGCAACGAAGGAGAAACCATGGGACTGTTCGACATGTTCAAGAGCGACTCGGGCGAGGCGATGACGCCGCACAAGGCGCTGGCCACGAGCCTGCTCTACATGATGTCCGCCGACGGCGAGATGGATCACGAGGAGATCGGCCACCTCCTGGCCGTGCTTGGCGGCCAGGACAACGGCAACGGCACCGTGGGTGTCGGCGCCCAGAACCAGGCGCTGCTCGACAGCGCGCTGAAGTACCGCCGCACGCACTCGCTGGACGAGTTCCTGCAGGAAGCCACGCCGCTGCTCACCGACGCGCAGCGCATGTGCATCCTCGTGAACCTGCTCGATTCCTCGTTGGCCGACGGCCAGCCCGAGCGCGAGGAGCAGCAGGTGTTCGGCAAGTTCCTGCAGGCTTTCGGCGTGTCGGAGGTGCGCTTCAAGCCCTTCTTCGAAGTGCTGTTGCTCAAGAACGACCGCACCGTCTTCACGCAGCAGGACCATCCGAAGAATGCCGCCGGCTACCAGGTCAAGCTGAGCCTGCCCGGCTGATCCGGGCCGAGCCCGGCGCGGCGCGCAAGCCCGGCGTCGGGACCGCATGACAATGTCCAGGCATTGCTCGATGCCTTGAAGGACGACGCCATGGTCCCTGCCCGCCCGCCGCAACCGGATTCCGTACCCGATGCGCCGCTGCTGCAGCGCATCGCCCGCTGCTACCCCGAGCTTCCGCTGCCGCCCGATGCCGGCCTGCCCGGCGGGCCGCCGGCGGCGGCCGGGCCGATCGACGTGCCCGCCGGCGTGGTGCTGTTCGAGGAGAGCTCGCCGTGCCAGGGCTTCCCGCTGGTGCTGCAGGGCGAGGTGCGGGTGGCGCGGGGCACGCCGGGCGGGCGCAGCATTGAGCTCTACCGCGTCGGCCCGGGCGACTTCTGCGTGCTGTCGGCGGCGGCGCTGTTCGGCCACGCGCCCATGCCCGGCCATGGCGTCACGGCCACGCCCACGCAGCTGGCGCTGCTGAGCCCGGCGCAGTTCGAGGCCTGGACCGACCACCTGCCCTTTCGCCGCCATGTCTTCGGCCTGTTCGCGCAGCGCCTGGCCGACGTGATGGCGCTGACCGAGGCCGTGGCCTTCCAGCGCCTGGACCAGCGCCTGGCCGCGGCGCTGTTGGGCCACGGCAGCATGGTGGCGGCCACGCACCAGGCGCTGGCCGATGAGCTGGGCACGGTGCGCGAGATCGTGTCGCGGCTGCTGCGCCGCTTCGAGCGCGCGGGCTGGATCGCGCTGGCGCGCGAGCGCATCGAGGTGCTGGATGCGGCGGCGCTGCGCCGCGCTGCTGAGGGGCCGTAACGCCGCGGGCGGCGCTGGGTGACCGCGGTCACAGACGGCGCCGGCGCGCGGCGCGACAGTGCAGCCGTCCGGCAACGACTTGCCGGGTGACTCAAGCAAAGGAGCTGCACATGAAAACCAACGAGGGAACCCTGGACCGCGCACTGCGTGCCGTTGCTGGAGTGGGCCTGCTGGGCGCCACTGCCGCCGGGATGATCGGCCCGTGGGGCTGGATCGGCGTGGTGCCGCTGCTCACCGCCGGCATTGGCTGGTGCCCGCTGTACACGGTGCTGGGCATCAACACCTGCGGGCTCAAGCGCTGAGAGCCGGATCGGGCTTGGCTGCCCCTGCCCGGCCGCCCTGCCCCTGATTCATCCGGCGGGGCGATGGCTCAGGCGTCGATGAGTCCCAGTTGCGCGCCGTCGGCATTGCGCGGCCTGGCCGCGGCCTTCTTCTCGGCGGCCAGCACGTGGTTGCCCAGGGCCAGGCGCAGGCGCTCGCTGTCCTGCACTTCGGCATGGCCGAGCGGTCCCTTGGCGCGACTGAGCTGCCCCTGGAGCACGCGGAACACGCGCGTACGCGTGAAGGCGCTGCGCATTTCGTCCTGGCGCGGCGACGGCCACGCCAGGTACAGCGCGAAGCCGCGCTCGCCGTTCCTGCGGTAGTCGAGCTGCAGTGGGTCCGGAGCGGCGTCAACCGGTGTCGCAGGCGCGGCAGCAGTGGGCGCTCCCAGGGCAGCCGCCGGCGCGGGCGGTGCCGACACCGCCGGGTCGCGCTCGGCCTCGGGCACGGTCCAGCCCTCTTCCAGGGCCTTCATGAACAGCCGCCCCGGCAGGTTGACCTTCTTGCCGCCGCGCTTCATGCGGTGGCGCACGAAGTCGATGGCGGCCTGGATGCGCTCCGGCGTGTACTTGTCCGCGTTCACCGTGATGGCCTGCAGGTCCACCGTGCCGATGCCGAACTCGCCGCGCAGCGTCTGGTAGATGGTCTTGCGGGTCTCGGTCTGGCGCAGCGACTGCACCATCGAGCCCTCCTGCTCGCGGAACAGGAAGCGCAGGTGCGACACCTTCTTCGAGCCTGGGGCGTTCCTGGTTTCGATCTCGACGAAGAGGTCGGACAGTTCGTTGATCTGGCCCACCGCCACCAGCAGCGCGCGGCGGCGGAATTCCGGCCAGGCCTCCATGAACTTCGCATCCGCCGCGCCGGTCCACTTGCGCGCTTCCTCCAAGGTCAGCCACTCCGTGGGCGAGCCGCGGAACGCCACCGACTTGAGCTTCTCGTACAGGCTATGCGCGAACACCGAGGTGAAGGCCGAGGTGGTGCGCAGCGACAGGAAGGTGAAGCCGCGCGGGTCCTTGTGCAGCTTGCGGATGGCCGGGTCGAACTTGAAGTACACCTTGCCGCCGGCCACGCCCACGATGCCCACCAGCGGAATGGAGACGAACTCCGGGCTGAGGCTGCCGTCCGCTCGCTCGCGCCGCACCACCACGCTGGTCTTCTGCGCCTCGCGCAGCGCCTCGTTGAGGTGCTTGTGGTTGCGGCTCTGGTAGTTGAGCAGGAACTTGAAAAGGTCCACGTCGCACTCGAACTCGACGACGTCAAGCGGCGCGTCGCAGGCCAGGTAGTTCATGACGTTGAGCCCGCGGCGCGTGAGCACGCCTACGCCGGACACGTCCACGAAAATGTTGTTCTTCGGAAAGGCCAGATCCTGCGCGGCGTCGGCGATGGTGGCCAGCCGGCCCTTGCGGCCGATGGTCTCCTCGAACAGCTGCAGCGCGTACTGCTCGCCGGCCACATCCCTGCTCAACTTGTTGTTGGACATCGAAGACCGGCTCGTGGTTGAGAAAGGCCTGAAGGCTAGTGCCTATCATGACTGTTCGTCAACCACGACAGTCATGTTTTGCGGCTCCAACGGGCTAGGCGTAGTGCCCGCGGCACAGAAATGGTCAGGATGGTGCCGTCATCGCTTGCGCGATCGACTGCCAGTCCTCCCGCACAGAAATGGTCATGATGGCTGTGGAAAAGGACGAAACAGCAAGCCGTGACAACAGCTTGCGGCGCCCCGCACAAGAATGGTCGGTTTGCACAAGAACAGTCAGCTTGCGACACAGAAATGGTCAGGATGTCGCACAAGAACGGTCAGTTTGGACGTCACAAGAATGGTCAGGATCAGCACAGGAATGGTCAGGATGGCACCGTTCCAGCACAAAAACAGTCAGCTTCCTCACCGCAAGTATTTGATTTGACTGACGTTTTTGGACTCTGAATGCTTGCTTGCTTTTTAACTCTATTAAAAGGCTAGCTGGCTGGCACTTCATGTTGCCCTGCGAACTCCCGGCATCCGGCTGGCACCTGGACAGCGGGACGGCGGAACGCTGCGAGCCGGGAGCACGGCATCCTGACCATTTCTGTGCGATAGCCCTGTTTGAACCACTGCGAGGGCGCAGCGCTTCTACCAACTTGCGGCTGGGCCGTGCCGGCGCAGCTCGACCCGCGCTCCGGCAGGCAGCCTGATCCTGACCGTTTTTGGGAAACATCCTGCGCACGTGATCTGTCGGCACGGCATCAGGCGCCCGCCGCGGTGTGCGTCAAGCGCTTCCATGCCTGCCGCATCAGCACAAGGATGGTCAGGATCTGAACGGGCGCACCGGGCAGCAGGCACATCAGCACAGAAATGGTCATGTTGTGTCGCCATGTCTGTCGGCGTCTTGCGGTACCGAGCGGGCGGATGCTCCATGGCGTCAGACCGGCGGACCTGCAGCACAGAAATGGTCAGGATGAGCAAACCCGGTTCAGCTGTCCGGTTCCGAATCGCAGTCCTCACTGTCTGTCGCAAGCAACGTCCCATGTCGTGCGTTGCTGCGACTTGAATACACTGCCGCGTCAACACAAGGAGGGAGGACCTGATGGATGCGGTGCTCGACGACGGCATTCCGCTGGCGGAGGTGCTGACCCAGGCGGGCCGGGTGCAGGCCGTCGTGTCGCAGGTACGCGGCGCGATGCTGGCGCCGGAGAACCGCAAGACGCCGCCGCGCTTCTTCACGGGCGACGTGATGGGCCTGACCGGTCTGGACAAGAACGCCATGGACGTGGCGATCCGCAAGCGCGCCCTGCCCGTCGGCAAGCTCGGGGTCGGCAACCGGCGCGAGTTCACGCTGGAAGAGCTGCAGGCCTGGGTGCGTCACTACCGCGCCGAGGCGCTGCGCCCGACCGGCGCACAGGCCGTGACGATCGCCGTGGCCAACTTCAAGGGCGGCGTGACCAAGACCACCACGGCGCTGACACTGGCGCAAGGTCTGTCGCTGCGCGGGCACCGGGTGCTGGTGATCGACACCGACCCGCAGGGCTCGCTGACCACGCTGTTCGGCATCCTGCCCGACACAGAAGTCCGGCGCGACGACACGATGCTGCCGCTGGTCGAGGGCGCGCAGGACTCGCTGCGCTATGCGGTGCGGCCAACCTACTGGAAGGGCATCGACCTGGTGGCGGCGGCGCCGCTGCTGTTCGGCGCCGAGTTCGAGCTGTCCGGGCGCATGGTGATGGACGCGGGCTTCCAGTACTGGCGTGTGCTGGAACTGGGCCTGCGCGAGCTGCGCCGGGATTACGACGTGATCATCATGGACACGCCGCCGGCGCTGTCGTACATGACGATCAACGTGCTCATGGCGGCCGACGGCATCCTGATGCCGCTGCCGCCCAACGCGCTCGACTTCGCCAGCAGTGCACAGTTCTGGCAACTGTTCGGCGACCTGACGGCCCGCCTGCCGGCGGCGCAGGGCAAGCGCTTCGACTTCATCAGCATCCTGCCGACGCGGGTCGAAACCACGGACGCTGCCGGCAGCACGGTGCGGGAGTGGATGGCTGCGGCCTATGCCGAGAGGCTGCTGCCCGTGGAGATTCCAAAGAGTGCCGCCGCCGGCGCGGCCAGTGCCAACTTCGGCACCGTCTACGACGAGGCGGTGGGCACCAGCCGCACGGTGCGCCGTGCCACCGACGCGGCGGACCGGCTTGCCGACGCCATCGGTGTGCACTGCGTCAAGGCCTGGCGCCGCCAGCTGGCCCGGGGAGTGGCGGCATGAGCGCGGTCAGCAAAGGGAAGGGCATCAAGTTCGACCTGCCGCCTCTGGGGGCTGCGCCGGCCGCGCCGGCCGCGGCGCCGGAGCCCGTCACCGGTGTGATGCGCCATGCGGGCCTGGCGCAGGAGCTGCACTCGCTGCGGGCCCAGGTGCAGCAGCTCGAAGGCGAGCGCGGTGCGCAGCCGCTGGACGCGCGCCTGGTGCGCGCCAGCCGCTGGGCCAACCGGCATGCGAGCTCGTTCGACGGCGAGGACTTCGCCGACCTCAAGGCCGAGATTGCGGGGGCGGGCGGCAATGTCCAGCCGATCAAGGTACGGCCGCTGCGCACGCCGGCCGGCGACGGTGCGTGCTACGAGATCGTGTTCGGACACCGGCGCCACCGGGCCTGTCTGGAACTCGGGCTACCGGTGCTGGCGGTGGTGGCTGAGCTCGACGATCGCGCGCTGTTCGCCGAGATGGACCGGGAAAACCGGTCGCGCAAGAACCTCAGCGCCTACGAGCAGGGCGTGATGTACCGCCGCGCGCTGCAGGAAGGGCTCTTCCCCTCGCAGCGCATGCTGGCCGTGGCCGTGGGGGCCGACTCGGGCAACGTCAGCCGCGCCATCAAGGTGGCGGAGCTGCCCGAGGAGTTGCTGTCGGCCTTCGGCTCGCCGCTGGCAGTGCAATTCGCTTGGGCCAGCGACCTGGCCGAAGCGGTGCAGCGCGACCGCGATGCCACGCTGGCGGCCGCGCGGCTGGCCGCGCAGGCAGGGCTGGCCGCCGCGCAGGTCTTCGCCGCCATCACCGGCAAGGCGGCTCGAAAGGGTGCTGTACCGTACAGCACCCGCGCCACCACGGCGCCGGCCGTGTTAGCGGGCCCGGCTGCGCCGACACCAGCACCAGCACCGGCCGCTGTACCGTACAGCACCCCTGCGCCCCGGCAGATGGTTCCCAGGCCGGCAGCGGCAGCCGAGGCGCTGTGGACACGGCAGGACGTTACCCGGCTGGCGGCGGAAGCCCGGCTCCAGCAGCAGCGTCCCGACGGGGCGGCACTGGCGGAGTTCCTGCACGACCTGGCACAGCGCCTGGCACGCAGCCTGGGCGACGGAGAGTTGGTAGAGGCGCTGCGCCGCGGCGACGTTCCGCCTGGTGGGGCCGGCCGCTGAAACAGCTTCGCCTTCGCTCGCGGCCCGGGAGGCCGGGCAGGGCGGCCTGACCGCTGCACGGCGCGGATCTCAGGGCCGAGCTTCGCGCCGCTGCTCGCGCAGCATGAACAGGTAAAGGCTTTCGACCTTCTCGCGGGCCCAGGGCGTCTTGCGCAAGAACTTCAGGCTGGACGTCACGCTGGGCTGGCTGCTGAAGCATCGCACCGGCACGCGCTCGGCCAATCCGGCCCAGCCGTAGCGTTCGACCAGTGCGGTGACGATCATCTCCAGCGTGACACCATGCAGGGGATTGCGCGGCTGGGCGGGCAAGGGCGTGCTGCTGTTCATCCCGCATTTTCGCTGCCACGCGCCTTCACCGGTTCGAACGGTGACAACGATGCTCAAGACACGGCGAGTGGATCGACAAAGGCGTGGTGCTGTACGGAAAAGCCATGGACACGAGAACGACGAACTCTTTGACAACGATGCTGCAACGCGCAGCCGCCACGGCTCTGCTGCTGGCGGCGGTGGGTGCCGGCGCGCAGGATGGTGCCGGCGAGCCTGCGAAGCCTGCAGGGCACGGGGTGACAACCATCCCGGCCCTGGATGTGCCCCGGTACATGGGCCCCTGGTTCGAGATCGCCAAGTTTCCGAACCGCTTCCAGGCCAAGTGTGTGGCCGACACGAGCGCCCGGTACGCCTTGCGCCCCGATGGTCGCGTCGAGGTGGTCAACCGCTGCCGGCTTGCAGACGGGCAAATCGAGGAAGCGGTGGGCGTGGCGCGGCAGGTCGGCGAAACCTCTTCGCCGAAGCTGCAGGTGCGCTTCGCACCGCGCTGGCTGTCGTGGCTGCCCTTCGTATGGGGCGACTACTGGGTGCTGGACCTAGATGACGCCTACCAACTGGCTGCCGTGGGCGATCCGGCGCGCGAGTACCTGTGGATCCTGTCGCGGACCCCGGCCGTGGATCCCGCCGCCTTCGAGGCCCTGATGCAGCGCCTGCGCCGCCAGGGTTTTGACATGGACCGGCTGGAGCGCACTGTCCAGAACGCTCCGTAGGGATACGGAGTTCTCGAAGAATCGGGGGCAGCCTTGCTGCCTGTCGAAGGCCGAGCCCCCAGCCGCGGCTCACGCACGTTGTGCGATGCATTTGCCGGGGCACCACAGGCCTGTCGAAAGCCGAGCCAGGCCACGCTGCGGATGCCGCGGCTTGTCCTGCAGGAGCCAAGTGATTGACGCGCCAAAACTTTCCCGAAAGCCGAGAGTGGTCCGTCATTGTTCGTTGAAATTATTGGGATGTTGATAATTGGTCTTATCAAGCTTGGTCAGGGTTGCCACCGCCTCAGGATGGTGCTCTTGCCAGCCGTGAGCGGACACTCGGCTCGCCGTGCAGGGTGGGCATCACTGCGTCGCCGGGCTGGGCGTTTGGCGGATCGGAACCGGAATCGCCCGCGTTCAGAAGGCGTTATTGATGAAAGCGGCGGCTTGAGTTGTCAGCGCCACAGACGAAGCGCGGTGCTCACGGCGGAGGGTGGGATGCTCGAAGAATCGGCGGGCATCGGATCTGGCCGCGTTCACCGGTTGACGGTCTGCCCGGCTCGGATCATCACCTCCAGGAGCAGCTCGCTCACCCCGACCCAGACGATCTGCACGCCCAGGCATAACAGGATGAACGCCGACAGCCGCAGGAAGACCACCGTGCCCGCCTCGCCTAACGGCTTCAGAAGGTGCTGCGCGTAGCGAAACGCGAAGTACATCAGCACGCCGACGCAGACCAGTGCGAGTACGCCTCCTGACAGGCTTGCCAGCGACAGCGCCATGCGCGGATTGGGCAGCGTCACGCCGACAGTGATGGCCGCCGCGATGGAACCCGGGCCACAGCTGATGGGAAAGGTCAGCGGGTAGAAGGCCTGGCGGCTTGCCTGCTCAGGGGTGAAGGCCTCGGCGATGCCGCTGCCCTGGTCCAGCGGCTGCTGACTGGGCGACAGCAGCCGCCAGGCCGCCGTGGCCACGATCAGGCCGCCACCCACGCGGACGATGGACAGCGAAATGCCGAAGAAGTCGAGCACGTACGAACCCACCAGCATCGAGCCCATCAGCAGCAGGACCGTGTTGCGCGCGATGCGGCGCGCCAACAGCCGCCGGGTGGAGGCGCTCGCCCCCTCCGTCATGCTCAGGAAGATCGGTGCCGTCGCCGTCGGGTTGAGGATGGGCAGCAGCGCGGCGAGCACGAACAGGTAGCTGCGGCCGAGCGCCCCCAGGAGTTCCCACGCGCTCACGGCTTCTCCGGCGGATTGCCATGCGGTTCGGCCGACAGGTCCTCGAGCCGGCGCCGCAGCACGCGTTCGTGGCGCTCGTGCGCTGCCCAGTCCGCGCGCACGCCGCGCCACAGCGCGACGACCATCAGCAGCATGATGAGGGTGAAGGGCAACGCAAACACGATGGTTGCCGTCTGCACGGCCTGGATGCCACCGGCAAGCAGCAGGCTGATGGCAATGCCCGACACCAGCAGGCCCCAGATGATCTTTACCCGGGCCGGCGGGTTCTGGTTGCCGCCCGTGCTCATCATGCCCAGCACCAGCGTGGCCGAGTCACCCGAGGTGACGAAGAACACCAGCACCAGCAGCGTCGCCACGCCGGACATGAGCGCGCCCAGGGGAAGGGTGTCGAACAAGGTGAACATCGCGGTGGACACGTCGGCGTCCACCGCGGCGCTCAAGGGCACACCGTGCGCAATTTCCAGGTGCAGCGCCGTGCCGCCGAAGACCGAGAACCAGACGAAGGCCGCCAATGCCGGCACCGCCACCGTGCCGAGAATGAACTCGCGAATGGTGCGGCCGCGCGACACGCGCGCGATGAACAGCCCCACGAAGGGCGACCAGGACACCCACCAGGCCCAGTAGAAGAGGGTCCAACTGCCTACCCAGGTGCTGTCGCGGAAGGGCGTCATGCGCAGGCTCATGCGCACCAGCTCGCTGAGGTAGCTGCCCAGCGTGTTGGTGAAGGTGTCGATGATGACGACGGTGGGTCCCAGCATCAGCACGGCCAGCGCCAGCAGGCCGGCCAGCGCGAGGTTGAACGAGGACAGCCACTTGATGCCCCGCGTCACGCCGGTGACCGCCGAGGCCAGGAACAGCACGGTGGTGACGACGATGATGCCCACCTGCCATGCCGGGCCCACGGGCAGGCCGGCGACGGCCGCCAGGCCGCTGTTGATCTGCAGCGCGCCCATGCCGAGGGAGGCCGCGACGCCGAAGGCCGTGGCAATGACGGCCAGCATGTTCGCCACCGGCGCTAGGCGCCGCAGCCCCGCCCAGGGCAGCGTCTTCACGCTGGTGCTCACCAGCGCCGCGCCGCCGTGGCGGAACTGGAAGAACGCGATGGCCAGCGCCACGACGCTGTAGACCGCCCAGGGATGCAGTCCCCAATGGAAGAAGCTGTAGCGCATGGCGGCATTGGCTGCTTCCGGCGTCCGCGCGGCGATTCCTGGCGGCGGCTCGCCGTAGTGGGAAATCGGCTCGGCGACGCCCCAGAACACCAGGCCGATGCCCATGCCAGCGGCGAACAGCATGGCGAACCAAGCGCCCAGGGAGAACTCCGGCTCTTCGTCGTCGCCGCCCAGCCGAAGCTGGCCATGGCGGCCCGTGGCCAGCACGATGGCAGCCATGACGAGGGCCAGCACCACCCACAGGTAAAACCAGCCGAAGTTGCGGGTGAGGAGGCTCAATGCGCTGTCGAAGACCGCGGCCAGGCTCTGGGGTGCCAGCACCCCCCACAGCACGACGGCAATGATCACGCAGGCTGAGACGAACAGTTCCAAGGTGCACTCCGGGCACGGCGAGGCGGGCAGCTCCTCATTGCCGGTGCAACGGCGCGCTGGCAAGGCGGGTGCCTGGAATCATGGGCGCCGTTGACTTGGTAACTCCCATGCGCCGTTGGCCGTGACACCGGCCTGCGCGTGGTGGTCGATCGTGGTGTGGACCGGCTCTGTTGCGGCACCGTGCGGGATCCGGGCCCATCCCGTGCTGGTCAGAGACACGCATTGCACCGCGCGCAATGTCGATGACAGGAGCAGCCATGAAACCCGCAGGCATCAATCCAACGGGAGCAGCGGACGAGCGTGTCCACGCCGCTGCCCGCATCGTGGCCCTGGCGCTGCTGGCCAACGGCGAGATCAACGAACCTGAACTCGATGTGCTGCGCGAACTCCGCGTCCTGGAGCGGTTGGGCCTGACGGCGGCGCAGTGGCAGGATACCGTCGAGCAAACGCGCCAGGCCCTGCAGGCGGCCACGCCTGCCCGGGACGGCGCTGCACTGGATGCCGGCACGCTGGCGCAATGGCTGGAGGCCGTGGACGAGCCCTCGCTACGCCAGCTGGTGCTGGAGCTTTGCGCAGGGTTGGTCGGCGCGGACGGAACCGTGGGGCCGCGCGAGTCGACGGTACTGCACCGCGTGGTGGAGCAGTGGGGCCTGGGGCGCGACGACCAGGGATAGTCGAGCCGCTGCTCGCCTGTCGCCGCGTCGGCAGCGAGCGGCAGTTCAATGCCCGATGTGCCAGGACCCTCGCGCCAGGCAGCAGCGAGTCAGGCGCCGGCTTGTATCTCAGTCGCGCCGCAGGTCGTCGGGCTCCGGGGCCCGCGACGGCACGCGTAGGTGCAGCGCGGCCAGCGCCATCAGGTTGGCCGACACCGGCGCCGTGATGAACAGGAACAGCGTGATCAGCAGCTCGTGCAGCCCGGGCAGGCCCTGGCTCCAGCTGAACACCATGCTCGCCAGCAGCATCCCGCCCACCCCCAGCGTCGTGGCCTTGGTGGGGGCGTGCAGCCGCATGAAGAAGTCCGGAAAGCGCACCAGGCCGATGGCCCCGATCAGCGCGAAGGCGCCGCCCACCACCAGCAGCACGGCCACGATCCATTCAACGATCAAGTCAGGCATCAGCAGCTCCCTCATTCCATGACGTCGCCGCGGCTCACGTAGCGCGCCAGCGCCACGGTCGAGGCGAAGCCCAGCAGCGCGATGATCAGCGCCGCCTCGAACAGCAGCGCGGTGCGCGCCTGCAGCCCGGCCAGCACCGCCAGCGCCGCGGCGTTGATGTAGAGCGTGTCCAGCGCCAGGATGCGGTCGGGCAACGTCGGGCCGCGCAGCAGCCGCCAGCCGCACAGCAGCATCGCCACCGCCACGGCGCCCAGGGCGAAGTTCAGGGCCCAGTCCAGGATCATGGGAATATCTCCATCAGCGGTGACTCGTAGCGCTGGCGGATCTCGGCCACCATGGCCTGCGGGTCGGGACAGTCCAGGGCGTGCACCGCGAGCTCGCCGCGCGCCTCGTCCACCAGGCACGACACCGTGCCCGGCGTCGTGGTGATGATGGTGGCCAGCAGCGTGATGCCGGTCGGATGTTGTATTCGCAACGGTATGCGCAACCAGGCCGGCTGGGGCCGCGCCCCGGGCGACAGCACCAGGCGCGCCACGGCCAGGTTGGCCACGAGGATGTCCCACAGCACCCGCAGTGCCAGCCGCAGCGCCGTGCCCCAGGCGCGCGGGTGCACGGGGTCATCCAGGAAGCCGTGCAGCAGCCGTGGCAACAGCAGCGCCAGCACGGCGGCCGTCAGCAGCTGGGGCAGCGCCAGGCTCTGCTGCAGCAGCAGCCACACGGCCGCCAGCAGCAGCGACAGCACGGGATGGGGCAGCCAGCGCTTCATCGCCGCGTCTCCTCGTCGTTGGATTGGCCGGTGTAGGGGCGGGCCGGCGTGCCCGTGCCGTCGCGCGGCTGCAGCACCGCCCGGGCGTAGCCCTCGACGTCGCCAAGCTGCTGCGCCGCGGCCTGGGTGTAGCGCTGCACCGGGCCGGCGCCCAGGCTCAGCGCCACGCTGGCGGCCAGCAACAGCAGCACGGCGGCCAGGCAGCGCGCCGTCGCCGGCGCGCCGCCGGCACCACCGTCGTCGCCCGCGCGCGCCTGCCAGAACAGCACGCTGCCCGCGCGCGCCAGCGCCAGCAGCGAGCCCAGCCCCATGAGCAGCAGCACCGCCCACACGCCGGCCACCCAGGCGTGGCCGGCGGCGGCCTGCATCAGCATGACCTTGCCGACGAAGCCCGGCAGCGGCGGCAGCCCGGCGATGGCCACGCCCGCCAACAGGAACATCAGGCCCAGCAGCACCGGCTGTGCCACGATGGGGGCAGGCTCCAGCGTGTCGGCCGACGCGCCGCGCTGGCGGCCCAGCAGCTCCGACAGCAGGAACAGCAGCGCCACCACCAGCGTGCTGCCGGGCAGGTAGTACAGCGCCGCGGCCCAGGCGCCGCTGCCGTAGAGCCCCAGCCCGGCCAGGATGGTGCCCACCGAGGCGACGTTGAGCCACGCCACCAGCCGCGCCAGGCTGTGCGCGGCCAGCGCGCCGGCCACGCCCAGCGCACAGGTCAGCAGCGCCAGCGGCAGCAGCAGCGGCTGCGCCAGCAGCGCCGACTCGCCCGCGCTCGCGCCGAAGGCCACGCCGTGCACGCGCCACATCGCGTACACGCCGACCTTGGTCATGAGCGCGAACAGCGCGGCCACCGGCGCGCTGGCCGCCGCATAGGTCGCGGGCAGCCACAGCGACAGCGGCACCAGCGCCGCCTTGAAGCCGAAGACGGCCACGAGGATCAGGGCGCCCGCCTGCAGCAGCGCGGCGTCCGTGCCGGTGGCCTGCGGCACGCGCAGCGCGAGGTCTGCCAGGTTCAGCGTGCCGGTGCCGGCGTAGATCAGCGCCACGCCGATCAGGAACAGCACCGAGGCGGCCAGGTTCAGCGCCACGTAGTGCAGCCCGGCACGCAGCCGCTCGCGGCCCAGGCCGTGCAGCATCAGCACGTAGCTGGCGATCAGCAGCACCTCGAAGAACACGAACAGGTTGAAGAGGTCGCCGGTGACGAAGGCGCCATGCAGCCCCATGAGCTGGAACTGGAACAGCGCGTGGAAGTGGCGCCCGCGCGCGTCCCAGCCCGAGGAGGCATAGAGCAGCACGGGCAGCGCCACCACGGCGGTGAGCAGGCTCATCAGCGCCGAGAGCCGGTCCACCACCAGCGCGATGCCGAAGGGGGCGGGCCAGTCGCCAAGCCGGTAGACCAGCAGCGCCCCGGCGTCGGCCTGGCGCAGCAGCGCCGCCGACAGCAGCAGCGCCAGCGTCGCGGAGACGAGAGCCACGACGCGCGTGGCGCGCAGCCGCGCGTCGCCCAGGGCCAGCAGCAGCATCGCGGTGGCTGCGGGCAGCAGTACCGGCAGGATGGGCAGGTGGTCCATGAGGGTCATGCGGCCTCCTTGCCGGTGGCGCCGGGCGTCCCGGAGGGCCCGGGTGTGCCGTGCGGCTCGACCGTGGCGGGCGCCCCGGGCTCCTTCCCGTCCACGTGGTCGGTGCCGTTGTCGTGGCGGCCGCGCAGCGCCAGCTCGATGACGAAGCCGGTCGTGGCGAAGCCGATGACGATGGCCGTGAGCACCAGTGCCTGCGGCAGCGGGTCGGCGTAGGGGCCGTCGCCAGCCAGGATCGGCGCCGCGTCGCGCCACAGCCGCCCGCTGGCGAAGATGAAGAGGTTCACGGCATAGCCCAGCAGCGTCAGACCGAGCACCGCCGGGAAGCTGCGCCCGCGCAGCAGCAGCCACAGCCCGCAGAAAGTGACCCAGCCAATGCCGCTGGCCAGCAGGAATTCCATCGAGATCGTCATGCGCGGGTCTCCCGGCTGGCCGCGCCCAGCACCGACAGCATCAGCAGCGTCGCGCCCACCACCGTGATGTAGACGCCCAGGTCGAAGAGCGCCGCCGTGGCCAGCGGCAGCTCGCCCAGCAGCGCCACCGTGGGGTGGCCGTGGGCGCTGGTGAGGAAGGGATGGCCCAGGAACAGCGCGCCCAGGCCGGTGAGCCCGGCGATGGCCAGGCCCAGCGCGATCACGCGCACGTAGCGCCCGCCGCCCGCGGCGCCCAGCAGTGCCTCGGCACGGGCCTGCCCTTGCGCCATGTACTGCAGCACCAGTGCCACGGCCGTCACTAGCCCGGCGATGAAGCCGCCGCCGGGCAGGTTGTGGCCGCGCCAGAACAGGTAGACGCTGACCACCAGCGCCAGCGGCAGCACCAGCCGGGCGGCCAGGCGCAGCATCAGCGGCGGCTGCGTGAAGCTCCAGGGCCGCCCCTCGGCGTCCACGGGCGCGCGCTGCAGCGTGAAGTTCTGCAGCAGCGCCAGCACGCCCACGGCGGCGATGGCCAGCACCGTGATCTCGCCGAAGGTGTCGTAGCCGCGGAAGTCCACCAGGATCACGTTGACCACGTTGGTGCCGCCGCCGCCGGGCACTGCCCGGTCCAGGAAGTACCAGGCGATCGAGGCATGGTCGCGGGTGAGCATCAGCCAGGCCAGCGCGCCCACGCCCAGCCCGCCGGCGCCGGCCAGCACCGCGTCGCGCAGCCGGCGCCGCGCGCCGGACTCGCGCGGCGTGCGCTGTGGCAGCAGTGCCAGTCCCATGAGCAGCAGCACGGTGGACACCAGCTCCACCGACAGCTGCGTCAGCGCCAGGTCCGGCGCCGACAGGCCGACGAAGGCCAGTGCCGTGACCAGCCCGACCACGCCGACCAGCACCACCGCCAGCAGCCGGTCGCGGTGGCTGCGCAGCAGCGCCACGCCCGCGGCAATGAGCAGCGCCCACGCCGCCAGCGCGGGCGGCGGCGCGGCCAGCAGCGGGCGATCGCCGCTGTCCAGCACCGCGCCGCCGAGGAAGGGCAGCGCGCCCAGCACGATGGCCGAGCCCATCAGCCAGGCCGCGTAGCGCTGCAGCGAGCCGTTCTCAAGGGTGCCCACCAGGCGCTGCGCGCCCTCGAACAGGCCGTCGATCGCGTGTGTGAAGAACAGCCGCCCGGTCCAGCCGCGCGGGTGGTTCAGGTGCAGGTCGAAGCGGTGCAGCAGGGCGAAGTACATCGCGATGCCGCCCGCCAGCGCCAGCAGGCTCATGAACAGCGGCAGGTTGAAGCCGTGCCACAGCGCCAGGTGGAACGCCGGTGGCGCCTGGCCCAGCACGGCCGCGGCGGCCACGCCGACCAGCGGCGCCATCACGGCCGGCTGCATCCCCACCACCAGGCACACCACCACCAGCAGGATCACGGGCAGCTTCATGAACAGCGGCGGCTCGTGCGGGTGCATGTTGGGCAGGTTCTGCGGCGGGCCGTTGAAGAACACGTCGTGCACGAAGCGCAGCGAGTACGCCACCGAGCAGATGCCGCCGAAGGTGGCCACCACCGGCACCAGCAGGCCCCAGCCCGGGATGGCGGCGAGGTCGGCCGCCTCGGCGAAGAACATTTCCTTGGAGATGAAGCCGTTGGCTAGCGGCACGCCGGCCATGGCCGCGGCGGCCACCATGGCCAGCGTCCCGGTCCAGGGCAGCATGGGCAGCAGCCCGCCGAGGCGGCGCATGTCGCGGCTGCCGGTCTCGTGGTCGATGATCCCGGCAGTCATGAAGAGCGAGGCCTTGAAGGTGGCGTGGTTGAGCACGTGGAACACCGCGGCGGCCGCCGACAGCGGGCTGTTGAGCCCGATGAGGAACATGATCAGGCCCAGGTGGCTGATCGTGGAGTAGGCCAGCAGCCCCTTGAGGTCGTGCTTGAACACGGCCACGTAGGCGGCGAAGGCCATGGTCAGCAGCCCGGTGGCGGCCACCACCGCCTCGAACAGCAGCGTGCCGCCCAGCACCGGGTACAGCCGCATGAGCAGGAAGATGCCGGCCTTGACCATGGTGGCCGAGTGCAGGTAGGCCGACACCGGCGTGGGCGCGGCCATGGCCTCGGGCAGCCAGAAGTGGAAGGGCCACTGCGCGCTCTTGGTGAAGCAGCCCAGCAGGATCAGCAGCAGCGCCACGGGATAGCGCGCGTCGGCCTGGATGCGCTCGCGCTGCGTCAGCAGCTCCGACAGCTCGTAGCTGCCCGCCATCTGCCCCAGCAGCACCACGCCGGCCAGCAGCGCCAGGCCGCCCCCGCCGGTGACGGCCAGCGCCATGCGCGCACCGGCGCGCGCCTCGGCGCGGTGGTTCCAGTAGCCCACCAGCAGGAACGAGGAGATGCTGGTGAGCTCCCAGAACACGACCAGCAGCAGCAGGTTGTCGGACAGCACCACACCCAGCATGGCCGCCATGAACAGCATCAGCAGCGCGTAGAGCTTGCCCGGCGGGTCCTGCGCGCCCAGGTAGTAGGCGGCGTAGAGGATCACGAGCAGCCCGATGGCCGTGATCAGGCAGCCGAACATCAGCGCCAGCCCGTCCAGGCGCAGGCCCAGGTTCAGCCCGACCGCCGGCATCCAGGGCTGCTGCCACAGGAGCGTCTGCCCGTCAAAGACGGCACCGGCCTGGGACAGCAGCAGCGCCAGCGCGGAGCCCGTGATCGCCGCGGCCAGCCAGGCGGCGCGCCGCTTGGCTAAGGGCTCGAAGCCGCGGCCGGCCCAGGCGCACAGCGGCCCCAGCAGCAGCGGCAACAGCACGACAAGAAGCAATGGGTGCATGGGAGAAGTTCCGGGTCAGGGCTGTTGCGTGGTGCGCCTCACCAGCGACACACCCAGCGTCACGATCGTCAGCGGCACCACGAAGCCCAGCATGGCGTCGGCGAAGGCGTCGGCGCCGACGTGGCGCTGCGCGGCCAGGATCAGGTACGCGGTGTAGGCGGCGTAGTAGCCCAGGAACAGCACGCCCTCCCAGCGAGCGATCTCGCGCCCGGTGAGGAACACGGGCAGGCAGGCCACCAGCGCCGCCAGCATCACCCACAGGTCGAAGCGCAGCAGGTCCGTCGGCACCGGCAGCGCGCCCGCGGCACCCAGCGAGGCGGCCAGGCCGGCCAGGCCGACCACGCCGAAGATGTTGAAGACGCAGCTGCCCACCACGTTGCCCACGGCGATGTCGCGCTCGCCCTTGAGGCTGGCCGTGACGGAGGCGGCCACCTCCGGCAGCGAGGTGCCCGCCGCCACGATGGTCAGCCCGATCACGGTGTCGCTCAGGCCCAGCGCGCGGGCGAACACCACGGCGGCGGACACCATCGCGTCCGAG
This sequence comes from Azohydromonas aeria, assembly GCF_009760915.1. GTDB lineage: Bacteria > Pseudomonadota > Gammaproteobacteria > Burkholderiales > Burkholderiaceae_C > Azohydromonas > Azohydromonas aeria. Next base: position 75,152 of record NZ_VIDQ01000009.1, read on the forward strand.
CCCACCACCAGCAGCGCCAGCCCGGCCACGATCAGCGCGATCTGCACCGGCAGCCGCGCGTCCCAGGCGCCGGCAGCGGCCGGCGCCGGCGCATCGCCGCCCGGCGACTCCTGCGCGGCCTCGTGGCGCGATTGCCGCACCAGGAACACCGTGTAGGCCACCAGCAGGCCCAGCAGCAGCGAGCTGTCGAAGAGCGCCACCTCGCCGTCGAGCCCCAGCACCATCAGGAGCACGGCGCCGCCGATCATGATCGGCGCCTCCTGCCGGATCACCTGCCGGTGGACCGCCAGCGGCGTGATCACGGCCGCCAGGCCCAGGATGAACAGCACGTTGAAGATGTTGCTGCCCACCGCGTTGCCCACGGCCAGCGCCGTGCGCCCGGACAGCACCGCCCCGGTGGAAACGGCCATCTCCGGCGCGCTGGTGCCGAAGGCAACCACCGTCAGGCCCACCACCAGCGGCGAGATCCCCAGGCGCAGCGCCAGCAGCGAGGCGCCGCGCACCAGCGCCGTGGCGCCCAGCACCAGCGCGACCAGGCCAGCGGCGAACAGGAGTACGGTGCTCATGCGCCGACGGCAGGCCGGACCTGCATCACGCTGGCGAAGCACCGGCCCGGCGGCTTGCGGGCGCAACGGCCGGCCTCGCGGCACGGCGGCCGCAGCCCGGCTTCATCCGGGAGACTGAAGGCATTCGAGCGGCTGAATGCCTTGGTTGCACAAGTATTCAAGCTGATCCCTTGGTCGAGTTGTTGGCAGGAACGTCATGCCGCTCGTGCATGAGCTTGCGTGAATCCGGACACGACGCTGGCGGTCTCGCGCCGGACATTGTGTCTCCTGACGGCCGCGGCGCCCGCCGAGCCGAAGCCGGCGCGCCGCGAGGCAGGAACACCCGGAACTTCAAAACGATCCGAACAGGCTCCCCAGCACCACGACGACGGCCAGCGCGGCTACCGGGATCACCACGGCGACGACGGCGATGTCGCCGTAGGACTGGCGGTGCGTGAGCTTGCAGATGCCCAGCAACGTGATCACCGCACCATTGTGCGGCAGCGCGTCGAGGCCGCCGGTGGCGATGGCCGTCACGCGGTGCAGCAGATCGGGCCCGATGCCCGCGGCACGCCCCATCTCCAGCCAGGTGTTCCCCAGCGCCTGCAGCGCGATGCTCATGCCGCCTGAAGCCGACCCGGTGATGCCGGCGAGCAGGTTGACGGCCACCGAGATCGACACCAGGGGATTGCCCGGCGCGAGATCCAGCACCGCGTCGCGCACCAGCGCGAAGCCCGCGAGCGAGGCGATCACGGCGCCGTAGCCGACCTGCGACGCCGTGTTGAGCAGCGGCAGCACCGAGGAGGCCGCACCCTCGTCGAGCGTTGCGCGCAGCTGTGGCAGCTCCCGCCGGTGCAGCAGCACCAGCAGGGCGATCGCGCCGGCCAGCGCGCCGATGACGGCCCAGACCCCGCGCAGCGCGGTGATGGTGGTGGCGCCGAAGCGCGGCTCGGCCAGGTACGCCGTGTTCAGCGCCGGCCACAGCCAGCTCGACAGCACGTAGTTGAGGAGGATGACCAGGACGACCGGCGCCAGCGCGCGTGCCAGCGCGGCGTGGCCGGCCGCGGCAGGCCCGTCGGGGGCCGGGTCCGCGCGCGGGGGCTCCTCGTCGGGCCCGTCGCCGCCGTAGCCCTCGCGGGCCGCGCGCGCCGACGCTGCCCTGCGCTGCAGCCACCAGCCGCCCAGCAGCGCCATCACCGTGCCGCCGATCAGACCCAGGCCAGGCGCGGCGAAGGGCGTGGTGCCGAAGTAGGGCATCGGGATCGCGTTCTGGATCGCGGGCGTGCCGGGCAGCGCGGTCATCGTGAAGGTGAAGGCGCCCAGCGCGATCGTGGCCGGTATCAGGCGCTTGGGCACATCGGCCTCGCGGAACAGCGCGGCGGCGATCGGGAACACAGCGAAGGCCACCACGAACAGCGACACGCCGCCGTAGGTGAGCACCGCGCACGCCAGCACGATGGCCGGGATGGCGTGCCGCGTCCCCAGCGCGTGCACGATGGCATGCGCGATCGTGCGCGCCGCGCCGCTGGCCTCCATCAGCTTGCCGAACACCGCACCCAGCAGGAACAGCGGGAAGAAGGCCGCCACGAATCCCGCCAGCGCCTTCATGAAGACTTGCGTGTAGCTGGCCAGCAGCGGCGCGTCCGGGCTGAACAGCGCGGCCAGCAGCGCCATGGCCGGCGCCAGGATCAGCACGCTGACGCCGCGATAGGCCAGCGCCATCAGCAGCACCAGCGACAGCACGATGCCCGCCATGCTGATCATGCGGGCCTCCAGCGCAGGAACGGGGGCGCCGTCATGCATCGAACTCCGTGGCCAGGTCCATGCTCGATCTGCGGCCCAGGTCGTCGCGGTGCTGGCCCAGCCACTGCGACGCGGCGTCGACGCCGATGCCGTGCAGGCGCGACAGGAAGCGCCAGCGCGTGTCGAGCTTGGACGATGCGCCCAGCCGCGGCAGCCGGTCCTGGCTGTCGATGCGGTGCACGCGCAGTGCCTGGATGCGCCGGTACAGCGGTGAGCGCACGCGCCTGGCGCAACGGCCCTCGTCCTCGATGATCTGCTTCATCAGGCCGATGGCGCGAAGCTCCTTGAGCAAGCTGGCATTGAAGGTGATCTCGTTCATGCGATCGACGATGCGGCGCGCCGTGGTCGGCACCGATTCGCACTGCCTGGGATTGAGCTGCACCAGCAGCAGGTCGTCGGCCGGGCTCTCCATGATCAGCGGCAGCAGCGAGGGGTTGCCGGCGAAGCCTCCATCCCAGTAGGCCTGGCCGTCGATCTCGACGGCCTGGAACAGCAGCGGCAGGCAGGCCGAGGCCAGCACCACGTCAACGCTGATCTCGTGCTGCCGGAAGATGCGCAGGTGACCACTGCGCACATGGGTCGTGGCGATGAACAGCCGCGGCCCGCCGCTGCGCCGGACGCAGTCGAAGTCGATGACGCGCTCCAGCAGGTCGCGCAACGGGTTGAGGTTCAGCGGATTGCTCAGGTAGGGCGAAACCGTCTGTCCCAACGCGGGAGCCCACGCGTCGCGCCAGACGTCCTGCCATGCCTCGCACCAGTGCTGCACGGGCGCGATCCAGGGCGCGGTGGCGGCACCGGGCAGCGCCGCGGCGCGGACCCAGCCGTGCCAGCCGCCGATGTCGGCGATGCCGGTCCACAGGCGCCGCAGCGCCGCGCGCGCGCCTTCGCGCCCGTCCTGCGCGAGTCCCGAGGCCAGCGCCACCGCGTTGACCGCGCCAGCGCTGGTGCCGCTGATGCCCGCCAGCTCCAGGCCGGGTTCCTGCAGCAGCCGGTCCAGCACGCCCCAGGTGAAGGCGCCATGCGCACCGCCGCCCTGCAGTGCAAGGTCGATCGGAACACGACGCTCACGCGGAAGCGGCTTGGAACGACTGGGCAACAAGATCAACTTTCAGCGGTTTCGATCCGGCAGTAGCCGGATCGGGGCACCGTCTCCTAGACGTGCGCTCCGTGGGCCGGGCCCGACGCCGCGCAGGACTGCCGCGGCACGACCTGGAAGTCCAGGCCGTAGAGCATGGGCTCCATGCGTGCCTGCTCCTCCACGGGCAACACCCAGCGCTCCAGCGCGCAGCGCAGCACCACCGATTCTCCATGCTCGACGTAGCCGTCCGCGGCGATCACGTCGGCGCACAGGCGGATCACCCGGTGCTGGAGTTCCGGGTCGCTCACCTCGGCCAGCCAGTCGTCGAGCATGTGCTGGTCGATGACGCAACTGCCTCCGGGGATGGCACCGGCCAGCAGGTCCTCGCACAGGCCGTCCACGATGTCGTGCCATTCGCCCTGGCTCAGGCCAAGCTGCTCGCAGGCTTGCAGCCCGTGCAGGACGGCCCACTCGGTCTCCTTGATCTCGCCGTTGGCGATCAGCGCCAGGGCCACGAGGCGGCCGGCGGCGTGCGGGCTGTTGGGCGCATAGGCGCGGGCGGTGAAGTTCAGTACGGACATGGGAGTCTCCTTCCAGGGTGGGGCTTCAGGGCATGGCGAAGGCGGCAGGCCGGTCGGCCGCCCGGGGGAAGCGGTGCGCCGGGCCGCCGGCATCGGCGCTCCGGCGCAACCTCTCGCTTGCCAGCCGGCCTGCGCGGTCGGCGGCGCGATCGATCACGTCGTACAGGTCCTCGCCACCGTCCACGACCGTGAGCGCGGGCGCGTCGGTGAACTGGAGCTGGATCACGCAATAGTGGTCGTGCAGGCCGCGGCGGCTGCGCGTGTCGCCCAGGCGCACCTCGATGCGCCGCACGCGGTGCTGCCGGTGCATCAGCACGTACAACAGGCGCCGGCGGGCATGGTCGGCCAGCGCGTCGCCGGCATGGGCATGTGGAACGTGTACTCGGATTTCCATACTGCTCTCCCGGGTTGCTGCGACAAGACAGCGGTGACGACGGGCCTGACTTTAGGAGTCCGTGGGTAGCGGGTAAATTCGATTCTTGAACTCTAATTGTTCGAAAAAAGCGATGATTTGATCTCCGTGCCTTTCACTGCCGGACGCAGCGATGCGGGCCGAAACGACGGGGTGGGGAAGGTCGGGGCCCGCCGTCGCCTTCGTGCTGCCTTGGTGTTGCCTTCGCAACCACCTAAACCGTGCCGGTGCCGCAAGCGCGCTGGCGGCCCGGCCCGGGCGGTCCGGCCGCGGGGCACGTCGCCGGTGCCGGGCACGGCCGCGGCAGGCCCGGACGAAAAAATCGAAAAATTCGATGAATTTTGGTGCGGCGGCCGGGATTTTTTTGGGACCTGACCGACTCCCAGCACGGTAGGCCGGGCATCCGCCCCGGGCCACGTTCCCGCGCCGTCCATGGCGGCGCGCCCCAGGAGCCGCCATGCACGAGGACGCCGTCGCCGCCCCCGCCAAGGCCCACGCCATGGGCCGGTGGGCGCGCGCGGCCTTCACGCTGCTGCCGCTGACGGCGCTGGTGGTGGTGGCGGCGCTGCTGGCCACGCGGCCGCTGCCGCTGGCCGGCGCGCTGGCGTGGGTGCCGGCGCTGGGCGTGTCCTTCGCCTGGCGCATCGACGGCCTGAGCGCGCTGATGCAGCTGATGGTCACGGGCATCGGCACGGCGGTGTTCGTCTATGCCGGCGGCTACATGGCGGGCCACCCGGCGCAGCGGCGGCTGTACGTGCTGCTGACGCTGTTCATGCTGGCGATGATCGGCTGCGTCAGCGCCGACGACCTGTTCGTGCTGTTCCTGTTCTGGGAGGCCACCAGCGTGCTGTCGTTCATGCTGGTGGGCTTCGAGCATGCGCGCGAGGCCAGCCGCCGCGCCGCGCAGCAGGCGCTCATGGTCACGGGCAGCGGCGGGCTGGCGCTGCTGGCCGGCTTCATCCTGCTGGCGCAGGCGATGGGCACGTCCTCGATCAGCGCCATCGTCGCGCAGCTGCCCGCCGAGCCGGCCACGCCGCAGCTCACGGCGGCGCTGCTGCTGATCCTGGCGGGCGCCTTCACCAAGAGCGCGCAGGTGCCCTTCCACTTCTGGCTGCCCAACGCGATGGCGGCGCCCACGCCGGTGTCGGCCTACCTGCACTCGGCCACCATGGTCAAGCTGGGCGTGTACCTGCTGGCGCGGCTGGACCCGGGCTTCGACCACTGGCCGCTGTGGACGCTGCTGCTGCAGGCCGTGGGCTCGGTGACTGCCGCATGGGGGATGCTGCTGGCGCTGCGCGAGCGTGACCTCAAGCGCATCCTGGCCTGGTCCACGGTGGCCACGCTGGGCACGCTGGTGCTGCTGGTGGGCCTGCGCGGCGAGGGCCCGGCGCTGGCGGTGGGCGCGCTGCTGCTGGCGCATGCGCTGTACAAGGCGCCGCTGTTCTTCGTGGCCGGCAACATCGACCACGGCACCGGCACGCGCGACATCGAGCGCCTGGGCAACCTGCGCCGTGCCATGCCCTGGACGGCGGCCGCGGCGCTGCTGGCGGGCATGTCGATGGCGGGCATGCCACTGTCCTTCGGCTACGTGGCCAAGGACGCGATCGCGCTGGCCAAGAGCAGCGGCGAGGCGCTGGACTTCGCGCGCGCGGCCTACGCGGTGTTCGGCGCCGTGGCGGTCGCGGTGGCCGGCGTGGCGGCGGTGCGGGTGTTCTGGCGCCGCCCCGGCGTGAGCGAGACGCCCGAAGCGCACGAGGGTGGCTGGGCGCTGGTGCTGCCGCCGCTGGTGCTGGCGCTGCTGGGCATCGCACTGGGGCTGTTCCCGCTCTATGCCCAGGCGCTGATGCACGCCGCGGGCGTGGCGATGACGCCGGGCAGCGGCCCGCTGGGCACCGACTTCGCGGAGCTGGTGCGGCCCGAGGCCGCCTCCTTCGCCGTGAGCCTGGCCATCGGGGCGGCGGTGTACCTGCTGTGGGAGCCGCTGCATCGCGTGATGGACACCGTGGGCGCGTGGCTGCAGCGCTGGAGCCCGGCCGCGCATTACGAGCGCTCGCTGGCGGCGATCCCGCGCCTGGCCGCGGCCTGCACGCGCCGGCTGCAGCACGGGCGGCTGCCGGGCTACATGGCGCTGGCCGCGGGCGTGGCCGGCGTGGCCGTGGGCGCGGCGCTGCTGGCCGGCGCGCGCGACCTGCCCTGGCCGGCCTGGGAGGCGCCGCCGCTGCCGGTGCTGGGCGGCAGCCTGGTCGTGGTGGCCGGGGCGCTGGCCACGCTGTTCGTGCGCGACCGCCTGGTGCTGCTGCTGGCCGCGGGGCTGGTGGGCTACGGCAGCGCGGCGCTGTTCCTCTTCGCCGGCGCGCCGGACGTGGCGCTGACGCAGTTCACGGTGGAGACGGTGTTCGTCATCGTCATTGCCGCGGTGCTGGGCGCGCTGGCGCGCGAGGGCCGTGCCCGGGGCGTGTCCGAGCCGCTGCTGCGGCCCGGTGCGCTGGGGCTGGCGCTGGTGCTGGCCACGGCGCTGACCGGGCTGCTGCTGGCCGTGCATGCCGGTGCCTTCGACACGGCGCTGACGCGCTTCTTCGCCGAGGCCAGCGTGTCGCAGGCCCACGGGCGCAACGTCGTCAACGTGGTCCTGGTGGACTTCCGCGCCCTGGACACGCTGGGCGAGATCAGCGTGGTGCTGCTGTCGCTGCTGGCGGCCGTGCCGCTGCTGCAGGCCGCGCGCCGGCGCGCCCGGGAGGCCCGGCCATGAACCGCCGCATCGTGGTGCTCGAAGCCGCGGCCGGCCCGCTGTACGTGCTGATCCTGGCCGTGGCGGTGGCGATGCTGCTGCGCGGCCACAACGAGCCCGGCGGCGGCTTCGTCGGCGGGTTGCTGGCCGTGGTGGCCAGCGTGCTGTGGGCGGTGGCGCACGGCAGCGACGCGGCCGCGCGGCGGCTGCCGCTGCGCTCGCCCGCCAGGCTGGCCGCCGCGGGCGTGCTGCTGGCGCTGTGCGCGGGGCTGCCGGCCTGGGCCGCGGGCCAGGCCTACCTCACGCACTGGTGGGGCACGCTGCCGCTGGGCTTCACGCAGCTCAAGCTCTCCACGGTGCTGCTGTTCGACGTGGGCGTCTTCCTGTGCGTGTGGGGCGCGCTGGGCGGCTACGCGCTGGCGCTGCTCGATGACAACGACGACCCGGACGGCCCGCCCGCCAGGGAGGACGCGCCATGATCTGGGCCTTCGCCGTTGCCGTGTGGGCCGCGCTGGCGGCCGGGGTGTACCTGGCGCTGTCGCGCGACGTGCTGCGCTGCGTGGTGGGGCTGGCGCTCAGCGGCGCTGCCGTCAACCTGCTGTTGCTGGCGGCAGGCCGGCTGGGCCCGGCGCAGCCGGCGCTGGTGCCCTCCGGGGCCACGGTGCTGGACGCGGCGGCGGCCAACCCGCTGCCGCAGGCGCTCGTGCTCACGGCCATCGTGATCGGGCTGGCGCTGCTGTGCTTCGCGCTGGTGCTGGTGCGCTGCCTGGTGCGCGACGCGGGCAGCGACGACGCGCTGGCGTTGCGCCATGCCGAGCCCGTGCCGGACCATCCCGTCAAGCCGCCGCTGGAGGACGGGCGGGTGGGCGTGCCGCCCGTGCGGCCGCTCCCGGACGGTCACGCCGTCTCGCCCAGCACGGCCCCGCGCGACGAAAGGGTGCTCCCATGAGCGCGCTGGCCGCCACGCCGGTGCTGGTGCCGCTGGCCACCGCGGCGCTGGCCGTGCTGTGCGCCGGGCAGGCGCGGCTGCAGCGGGCGCTGAGCTTCGCCGGCGCGCTGCTGCTGCTGGGCTGCGCGCTGGCCCTGGTGGCGCGCGCCGCGGCCGGGCAGCCCGCGGCGGTGGCCTTCGGCGGCTGGGACACGCCCTACGGCATCGGCTTCGCGCTGGACCCGCTGGGCAGCGTGCTGGTGCTGGTGACGGCGCTCATGGGGCTGGCGACGCTGCTGTTCCTGTGCAGCGACGTGGACCCCGGCCCGCGCCACCCGCTGCTGCTGCCGCTGCTGCACGGCACGCTCGCCGGCGTGGGCGGCGCCTTCGCCACCGCCGACCTGTTCAACCTCTACGTCTGGTTCGAGGTGATGCTGGTGTGCGCGCTGGGCCTGTTCGTGCTGGGCCTGCAGCCACGCCAGCTCGACGCCGCCTTCAAGTACCTCGCGCTCAACCTCTTCGGCACGCTGCTGCTGCTGGCGGCGGTGGGGCTGGTCTACGGCGCCACCGGGCATCTCAACTTCGACGCGCTGGCCGCCGCCGCGCCGCAACTGCCCCCGGCGCTGGTGACGGCACTGCTGGCGGTGCTGATGGTGGCGCTGCTGCTGAAGTCGGGCGCCTTCCCGCTCTTCGCCTGGCTGCCCGCGGCGTACCACACGCTGCCCACGCCGGTGCTGGCGCTGGTGGCGGGACTGCTGACCAAGGTGGGCGTGTATGCGCTGCTGCGCACGCTGGGCGACGTGTTCGCGCCGTCGGTGGATGCGCTGCTGCTGCAGGCGCTGGGCTGGGTGGCCGCGGCCACCATGCTCGCCGGCGTGCTGGGGGCGGCCTACCACTGGGACCTGCGCCGCATCCTGGCCTTCCACATCATCAGCCAGATCGGCTACATCCTGCTGGCCGTGGCCCTGGGCGGGCTCGGCGGGCATGCCGCGGCGCTGTTCTACACGGTGCACCACATCGTCGTGAAGGCCAACCTTTTCCTCGTCGCCGGGCTGGTGTGCGTGTACGCGGGCAGCTTTGACCTGCGCCGCGCCGGCGGGCTCTACGCCGCGCGCCCGGCGCTGGCGCTGCTGTTCGCGGTGCCGGCGCTGTCGCTGGTGGGCGTGCCCCCGCTCTCGGGCTTCTGGGCCAAGCTGATGGTGCTGCAGGAGGCGATGGCGCAGCAGCGCGTGGCCTGGGCCGTGCTGGCGCTGCTGGTGAGCGTGCTCACGCTCTACTCGATGATGAAGGTCTGGATGGAGGCCTTCTGGAAGCCGCATCCCGACGTGCCGCCGCCGCGGCAGCGCGACGTGCGGCTGTGGCCGGCCTGGGCCGCCTGCACCGCGCTGGCCGCGGTGACGCTGGCCGTGGGGTTGCAGCCGCAACTGCTGGCGGACTATGCGCAGCATGCCGCGGCGGCGCTGGGGAGCGGGCGATGAGGGCCCCCCGCCCGGCCGCCCCGCAGGGGGCGCCCATGGGCGCCGCGGGCACGCTGCGCAGACTGCGGGCCGCGCTGGCGCTGGCGTTGCACTTCGTGGCCGCGGTGCCGGTGTCGGGCCTGCAGACCGCGGGCGTGATCCTGCGCAGTGCGCTGCGCCGCGGCGCGCCGCCACCCTCGGCACTGGTGCGCATGCGCTTCGCGCCGTTGAGCGCGCGCGGCGCGGCGCTGCTGTCGTGCATGGTCTCGCTCACGCCGGGCACGACCGTGATCGACGTGGACATGGAGCGGCGCGAGCTGCTGCTGCACCTGCTCGACGCCAGCGACGCCCCGGCGCTGGTGGCCGACATCCGCCGCCGCTTCGAGCCGGGGCTGCTCGACCTGTTTGGAGACCGCGCATGAGTCCGTTCCTGCCCCCCCTGGCCCTGATCGCGCTGGTGGCCGCCGCGCTCGTGGCGGTGATGCTGGCCACCGTGTGCCTGCTGCGAGGCCCGCATGCCGCCGACCGCGTCGTGGCGCTGGACATCTTCCTGGCCGGGGCCGTGGCGCTGTGCGTGGCGGCGGCGCTGGAGACCGGCAACACGGCGTTCCTGGACGTCGCGCTGGGCCTGGCGCTGGCGGGCTTCGTCGCCACCATCGGCTGGGCGCGCCTCGTCGAGCGGCGCGCGGCTTCAGAAACGGCGCACGGGCGCCAAGGAGGAATGCGATGAACCTGCTGGGACTGGTGCTGTTGATGGCCGGCGCGCTGCTGCTGGTGCTGGCTGCATGGGGCGTGCTGGTGCTGCCCGACGCGCTGTCGCGCCAGCATGCGGCCACCAAGGCCGGCACGCTGGCGCTGGCGCTGGTGTGCCTGGGCGCCATGGCCGCCGCGGCCGACGCGGCCTGGAGCTGGCGCCTCGGCCTGATCGTGGTCTTCCTGCTCGTCACGCTGCCGGTGGCTTCGCACCTGCTGGCTCGCGCGGCGCTGCGCGAGTCGGCCCAGGACGACCCGCCGCGCGAGGCGCCGCTGGTCGAGCCCCGCGCCTGAGCCCGGGGACCGGCAGGGCCGGGCCCGCACTGAATCCGGTTCCGTCCAGCGCGGCCGGGTACGCCGGGTTCAGGCCCCGAGCGCAGTGTCCTGCGGCCGCTTCGACCGCCACAGCAGCCACACGAGCGCATAGCCCAGCAGCGCGCCGCCCACGGCCAGCACGGCCAGGCCCAGCGCCAGCGGCGCGCCCATGCCCTGCAGCATCTGCAGCGTGGCGCTCAGCAGGCCCTGGGCCGCCAGCGTGGCCTGGGCCTGGTCCCACAGGAGCCCGGCGTCGGGCGCCGCGCCGCCGTTGAAGCGTCCCAGCAGGACGCTGCCGACGTGGTGTGCCAGCCAGTACACCGGCGCGAAGGTGAACGGATTGGTGACCAGCGTGGCGGCGGCGGCCACGCCCACGTGGCAGCGCAGCCACACGGCGCAGGCCACGGCGAGCAGCACCTGCGCCACCGGCAGCAGCAGCCCGAAGAACAGGCCCACGGCCACCGCGCGGGCCACGCTCATGCGCTCCATGTGCCAGAGCCGGTCGTCGCGCAGATGGCGCGCCAGGGGAGCCAGCCAGCGCTGGCACAGGAGTTCGTCACGGCGGTTGAGCCAATGCTTCATGGAAGGGGGTCGGCGGCGGGCCGGCGTCGTTGAACGGAAGGGAATCGCCTACAGACCCCGCCGGGTCTCCGGTGTTCCCCGGCAGGCGCCCGGCCGGCGTGGCGGCCCTCCGGAGCACGTTTCACGGAGTCGCCGCGGGCCGGCCGGAAAGGTGGCACCGCAACCAGTTGCCCCGTCTGCGTTCGCCCCGTGTCCGCGCTGGCCGGCCGCCGTGGCCCGACGGGTCGCCGGCAATGGAACCGCAGACCGTAGGCCTGGTCGAACCAGGGCTGCCTCGCTTCCCTGTGCCGGGGCGCGGCATGCCTGAACCAACCGGGCCGCACGCGGCCAAAACCGAGGTAAACAATGAAGTTCCTGCTGCCTGTCGATGGAAGCGAGTGCACCGCCCGGGTGCTGGACTACATGGCCCAGCACAAGGAGCTGTTCAGCAAGGACCACCAGTACACGCTGCTCCACGTCTGCCCGGCCGTGCCGCCGCAGGTGCGTTCCATGCTTTCCAAGGACGATGTGGACGGCTACTACCAGCAGGAGACGGCCAAGGTCCTGGAGCCGATCCGGGACCGGCTCGCCGGGCTGGGCATCGAGCCGGCCTGCCTGGGCATGGTCGGCCGTGCCGCCGACGTCATCTCGCAGCTGGCGATGGAGGGCTACGACCTGGTGGTCATGGGCTCGCACGGCCACAGCGCGCTGGGCAACCTGGTCATGGGCTCGGTGGTCACCAACGTCCTGGCCCATTCGCGCACGGCGGTGCTCGTGATCCGCTGAGCCCGCGGACGGCGCGCCGTCCGGCCTCGCGGCGCCGCAGCGCGCTCACGGCTGCCGCGCGGTGGACACCAGCAGATCCGTGAGGCCCTCCGACAGCACGTGCCGCGTCACGCTGCCCAGCAGCAGCTCCTCGGCTGCCGACTGGCCGTGCTTGCCCAGCACGACGAGGTCGCAGTCCTGCTCCTGGGCCTGCTCGACGATGCGCAGCGAGGCATCGCCTTCGACGACGCAGGGAGTCCACTGCCCGCGCTTGAGCCCGGCGCCGTGGGCCAGGGCATCCAGGCGCGAGTGCGCACCGAGCCGTGCCTGGGCCCGATAGTGCTCGACGGCGGCCGCATCGACGCCGGCAAAGCGCAGCTTCTCCTCGAACGGCACCTCGAAGGCGGTGCACAGCACCAGGTGCGCGTGCGGCGCCGCGCGGCGGGCCAGGGCCAGCGAGGGCAGGGACCAGGGCGAGAAGTCCAGCGCGACCAGGGCCTGGCGGTAGGGCTCGTGGGGCGGCTGGCGCACCACCAGCACCGGGCGCGTCGTGCGCCGCAGCAGCCGCTCCGACGTCGTGCCGAGCAGGACCCGGCGCAGGTAGCCGGCCCCGCGCGCGCCCAGCACCAGCAGCTGCGCGTCGTGCAGCGCGGCCTGGCGGTCGATCTCCTCGACCACCGTACCCACGCCCTCCACGAGATGCACCGCCACAGGGTGCCGGGCCTGCAGCCGGCCGGCCAGCTCGTGCAGCCGGTGCCCGGCGTCCTGGCGCAGCTGCTCCTCGGCGGCATGGCCCGCGCCCAGCCATTGCCGCAGCTCCTGCAGCGCCCCGCCGGGCAGCACGTGCAGCAGGTGCAGGGCCGCGCCGGTTTCGTGGGCCAGGCGCGCGGCGCGCTCGGCCGCCTGCCGCGAGGGGGCGGACAGGTCGGTGGCAGCCAGGATGGAAGCCAGGGCGGTCATGACGGGTCCTCCAGTGGGCGCAGGGCCCGCACCAGGCCCTGGGCCGCGTGGTCCGCGGCGTCGTCGAAGGGATGGAGGATGCTGTCCACACCCGCGCGGCCGAGCTCGTGGCGATGCCGGTCGTCGCGCGCCGCGGCGGCCACCCGGCCGCCGTAGCCTGCTGAGCGCAGCGCCTGCAGCAGCTGCCGGTTGGCCTCCCACTGCGGCAGCGTCGTGACGAACCAGCGCGCCCGCGCCAGGGGCAGCGTCTGCAGGAACTCCGGGTCCTCCGTGTCGCCGTAGAGCACCGGCAGGCCGCGCTGGCGCAGCCGGCGCACCACCTCGGGGTCGAAGTCCACGCCCACGACCTCGATGCCCGCGGCGCGCAGCTGCAGCAGCAGCCGGCTGCCGTAGCGGCCCAGGCCGCAGACGACGGCCTCCACGGGCCCGTGCGCGGCCGGCTCGCGCTCGGCGGCCATCTCGCGCAGCGGCTGGCGCCGCTCGAAGGCGCCCAGCCAGGGCGCCAGCCGCTCGTACAGCGGCTGCGAGTACAGGATCATGTAGGTGGACAGCGTGATGGTGATGAGCCCCACCAGCGTGGTCAGCCCCAGGGCCGGCAGGCCCACGTGGCCCAGCGTGATGCCCATGGCCACGAACACGATCGAGAACTCGCTGATCTGCGCCACGGTCAGCCCGGCCATGAAGCCGGTGCGCTTGCGGTAGCCCATCCAGCCCATGATGGCCATGACGATCAGCGGATTGCCCACCAGCACGAACACCGACAGCAGCAGCGCCGGCCCAAGCTCCGCGCCCAGCGTCGAGAACTCCAGCTTCGCGCCCAGGTCGATGAAGAAGAACAGCAGCAGGAAGTCGCGCAATCCCGTGAGCCGCGCGTTCATCGCCTCGCGGTAGGGCGTGGAGGCGAGCGAGAAGCCGGCCAGGAAAGCCCCGGCCTCCTTGCTGAAGCCGGCCCATTCCCCCAGCGCCGCCAGCGCCACGCCCCAGGCCACGGCGAACACCAGCAGCAGCTCCTGCGAGCGCGCCATGGTGCCCACCACCGTGGGCAGCACCCAGCGCATCAGCACGTACAGCAGCGCGGCCGCGGCCGCCAGCCGCCCGGCCAGCGACAGCGCCACCGTCCACCACGCCGCGCCGCCCTCGGCGCCGCGCAGCGCGCTCATGGCCATCATCGCGATCACCACGGCCAGGTCCTGCACGATCAGGAAGCCCACGGCGATGCGGCCGTGCAGCGTGTCGAGCTCGCGCTTGTCCGACAGCAGCTTGACGATGATGATCGTGCTGGAGAAGGTCAGCGCCACGGCCACGTACAGCGCCTCCAGCCAGCCCCGGCCCAGCGCCAGCAGCAGCGCGAAGCCGATCGCGATCGTGAAGCCGAGCTGGCCCAGTCCCGTGGCCAGCGCCACCGGCCCGATGTGGCGCACGTGGTGCAGGTCGAGCTTCAGGCCCACGGCGAACAGCAGCACCGCCACGCCGACCTGGGCCAGCAGGTCGACCTGGTCCTGCGCCGACACCAGCCCCAGCAGCGCCGGCCCGACCGCGATGCCCACCACGATGTAGGCAATGAGCACGGGCTGGCGTGCGCGCACGAACAGCGCGCCGGCCAGCGCGCTGACCAGCAGCATCAGGGCCAGTTCGGTGAAGGCGCCATGCATGGGCCGCAGCTTACCCAAGCCGCCGGCTTCGCCCGCGATACTGTGGCCATGGAGTTTGTCTATATCCCGCTGCTGGCCGCGGCGACGCTGGTGTTCGTCAGCGTGCTGGCGGGCCTGTTCTCGGCGCGCATCGGCTTTTCGTTCCTGCTGGTGTTCCTGCTGGCCGGCATCCTGGCCGGCGAGGACGGCATCGTCGGTTACGCCTTCAACGACTTCGTGCTCGGCGCCTGGGTCGGCAACCTGGCCCTGGCCGTGATCCTGCTCGACGGCGGGCTGCGCACGGCCTACTCGACCTTCCGCACCGGGCTGCGCCCGGCGTCCGTGCTGGCCACCGTCGGCGTGGTGCTGAGCACGGGCCTCACGGCGCTGGCTGGCCACTGGCTGCTGGGCCTGGACTGGAAGCTCGCGCTGCTGCTGGGCGCCATCGTCGGCTCCACCGACGCGGCCGCGGTGTTCGCGCTGCTCACGTGCTCGGGCGTCACGCTCAACGAGCGCGTGGCCGCCACGCTGGAGATCGAGTCGGGCGTCAACGACCCGATGGCGGTGTACCTGACGCTGGCCTTCATCGCCCTGGCCAGCCCCGGCGCCGCGGGCGACGCCGGCTGGGGGGAGGCCGTGCTGTCCTTCGTGCGCCAGTTCGGCTGGGGCGCCGTGGTCGGCCTGGGCAGCGGGTTCCTCATGGCCGTGCTGCTGCCGCGCGTGAGCGCCCGCGACGCCGGCGGCGGCGTGATGGCGCTGCTCATCGGCGCGGCGGGGCTGTCGGTGTTCGCCGCCACGGGCCTCATCGGCGGCTCGGGCTTCCTGGCGGTCTACCTGTTCGGCCTGGTCGTCTCCAACCGCGCCGCCGAGGCGGTGGAGCCGACCCTCGCGGCCATGGACGGCTACGCTTGGCTGGCGCAGGCCGGCATGTTCCTGCTGCTGGGCCTGCTGGTGACGCCGTCGTCCATGATGCAGACGCTGGGCCCGGCCATCGGCGTGGCGCTGGCGCTGATCCTCGTGGCCCGCCCGGTGGCCGTCTGGCTGTGCCTGCGGCCATTCCGCTTCTCGCCGCGGGAGACCTGGTTCATCGCCTGGGTCGGCCTGCGCGGCGCGGTGCCGATCGTGCTGGCCCTGTTCCCGTTCCTCTCCGGCATCCCGGAGTCGATGCTGCTGTTCAACGTCGCCTTCGTCGTGGTGCTGGCCTCGCTGCTGATCCAGGGCACGACGATCGGCTGGATGGCGCGCCGGCTGGGCGTGGCGCTGCCCGAGCGCGGCGACGAGCGCGGGTCGCGTGCGCTGTTCCGCGACTTCGCGCTCGATCCGCGCACGCCGGTGGGACTGGTGTGCGAGTTCTACGGCCTGCCGCCGCCGGCCGACGCGGCCGACGAACTGCAGGCCTGGATGGCACGCGAGATCGGGCGCCCGCCGGTGGTGGGCGACAGCGTGCGGCTGGGCGCGGCCACCTTCGTCGTGCGCGCGCTGCAGGACGGCCGCATCAGCGGCGTCGGCCTGGGCCTGGACCAGGCGGCGTGAAGCGTGCGCCGGCTGCGATGCCGGCCTACAGGCACGACGACGCAGTCACCACGCTCACCAGCGAGAACGCGGTGGCCACGAACCCGACCCAGGCCGAGGTGCGCGCCAGCCGGGCCAGCAGGCGCTGCGGCGGCGCGGCGCCGGCCTCGGCCCGGCGCGTGCGCAGCGCCAGCAGGCCCAGCAGCAGCAGGCACGCGAACCAGGTGGCGACCAGCACGGCGCGGTGCCGGTCGGTCGGCCCCAGGGCGACGAGGTGCCAGCCGCGCGCGCAGCCCAGCCCGTGCAGGCCATAGACCAGCGTGAACGACGCGGCCCAGCCGAACAGCCCGGCCAGGGCCCGCAACAGCTCGCCCATCGCCTTCATGGCCCGGCCCCGAGCAGCGCCGGCCCGTGCAGCAGCGCCAGCGACAGCGCGCCCACGCCGCAGCCGTAGCCGATCCACTGCGCGGCCACGCGCAGCTCCAGGCTGCGCGCGGCCGTGAGCCGCCCCGTGGCCAGCCGGGCGGCGGCGTAGGCCAGCATCGCCAGCGCGATCGCCGCATGGACCACCGCGAACCACAGCACCATCGCGCTGACGGCCGCCCAGGCGTGCGTGTCGGGCGGGGGCTGGCGCAGCAGCAGCCCCGCCGCCAGCACCGCGCCGCCCGCGAGCAGCCCGGCGCCCGTGCCCAGCAGCCACCACGCCGCGCGCCGGGCCTCGCCACGGCGGTTGGCCGCGGCGGCGCGTGCGACGGCCAGGGCGGCCACGGCGAAGGACGCCACGCCCGCCACCAGGTCCGCCACCCGCGCGTCGAAGACCTGCGCCGGCGCCGCGCCGGGCGTGACCACGCGCAGGTAGGCCAGCCCGAACAGCAGCGAGCCGAACAGCGCCGCATCGGCCACCAGCGTGAACACGCTGCCCCACCAGCCCGGCGCCTCGGCCGCCTCGCGGTGCGGCGGCACGCACACGCCGCAGCCGATGTCCACGGGGCCGGTGTCGGCGTCGTTGTCCCGGCTCCTGTCCAGGGCCCAGGCCCAGCGCCAGGCCAGCACCACCAGCACGGCCACGCACAGCGGCGCGGCCCAGTACAGCTTGAACAGCAGCGACAGGAAGAACAGCCCCGTCACCGCCGCCGTGACGATGGGCAGCGCCGTGTTGCCTGGCAGCAGCACCAGCTGCTCGACGCGGCCGCTGGCCATCTCCACGCCCAGCGTCTCGCGCAGCCGGCCGCGCGCGCGGCCCAGGAAGCCCTGGCCCTGTGCCAGCGTCAGCGGCAGCGCGCCGTCGTGCGCCAGCGGCTCGCGATGGTTCACCTGCGGCAGGCTGGCGAAGTTGTAGCTGGGCGCCGGCGTGGGCATGGCCCACTCCAGCGTGGTGGCGTCCCACGGATCGCGGCGCGCGCGCCGGCCCAGCGCCAGCGTCAGCACCACGTCGATGGCGAACAGCGCGAAGCCGAAGGCCATCACGAAGCTGCCCACCGAGGACAGCAGGTTCAGCCCCGTCCAGCCCGCGTCCGCCGGATACGTCTCCACCCGGCGCGGCATGCCCAGCAGCCCGGTGAGGTGCATGAGGAAGAAGGTGGCGTTGAAGCCGATGAAGATGAGCCAGAACGCCGCCTTGCCCAGCCCGTAGGCGCTGCGGTTGCCGGTGAAGTGCGGCAGCCAGTAGTAGGCGCCGGCCAGCAGCGGGAACACGAAGCCGCCGACCAGCACGTAGTGCAGGTGCGCGGTGACGAAGTGGCTGTCGTGCGCCTGCCAGTCGAAGGGCACCACCGCCAGCATCACGCCGGTGAGCCCGCCCAGCACGAAGACGACGAAGAAGCCGACCAGGTAGAGCATGGGCAGCTGCATGCGCGGGCAGCCCGCCCACAGCGTGCCCAGCCAGGCGAAGACCTGCACCGCCGTGGGCACGGCCACCAGCAGCGAGGCCGCGGAGAAGAAGCCCAGCGCCATGTGCGGTATGCCGACCGTGAACATGTGGTGCACCCACAGCCCGAAGCTCAGGAAAGCCAGCGTCAGCACCGCGGCCACGACCCAGGCATAGCCCATGAGCGGCACGCGCGCCATGACCGGCAGCACCGTCGAGACGATGCCCGCCGCGGGCAGGAAGATGATGTAGACCTCCGGGTGCCCGAACAGCCAGAACAGGTGCTGCCACAGCAGCGGGTCGCCGCCGCGCAGCGGGTCGAAGAAGGGCCAGCCGAAGGCGCGCTCGACCTCCAGCAGCACCGAGCCCAGGATCAGCGGCGGGAAGCCCACCAGCATCATCAGCGCCGTGGCGAGCAGGTACCACGCCATCACCGGCAGCCGCGCCAGCGACATGCCCGGCGAGCGCACCTTGAGGATCGACACCGCGATCTCCACCGCCGCGCACACCGCCGACACCTCCACGAAGGTCACGCCCAGCAGCCACACGTCGGCATTGATGCCCGGCGCGTAGGTGCGCGAGGACAGCGGCGTGTACATGAACCAGCCGCTGGCCGGCGCCACGCCGGCCAGCAGCGACAGCACCAGCAGCGTGCCGCCGAACAGGTAGCACCACCAGCCGTAGGCCGACAGCCGCGGGAAGGCCATGTCCCGCGCGCCCAGCAGCTTGGGCAGCAGGTACAGCGCGAAGCCCTCGAACATCGGGATCGCGAACAGGAACATCATCAGCGTGCCGTGCATCGTGAACAGTTGCGCATACACCGGTGCCGTCACGAAGGCGCTGCCGGGCGTGGCCAGCTGCGCGCGCATGAGCATCGCCAGCAGCCCGCCGATGGCGAAGAACACGAAGGACGCGACGATGAAGCGGCGCCCGATGTCGGAGTGGTTGACCGACACCAGCCAGCCGCGCCACCCCGGCGGCACGTTCCAGGCCGCGTCGAGCGCGCGGTGCAGCCGCAGCGCCCTCATGGCGTGGCCCCTTGCAGGAACGCGGCCCAGCCCGCCGCGTCGTGCACCACGACGCGCACGCGCATGCGGGCATGGCCGCTGCCGCAGAACTCGGCGCACTGGCCGGGGTAGACGCCGGGCTCGGCGGCCTCGATGCGCAGCGTGTTGACGCGCCCCGGGATGGCGTCGAGCTTGCCCGCCAGCCGCGGCACCCAGAAGCTGTGGATCACGTCGGCGCTGCTCAGGCGCAGGTCCACCGGCCGCCCGGCCGGGATGTCGAGCGTGCCCACGCGCTCGATCGTGCCGCCCGGGCCTTGCTGGCTGAAGGTCCAGGCCCACTGCGCCGCCCGGGCCTGCACCGTCACCACGTCCGCGCCGGGCCGCGGCAGCAGCCGCTCGCCCGTCGCCAGTGCGAAGGCCAGCAGCGCGCTCAGCACCAGCGCCGGCAGCACCAGCCCGCCCCCGACCAGCCAGGGCCCGGGCCGCATGGTTGCGGCCGCGCCGGCGCGCCGGCGCAGGAAGGCCGCGGCCAGCAGCGCCATCGTCAGCGTGAACAGCGCCGCGGCGCCGATGAGCATGGCCCACCACAGCCCGGCAATCGCCTGCGCCGCCGGACCGGCCGGCGCCAGCGCGGATTGCTCGCCGGCGCAGCCGCCGAGCAGCGCGGCCGCGGCGGCCCAGGCCGGGAACGGGCGTTGCCGCCGCGCAGGTTCCACCCCACGCCACGCCGAACCGCCATGCCCGACGCCGACACCCCCGCCCCGACCGACGCCGCGCCCGCGCCCGCGCCCGCGCCCGGCACCCTCGTCGATCCGATCAGCGCCAAGCCGCATTTCCACCGCACCGAGTCGCGCATCGCCATCGCGGGCCACCCGATCCACGCCATGCTGGTGTCGTTCCCGATCGCGATGACGGTGTGCACGCTCGGCGCCGACGTCTTCTACTGGTGGACGGGCGACGCCTTCTGGGCCCGCGCGGCGCTGTGGGGCAGCGGCATGGCCTTCCTGTTCGGCGTGGCCGCGGGGCTGTCGGGCACGGTGGAGTTGCTGTTCGTGCGCGGCATCCGCGTGCGCGCCGAGAGCTGGACCCATTTCGTCATCGCCGTGATGTTGCTGTCGCTGCTGGGCGCCAACTGGGGCTGGCGGCTGCAGGGACCGGTGGAGGCCGTGCTGCCGCACGGGCTGCTGCTGTCGCTGCTGGCGGTGGCCTTCACGGCCTTCACCGGCTGGCATGGGGGCAAGCTGGTGTTCCACTATCAGATCGGGGTTTCGTCCACCGGCAGCGGGCGGTAGCGCGGCGACTGCAGCGCCTCGGGCAGCGCGTCGCCGGGCAGCGCCGGCTTGGCCAGCACCAGCAGCAGCGCCACCGCCATGGCCGGCAGCGCCAGCGCCAGCACCAGCCACGCGGCGGGCGGGGCGTGCTGCCCGGTGGTCTCGCCGATCTTGCTCACCGCCAGCCCCAGCCAGGCGTGCACGCACACCAGCAGCCCCACGGCGGCCAGCTTGAGGAAGAACCAGGGCTCGAACACCCCGCGCGCGAAGGCCAGCCCTGTGCCGGCGGCGATGGCCACCACCGCCGCCGGCGTGGCCAGCCGGGTGTAGCTGTAGTGGGTGAGCCGGCGCAGCCGCCCGTAGTCGAGCTGCGAGTGGCGCGGATGGTGCGCCTGCAGCATCAGCGCCAGCCCCACCAGCCCCGCGCACCACAGGATCAGCGCCGCGATGTGCAGCGTCTTGAGGGCGACGATCAGTCCCACGCGTTTACCTCCCGGGGCGCGCCGACGGGCGCTCCGCGGTGTCCGGTGGCGCGCGGGCCGGATCGCGGCATGCCTCAACGCTCCTGAGGGGCCGAGGTGGCCGAAGCCGCGTGCGGCGGCCGCCACAGCAGCCACACCAGGGCGAAGCCCAGCGCCGCAGCGCACACGGCCATGACGGCCAGGCCCAGCAGCAGCGGCGCGCCCGCGGTCTGGACCGCCTGCCAGGCCGCGGCCAGCATGCCGTCGGCCGCCATGGCCGCCTCGGCCTGGGACTCCAGCAGGTCCGCCTCGGCTTCGGCGCCGCCGTTGGTCCGGCCCAGCAGCGCGCTGCCGATGCGGTGGGCCAGCCAGTACAGCGGCGCGAACGTGAGCGGGTTCGTGATCAGCGTCGCCCCCGCGGCCACCGCCACGTGGCAGCGCAGCCAGGCCGCGCACGCCACCGCGAACACGATCTGGGCCACCGGCACCATCAGCCCGAAGAACAGCCCGACGGCAACGGCACGCGCCACGCTGGCGCGGTCCACGCGCCACAGCCGGTCGTCCTTGAGGTGGTGCGACAGCGGGGCCAGCCAGCGCTGGCGCACGAGCTGCTCGCGGCGCGGCAACCAGCGCTTCATCGCCGTGGCGGGCCCCGGGCTCAGCGCCGGCCGTCCCGGCGCGCCTGGGAGCGCCGGCCCTGCGAGGCCACGTGCGCCTGGATGCGGTCGAGGCCGCCGCTGCGCAGCTTCGTGGCCTGGCGCGCGGCATCGCGGCCACCGTCGCCCTGGGCCTGCTGGCGCCCGCCGCGCGCCTGCCGCGGGGCGGCGGCGCGGGGGGCGTCCGGTTGCGCCGGCGGGCGCTGCTGCGCCACGGCCGCGCGGCGTGCCTCGCGCTCCTGCGCCGCCTCCACGCGCGCGACCCGGTCCTCGAAGCGCTGCAGCGCCTCGGACAGGGCCTGCACCTTGTGCGCCGTGCGCAGGTTGTCCACGCCACGCGCGCCGTCCTTGTGGCCGCTGCGCTGCTGCGAGGCCAGGCGCTGCCTGCGCAGCAGGTCCTGGGACTTGTCGCGCAGCGTGCGGGTGCGCTGCACCGCGCTTCGCAGCTGCCTGGCATCGAGCTGCGGCAGCCGGTCGGACAGGCTGGCCTTGAACAGTTCCATCTCGGCAGCGCTGAGCAGCCTTGCCGCCTGGATGCGGTTGAACGCCATGGCTTTCCCTTTCATGCGTTGGATGCGACCCATACGAGTCCGCCGCGGACACCCAAAGTTCCCGGCTGGCCCCGGCCTTACGTTTGGACAACTCCGGCCGCGAACGCGCCGCGCGGCGCGCGATGCACGGGGGCCCGGCCCGGCTGGCGCGGGCCCTCACGGCGCGGCCTCCGCCGGGACCGTGCCGGTGCCCGCGCCCAGCGCGGCGTGCAGGTCTGCCACGGCACGCGCCGCGTCGGCGCGGGCGCCGGCCAGCGCCTCGCGGTTGGCGATCAGGCTGCGCTGCGCGTCCAGCACGTCCAGCAGCGTGGTGAGCCCTTCGCGGTACAGCACCCGGGCCTGCACGAAGGCCTGCTCACTGGCCTGCACCGCCTGCGCCGAGGCCGCCTCGGCCAGCCGCGCGCCTTCCAGGGCCGCCAGCGCCGTCTCGGCCTCGCCCAGCGCCGCCAGCACCGTCTGCCGGTACGCCAGCAGCGCCTCCTGCGCGCGGGCGCGCGCCGCGTCCACCAGCGCCCGCCGCCCGCCCGCGTCGAACAGCGGCACCCGCAGCGTGACCGACAGCCCGGCCACCACGGCGCGCGCCGCGCCGCTGCCCAGCCCGGCGGCGCTGGCGCTGAGCGTGCCCGGCAGCGACAGCTGGGGCCGCAGCTGCGCCTCGGCCACGCCGATCTCGGCGCTGGCGCGCGCCAGGTTCGCCTCGGCCGCGGCCAGGTCCGGGCGGCAGCGCAGCCGCGCCAGCGGCACGCTGGACTGGGCGTCGCCGTCCCAGCGCGGCACGCCGGCCGCCCCGGCTGCCCCGGCCGGATCGGGCTCCTGCGCCGCCTCGCCGGCCAGAAGCGCCAGCGCCTGGCGGGCGCTTTCCTGCGCCAGCAGCAGCCGTCCCAGCCGCGCGCGCGTGGCCGCCGCCTCGGCCAGGCTGCGGTTGAGGTCCAGCGCCGAGGCCAGCCCCGCCTGCCGGCGCACGCGCACGATCTCCACGGTGCGCTCCTGCGTGCGCAGCGCTTCGTCCAGCAGCGCCTGCTCGGCGCGCGCCAGCCGCAGCGCCAGGTAGGCGCGCACCACCTCGGCCACGACCACGCGCTCCAGGTCGGCGCCCAGTGCCTGCCGGCGCCGCAGCTCGGCCCCCGCGGCCTCCACCTCGCGGGCGCGCCCGCCGAACAGGTCGGGCGACCAGGCCAGGAGCAGCGAGGCCGCGGCGCCGGTGCGCGAGTCGCCGCCGCCGGCTTCGCCGCTCCCGCTGCTCCCGCCGCCGCCGCTCCCGGCCAGCCGCTGCTGCCGGCTCAGGCCCGCCTCGCCCGACACCTCGGGCCGGCGCCCGGCCTCGGCCACGCGCAGCAGCGCCCGGGCCTCGTCGATGCGCGCCGCCGCCGCGCTGATCTCCAGGTTGCGGGCCCGGGCCTGCGCCACCAGCGCATCCAGCGCCGGCTCGCCGAAGCCGCGCCACCACGGCACGGCGGCGGCCGGCGCCGCGCAGTCGGCCGCCGGGCCGTAGCGCGGCGGCAGCTCCGCTTCGGGCGCCCGGTAGTCCGGGCCGGCACGCCAGGCGCAGCCCGTGGCCGCCAGCGCCAGCAGCAGCGCCGGCAGCGCCCGGCCGCAACCGCACCGCGAAGGCACCGGGCCGGGCCTCATCGCGCCTCCCCGGCCGGCGCGTCCGGCCGCTCCGCGGCCTGTTGCAGCTCTTGCTGCAGCCGCTCGCCCTCGTGCGCGCGCGGGCGGCCCAGCCGCGCCAGGCCCAGGTAGAGCAGCGGCGTGAGCAGCAGCGTGAACACCGCGGCCAGCGCCAGGCCGCCGAACACCACCCAGCCGATCGAATTGCGCGCCTCGGCCCCGGCCCCGCTGGCCAGCACCAGCGGCAGCCCGCCCAGCACGGTGGACAGCAGGGTCATCGCGATCGGGCGCAGCCGCACCCGGGCCGCCTCCAGCACCGCGTCGCGCACCGAGGCGCCCTCGTCGCGCAGCTGGTCGGCGAACTCCACCAGCAGGATGCCGTTCTTGGCCATCAGCCCGATCAGCATCACCAGCCCGATCTGCGAGTAGATGTTGAGGCTCACGCCCGACAGCGCCAGCGCGCCGATGCCCGCGGCGATGCCGAAGGGCACCACGCCCATCACCACCAGCGCGCTGGGCACGTTCTCGAACTGCGCCACCAGCACCAGCAGCACCACCACCAGCGCGATCGCCACGGTGACGCCCACGCCGCGCGAGGTCTCCTCCAGCGTGGCCGCGTCGTTGAGCAGGATCAGGTCGGTGCCGGGCGGCAGCACCTGCGCCGCCAGCGCGCGCAGGTCGTCCACCGCCGCCTGCAGCGCGTAGCCGCTGTCCAGGTCGGCCTGCAGCTCGATGGCGCGGCGCTGCGCGTGGCGATCCAGCTCGGCGGCCACGCCTTCCTCGCGCAGCGTGGCCAGGTTGGACAGCGGCACCAGCGCATCGCCGGCGCCGCGCACGCTCAGGTGCTGCAGGTCCGGCGGGCCGCGCACCGCGCCGGGCCGCGCCTCCAGCAGCAGCGGCACCACCTCGTCGTCGATGTTGAGGTCCACCAGCTCCTCGCCGTCCACCATCGCGCGCAGCGTCAGCGCCAGGTCGTCCAGCGACACGCCCAGCTCCGCGGCGCGGCGCCGGTCGATCTGCACCGACAGCTGCGGCTGCGTGGGCTGGTACGAGATCTCGACGTTGGACAGCCCCGGCAGCCCGCTCTCGATGCGCTGGGCGAAGGTCCGCGCCACCTCGTACAGCCGCGCGTAGTCCTCGCCCGTGATCGCCACCGTGATGCCGCCGCGCCCGCTGCCCACGTTCAGGCTGGAGCTGCCGTAGACGCTGACGGTGACGCCGGCGATGCGCGACATCGGTCCGCGCAGCGCGTCGATGATCTCGCCCTGCGAGCGCTCGCGCGCGTCCCAGTCGGCCAGCGGCGCGGAGATCCAGGCGCGGTTCGGGTCCCAGCGGCCGACGATGGTCAGCAGCGACTCGATCTCGCCGCTGTCGCGCAGCGGCTGCAGCACCGCCTCCATGCGGTCCACCTGGCGCTGCACGTAGTCCAGCCCGACGCCATCCGGGCCCGTGGCCGAGATCTGGATCAGCCCCCGGTCCTCCGGCGGCACCAGCTCGCGGTCGAGCGTGGTGAACAGCGCCGCGGCCGCGCCCGCGGCGGCCAGTGCCGCCAGCAGCGTGAGCCAGGGCCGGCGCAGCACCCGCTCCAGCAGCCGCGCGTAGCCGCCTGCCGCCCGGCCGCCCACGCGCGCCAGCCGCGCCTGCAGCCCGCGCGGCTCGGCGACTTCGGGCAGCAGCCGCGAGCCCAGTGCCGGGCCCAGCGACAGCGCCACGAAGGACGACAGCGCCACCGCGATGGCCAGCACGAAGCCGAACTCGCGGAACAGCCGCCCGGCCGTGCCGGGCAGGAAGGCGATGGGCACGAAGACCGCGATCAGCACCGCGGTGGTCGCCAGCACCGCGAAGAACACCTGCCGCGTGCCCAGCACGGCCGCCGCGCGCGGACCCAGCCCCTGCGCGCGGCGGCGCTGGATGTTCTCCAGCACCACGATCGCGTCGTCCACCACCAGCCCGGTGGCCAGCACCAGCGCCAGCAGCGTCACCAGGTTGATGGAGAAGCCCACGGCCCAGATCGCCGCCACGGTGCCCACCAGCGCCACCGGGATGGTCGCGGCGGGCACCAGCGTCGCGCGCCAGGAGCCCAGGAACAGCCGGATCGTGAGCACCACGATCGCCACCGACAGCGCCAGGCTGACGAGCACCTCGCGCACCGAGCTGCGGATGAACACCGCGTCGTCCGAGGTCACCTCCACGCGCAGCTCCGGGAAGCGCTGGTTGACCCGGCGCACCGACTCGTGCACGCCTTCGGAGATGCGGATGGTGTTGGACTGCGCCTGGCGCACGATGCCCAGGCCGGCCACCGGGCGGCCGTCGAGGCGGACGTAGGAGGTGGCGTCCTGCGGGCCGAACACGGCCTGCGCCACGTCGCCCACGCGCACGTCGCCCTGCGGCGTGCTGCGCACCAGCACCTGCTCCACCGCCTCGGGCGAGACCGCGCGCGACTGGGCGCGCACGATCAGCTCCTGGTCGCGCGAGCGCAGGCTGCCGGACGGGGCGTCGAAGGGCGCGTTGCGCAGCGCCTCGGCCACGTCGGCCACCGCCAGGCCGTGGCTGGCCAGCCGCAGCGGGTCGATCATCACGCGCAGCTGGCGCGGCCGCGCGCCGAAGAGCTGCACGTCGGCCACGCCGTCGATGGAGATGAACTCCGGCACCACGTCCTGCTCCAGCCGCCGCGCCAGCGCCTGCTCGTCGAGCTGTTCGCTCCACGCCGCCAGCCGCACCACCGGCGTGGCGTCGTCGTCGGCCTTGACGACCGTGAGCTGCTCGATGCGGTCGGGCAGCTGGCGCTGCACGCGGCTGACGGCCTCGCGCACGTCGGCCGCGGCGGTGTCGAGGTCGGTGCCGGGCGAGAACTCGATGCGCACCCGGCCGGTGTTCTCCTCGCTGCTGGAGGCGATGCGCTGCACGCCCGAGACGCGCGCCACCGCGCCCTCGATGACGCTGGTGACCTCGGCGTCGATGGTCTGCGGCGAGGCGCCCGGGTACTGCGCCGTCACCGACACCACGGGCCGGTCCACGTCGGGCAGCTCGCGCACCTCCACCGCCAGCACCGCGGCCACGCCCATGAGCGCCACCAGCAGGTTCAGCACCAGCGTCAGCAGCGGGCGGCGCACGCCCAGGCCGGGCAGGTCGTTGCGTTCCTCGCTCACCGCGCCGCCCCTGCCTCGGGAGCCCCGGCGGTGGCCGGCTGCGCTTCCTGGGGCACCACCGGCAGCCCTTCGCGCAGCCGCTGCACGCCTTCGACCACGACCCGGTCGCCCTCGGCCAGCGCGGCGTCCACCAGCACCTCGCCCTCGCGCCGCTGCACGATGGTGGCCGGCACCCGCACCGCGCGCCCGTCGCGCACCTGCCACAGCGCCGAGCCGCTGCCGCCCCAGACGATGGCCGCTTCGGGCAGCACCGGCAGTCGGCGGCCCGGCAGTTCCATCGCGACGCGGAAGCTCGATCCCGGCAGCACCTCGGCGCGCGGGTTGGCCACGCGGGCACGCACCGCGACGCTGCGCTGCTGCGCGTCCACCCGCGTGCCCACCGTGTCGATGCGGCCCTGCAGCGCCGGCCCGCCATTCCACGGCGTCGCGCCCAGGCCCTGCCCGGCGCGCAGCGCGCCCAGGTAGGCCTCGGGCACGGTGAAGTCGATGAGCAGCTCGCTGCGGTCGTCGAGCGTCGCCACCAGGGTGTCGAGCTGCACCCGGTCACCCGGGTCGAGGTCGGTGAAGCCGATGTGGCCGCTGAAGGGCGCGCGCAGCGTGCGGTCGGCCAGCGCCACGCGGGCCTGCGCCAGCGCGATGCGCGCGGCTTCCACCGCGGTGCGGCCCTGGTCGATCTGGCTCTCGGACACCGCGCCGACGTCGCCCGTGCGCTCATAGCGCTGCAGCAATTCCTGCGCTTCGCGCAGCCGCACCTGCGCCTGCGCCACCGCCAGCTCCTCGCGCCGTGCGTCCAGCCGCAGCAGCGGGGCGCCGGCGCGCACCTGCTGCCCGGCGCGGAACAGCACCTCGCGCACCTCGCCGGTGGAGGGCGGATACAGCAGCACCGACTGGCGCGCCCGCGCCGTGCCCACGGCCTCGATGCGCGACTGCGCGACCGCGAAGCGCACCGGCTCCACCAGCACCGGCGCGGCGCGGGGCCCGGCCGGCGGGGCGTCCGCCCGGGAC
Organism: Azohydromonas aeria; assembly: GCF_009760915.1. Taxonomy (GTDB): domain Bacteria; phylum Pseudomonadota; class Gammaproteobacteria; order Burkholderiales; family Burkholderiaceae_C; genus Azohydromonas; species Azohydromonas aeria. The sequence goes on from NZ_VIDQ01000009.1 coordinate 102,756, forward strand.
GCGGGCCGGGCGGGCTCGCGCTGCCACCACCACAGCGCCAGCGCGAGCAGCGCCAGCAGCAGCAGGACGCCGCCAGCCCGGTACAGGCGCGCCCGCTTCACCGCGGGCATGCCGCGGGGGCGCGCGGCACGGCGCCCGGCACGCGGCGGCCGGGCAGGCGCGGCATGCGGGCGTGGAGGGCAAGGAAATGGGTCATCGGCTGCAGAGGCGGCAGGGTCGGCGCAGGGACGCGCGCGGCCCACAGCAATCCGGGCGCCCGCGCGGCCGGGCCAGGCGCTTGCCCCGGCCGCGGGCCACCGGATGCCCGCCGGATCATGGTTGCCGAGCGCAACCAGATCCGGGAGTTGCCGCAGCTGCAGCATGAAGTTGCTGTTGAAACCAGGGGTACGGTGCCGAACCAAGCATGCCTGCCGGAGTCCATCCGTAGGGCCTGAATCCGCCGGCAGCCCGCCTGTCGACCAACCGGGAGTGGTGATGCCATGACAAGGTACGAAGGCTTGCGGGGCGGGCGACCGTCCCGCCGGATCGGCATGGCATGGATGCTGGCAGGGCTCATGGGCACCGTGGCGGCGCAGGCCCAGCCCGACGCCCCGCCGGCGGACGACGGCCAGTGGACCATGCCCGCGCGCGACCATGCCAACACCCGCTACAGCGGGCTGGACCAGGTCCACACCGGCAACGTGGCGCAGCTGCGCCTGGCCTGGACCTTCTCCACCGGCGTGCTGCGCGGGCACGAGGCGGCGCCGCTGGTGGTGGGCGACACGATGTACGTGGTCACGCCCTATCCGAACATCCTGTACGCGCTGGACCTCACCCGCAGCGGCGCGATGAAGTGGGCCTACAAGCCGCAGCCGCTGTCGGAGTCGCAGGGCGTGGCCTGCTGCGACGTGGTCAACCGCGGCGCCGCCCACGACGGCGGTCGCATCTTCTTCAACACGCTGGACAACCACACGGTGGCGGTGGACGCGCGCAGCGGCAAGGAGCTTTGGAAGACCAGGCTGGGCGACATCGGCCGCGGCGAGACCATGACCATGGCGCCGCTGGTGGTCAAGGGCAAGGTGCTGGTGGGCAACTCCGGCGGCGAGCTGGGCGTGCGCGGCTGGATCACGGCGCTGGACGCGGCCAGCGGCAGGATCGCCTGGCGCGCCTACAGCACCGGGCCCGACAGGGACGTGCTCATCGGCCCCGAGTTCAAGCCCTTCTACCCGCAGGACCGCGGCCCGGACCTGGGCGTGCGCACCTGGCCGCCGGACCTGTGGCGCATCGGCGGCGGCACGGTCTGGGGCTGGATCTCCTACGACCCGCAGCTCGACCTCATCTTCTACGGCACCAGCAACCCCGCGCCCTGGAACGGCGACCAGCGCCCGGGCGACAACAAGTGGACGGCCTCGCTGTTCGCGCGCCGCCCCGACACCGGCGCGGCGGTCTGGGCCTACCAGTGGAACCCGCACGACGCGCACGACTACGACGGCACCAACGAGAACGTCGTGGTCGAGCTGCAGATCAAGGGGCAGAAGCGCAAGGTGCTGCTGCACCCGGAGCGCAACGGCTTCCTGTACGTGCACGACGCCGCCACCGGCGAGGTGCTCTCGGCCGAGCCCTTCGTGTTCACGAACTCGATCCGCCGCGTGGACCTCGAAACCGGCCGGCCGGAGATCGTGGAGGAGAAGAAGCCCAGGCAGGGCCGCACGGTGCGCGACATCTGCCCCTCCGCGCCCGGCGGCAAGGACTGGCAGCCCTCGGCCTTCTCGCCGCGCACGGGCTGGCTCTACATGGCGCACAACAACCTGTGCATGGACTTCGAGGCCACGCGCGCCAACTACGTCGCCGGCACGCCGTTCCTGGGCGCGAAGGTGACGCAGAAGGCCGGCCCCGGCGGCCACCGCGGCGCCTTCACCGCGTGGGACCCGGTGGCCGCCCGGCCGGTGTGGCAGATCAAGGAGAACTTCCCGGCCTGGAGCGGCGTGGTGGCCACCGCCGGCGACGTGGTGTTCTACGGCACGCTGGACCGCTGGTTCCGCGCCGTGCACGCGCGCACCGGCGAGGTGCTGTGGCAGCACCGCGTGGGCTCGGGCATCGTCGGCCAGCCCATCACCTACCGCGGCCCGGACGGCAAGCAGTACGTGGCGGTGCTCGCCGGCGTGGGCGGCTGGGCCGGGGCCATCGTCGCGGGCAACCTCGACGCGCGCGACGGCACCGGGGCGCTGGGCATGGTGGCCGCCACGCGTGACCTGCCCGAGCACACGCCCCAGGGCGGCACGCTCTACGTGTTCGCGCTGCCATGAGCTGCATCCAGCCCGGCGATCCCGCCATGCCGCCCGCCCGGGCGACGGCGCGGCGACCCGGGCCGCGACCCGGGCTGCGGGGTCCGGCGCTGGCGCTGCTGCTGCTCCTGCTGGCGGCCTGTGATCGCGAGCGCAACGACCCTCGCCGCGCGGCGCCGCCGCTGCCCGGCAGCGAGGCGCACGTGCGCACCAGCGAGCTGCTGCCCGGCGGCGCGGCCACGGGGCTGGAGCGGCCCAATCCCTATGCCGGCGATGCGCAGGCCATCCGCGAAGGCGAGCGGCTGTACGGCTGGTTCAACTGCAGCGGCTGCCATGCCGGCGGCGGCGGCGGCATGGGCCCGCCGCTGATGGACCGGCAGTGGATCTACGGCAGCCGCCCCTCCAGCGTCTATGCCTCCATCGTCTCGGGCCGCCCGGGCGGCATGCCGGCCTTCGGCGGGCTGCTCAACGAGCAGCAGGTGTGGCAGCTGGTGGCCTACATCGAGACCATGGGCGGCATGGGCCCGGGGGGCGACGAACGCGGCGGCGAGGGCCGGCACGACCCGCCGCCGCAGCCGCCCGGCGACGCGGCGCCGGACAAGGGGCGCGAATGACGCCGCGGCCGTGCATCTCCCGGCTGTGCCGCCCGTGCCGCCGCGTGGCGGGCCTGGCTGGGCTGGGCCTGGCCGCGCTGCCGGTGCTGGCGCAGTCCTGGGCCCAGTCGGCGCTGGACCCGGCCGGTCCGCAGGCGCGGCAGCTGGCCGTGCTGTCGTGGTGGATGTTCGGCATTGCCGCCGCGGTGCTGGCCGGCGTGACGCTGCTGGTGCTGTGGGCGGTGCTGCGCGGGCGCCGCGGCGCGCAGGATCGGCCGCTGGGCACGCGGCGCGGGCTGTGGGTGGTGGTGGGCGGAGGGGTGCTGCTGCCGCTGGTCAGCGCCATCGCGCTGCTGGGCGCGAGCCTGGCGGTGGGGCGCGAAACCTCGGGGCCGGGGCCCGGGGGCGCGCTCGTGGTCGAGGTCACCGGGCACCGCTGGTGGTGGGAGGCGCACTACCTGGACCCGCAGGGGCTGCGCGTGGCCACCGTCGCCAACGAGCTGCACGTGCCCGTGGGGCGCCCGGTGCGGGTGCTGCTCAAGAGCGAGGACGTGATCCACAGCTTCTGGGCGCCCAACCTGCAGGGCAAGACCGACATGGTGCCCGGGCGCACCAACGTCGCGTGGTTCCAGGCCGAGCGCGAGGGCACCTGGCGCGGGCAGTGCGCCGAGTTCTGCGGGCTGCAGCACGCGATGATGGCCTTCCTGATCGTGGCCGAGCCGCCGGCGCGGTTCGAGGCCTGGCTGCAGCGCCAGGCGCAGCCCGCGGCCGAGCCGGCCGACGCGCTGGCGCGGCAGGGGCGGCAGCTGTTCGAAAGCCGCGCCTGCGTGATGTGCCACGCGGTGCGCGGCACCGTGGCCGCGGGGCAGGTGGCGCCGGACCTCACGCACCTGGCCTCGCGCCGCACGCTGGCCGCGGGGCGGCTGCCCAACAACCGCGGCTCGCTGGCGGCCTGGATCGTCGATCCGCAGCAGGTCAAGCCCGGCACCACCATGCCGCCCACGCGGCTGTCCGGCGACGAGCTGCACGCGCTGCTGCACTACCTGGAGGGCCTGCGCTGATGCCCGCCGACCTCGCGGCCCCGCACCCTCCCGGCCCGCGCCGCGCGGGCGGCCCGGACGGGCCCGCGCCGAGGCCCATGCCGCCCGTGGACGACAGCCCGGCCGAGACGGCGCGGCTGGACCGCACCTGGGCCTCGCCCAGCGGCTTTCCCGGCTGGTTCATGCCGGTGAACCAGCGCGTCATCGGCAAGCGCTTCATCGTCACGGCCTTCGTGTTCTTCGCGCTGGCCGGGGTGCAGGCGCTGCTGATGCGCACGCAACTGGCGCAGGCCGAGAACACGCTGCTCACGCCCGAGCTCTACAACCAGCTCATGACCGTGCACGGCACGGTGATGATGTTCTTCTTCGCCGTGCCGGTGATGGAGGGCTTCGCCATCTACATCGTGCCGCTGATGCTGGGCACGCGCGACATGGCGTTTCCGCGCCTCAATGCCTTCGGCTACTACCTGTACCTGATCGCCGGCATCACGATCTACGTGTTTACGTTCCTGAGCCTGGCGCCCGACACCGGCTGGTTCAGCTACGTGCCGCTGGCCAACAAGGTTTTCTCGCCCTCGATGGGCGTGGACATGTGGGCCACCGTGATCACGTTCTTCGAGATCTCGGCTCTGGTGGCGGCGGTGGAGATGATCGTCACCATCTTCAAGCAGCGCGCGCCGGGCATGAGCCTCAACCGCATGCCGCTGTTCGTGTGGGCGGCGCTGGTGATGTCGTTCATGATCGTGTTCGCCATGCCGCCGGTGATGGTGGCGAGCTTCATGCTGGCGCTGGACCGCATGGCCGGCACCGCGTTCTTCGACCCCGCCGCCGGGGGCGACCCGCTGCTGTGGCAGCACCTGTTCTGGTTCTTCGGCCACCCCGAGGTCTACATCATCTTCGTGCCGGCGCTGGGCATGGTCTCGTCCATCGTCGTGGCGTTCTCGCGCCGCCCGGTGTTCGGCTACACCGCCATGGTCGTGTCGCTGGTGGCCACCGGCATGATCGCCTTCGGGCTGTGGGTGCACCACATGTTCACCGCCGGGCTGCCGCACCTGGGCATGAGCTTCTTCAGCGCCGCGAGCATGCTCATCGCCATACCCAGCGGGGTGCAGATCTTCTGCTGGATCGTCACGCTCTGGGGCGCCCGGGTGCGCCTGGCCACGCCCATGCTGTTCGTGCTGGGCTTCTTCTTCATCTTCGTGCTGGGCGGGCTCACCGGGGTGATGGTGGCCTCGGTGCCCTTCGACACCCAGGTGCACGACAGCTACTTCGTCGTGGCGCACCTGCACTACGTCCTCATCGGCGGAGCGGTGTTCCCGCTGTTCGGCGGGCTGTACTTCTGGTTCCCCAAGCTCACCGGCCGCATGCTGGGCGAGCGGCTTGGGCGCTGGTCGGCGGGGCTGATGTTCGCCGGCTTCAACGCCACCTTCTTCCCCATGCACCAGCTCGGCCTGGAGGGCATGCCGCGGCGCGTCTACACCTACCTGCACGGCTCGGGCTGGGAGCAGCTCAACCTGCTGGCCACGCTGGGCGCCGCGGTGCTGGCCCTGGGCGTGCTGCTGACGCTGGCGAACGTGCTGTGGAGCCTCAGGCGCGGCGAGCGCGCGGGCGACAACCCCTGGGGCGCGGACACGCTGGAATGGGCCACCCGCTCGCCGCCGGCCAACTACAACCACCGGCACCTGCCGGTGGTGACCTCGCGCTGGCCGCTGTGGGAGCGCGAGCCGGGGCGTCGCCCGGTGGTGGTGGGCATCCGCAGCAACTGCCGCGAGGTGCTGCGCACCACCGTCGTGGACGCGCAGCCGCAGGGCACGGTGGTGCTGCCGGCGCCCTCGATCTGGCCCTTCCTGCTGGCGCTGGCGGTGGCCACGGGCTTCATCGGCTTCATGTTCCACCCGGCCTGGCTGGCGGTGGGCTTCATCGCCAGCTTCGCCGCCATCGTCGGCTGGCTGTGGCCCGACCCGGACCACTGGCGCCATGCCCAGGAGCGTGCCGGATGAGCCCGCAACCGCGCCGCCGCCGCCCGGCCGCCGGAGGCCGCCATGGGCACTGACGCCCGCCCGCTGCCGCCGCGGGCGCTGGCCCCGGACCCGGACCGCGGCGCCGGGGACGCCGCGCCGCGCGAGGGCGCGCCGCCGCTGGGGGCGCCCTACGGCGCCGTCGATGCCGGCGTGCTGCCGAGCTACGGCCACCGCGCCGACATGCCGCTGTGGTGGGGCATGGCCGGGCTCATCACCATCGAGTGCGTCGTGTTCAGCACCCTGGTGGCGAGCTACTTCTACCTGGGCCTGCAGCATCCGCAGTGGCCGCTGCCCGGCGTCAAGACGCCCGACGTGACGCTGCCCGCCTTCGGCACGCTGGTGCTGGCGGCCAGCAGCCTGTTCATGCACCTGGCCGACAAGGCGGTGGACCAGGACCGCCGGGGCCGGCTGTTCTGGATGCTGGTGGCCAGCATCGTGCCGGCGCTGCTGTTCCTGGGGCTCAAGACCTGGGAGTACAGCCACAAGGACTTCCGCTGGGACTCGCATGCCTACGGCTCCATCGTCTGGCTGATCGTGGCCTTCCACAGCGCGCACGTGCTGTCGGTGGTGCTCAAGACCATCGTGGTGGCGATCCTGGCGCGGCGCGGCTTCTTCCATTCCAGCAACCGGCTGGCGATCACGGTCAACGGCTTCTACTGGCACTTCGTGGTCATCGTCTGGCTGCCGCTGTTCGCGGTGCTGTACCTGTCGCCGAGGGTGTCATGAGCGCGTCCCCGCAGCGCCCACTCGAAGGTCGCCACCTGCTGCGGCTGTGGCTGGGCCTGCTGCTGCCGGGCGTGGGCTGGGCGCTGCAGCTGGCGGTGAACTACGCCGCCGTGCCGTGGCTGTGCGACGCGGGCCGCAGCCGGCTGTGGCTGCTGGCGCCGACCCTGGGTGCGCTGGTGCTGGCGGCGCTGGGACTGGCCATCGCCTGGCGGCTGTGGCGCGGCAGCGGCGGCGGCTGGGAGGCCGCGGGCGGCGAGCATGCCGACCACACCCGCTTCATGTCGCTGTGCGCGCTGCTATTGGGGGGATTCGTGTCGCTGCTGATCCTGCTGCAGGCGCTGCCCGGCGCCTGGCTGACGCCATGCGATTGAACGCCGCCTCCCGCATCGGCCTGGCGCTGCTGGCCGCGCTGGCGTGCGCGGCCGGACGGGGACACACGGCCGCTGTGGCAGGCCTGGTCCGGGCAGCTCTGGCTGTGGGCGCTGTGGCTGGGCGTGGGCGGCCTGGCCCTGGCCGGCATCGTGCGGCTGTGGCGCGAGGCGGGCGTGGGCGCGGGCGTCAGGCGCTGGCAGGCGGGCAGCTTCCTGCTGGGCTGGCTGGCGACCGGCGTGGCGGTGCTGTCGCCGCTGGATGCCCTGGGCGAGCGCCGCTTCTGGCTGCACATGGTCCAGCACGAGATGATGATGCTGGTGGCGGCCCCGCTGCTGGTGCTGGGCAGTCCGCTGGCGGCGCTGGTGTGGGGCCTGCCCGCGCGCTGGCGCGGCCCGGCCGCGCGCTGGACGCGCCGCCTGGGCCTGCAGGCGGCCACGCGCGTGCTCAGCACCCCGCTGACGGCCTGGTGGGTGCACGCGGTGGTGCTGTGGGCCTGGCATGCGCCGGCGCTGTTCGAGGCCGCGCTGCGCCGCAGCTGGGTGCACGACCTGCAGCACCTGAGCTTCTTCGGCTCCGCGCTGCTGTTCTGGTGGGGGCTGTTCCAGGGCGGGCACGGGCCGGGCCGCGGCCGCCACGGCGCGGCCGTGTTCTACCTGTTCACGACCACGGTGCACACGGCGGTGCTGGGGGCGCTGCTGACGGTGTCGGAGCGCGTCTGGTACCCGGTCTACCTGGAGCGCGCGTCCTGGGGCACCCTCAGCGCGCTGGAGGACCAGCAGCTCGGCGGCCTGATCATGTGGGTGCCCGGCGGCGTGGTGTACATGGTCGCGGCGCTGGTGCTGTTCGCGCGCTGGATGGACGACGGGCCGGAGCGCGCGGCCCCGGCCACGGGAGCAGGGCAGTGAGGCCCCGCGGGCTGCTCCGGCGCGCCTGGTGCGCCGCGATCGTGCTGGCCGGCGCGGGGCCCGTGGCGGCGGCCGGCGAGGCGGCGCGCGTGCAGGCGCTGATGCGCGAGCATGGCTGCGTGCACTGCCACACCATCGACGGCGTGCGCGGCGCGCGCGGGCGCGCAGGACCGCCGTTGACGGACTTCGGCGCGCGGCGCCTGATCGCGGGCCAGCACCCGAACACGCTGGACAACCTCACCCGCTTCCTGCTCGACCCGCGCGCGCTGTCGCCGGGCAGTGCCATGCCGCGCACGGTGCGCGACGAGGCGGACGCGCGCGCCATCGCGGCGTTCCTGCAGGGCCGGCCGCCGCAGGCGCCGGCCGGCCGGGACTGACGGGCATGCGGCACGCGCGGCGCGCGGCGCTGGCGGCGGCCCTGGTGGCCCTGTCGGCCGGACTGGCGGGATGCGCCTCGGCGCCCGGGCCCGGCGGCGTGCAGCAGCGGGTCTTGCGCGTGTGCGCCGATCCCGACAATGCGCCGCTGTCGCACCGCGACGGCAGCGGTTTCGAGAACCGCATCGCCGAGCTGCTGGCCCAGGCGCTGGGAGCGCGGCTGGAGGTGCACTGGCAGCCCATGCAGGGCCGCATCGTCGCCACGACGCTGGGGGCGCGGCGCTGCGACGTGCTGCTGGGCGTGCCGGCGGGCTTTGCGCGCACAGCCACCAGCCGGCCTTACTACCGATCGGGCTTCGTGTGGGTCCAGCGCGGCGACGCGGCGCCGCTGCGCGGCGTGAACGACCCGCGCCTGGCGGGGCGGCGCATCGGCGTGCCCTCGGTGCGGCACGACGTGACGGCCACGCCCCCGGCGCTGCTGCTGCACGAGCGCGGGGCCGGCGCGCAGCTGGTGGGCTACGCGGTGGAGGAGGGGCACGCCGCCGAGCGGCTGGTGCGCGCGGTGGCCGAAGGCCGGCTCGACGCCGCTGCGCTGTGGGGCGCGCAGGCCGGATGGCACGTGCGCAGCCGGCCCGGGCTGCGCATGTCGCCGATCGAGGCGGCAGGCGATTCGGGCCTGCCCATGGAGGTGTCGATGGCGCTGGCCGTGCGGCCCGGGGACCAGGCCTTGCTGGCCGAGCTCGACCAGGCGCTGGCGCGCCACCGGGTGCAGATCGAGGCCATCCTGCGCGGACATGGCGTGCCGCTGGAGGCGCCGTAGCGCGCCGTCCAGGCCGTGGGCCTGCTGCCGCGCCGGCAGGCAGCGGACCGGCCCGCCGGCCCTACAGCCACGCCACGCCGGCCGCGCCCATGCCCGTGATGCCCGCGATGGTGGCCAGCAGCCCCAGCTCCTTGCGGGCCCAGCGCTTGCGCCATCCCTGCACGGCAAGGCCCAGCACCAGCAGGGTCAGCAGGCTCAGGAAGGCGACGGCAAAGATCTCGATGGCATCCATGGTGAAACTCCTTCGGAAACCGCAGCAGCGTGGCCCTGGCCTTGGCGGTCAACCAGCAGCCTGAGGCTCAAGGGGGGATCGAATTCGCCGAAGGTTGTTCACGCCACCTCGGCTTTCCGCAAAGGTGGCGGCGCATGGGTGTGTCAGCGCCCAGGGCCGCCCGACGGGGCATGCCAACAGCGTCAAGGCGTGGCCGACGGCGAGGTGCCGGGCGCGGCCAGCCGCAATGCCAGGAGCCGGCCCTGCTCCAGCAGCTCGTCGCGCCGGGCCGCCGCCGCCACGTTGCGCGAGATCCCGTCCATGACCAGGGCCAGCCGCCGCTGCAGCGCCAGGCGCCGGGCCGGCATGACGGTACAGCCCTCCAGCACCTGCAGCGTACGCAGCAGCCGCGCCAGCACCTGCGTGTCGCCCCGCGCGTGCTCCGTGACCGGGTCCAGCGCGAGCGAGGCCATGGACTCGAAGTCCGGCCCTTTCGCCACCACGCGCAGTCCCTGCTCGTCGCTGCGGTAGGGGGAGGGGACATGGCGCCCCGCCAGGCGCGCCAGCAGCGCGCCCAGGTGGTCGATGCACATCACGGCCGTGGTCGGGTCGTTGATGCCCGGCGACAGCGCCTTCAGCGCCACGTCCACGATCTGCTGCAGGCCGTAGGGGGCGTCCTGGTGCACGGTGCGCTGGCGCTGCAGCGAGAACAGGCGGCACAGCGCCCGCGCATCCGCGTCGTCCAAGCACGAATCGCCCGAGACACGCGCCAGCGGCCGGCCCTCGATCACGAAGTCGCCGACGCAGTGCGCCATCTGCACCACGCGCCGGTGTTGCGCGGCAAAGCGCAGCAGCCCCTCGTCATCGACGCCGACCAGGTAGCCGGTGGCGGGCGCAGCGACGTCGTGCCAGCGCCGCGGCAACTCGTCGGGGCCGTCCTCGTTGGACGAGAGGCCCTTGCCGAGCACCTGCGGGAACAGCCGGTCGATAGCCACGGCGGTGTCCCCGGCAATGCGCTCCAGGATCGAGGACACCTGGATCGACGTGGCCACGTGGTGGATGAAGTAGATCAGCAGCGCCACGCCGAACAGCGCCAGCACCACGCCGCCGATCACGGCCAGCGAGGGCAGGAAGCCCGGGCCGTCGTCGTCCCCGCGCACCGTGCGCAGCACCAGCAGGCAGTAGACGAAGATGCCCACGAACACGCCCAGCACCAGCTGCGTCGGGCGGTCGTTCATGAAGTTGCGCAGCATCCGCGGCGAGTACTGGCTCGATGCCAGCGACAGCGCCACGAGCGTCATCGAGAACACCACGCCCGCCACCGTGATCATCGACGTGGCGATGGCCGAGAGCATGCTGCGCGCGCCGTCCGTGCCCGCGCCGAACAGCCGCGGCCAGCGGCGGGCCAGGTCGAGCTCGACCCAGCCATGGGCCTCGATCAGCAGCACCGCCAGCGCGATGCAGCCGGCCACGACCAGCGTCGGCACGAACCACAGGCTGCCCTGCAGCCGCAACCACATCTCCCGGATCGGACTCATCGCGCCGCACCTGGGCAAGCCCCGGTCCCGCGCGGGATCGGCGGAACGCCCGTTGCTGTCCGGGGCTGCCACCGCAAGCGCAGGTGCAGGCGCAAGCCCTCGCGCCGCGGGCGTGAACCCGGATCAAGGAGCCGCGCGATATGGATTCGATGTTCTTCGACGGCTGGCTGCCGCTGGCGCGCATCCTGGTGCTGGGCACGCTGGCCTACCTCGCCCTGGTGCTGGTGCTGCGCGCCACGGGCAAGCGCACGCTGTCCAAGCTCAATGCCTTCGACCTGATCGTCACGGTGGCGCTGGGCTCGACGCTGGCCACCGTGCTGCTGTCGAAGGACGTGTCGCTGAGCGAGGGCGTCACGGCGCTGGCGCTGCTGGTGGCGCTGCAGTGGGTCATTACCTGGCTGTCGGTGCGCTCGCCGTGGGTGAGCCGGCTGGTCAAGGCCGAGCCGAGCCTGCTGTTCGTGGACGGCCGCTTCCTGCACGGGTCCATGAGGCGCGAGCGCGTCACGGAGGACGAGCTGCGCGCGGCCGTGCGCCAGCAGGGCATCGGCGCCCTGGACGAGGTCGCGGCCGTGGTCCTGGAGACCGACGGCAGCCTCAACGTCATCCGGGCCGCGCAAGGGTCGCGCACGGCGCTGGCCCACGTGCAGGGCAGCCCGGCCGAAGCGCAGCGCCATTCGGTTCCCGGCGCGGACCCGTCCTGACGGCACGCGCCCTTCTCGTTAGGCAACGTGCCGGGCCGGAGAGGATTTCAGCGGCGTGGCCCCTCCGCAGTCCGTTGCTGCGGTGCGGACCCGGCAAACGGCAGCCTCACGGACTGCAACCGCCATGTGAACGGGCCCTCGCGCTGGAACGAGAGCGTGACCGGGTCCCGGGCACCGCCGTGCCGTGGCTCGATGGACACCGAGAACCGGTTCAGGCCCTGGTACGCCATGCGGACCTCGGCATCGGCCAGGGCACCGCCTGCGTCCGGGCTGGCCGCGGGCTCCAGGCCGATGCTCGGCACATGGCCCTGCACCATCAGGGCCAGGTTGCGCGGCGTGACGAAGGCGTCAACGGCCGGCTCGGCCATCGCTGCAGCGAGAGCGGCGCCAAAGGTCCCGAAGGGCAGTCCGGCCGTACTGTCGGCCTGCTGATCGATCAGGGCCAGCAGGTCCGCCTTGAGATGGCGCTTGACGGAGAGCACGTCGATGCGCTCCAGCATCGCGCCCAGGTCTCCCGCCCGAGCCGATTCCCGGAGCGCGTTTGCAGCGATGTAGGGCGTGGCATACAGCCATGCCGCGAGGCCCACGCCGAGCGCGGCGACGGCCGTTGCATGTTTCGCTTTCATCTGCAGCCTTCTTGCCTGCCGCCTTCTGCCTGGAGCAAACGGACCGGATCGGCCACTGGGTCGCCAACATGCATATCGTGCCCTACGGCCCTCTGGTGCGCTGGTTCGCTCCGGATCGACGCGGCGGGCCGCCGTTGGAAACCTTGCAGCGGCTGCAGCCCCGCTGCCGCGTGCGCTTTCAGCGGCAGCCGCAACCGCAGCCGCGGGCCAGCTCCCCGGAAGCGCTGGGCGCGTAGCCGGCATCGGACAGCGCCTGGGCCAGCACTTGACGCTCCCGCGCACTGTGGACCCGGACCTTCTTGTCTGCCAGCGTCACATCGACCTGGGCTGCCGGATCGACGGCCTTGAGCGCCTGGGTGATGGCGCCGACGCAATGGCCGCAGCTCATCTCGGGGACGGTGAATTCGATCATGGTGGCCTTCCTGCCAGGGAGTGACTGAAGGCCCAAGCCTGGGCCTTGCCACGATGGGAAGGTCAAGGCCTTCAGAAGATCAGGAGGCATTCAGCGGCGCACGGACGCAGGAACGGCTCGGTAAGGAGCCGGAAGTTGCCGCCCTGCCGCCCGGCCGGGGCAGCGGACCGCTGCCGTGTGTCGCAACACGCGCGCTTGGGCCGCCGCCGCGGCGGCTTGTTCCCCGCCGCTACATGCAGACGTAATTGGGCCCGCCGCCGCCTTCGGGTGTGACCCAGACGATGTTCTGCGTCGGGTCCTTGATGTCGCAGGTCTTGCAGTGCACGCAGTTCTGCGCGTTGATCTGCAGCCGCTCGCCGCCGCCCTCGGCCGCCACGTACTCGTACACGCCCGCGGGGCAGTAGCGGTTCTCGGGCCCGGCGAAGGTGGGCAGGTTGATGCGCGTCGGCACCGTCGCATCCTTCAGCGTCAGGTGCGCCGGCTGGTTCTCCTCGTGGCTCACGTTGCTGATGAACACCGAGGAAAGGCGATCGAACGTGAGCACGCCGTCGGGCTTGGGGTAGTCGATGCGCGGGAACTCGGCCGCCGGGCGCAGGCTGACGTGGTCGGGCAGCTTGCGCGGCACGGTCCAGGGCGGGTTCTTGACGCCCAGCCGCGGCAGCAGCCACTGCTCGATGCCGGTCATGAGCGTGGCCGTGGAGCGGCCCTTCTTGAACCACTGCTTGAAGTTGCGCGCCTGGTTCAGCTCCTCGAACAGCCAGCTCTTCTCGAAGGCCTGCGGATACGCCGTGAGCTCGTCGCCGCTGCGCCCGGCCTGCAACGCCTCGAAGAGGCCTTCAGCGCACAGCATGCCGCTCTTGATCGCGGCGTGGCTGCCCTTGATGCGGCTGGCATTGAGGTAGCCCGCGTCGCAGCCCACCAGCGCGCCGCCCGGAAACACCGTCCTGGGCAGGCTCAGCAGCCCGCCGGCGGTGATGGCGCGCGCACCATATGAAATGCGCTTGCCGCCCTCCAGGTGCTTGCGGATGGCCGGGTGCGTCTTGAAGCGCTGGAACTCCTCAAACGGGCTCAGCCACGGGTTCTGGTAGTCCAGCCCCACGACGAAGCCCACGCAGACCCTGTTGTCCTCGGCGTGGTAGAGGAACGAGCCGCCATAGGTGTCGCTCCGCAGGGGCCAGCCCGCGGTGTGCAGCGCCAGCCCCGGCTGGTGGCGTGCCGGGTCGATCTCCCATACCTCCTTCATGCCCAGCCCGTAGCTTTGCGGGTCGCAGCCCTCGTCGAGCTTGAAGCGCGCGATGAGCTGCTTGCCCAGGTGCCCGCGCGCGCCCTCGGCAAAGACCGTGTACTTCGCCAGCAGCTCCATGCCGCGCTGGAAATTCGCCGTGGGCTGGCCATCCTTGCCCACGCCCATGTCGCCCGTGGCCACGCCGCGCACCGCGCCGTCCTCGCCGTGGAGCAGCTCCGCGGCCGTGAAGCCGGAGAAGATCTCGACGCCCAGCGCTTCCGCCTGCGTGGCCAGCCAGCGCACGACGTTGCCCAGGCTCACGATGTAGTTGCCGTGGTTCTGGAAGCACTGCGGCAGCAGCCAGCCGGGTGTCGCACGGGCCCCGGTCTCGCTCAGGAACAGGAACTCGTCGCGCGTCACTGCCTGGCTCAGCGGCGCGCCAAGCTCGCGCCAGTCGGGCAGCAGCTCGGTCAGCGCCCGGGGATCCATGATGGCGCCCGAGAGGATGTGCGCGCCGGGCTCGGAGCCCTTTTCGAGCACGCACACGGAGATGTCACGGTCGTGCCCGGCAGCGAGCTGCTTGAGCCGGATGGCGGTAGCCAGCCCCGCGGGGCCGGCGCCGACGATCACGACGTCGTAGTCCATGGACTCGCGCGGGACGCCGCCGCCGTGCTGTTCAAGGGAATTCATGGCTGCTTCCGATGGGCGCCTGTGCCGGAATGGGTCAGGCGTGTGGGGAGCCGATTCGAAATCGGGTGTGGACGAGGCTGCTGGACGGGTAGGCCGGATGCAGCTCCAGGGCCCGGCGCGTGTTCTCCACGTACAGCCCTTCGCCGGCTTCGAGCTGCAGCAGCGCGTCGCCGCCGGCGCACAGCTGGTACTGGCCGTGGAACACGAGCAGCACGCTGGTGTCCCCGGCCGCCAGCACGAGCGTGCCGGCGCGGTGGACCTCGACCCGGGCCTCGGCCTGGCCGCGGCGGGCCATGACGTTCCACAGGCGGGCGGGCTGCTCAGGCGCGACGGCATGGAGCTCCTGCTCGCCGCTGAAGCGCTGCAGGTGTCCCGGCGCCTCGAACACCAGGCGCTGGCCGCTGCCTTCGAGTTGCAGCCGCGGGCCCTGGATCAGCACGGCGGTGCGGTCCATGCCGTCGAAGCGGGAGAACGGGCCGGCATGGGTGATGTCGGCGGCACTGACGCGCCAATCCACGTCCCCGCCGCGCTCATGCACCGCCACCGTGCGGGTCCAGCCGGCGCCGTTGCGCCACGGCTCGGCCGGCAGGCGATCCAGCGCAAAGCGGCGCACGCCGGCGGGCAGGGGCAGCAGGGTCATGATGCGTGTCGCAGTTCAGGCAGGGCACGACGCAGGGCGGGCAGCACCTCGAACAGGTCGCCCACCAGGCCGATGTCCGCCACGGAGAAGATGGGCGCGTCGGCATCCTTGTTCACCGCCACGATGACCCGGGCGTCCTTGATGCCGGCCAGGTGCTGGATGGCACCGGAGATGCCGAAAGCCATGTACACGTCCGGGGCCACGGTCTTGCCGGTCTGGCCGACCTGGATGGCATTGGGCGCGAAGCCGGCGTCCACCGCCGCCCGGGAGGCGCCGACGGCGCCGCCGAGATGGTCGGCCAGGGCTTCCACCAGCTTCATGTGCTCGGCAGCGCCGACGCCGCGGCCGCCCGCCACGACGACGCGGGCCCGTGCCAGGTCCGGGCGGGTGTCGCCGGCTTCGTCGCGCCCGACCAGCCGGATGCGGGTGTCGGGTGCGACCGCGGCCACCGTGCCGACTTCACAGGCCGCCGCGGCCTGGGCGCAGGGCTCGTGGGCGGCCGGGCGCACCGTCATGAACACCTGCGCCGCCTGGGGCCGCACCCTCGCCAGCACGCTGCCGGCGTACATCGGGCGCACCAGCGACTGCGCCGACTCGACGGCCGTCACGTCGGCGAGAAAGGCCGCGTCACGCAGCGCCGCCGCGCGCGGCAGCGCGGCCCGCGCGGCCATGCCGTGGGCGGCGACGACGAAGCGGTAGCCCTCGGCCAGCGCGAGCGCGGCGAGCTGGCGCGCGACGGTTTCGGCGTTCGGCTGGGCCAGGTGCGGCGCGTCCGCGCACAGCACCCGGCTCACGCCGCCCAGCGTGGCGGCCTGGCCGGCCACCGCCGCGCAGCCGCTGCCCATCACGAGCACGTGCACCTCGGCGGGCGAGAGCTTGCCGGCCGCGCCCACGAGGCGCGCGGTGACGGCGTCGAGTTGCCGCGCGTCGTGCGCGGCGATCACGAGAACTTTCATGGCGGGGGCTTCCAGGGGAGTCGGGGCCGTCAGGCGGTGGCTTGCAGCGCGGGCAGGGCGCGCAGCTGCTCGATGAGCGCGTTCACGTCGGCGACCTTCACGCCGGCCTGGCGCGCCGGCGGCTCGCACACGCTGACCACGATGCTGCGCGCGGGGCCGGGCTCGGCCAGGTCGGACAGCGCCAGCGTGGCGATCGGCGCCTTTTTCGCCTTCATCATGTTGGGCAGCGAGATGGTGCGCGGGTCGCACAGGCGCAGGTCCACGCTGAGCACGGCGGGCAGCGGCAGCGCCAGCTGCTCCATGCCGCGGTCGCCGTCGCAGCTGAGCAGCAGCTCGCCGCCCTCGAAACCGAGCCGGTTGACGGAGATGGCCTGCGGCCAGTCCAGCAGCGCCGCGAGCATCGGGCCCGTGGCGCCGAGGTCGTCGTCGATGGCCTGCTTGCCGCACAGCACCAGGGCGACCTGCTCGCGCTCGACCAGCGCCTTGAGAGCCCGCGCCACGTCCAGCGGGTCCAGCGCCGCGGCAGTGCCGCTGTCCACCAGCACTGCGGCATCCGCGCCCATCGCCAGTGCCGTGCGCAGCACGTCCTGCGCGTTGGCGGCGGCGCAGGTCACGGCGGTCACCCGGCTGGCCAGCCCCTTCTCGCGCAGGCGCACGGCCTGCTCCAGGGCGACTTCGTCGAAGGGGTTGATCGACATCTTGACCCCGGCGGTATCGACACCGGAGCCATCGCTTTTGACGCGGACCTTGACGTTGTGGTCAACGACGCGCTTGACGGGAACGAGGATGTGCATGGCGGAACGAGGGGAAAGTCTTGGGGTCGTTGAGGAAGCGACGGCTCAGGACACGGCACCCAGGCCGTACTTGCCGGTGAGCAGGTGGCCGCTGCGGAAGCGCTCCAGCGCGTAGGGCGCCAGCGGCACGTCGGTGCGCAGGCCCAGCGCTTCCTGCGCCAGCACCCGGCCCACGGCCGGCGAGAGCTTGAAGCCGTGGCCCGAGAAGCCGTAGCCCACGACCAGCCCCTGCACCTCGGGCAACCGGCCCAGCACCGGGTTCCAGTCCGGCGTGACGTCGTAGACGCCGGTCCAGGAGGACGCCAGGCCCGCGGTCTCGTAGGACGGGAAGCGCTCGGCCACCTGCGCGCCGACTTCCACGATGTAGTCCAGCGAGATGTCGCCCTGCTCGTTGTCGGGCGCGGGCAGCGTCTCGCCCACGGTGCCCTCGCTCACCAGCATCTGGTTGCCGCCGTAGCTGCGGCAGTACAGCATCCCCGGCGAGCCCAGGTCCTTGAACACCGGCATGCGGTAGCTGTAGGCCTCGGGGCCTTCCAGCGCCAGCACGGCGTGGCGCTCGGCGGCCACGGGCGAAGGGATGCCGGTCCAGCGCTCGATGTCCCGGGCCCAGATGTTCTGGGTGCTGATGACGGTGTCGCTGCGGAAGGTGCCCTGCGAGGTCTCGACGCCGACGACCTTGCCGTTGTCGGTGAGCAGCCGCTCGACGTTGACGCCCTCCATGATCTTCACGCCCATGCGCCGCGCCGAGCGTGCGAAGCTCGTGGCCACGAGGTAGGCGTCGGCAAAGCCGGCCTCCGGCTCGTAGCCGATCAGCGCCGCGTCGTCGAAGTGCGCGATGGGCAGCAGGCTCTTCGCTTCCTCGCGGCCCAGCAGCCGCACTTCCACGCCCTTGTCCCGCTGGCCCGCCAGCGCCGCGCGCAGCGGCTCCAGCTTCGGCCCTTCCGGGGCGCAGATCAGGTAGCCGCACTTGACGAGGCCACACGACGCCTCCTCGTCGCCGAGGTAGTTGGCGAAGTCCGTGAACACCTTCCACGAGGCCTTGGCCATCTCGACGTTCTCGATCACCGAGTAGTGCGTGCGCAGGATGCCGGAGGACTGGGACGTGGTGCCCGCACCGACCTGCGTGCGGTCGAGCACCAGCACCTTGCGCGCACCGAAGTGCGCCAGGTGCCAGGCGACCGAGCTGCCGATCACGCCTGCACCGATGACGATCGCGTCATAGCTGTCCATCGAGGGCCTTTCTGGGAGAAGCGGGTTGCAATGGCGCTCAGCGTAGGAACGGGGCTCGCGGCGCCCGGTAGCTTCAGCGAATCTGATGCAGGACTTAAGCTTTGCTGAAGCTGAATCCTGCAGCCTCGCCTGCCGCCACCATGCCTGCCGTGTCCCATTCCTCTTCAGCCACGCCTGCCCGCCGTGCGCGGTCGCTGCCCGACCTGCGCGCGCTGGAGGCCTTCGTCGCGGTGTGCGACTGCGGCTCTATGGCGCTGGCGGCCCAGCGCCTGGCTGTCAGCCAGAGCGCGGTGAGCCAGCAGGTCAAGGCGCTGGAGGAGGAATACGGGCTGCAGCTGTTCGACCGCGACGTGCGCCCGGCGCGCCCGACCCGCGCCGGGCGGGCGCTGCAGGAGCTGGCCGCCGAGCTGCTGGGCCAGGCCCATGCGCTGGGGGAACGGATGCGGGCCAGCGCGCGCCAGGACTACGCGCAGATCCGGCTCGGCTGCGTCGATTCCTTCGCGGCCACGCTGGGGCCGGCGCTGATCCGGGCGCTGTCGGGCGCGGCGCGGCAGATCCAGCTCTGGTCCGGGCTCACGCCCACGCTCAGCGCCCAGCTGCAGGGCCGCGAGCTGGACCTGGCCATCTGCACGGACAGCCGCATCGACGACAGCCGGGTCAGCCAGCGGCTGCTCTTCTCGGAGTCCTGGGTGGCGGTGTTCCCGCGGCAGCACCCGGTGCGCGCGCTGGCGTCGGTGCGTGAGCTCGCCGAGCTGGTCGGCGAGCTGCCGCTGATCCGCTACAGCCAGCGCTCCGTGATCGGCCAGCAGGTCGAGCGCTGGCTGCGCCACGTCGGCGTGCAGGCCGAGCGCCGCTTCGAATTCGACGCCACCGACCCGCTGCTGAGCCTGGTGTCCGCCGGCCTGGGCTGGGCCGTCAGCACGCCGCTGTGCCTGTGGCAGTCGCGCCAGTACCTCGACAGCGTGACGGTGCTGCCCCTGCCACCGGCGCGCCTGGGCCAGCGCGACTTCTTCCTGCTCGCGCGCGAGGGCGAGACCGGCTCGCTGGACCGGGAGATCGCGCGCGTGACGCGCGACGTGATCCGCCGCGACATCCTCCCGGCCATCCGGCGCGCCATGCCCGCGCTGCCCGCGGACGCCATTTCCTGTCCCGACGAGGAACACCCGTGACCCAAGAACCCCTGTACACGCTGGTACGCGGCACGCGCCCGCTGCTCATCTCGATTCCCCACCTGGGCACGCGGCTGCCCGGCGACATCGCGGCGCGGATGAACGACGTCGCCCCGGTGCTGCGCGACACCGACTGGCACCTGGACCGGCTCTACGGCTTCGCGGCCGGGCTCGGCGCCTCGGTGCTGCAGGCGCGCGTCTCGCGCTACGCCATCGACCTCAACCGGCCGCCCGGCGGCGAGAGCCTCTACCCCGGCCAGGCCACGACCGGCCTGTGCCCGGTGGACACCTTCCGCGGCGAGCCGCTGTACCGGCCCGGGCACGAGCCCGACGCCGCCGAGCAGGCGCGCCGGCTGCAGGCGTACTGGCGCCCGTACCACGACGCGCTGGCCGCCGAAGTGCAGCGGTTGCGCGAGGCCCATGGCGCGGTGCTGCTGTGGGACGCCCACTCGATTGCCAGCCACCTGCCGCGCCTGTTCGAGGGCAAGTTGCCCGACCTGAACTTCGGCACCGACGGCGGCCGCACCTGCGATGCCGAGCTGATGGACTCGGTGCTGGCGGTGGCTCGCGACGCGCCCTTCACGCACGTGGTCAACGGCCGATTCAAGGGCGGCTACATCACCCGCCACTACGGCGCGCCGCGGCAAGGCGTGCACGCCATCCAGCTGGAGATGTGCCAGAGCCTGTACATGCGGGAAGAGCCGCCCTTCGATTACCTGCCCGACACGGCGGCGCGCGTGCAGCCGGTGCTGCAGGCGATGCTGGAAGCCGCGCTCGGATACGTGGAGCGCCGCGCCGGACGCTGACGGCACCGGGCCGCGCGGCCTCAGCCGCCCGGCGCGGCCAGGGTGTCGGGGTGTTGCAGCGCCCACATGGCCGCCTCCAGGCGGCTGCGCAGGTTGAGCTTGCGCAGCAGCTTCTTGATGTGGACCTTGACGGTCTCGTCGGAGATGCCCAGCTCGCGCCCGATCTCCTTGTTGCTCAGCCCCTGGGACAGCAGCCGCAGCGTCTGCGCCTCGCGCAGGGTCAGCTCCGGGCGCTCGGCGGCGGGCGGTGCCGCCAGCGCCTGCAGCAGGGCGGGCGTGTGGCCCTCGATCACCAGCGTGCCCCGGTACGCCTGCTTGATGCGCGGGCACAGGTCCTCGGGCTCCAGCTCCTTGAGCAGGTAACCGTCGGCGCCGCTGCGCATGGCCGCGGCCATGTCCTGCCCGCTGTCCGAGGCCGTGAGCACCACGCAGCGCGCGCGCAGGCCCAGCGCCTTGAGGCGGCGCAGCGTTTCCAGCCCGTCCATGGCCTTCATGTGCAGGTCCACCAGGATGATGTCCGGGTCGGTGCTGCGGGCCAGCTCGATGCCGCTGGCGCCGTCGCCCGCCTCGCCCACGAGCTCCAGCTCGGCGTCCTCCTCGATGAGCCGCGCCACGCCCTTGCGGAACAGCGGGTGGTCGTCGATCACCAGCACGCGCCAGCTCATGGCTGCACCCTCGCGCGCTGGCTTCGGAGCGGCCGTGCGCGCGCGCTCATGGCCGCGCCTCCGCGACGCCGCCCTGCGGCGCGAAGTCCAGTGCCACCACGGTGCCGCGCGGCGTGCCCGCGTGCAGCGCCAGGCGGCCGCCCAGGGCCTGCGCGCGCTGCTGCATCACAGCCAGCCCGTGATGGTCGCGCGGGCCGGGATCGGCCGGCAGTCCGCAGCCGTCGTCCTCGATGCGCACGTGCAGCCGCCCGTCGGTGGCCAGTCGCATGTCCACGCGGGCCCGCGTGGCGCCGGCGTGCTTGACGGTGTTGAACAGGGCCTCGCGCACGATCTGCATGACGTGAAACTCCTCGTTGGGCTCCAGGCGGCAGCCGGCGATGTCGTGCTCGAAGACAGTGTCCAGGCCGCTGCGCTGGCGCAGCTCCTCCACGGCCTCCTGCACCGCGGCGGCCAGGCCGCCGGCATGCAGCTGCGTGCGAAAGGCCGCGATGAGCTCGCGCACCTGCCGGTAGGCGGCCGAGAGCCCGTCGCGCAGCTCGTCGACAGCCTGAGCCAGCGCCGGCTGCTGCGTCTCGCGCCGCGCCGCGCGCTGCAGCTGCGCCACCTGGATCTTCATGAACGCCAGCGACTGCGACAGCGAATCGTGCAGCTCCGCGGCGATGGCGCTGCGCTCCTCCATCAAGGCCATGCGGCGCTCCTCGTGACCGCGGCACACCTCGGCGATGGCCAGGGCGGTCAGCCCCGCGAAGGCCTCGGCCAGGTGCTGCGCGGGCGGCGGCAGCGCCGCGCCGGGACGCTGGATCAGCAGCGTGCCCAGCAGGGTGCCGCTGCGCCGCAGGGGCAGGCGAAGATCGGCCTCGTCCACTGTGCCCGGGCCGCAGCGCTCGCAGTCCGGCGGCGCCAGCGCTTCGAGAATCGGCCCGCAATGCAGCGGCTGGCAGGCCGCGCTTTCGAGCTGCAGGCACACGCGGCTGGCGCACAGGCCCTCGCGCAGCAGGGCCAGGGCCTGCCGCAGCCCGCCGGCGTCGAGCCCGCGCTGGCCGTACAGGGTGGCGGCGCGGGCCAGCACCGACAGCGCCTGGGCGTCACGCCCTGGGCCGTGCGCCGCTGTCGCGTGTTGGTGCGCGTGCACGGCCGTGGGGCGCACGGCCGAGGCGGCCGGCGTGGTGCCGTCGCGGCGCAGCAGCGCCAGGCCCAGCCCCACGAGCAGCAGGCACAGTCCCTGCAGCCCCAGCAGCGCCGGCACCTGCCACGGCAGGCCGGGCGACACGGCAGCGGCCTGCCGGTACAGCGCCAGGCCGGCGCAAAAGGCGATCGAAGCGCACGCACCGACACCGGCCAGCGTCAGGTTCCGGGCATCGGCGCGCCACAGCCGCGGGGCGGCGGTCTGCAAGGGCCAGGGGGAGTCCATGGACATGAGGCAGTTCTATCCGGTGGCCGTGGGCGCGGCCGCCCTCGGGTGGTTGATCGTGGCGGGTCCGGGGCCGGCCGTGGCCGATGCCGGGCTGGCGCTGCTGCTGGCCGCCACACCGGCCCTGGCGTTGACGCTGGCGCGGCGCTCGCGCGGACTGCCCGTGCCGCCACCCCGCGACTCGCAATGTGCGGGCCAGCCCGGGCCGGCCGCCGTGGAGCCCGCCGATACGGCCATGCCGGTTGCGCCCGCACCGGGTGGCGCCGGACTGCTGGAGCACATCGACGTGGCCGTGTTCGCCACCGACCCCTGCGGCCGCCTGGTGCAGGCCAATGCGGCGTGGGCCGCGCTGGCGGGCATGCCGGCCGAGCCGGGCTGCGTGCCGTTGTGGCAGCTGCTGCATCCGGCCGACCGCGCCGAGGCCCAGGCACGGCTGCTGGCGCTGGCCGCGGCGCCGGGCGCCGCGGCCGCGCTGTGGGAGGCGCGGCTGCCGCACGCCGACGCGCAGCCGCGCTGGATCCGGCTGCGCGTGCAGCGCCTGGAAGCGGCGGACGGGTCGGCCACGGGCCTGTGCGGCACGGCGCAGGCGCTGCCGCACAGGCGCAGCCCCGAGGCGCTGCCGCGCTCCTCCGGCAGCGCGCTGAACACGCTGCTGGCCAACGTGCCGGGCATGGCCTACCGCGGTCGCAACGATCCGGACTGGACCATGGACTTCGTCAGCGACGGCTGCCTGGAGCTCACCGGCTACGAGGCGCACGAGCTCGTCGGCAATGCCTGCGCCAGCTTCGGGCAGCTGATCCACCCGGAAGACCGCGAGTTCGTGTGGTCGCAGGTGCAGGCCAGCGTGGCGCAGCGCCGGCCCTACCGCATCTCCTACCGCATCCGCGACGCCGCCGGGCGCCAGCGCTGGGTCTGGGAGCAGGGACGCGGCGTGTTCTCCTCGCTGGGCGAGCTGCTCGCGGTGGAGGGCTTCATCACCGACGTCAGCGAGCGCCGCGGCGCGGAGGAGCGGGCGCGGCGGCGGCTGTGGTTCGAGTCGCGCACCGGGCTGGCCAGCCGTGCGCTGTTCGACGAGGTGCTGGCCTGGACGCTGGAGCACGGGCGGCTGGCCGGCCACCGCTGCGCGCTGCTGTGCGTGGACGCGCATGGCATCCGCGCGCAGGTGCAGCGGCTCGGCCCCGAGGCCGGCGAGGCGATCCTCACCGAGATCGGGCGCCGGGTGCGGCCGGTGCGCGTGCTGGGCGCAGCGACCTATCTGGGCGAGCACCGCTTCGCGGTGCTGGTCACGGACTTCCGCCCGGGCGGCGCGCCACAGGCCGTGCCCAGCCTGCGCGAGGCGCTGCCGGCCATCTCCGCCATCGCCTCGCGCCTGGCGCAGCAGCTGGTGCAGCCGCTGCACGTGGGCTCCCAGCGCTGCACGGTGGAGGTCTCCATCGGCATCGCGCTGAGCCAGTCCCGCTACGCCGGGGCGGAGGCCTTCCTGCGCGCGGCGCAGGCGGCGGCGCAGCAGGCCGCCGAGCTGGGCACCGCCTGCGAGGTGGCGGACACGTAGGGCCAGCGCCCGCGGCGCGGCTTCATTCCGGCGCGGTGCCGGGCCCGGTGACGCGGCCATCGTCCAGGGGCGCCAGCCACTGCACCACCGTGGGCAGGTAGCGGGTCAGGCCCTTGTACTCCTGCAGCGGCGGCGGCAGCGTGCGCAGCACCCGGTGCAGCCGGCAGGCCCAGCGCGGGTAGGTGGCGAGCTCGCCCACGCTGGCGAGGTAGCAGCGGATGCCGAAGAAGATCGCGTTGCTGCGCGGCAGCCGGAACAGCGTCTGCAGCTCCACGCGCAGGTGCACCTTGCGCGCCACGTTCTCCGGCGTCACGCCGGCGCGGTCCGGGCCCCACTCGGGGTAGGTCTCGGGCGCGGTATCGAGCCGCGGGTTGACCGTCATGGTCCAGTTCAGCCGCCGCACCGGGCGGCCCTGCGGCAGCATCAGCAGGTATTTCAGGGCGCGCTCGAACAGGCCCATCTGCGGCGCCAGCGGCACGGGCGCGTGCCACTGCAGGAAGTTCATGCCCACGTCGAAGGCCAGCGACCAGTCCGCCTGCGAGGTCACCATGCCGGCGTCGGCGAAGAGGTTGTCCTCGCGCTGGTCGAGCAGCACCACGTCGCCCTGCAGCTGGCGCGTGACGTACTCCAGCGGCCCGTGCGGCAGCGTCGCGGCCTCGCCGAAGGTGAAGGACTGCTGCAGGCCCAGCGGCCGGTTGGTCCAGTGCCAGCGGCTGCCGTCGCGCTGCAACCCGAAGTGCTGCGGGTAGTCCGCGGCCAGCGAGGTCATGACCAGCTCCAGCGCATCCCACTCCGCGTCGAGCATGTGCGGCAGGCTGGCGAAGCGGCCCGGGTCGCGCTCCAGCGTCAGCGCGCGGTCGCGGCACTCGGCCACGTAGTGCTCGTCCACGTCGAAGGCGTGCTCGACCGCCGAGCCGGCCGGGCCGGGCACGTGCGGCTCGATGTTGACCGAGTACATGTACTCGTCCTGCGGGAACGGGAAGGGGAAGCGGCGGATGGCCGCGGGCGAGTTGCGGAAGCTGTAGTCGCCGCGAAAGCTCTCCTCGCGAAAGGCGGGCGTCGGTGCGGGCGTCAGGGCGGTCGTCGGTGCGGGCGTCATCGGGCGGGTCCTTTCACAGGTCGAGCGTGAGGCAGCGGCCTTCGAAGCGGGAGACGCACGGCAGGATGCTGCGGCCGGCGCGGCGCTCGGCCTCGCCGAGGTAGAGGTCGCGGTGCAGCAGCTCGCCATCGGCCTCCAGCACCGCGGTCTCGCACTGGCCGCAGGCGCCGCCGCGGCACAGCGAGTTCACCGCGGCGCCGTGGCGCTCCAGTGCTTCGAGCAGCGACATCTCGGCCGGCACGGTCAGGCGCAGGCCGCTGCGCGCGAGCCGCACGTCGAAGGGCTGGCCGCCCGCGGGCGCCAGGAAGCGCTCGCTGTGCAGGCTCGTGGCCGGCCAGCCCAGCGCCGCGCCGGCCGCCAGCGCGTCCTCGACCATCGAGGCCGGGCCGCAGACGTAGAGATGCGTGCCCAGCGGCTGCTCGGCCAGCAGGGTGGGAAAGTCCAGGCGCTCGCCGCGGCTGGCATCGAAGTGGCGCACGCGCGCGCCGGCCAGGGCCTCCAGCTCGTCGCGGTACGCGGCATGCGCGGGCGAGCGCCAAGCGTAATGGACCTCGAAGTCCGCGCCCAGCCGCGCCAGCTCGCGCACCTGCGACAGGATCGGCGTGATGCCGATGCCCCCGGCCACGAGCAGGTGGCGCCGCGCCGTGCGCACCAGCGCGAACAGGTTCATCGGCGGCGTCAGCCCCAGGCGCTGCCCGGCGCGGGCGTGGTCGTGCAGCCAGGCCGAGCCGCCGCGGGAGTCGGGCTGGCGGCGCACCGCGATGCGCCAGGCGTCGCGCCGGCCGGGGTCGCCCAGCAGCGAGTAGGCGTTGCGCAGCACGCGCCCGCCCACGGGCAGGGACAGCACCACGTGGCTGCCCGCGGAAAACGGCGGCAGCTCGGTGCCGTCCACCGGCGCCAGCGTGAACTCGCGCATGTCCGGGGCGACGTCGCGCAGCGCCCGGATCTCGACGGCAATCTCGGCGGTCATGGGTAAGCCTGTACGGGTTCGGGGAGAGAGCCGGGCGCCTCGGCGTCGATCTGCACGCCCATGTAGGCCCCCAGCCGGCGCGAGAAGTGGTCGCGCACGAAGAGGTGGCGGCCGCAGCCGGTGCAGGCCACGGGGTTGGTGTGCACGCCGCGCAGCACGTGGCCGCAGTGCACGCAGTACACGGGCCGCGCGGCGGTGAGCACGCAGTGGCGGCGCACCTCCGCGTCGCCCAGGCCGTGGCGCGTGGCGACCTGCCAGGCCTGCCAGATCAGGTCCTCGCTGCCCAGCAGGTACAGCCGCGTGCCCATGCGCGCGCGTGCCAGCTCGGCCTCCAGCGCGGCCAGGGCCGTCGCCAGCGTGCCGGCCGCGGTGTGGCGCGCGCCCGGGGGCAGCAGCGGCCGCCAGCTGCCGGCGCCCTCGCACAGCTCCACGACGGCAAGGGGTCCCGCGGGAGCGGCGGCGCACAGCGCCTGCGCCGCGGCCGCATCGCGCCCGTCGGCCAGCACGACGTGGCAGCGGCCGCTGGCGTCCCATGCGGGCGGGGCGTAGACCGGCTGGCTGGCGATGGAAGGGGTGGACATGCTCGGCCCTTCCGGATCTCAGCGGGTCTTGTCCGGATGCGTGCGCAACCGCATCGGGTCGTAGAAGGGCGTGCGCACCACCATTGCCGCGAAGGTGCCGGCCTGGCTGCGCACCGCCAGCCGCGTGCCCAGGTTGGCGTGCGAGGGCTTGAGGTGCACCATCGCCAGCGACTGCATCAGCAGCCGGCTGTAGCTGGCGCTGGTGACCACGCCGACCTGCCGCTCCCCGTCGAAGATGGGCGCGCCGGCCTCCACCGCGGCGTGGTGCTCCACCAGCATGCCGGCCTGCTTGACGCGCTCGCGCCCGCGCAGCTGCAGCACGGCCTGCTTGCCGACGTAGTCGCCGGGCTTGTCCACGTCCACCGCCCAGTCCATGCCGGCTTCCCACGGCGTGGTGTCCCCTCCGGGCATCTCGAAGGGGAAGAACAGCAGCGCGCCCTCGACGCGCGTGAGCTCCAGCGCGTTCCACGAGGCGGGGATCACGCCGTGGGGCGCGCCGGCCTGCAGGATCGAGTCCCACAGGAACACGGCGTCCTTCGAGTCGCAGTAGACCTCGTAGCCGCGCTCGCCGGAGTAGCCGCCGCGGCCGACGAAGACGGCCTTGCCGAACAGCCGCGTCTCCATGTGGTGGAAGTAGGGCAGCCCGGCGAGGTTGCCGCTGGCGTGCGGCGCCAGCACGTCCAGCGAGCGCGGGCCCTGCAGCGACAGGATGTGCACGTCCAGGTTGGGCTCCACCGTCACCTGGCGCCCCTGCGCCAGGCGCGCCAGCGTCGCCGGCGTGGCGCCGCTGCCGTGGGAGAGGCGGAAACGGTCGGTCGCGTCGCGGATCACCATGATGTCGTCGGCCAGCGCGCCGCGCTCGTCCACTTCCGCGGCCAGCCGGGCGCTGCCGGGCTTGAGCCGGGTGACGTCGATGGCCACGAGCTGGTCGACCACGCGCTCGGCGTCGGGCCCCTGCACGTCGATGATGTTGAGCGCCGACACGTCGTACAGCGCCGCGCGGCTGCGCGTGGCGAGCACCTCCTCGTGCGGATCGCTGGCGTAGCTCCAGGGCAGCCGCATGCCGTTCCAGGTGTCGCCGTCGAGCCTGGAGCCCAGGGCCAGGTGGCGCTCGTTCAGTACGGAGTTCCTCTGCATCGTCGTCCTCGCATCAAAGGGTGCAAGGCGATTCTGGGATGCGGCGGAACACCTGGAAATTGCCGCGCCGGGGTAACCCGACCGGGTTAGGGCAGCGGCCCGGAGGCAGCGTTGCCAGGGCAACGGCCGGCGGCTCGCGGCGACCGCGGCAGGCGCCGTCACCGCGCCGGGTTAACCCGTTGCGGTAATTGTGATCGGCCCGGACCCGGGGCAACACTGATCCCGTTCGCCGTAGCGGAACAAGCTGTTCCGGGCCCCTGCGCGGTGATGACGGCCCGGTCTGAACCTCAACCATTTCCCTGGAGGAACACCGTATGACGAGAGTGGCAGTGATCGGGGCCGGCCCGTCGGGGATGGCGCAGTTGCGCGCCTTCCAGTCCGCGCGCAGCAAGGGCGCCGAGATTCCGGAGATCGTGTGCTTCGAGAAGACCGCCGACTGGGGCGGGCTGTGGAACTACACCTGGCGCACCGGGCTGGACGAGAACGGCGAGCCGGTGCACTGCAGCATGTACCGCTACCTGTGGTCCAACGGCCCGAAGGAATGCCTGGAGTTTGCCGACTACACCTTCGACGAGCACTTCGGCCAGGGCATCGGCTCGTACCCGCCGCGCGCGGTGTTGTGGGACTACATCAAGGGCCGCGTCGAGAAGGCCGACGTGCGCGGCTGGGTGCGCTTCGAGACGCCGGTGCGCATGGTCGGCTTCGACGAGGCCACGAGGCGCTTCACCGTCACCGCGCACGACCTGCGCGCCGACCGCGTGTACTCGGAGGAATTCGACTATGTGGTGGTGGCCAGCGGCCACTTCTCCACGCCGCACGTGCCCTTCTTCCCGGGCCTGGACGGCTTCAACGGCCGGGTGCTGCACGCGCACGACTTCCGCGACGCGCTGGAGTTCAAGGACAAGGACGTGCTGCTCATCGGCCGCAGCTACTCGGCCGAGGACATCGGCTCGCAGTGCTGGAAGTACGGCGCGCGCTCCATCACCACGAGCTACCGCAGCAAGCCCATGGGCTTCAGGTTTCCCGACAACTGGAAGGAAGTGCCGCTGCTGGAGCGCGTGGAGAACCGCACGGCCTACTTCATCGACGGCACCTCGCGCGAGGTGGACGCGATCATCCTGTGCACGGGCTACAAGCACCACCTGCCGTTCCTGCCCGACGAGCTGCGCCTCAAGACCGACAACCGGCTGTGGCCGCTGGGCCTGTACCAGGGCGTGGCCTGGGAGGCCAACCCCAGGCTGTTCTACCTGGGCATGCAGGACCAGTTCTACACCTTCAACATGTTCGACGCGCAGGCCTGGTGGGCGCGCGACGTGATACTGGGGCGCATCGCGCTGCCCTCGGCCGAGGACATGCGGCGCGACAGCCTGGCCTGGCGCGAGCGCGAGGAAAAGCTCGAGACCGCCGAGCAGAGGATCTGGTTCCAGGGCGACTACGTGGCCCGGCTCATCGAGGCCACCGACTACCCGCGCTTCGACATCGAGGGCGTGAACCGCACCTTCATGGAGTGGGAGCACCACAAGATGGCCGACATCATGGGCTTCCGCGACCATGCCTACCGGTCGCTGATGACGGGGAAGATGTCCCCGCTGCACCACACGCCCTGGAAGGACGCGCTCGACGACTCGCTGGCGGCGTACCTGGGGCGGCGCTCCTCGGACGGCGACTCGGGCGCCCGGCATGGCTGAGATCCTGCTGCCGCCGCGCGCCAGCCGCATCCTGCAGCCGGGGCTGCGCGGGCGCGAGCCCGGCGTCGAACACCACCTGGTGCCCGGGCGCGGGACGCTGGTGGTGGCGGTCGAGGCGGGCGACCGCCTGGAGGTCACCGACCTGGAGGGCGGCCAGGCCTGCGAGCTGCTGCTGGCCACGCCCGACGGGCGCTTCGACGCCGGGGCGCTGGGCCCGGGGCGGGCCGTCGAGGCCAGCGGCTTCCTGGCGCTGATGGCCGAGGACGACCCCGGCGCACAGCGCACCCGCGACGCGCTGCGCCGCCGCGGCATCGACCTGGCGCAGGCGCGCGGGCTGCGGCTCTTCGGCGCCGAATCGCCGCCGGGCCGGCAGGCCGGCTTCGTGGCCGGGCGCGACGGGCTCCTCGTCGTGGCCGCGCCGGCGCCGCGCCTCTCCGTCGATGAGAGCGCAACCGCCACGCCGCTGCACCTGTGCATCCGGCGCCAGCGCGTGGCGCCGGGCGGCATGCCGGCGCTGCCGGAGCCGCTGGCCGATCCGCTGCTCGAACACCGCATCACGCCCGGAACCGCCACGGCCTACGTCGTGCGCGCCGGCGAGTTCATCCAGGTGCTCGACGTGGCCGGGCGCCAGTGCTCGGACTTCCAGGCCTTCTCGCTGCGCAAGATCGAGCAGCGGCGCGACGGCGCGCTGGACGCCACCGTCACGCGCACGCTGCTCGGCCGCGCCTACCCGCTGCCGGGACTGCCGTCCAAGGCCTTCGACCGCGACTTCGAGCCGCTGGTGGAAGTGGTGCAGGACACCTGCGGCCGCCACGACGCGTTCGCCACCGCCTGCAGCGCGCGCTACTACGAGGACATGGGCTACCCCGGCCACGCCAACTGCAGCGACAACTTCAACCGCGCGCTGCAGCTCTGGGGCGTGCCGGCGCGCAAGGGCTGGGAGGCGCTCAACCTCTTCTACAACACCGCCCTGGACGCGCAGCACCGGCTGCTGCTCGACGAGCCCTGGTCGCGGCCCGGCGACTACGTGCTGCTGCGCGCGCTCACCGACCTGGTGTGCGTGAGCTCCTCCTGCCCCGACGACATCGACCCGGCCAATGGCTGGAACCCCACGGACATCCACGTCCGCACCTACGCCGCCACGCAGCGCTTCAGCCGCGCCGTGGCCCACCGCATGACGCCCGACGCCGAACCCCGCCTGACCCGTGAGAGCGCGTTCCATGCGCGCACCGCGGCACTGACCCGCGACTTCGCCGACTACCACGGCTTCTGGCTGCCGCAGCAGTACGCCGTCCATGGGCCGATCGCGGAGTACTGGGCCTGCCGCGAAGCCGTGGTGGTGATGGACCTCTCGGCACTGCGCAAGTTCGAGGTCACCGGCCCGGACGCCGAGGCGCTGCTGCAGTGGTGCGTGACGCGCGACGTGCGCAAGCTCGCCGTCGGGCAGGTGGTCTACACCGCCGTGTGCCGCGACAGCGGCGCCATGATCGACGACGGCACGCTCATGCGCCTGGGCGCGCACAACTTCCGCCTCGTCTGCGGCGAGGACTTCACCGGCGATTGGCTGCGCCAGCAGGCGCAGGCCCGCGGCTACCAGGCCTGGGTGCGTTCCTCCACCGACCAGTTGCACAACCTGGCGGTGCAGGGCCCGCGCTCGCGCGAGCTGCTGCAGTCCCTCGTCTGGTGTGCCCCCGACCGGCCGCAGATGGGCGAGCTGGGCTGGTTCCGCTTCACGCCGGCGCGCATCGGCGGGCCGCAGGGGCCGGCCATCGTGCTGTCGCGCACCGGCTATACGGGCGAGCTGGGCTACGAGATCTTCTGCCATCCGCAGGACGCGCTCGCGGTGTTCGACGCCGTCTGGGCCGCCGGGCAGCCGCTGGGCCTGCGCCCCATGGGGCTGGCCGCGCTGGACATGGTGCGCATCGAGGCCGGGCTGGCCTTTGCCGGCCAGGAATTCGACGGCGACACCGACCCCTTCGAGGCGGGCATCGGCTTCACGGTGCCGCTGAAGTCCAAGGACGTGGACTTCGTCGGGCGCGCGGCGCTGCTGGAGCGCCAGGCCCACCCGCGCCGCGTGCTCGTGGGCCTGGAGATCGACGCCTGCGAGGCCGTGGGCCACGGCGACTGCGTGCACCTGGGCCGCGCGCAGGTCGGCGTGGTCACCAGCGCGCTGCGCTCGCCGCTGCTGCAGAAAACCATCGCGCTGGCGCGCCTGGAAGCCGGGCACGCGGCTCCGGGCACCGAGCTGGAGATCGGCAAGCTCGACGGCCACCAGAAGCGCCTGCCGGCCCGCGTGGTGCGCTTCCCGCACTTCGACCCGGACAAGACCCGCGTGCGCGGCTGAGCCGCGCGCGCTGCCGCCGTCACAACCCCCAACCGCACGCCACCCAAAATGTCGAATCCCCGTGTTCTCACATTGACCCTCTCGTGCCCGGACCGGCTGGGCATCGTCGCGGCCGTGAGCCAGTTCATCTGCGCCCAGGGCGGCTGGATCGCCGAGTCGCACAACCATGCGGACCAGGAGGCGCAGGTCTTCTTCATGCGGCTGATGATCCTGGCCGACTCGCTGGGCTGCGACCCGCAGGCCTTCGGCCGCCGCTTCGAGGAGGTGGCGCAGCCGCTGGGCATGACCTGGCGCCTGAGCGACTCCGCCCACAGGAAGCGCGTCGTGCCGCTGGTGTCGAAGCAGGAGCACTGCCTCTACGACCTGCTGGGCCGCTGGCATTCGGGTGAGCTCAACGTCGACATCCCCTGCGTGATCTCCAACCACGAGACCTTCCGCGGGCTCGTCGAGTGGCACGGCATCCCGTTCCACCACGTGCCGGTCACGCCCGAGACCAAGCCGCAGGCCTATGCCGAGGTGGCGCGGCTGTTCGACGAGGCGCAGGGCGACGTGATGGTGCTGGCGCGCTACATGCAGGTGCTCTCGGCCGAGCTGTGCGAGCGCTACGCCGGGCGCATTCTGAACATCCACCACTCGTTCCTGCCCAGCTTCGTCGGGGCGCGGCCCTACCACCAGGCCCATGAGCGCGGCGTCAAGCTCATCGGCGCCACCTGCCACTACGTCACCGCGGAACTGGACCAGGGGCCGATCATCGACCAGGACGTCATCCGCATCGACCACTCCGATGCCATCGACGACCTGGTGCGCTATGGCAAGGACATCGAGAAGACCGTGCTGGCCCGCGGCCTGCGCTACCACCTGGAGGACCGGGTGATCGTGCACGGCCGCAAGACCATCGTGTTTCGCTGATTCCGCTGATTGCGCTGATTTCGCCGATTCCAAACCCCGGGAGCATCAGAAAATGTCGTTGCGTCTTCACCTGTCCGCGGCAGTCGCCGCGGCCGCCATCCTGGCCTGCCCGGCCTTGGCGCAGGCCCAGGCTGCTGCCGAGCCCGTGGCCGAGCACACGCTCACCAGCAACGTCGCGCTGGTATCGCAGTATGTGTTCCGCGGCGTGAGCTACTCGCAGGAGCATCCGGCCATCCAGGGCGGCTTTGACTACGCGCACGCCAGCGGGCTGTATGCCGGCGTCTGGGGCACGAGCCTGAGCAGCAAGGCCATCGCCGATGCCTCCGGCGAGATCGACGTGTACGCCGGCTACGCCGGCAGCGCCGGGGATCTGGCCTACGACCTCGGGCTGCTGCAGTTCATCTTCCCGGGCGGCCGGCTCAACGGCGAGCGCTACAACACGCTGGAGGCCTATGCCGGGGTGACCTGGCAGTGGCTGAACCTGAAGTACTCGCACGCGCTCACCGACTACTTCGCGATGAACGCCGCGTCCATGGGCTTCGGCGACGACTCGAAAGGCTCGCACTACCTGGAAGCCAACGCGAACTTCGAGGTGCAGCCCGGCTGGCTGTTGGGCCTGCACGTCGGGCGCCAGGTGGTGCGCGGCTACGGCAGCTACAGCTTCACCGACTACAAGGCCGGCGTCACGCGCAACCTGCCGCAGGGCTGGCAGCTTGGGCTGGCCTGGGCCGGCACCAATGCCGACCGGGCGCTCTACCGCATCGGATCGGTGGACACGGCCAGCGGCAAGTGGATCGCCTCGATCAAGCGCAGCTTCTGACCATCCGCCGCGGCGGGACAACCCCAAGGAGTGTTTCGATGACGACTCGACTCAAGCGGCCGGGCGCCGCGCTGGCGGCGGCGCTGTGCTGGGCCGGCTGCACGGCGGTGCGGGCGCAGGAGGAGGTGGCGGCTGCGGCGGCCGCCGCCGCGCCCGCCGTGCCCAGGCTCGACACCGGCGACACCGCCTTCGTGGCGCTGTGCAGCCTGGTGGTGCTGCTGATGACGCTGCCGGGCCTGGCACTGTTCTACGGCGGGCTGGCGCGCAGCAAGAACGTGCTGTCGGTGCTGATGCAGGTCTTCAGCGTGGCCTCGCTGGTGTCGCTGCTGTTCGCGCTCTACGGCTACAGCCTCACGTTCGCCGACGGCGGCGCCTGGCAGGCCGTCATCGGCGGCACCGACAAGCTCGGCCTGCGCGGCGTCGGGCAGGACGCGCTGCAGGGCACTATTCCCGAGCTGCTGTACTTCCTGTTCATGCTGATGTTCGCGGCCATCACGCCGGCGATCATCGTCGGCGCCTTCGCCGAGCGCATGCGCTTCTCGGCGGTGATGGTGTTCATGGCGCTGTGGTTCACGCTCAACTACGTGCCCATGGCGCACATGGCCTGGGGCGGCGGCTGGGTGTTCCAGCTCGGCGTGCAGGACTTTGCCGGGGGCAACGTGGTGCACGTCAACGTGGGCATCGCCTCGCTGGTGGCGGCCTGGCTGGTGGGGCGGCGCAAGGGCTTCGGCACCGCGCAGCTCGCGCCGCACAACATGACGATGACGATGACCGGCGGCTCGCTGCTGTGGGTGGGCTGGCTGGGCTTTTGCGGCGGCTGCGTGCTGGCGGCCAACGGCTTCGCGATGCTGGTGATCGTGAACTGCATGCTGGCGAGCTGCGCGGGCGCCATGTCGTGGATGGCGGTCGAGTGGTGGCACCGCGGCAAGCCCAGCATGCTGGGCGTGGTTTCCGGCGCCATCGCCGGGCTGGTGGCCATCACGCCGGCCTGCGGTTTCGTCGGGCCCATGGGCGCAATCCTGCTGGGCCTGCTGGTGTCGCCGGTGTGCGTGTGGGCGGTGGAGCAGCTCAAGCCCGCGCTGGGCCTGGACGACTCCTTCGACGTGTTCGGCGTGCACGGCGTGGGCGGCATCGTGGGCGGGCTGCTGACGCCGGTGTTCGCGCTGCCGGCGCTGGGCGGCCTGGGCTTCGCGGAAGGGCGCAGCATCGGCTCGCAGGCGCTGGTGCAGCTGGGCGTGGTGCTGTTCAGCGTGGCGTACTCGGCGGCCAGCAGCTGGATCGCGCTGAAGCTCACGGCGCGGCTGTGCGGCGGGCTGCGCGTGGACGATGACCAGGAGATCGAAGGCCTGGACCTGTCCTCGCACGGCGAGGTCGGCTACCGCTACACCAACTGAGGAGCCGGCCATCATGAAGCTCATCCGTGCCACGCTGGCGCCCCACCAGCTCGACGCCGCGCACCGGGCGCTGCATGCCCTGGGCGTGCAGGGCATGACCGTGACCGAGGTGCGGCACTTCGGCCACCATGCCGGCCACACCGAGTTCTACCGCGGCACCGAGCTGCGGGTCGATTTCGAGCCGCAGGTGCAGCTGGAAGTGGCCGTGCACGACCCGCTGCGCGAGCAGGTGCTGGAAGCGCTGGAGGCCTTGCAGGCCGCCGTGCCTGCCCAGCTGGCGCTGCTGGTGCTGCCCGTGGAAGAGGCGGTGCGCGTGCGCACCGGCGAGCGGGGCGCGGACGCGCTGTAGCGCGCCGCGGCTGCCTTCAAGTACGTCGTCCTGCGCGGGAGCCCGGCCCATGGCCGGGCTCCCTTGGCGCTTCACTCGGCCGTGCGCGGGTAGACGATGACGGAGAGGAACTTGATCGGGCAGCGCGCCAGCCGCTCCGGCCCGTGCGGCACGTCGCCCTGGAAGCTCAGCGAGTCGCCCGGCTCCAGCAGGTAGGTCTCGTTGCCGCAGCGGTACTCCAGCTCGCCTTCGAGCATGTAGAGGAACTCCGTGCCCGGGTGCTGGAAGGTGGGGTAGCGCTGGGAGTCGTCGTCCATCGTGATGAGGAAGGGCTCGAACAGCTTGGTCGGGCCCTGGTCGTACGCCAGCAGGTGGTAGGTGTGGCCGCTGCGCGTGCCGCGGCGCACCACCTCCATGCCCATGCCGCGCTTGATGTGCTGGGCCGTGCTGGCCGACGCGTCGTACTTGCTGAACAGCATCGACATCGACACCCCGAGAGCGCGCGCGATGCGCGCCAGCGTTTCCACGCCGGCGCTGGTGTGGCCGGTCTCGATCTTGGAGAGCATGCCGCGGCTGATGCCGGCCTGCTCCGACACCTGCGCGATGGTCAGCCCATGGCGCTGGCGCAGCTCGCGGATGGCCGCGCCCACCGATTCCTCCAGCGAAGGCAGGCCGTCCTGCTTGTCCATTCCTCGATCTCCGTCAGGCCCCACAGGGCGCCAGTGTAGAGGGCGGCCCGAGCCACGGGCCGGGCTGGAACGGCCCCGGCCGTTGCGCACGCAATCAGGGCGGGGCGCACCGGCCGCGTGCGCCGCATGCCGCCTTCCGGGGCATGCGCGGCGTCCGCGAAGGGCAGTCGCGGCCCGGTTCGAGGCGCCGCTCCCGGGGCTGCGGCCTCATCGCCAGCGGCCGGCCCGTGTTTCGCTGTAGGCATAAACGTTGCATTGGAAGAAACACGGAGCCGCTGGCGCTGCCTTGTTCGATCCCGCGTGGCGCGGGACCGCAGCGCCCGGATGCCGCCCCTTCACAGGACACAGGAGCCCCCAGTGAACAAAGGATCGCCCCAGAAGGAGGAAGCCGCGCCCGACGCCCTGGTCGAGCCGCCGCGCTTCGACAGCGTCGAGGAGGCGCAGAAGTACCTGCGCTCCCAGGGCGTGGGTTACGTGCTGGCCCAGTTCGTCGACATCCACGGCGTGGCCAAGGCCAAGTCGGTGCCGGTGGCGCACCTGGGCACGGTGCTCAGGGAAGGGGCGGGCTTCGCGGGCTTCGCCATCTGCGGCGTGGGCATCGAGCCGCACGGGCCGGACTTCATGGCCGTGGGCGACCTTTCCACCGTGTCGCTGGTGCCGTGGCAGCCGGGGCTGGCGCGCATCGTGTGCGAGGGCCACGTCGAGGGCCAGCCCTGGCCCTTCGACAGCCGCGTGCTGCTCAAGCGCCAGGTGGCGCGCCTGGCGCAGCGCGGGCTGACGATGTTCACCGGGCTGGAGCCGGAGTTCTCGCTGCTGCGCCGCAACGACGACGGCAGCATCGGGCCGTGCGACCCCAGCGACACGCTGGCCAAGCCCTGCTACGACTACAAGGGCCTGTCGCGCACGCGCGCATTCCTGGAGCGGCTGTCGGGCGCGCTGCGCGCCTCGGGCATCGACGTCTACCAGATCGACCACGAGGACGCCAACGGCCAGTTCGAGCTCAACTACACCTACACCGACTGCCTGACCTCCTGCGACCACTTCATCTTCTTCAAGATGGCGGCGTCGGAAATCGCCAACGAGCTGGGGCTGGTGTGCTCCTTCATGCCCAAGCCGTTCTCCAACCGGCCCGGCAACGGCATGCACATGCACCTGTCGCTGGGCGACGGCAAGCGCAACCTGTTTGCCGACAAGAACGACCCGCAGGGCCTGGAGCTCTCGCCCATGGCCTACCACTTCCTGGGCGGGCTGCTGGCGCACGCGCCGGCGCTGACCGCGCTGTGCGCACCGACCGTCAACTCCTACAAGCGCCTGGTGGTCGGGCGCTCGCTCACCGGCGCGACCTGGGCGCCGGCGTACATCAGCTACGGCGACAACAACCGCTCGACCATGGTGCGCGTGCCCAGGGGCCGGCTGGAGCTGCGGCTGCCCGACGGCGCCTGCAACCCCTACCTGGCCACGGCCGCGGTGATCGCCGCGGGCCTGGACGGCATCGAGCGCGAACTCGACCCCGGCGCGCCGCAGAACGTCAACCTCTACGAGTGGAGCGAGGCGCAGCTCAAGGAGGCCGGCATCGGGCTGCTGCCGCAGAACCTGGGCGCGGCGCTGGACGCGCTGGAGCGCGACGAGGTGGTGTGCACGGCGCTGGGGCCGCTGGCCGGCGAGTTCCTCAAGCTCAAGCGCATGGAATGGCTGGAGTACATGCGCCACGTCTCCGACTGGGAGATCAAGACCTATCTCGAATTCTTCTGAAGGACGCGAACCATGTGCGGAATCGTAGGACTGCTGTTGAAGACGCCCGCGTTGCGCGGGCAACTGGGCGAGCTGATGGTGCCCATGCTCATCGGCATGACGGAGCGCGGCCCGGACTCGGCCGGGCTGGCCGTGTTCACGCCCCCGCTGGCCGAGGGCCGGCGCAAGATCAGCGTGTACTCGGGCCTGACCGAGCAGGGCGCCGGCTATGACTGGCAGGCACTCGTGGGCGCGCTCAACGAGGCGCTGGGCGTGCAGGCCAGCGCCGCGGTCAAGGGCAACCACGCCGTCATCACCTTCGACGGCGCGGCCGACCCCGTGAAGGCCTGGATCAAGGCCCACGGCCCGAAGCTGCACCTGCTCTCGGCCGGGCGCAGCATCGAGCTGTACAAGGACATCGGCACGCCCGCGCAGGTGGCCGAGCGCTACCGCTTCGGCCAGCTCACGGGCAGCCACCTGGTGGGCCACACCCGCATGGCCACCGAGTCGGCCGTGACGCCCGACCGGGCCCACCCCTTCACCGCGGGCGAGGACTTCTGCCTGGTGCACAACGGCTCGCTGTCCAACCCCAACGGCGTGCGCCGCATGCTCGAGCCGCGCGGCATCAAGTTCGAGACCGACAACGACACCGAGGCCGCGTGCCGCTTCCTGGAGTGGCGGCTGCGCGAGGGCGACGACTTGGAGGTGGCGCTGCAAAAGGGCTTCGAGGCGCTCGACGGCTTCTACACCTTCCTGATGGGCACGCCCACGGAGCTCGCGCTGATCCGCGACCCCTTCGCCTGCAAGCCCGCGGTGGTGGCCGAGACCGACGCCTACGTGGCCATCGCCTCCGAGTTCCGCTCGCTGGCGCACCTGCCCGACGTGAAGCACGCCACCGTGTTCGAACCCGCTCCCGAGGAAATGTACGTATGGAAAGTCTGAGCTTCGACCTGGGCCGCACCTCGGTGCGCGAGGTCAACCAGTTCCTGCACGCGCCGGCCGACAAGCTCGCCGGGCGCCAGGTCGAGATCCTCAACCCCGACGGCGCGCACAACCTGGCCGTGGGCCTGAACGCGCCGGTGCAGGTGACGGTGCACGGCCATGCCGGCTACTACGCCGCGGGCATGAACCAG
>NZ_VIDQ01000090.1 GCF_009760915.1 Azohydromonas aeria
GCAGGTCGATTGAAGAGTACAGTTCCATGCCGGCCTCCTTCGTGGGCACCGTCGGTTGAGTCGCAACCAAACGATAGTCCCGTGAACGGAGGCCGGCCACTGCGGCTAGATGATTATCAGGTCTTGCTTTTTGCCTCTCATTGCTTTGCATGTCCTAACTCCGCGGCGTGCTGTCCAACTCGATGAAGGCGAAAGACAAGGCGCGACCCCAGATACTTGAGAGAGTGAAAAAAGTCCGGCCTCCCGACAGCACGGGCCTCTCGCTTACTGTCCCGTCATTCCGGCGAAAGCCGGAATCCACGAACGCTGGAATGTCCCGTTGGCCGGTGCACGCATATGCCGGCGTTGGCCATTCCACCGTAGCAACGCGCGTGGATTCCGGCTTTCGCCGGAATGACGGGCTGGATTTCGTGGCACCACAGCTTACGAGTGCCGGTGGTTGCATCTTCACCGAATATCGGTAGCGGCTCTGTAGAGATTGAGGCCGCAAGAAATGATGTCGTCATGCCCGCGCACGCGGGCATCCATTTTTATGCCAGCCGCTAGGCCGGCCTTCCGAGCCCGGTGCGTTGCAGCGCGTTAATCCAAATCCGCCGTCCTGGCGGACGACTAAACTTGGATGCCCGCGTGCGCGGGCATGACGATGTTGTTTCTCACGGCTTGTGTTACCAAGCGCAGACCAACCGTGTATAAGTCTCCAATTCTTCGGCGCCGAGGTTTCGGTACTCAGTCTTGCCTTTCACCCCTCATTGCTTCGCATTCCGTAAACTAGCGGTGTGTTGGCAAATTCGGTGAAGGCAGAAAGCAAGACGCGATCTCAGAGAGCGGGGAAACTAGAAAAACAAACAGTCTCCCGACAGCACGGGCATCCCGCCTACCGTCTCGTCATTCCGGCGAAAGCCGGAATCCACGAACGCTGCAATGTCCCGTTGGCCGGTGAACGCATATGCCGGCGTTGGCCATTCCACCATAGCAGCGCGCGTGGATTCCGGCTTTCGCCGGAATGACAGATCGGAGTGCGAAGCTTGGCGGCTGACGGGAGGCCATGGGTTGAACTTTCTCCGGACAGCAGTGCACGCAGGAGAAAATCGAGTCGTTTCCTGACCCAGCCTGAATGTCGGTCGATTTGCCATGTTTCCATGACACGGCAGGCGCTGCGCCTCGGCTCACGGCCAACCTGGGGCCGCCTGGATCCCCGCCTGCGCGGGGATGACGAAGTAGTGGGCGTGGCGTGTCAGCCCCTGGCCGACATCTTTTTCATTTCCCCGGACAGCCGTGTGCCTTCGCGAGAATGAAGAAATTGGGTGCGAAGCACTCATGCTGACGGGATACTGGTCGCCGACGATGTTTCCCGCACGGAATCAGGTCGCCGCAGGCATGGCGACGGTTTTGTTTCGAAACCCTCAGCTCGTCGAATCAAACTCCATCCAGCACCCGCGGCAACACCCCCGCCGCCGTCCCCCGCAAGCACAAATGCGCCTGGTCGTCGATCTCGCTCGGCTGCGGATTGACGATCGCGACGTGCGCCCCCGCCTCGTGCGCCACCTGCGCCAGCCCGGCGGCGGGCCAGACGGCCCCTGAGGTGCCGACGACCAGCATCACGTCGCATTCGAAGGCGGCCTGTTGCGCGGCTTCCATGGCGCCGTCCGGCAGCATCTCGCCGAACCAGACCACGCCCGGGCGCACCAGATTGCCGCAGTGCGGGCACTTCGGCGGACGGCCGGGGACGGCGCCAGACACGTCGGTCAGCGACGGTTGGTGAGTGCAGCGCTCCAGCCAGCGGTCGAGCAGGATGTCGCCGTGCAGCCGCAGCGTGTCGCCGTTGCCAGCGCGCTGGTGCAGGTCGTCCACGTTCTGCGTTACCAGGGTCAGGCGGCCGGGGTGGCGCTGGGCATAGGCGCCCAGCGCCAGGTGCCCAGCGTTGGGCTGGGCCCGGCGCACGCCCTCGCGGCGCTCGGCGTACCAGTCCCAGACCATGCGCGGATCGGCCCGGAAACCGGCCTCGCTGGCGAGCTGCATGGGGTCGAACCGAGACCAGTAGCCGGTCTGCGCGTCGCGGAAGGTGGGGATGCCGCTCTCGGCCGACATGCCCGCGCCGGTGAGCACGCACACCTTGCGCGCCGTGGCCAGGCGGGTGCGCAGGTCGGCGATGTCGCGGTCGGTGTGCTGCGTCATGGCCGGTCCCCGGTGGGCGTCAGGCCCCGCGCTGCCGCCGCGCCTCGTACAGGCACACGGCCGCGGCCACCGACACGTTCAGGCTCTCCACCGCGCCCTGCATCGGGATGCGGACCAGTTCATCACAGGTCTTGCGCGTGAGCTGGCGCATGCCGGGCCCTTCCGCGCCCAGCACCAGCGCCACAGGGCCCTTGAAATCGACCTCGTAGATCGTCTTCTCCGCGTCCTCGGCGGTGCCGATGACCCAGATGTCGCGCTCCTTGAGTTCATTCAGGCTGCGCGCCAGGTTCGTGACCATCAAATAAGGCACCGTCTCGGCCGCGCCGCTGGCGACCTTGGCCACCGTGGCGTTCAGGCCCACGGCGTGGTCCTTGGGCGCCACCACCGCGTGCGCGCCGGCGCCGTCGGCCACGCGCAGGCAGGCGCCCAGGTTGTGCGGGTCGGTCACGCCGTCGAGCACCAGCAGCAGCGGCGGGCCCTCCACGCCGTCGAGCACGTCGTCGAGCGAGTGCTGCTGCGCCAGCGCCTGCACCCGGGCCACCACGCCCTGGTGCCGCGGCGCGCCGCAGATCCTGGTCAGCCGCTCGTCGTCGCTCTCGATGAGCTTCATGCCGGCTTCCTTGGCGCGCTCCACGAACTGGCGCATGCGGGCGTCGCGCCGCGTGGCGTCGATGTGGATCTCGGTGATGGACTGCGGCGCCGTCTTCAGGCGCACGGTCACGGCGTGGAAGCCGAACAGCAAGCGGTTGGATGCATTCATCGGCCGCATTATCGTCCCCGCGTCCAGGGGGCCCAGTGCCGGAAAGCCCAGCGCCGGCGCGCACTTGGCGCGCACCCGCCGCGCCGCGCCTCAGGCCTCGGCCAGCTCCCGCTCCACCCTGATGAAACCCTTGCCGTCGCGGCGGATGAGCCCTTCGGCCTCCAGCTGCGCCAGGTAGCGCCGCACCATCGGCGCGCCGCAGCGCACCGCCGCCTGCACGCCGCGGATGCTGGGCGTGATGGAGCCGTCGCGCACGCCGTCGCGCACGCGGGCCAGCCGGGCGTCCTCGCCGCCCGGGGCATTGGATTCGGCCGGTTCGGCCTCGTCGTCGACCGGCGGCATCGTGCCCGCCGTGTCCGCCGTGTTCGCGGACACGTCGCCGGACACGAACACGGACACACCCGGCACGGCCGCGCCGGACACGCCCTCGGCCGCCGCCTTTTCAAGCGCCCGGCCGCTCCAGGTCAGGGCTTCGGCCTTCAGCGGCACGAGGGACACCGAGGCCGGCGCCACCGTGCCGTGCGCCGGCGTCCCGGCCGTCCAGGCGAAATGGGACAGCGGCACCGGACCGGCCGGCGCGGACACGGCAGGCACGCCGGACACGGCCCCGGATACGTCAGGCATACCCTCGGACACGCCGGACACGGCCGGCGCGGACACGGCGGCATCCGCCACGGACACGCTCTCCTCGCGCGCGGCGCCCTCCCCCGCCGCGCGCAGCAGCGAGCCGGCGGCGCCGAACAGCACCAGCCCGGCCACGGAGACCAGCAGCCCGCGCGTGACGGCGTAGGCCAGCGCGCCGTGCTCGCCCAGGATCTGCGTCGCGGTGGGCCGCTGCCCGGCCTGCAGCGCGGCCAGCTCGGCGCCGCGCGCCTGCGCCTGGCGCTCGGCGTCCAGCGCCGCGGCCAGCGATTCGGCCGCCGACTGGCGCGAGGCCAGCACCTTCGACTGCGAGGACGCCGCGGCCGCGTTGCGCAACTCCTCGGCCGTGGCCCGCAGCGCGTTGATGGACGCCTGCAGCGTGCGCATCTGCGCCTGGCGCGCGTCGGCGCTGACGTCGGCCGTGCGCGTGATGCCCTGCTGCACCAGCACGATGGTCAGGCACTCGAAGGCCAGCACCGCCGCCGCCAGCGCGGCCAGGCTCCAG
Source organism: Azohydromonas aeria (assembly GCF_009760915.1). Lineage (GTDB taxonomy): Bacteria > Pseudomonadota > Gammaproteobacteria > Burkholderiales > Burkholderiaceae_C > Azohydromonas > Azohydromonas aeria. The sequence goes on from NZ_VIDQ01000090.1 coordinate 4,083, forward strand.
CGCTGCGCGCGCAGCCGCTCGCGTGGCAGCATCGCCGCCATGCCGAAGGCCGCCATCTCCAGCACCACCAGCAGCGCCGACGTGGCGCCGGCCAGGCTGCGCGCGGCCTCGTCGGATTCCAGTGCCCGCGCGCCGTACTCGAAATAGCCCAGCGTCACCACGCTGGCCCAGGTGCCCAGCCCGCCGCACAGCAGCGCCAGCGTCAGGCACACCCAGCGCGGCATCACGCCGGCGCGCGCGAACGGCGCGGCCTGTGCGGAAACCAGCGGCTCGGGAGGAAAGGACAGCACGGCCGTGTTCGCCTTCCGGGCGGCGATCTCATCGAATCTCATGGGAGGTACTGCGAAGGGATTGCTCTGCGAAAACGGATGGGCTCGAACGCCGCGGCGCGGCGGCTCGTGCCGAAAGGGGCGCAAGCCTACTGCCCAATCGGCCCGATTTCCTGTCCGGACCGTGGCAAAAGGCGCCGTCTCGCTACTTCGTCATGGCGGCGTAGGCCAGCACCAGGGCGATGAGCACCGGCTGGTGCACCATGTAGAAGGTCAGCGGCCAGCGGCCGAGCCGCGCCAGCGGCATCAGCGCCGCCGGCAGCGCGCCGGAGAGCAGGCCGCGGCGGTGCGCCAGCAGCCACTGCCCGGCGGCGAGCCCCAGCAGCATCACGCCCAGCCAGGGCAGCACCGGCACGTAGTCCTCGGTGACGGGCTTGCGCGTCACCAGCCCGGTCCAGTTCAGCCAGCGGTTGTCGAACACCGGGTGCTGCACGACGTGGGGCAACAGCAACGCCAGCAGTGCCAGCGGCCACAGCCCGCGGCCCAGCGGCGCCAGCGCCCGCGCCAGGACCAGCATCACGGCCATGCCGTGCAGCACGCCGAACGAGATCCAGCTGCGCGGGAACATGAACCACGAGCCCAGCGACACCAGCAGCGCGCATCCTGCTATCTGCGCCCAGCGCCACCAGAAGCGCGCCGGCCGCTGGCCCAGGTCCTGCGCCAGCGCCTGCGACAGCCCGGCGCAGAACAGGAACAGGCTGACGATGGCCGTGCGCTGCCCGGTCCAGAACGGGTCGGCATAGAAATTCTGGGGCGGCTGCAGCAGCCGGTAGAAGTTCAGGTCGAAGCTGAGGTGGAACAGCGCCATCCACACCATGGCGAGGGCGCGCAGGGCGTCGAGGCGGTCGTAGCGTTCGTGCTGCGGCATGGCCCGGATCGTAGCGGCCGGCTTCTTATGATCGGCGCTTCGAACTCCAGGACTCGTTGCGCATGAAGCTTTCTCCCTCCCTCCCGCCGCGATCCCGCCGTGCCCTGCTGCAGGCGCTGCTGCTGGCCAGCGGCGCGGCGGGATTGGGCGCGCCGTGGCCCTCCTCGGCCTGGGCCCAGGGCACGAAGGGCCGCGCCGAGGCGCAGCCGCGCGCCGTGGCGCCGCGCGGGCCGCTGGACGCCGACGAGCGCAACCACATCGACGTGTTCAAGCGCATCTCGCCCTCGGTGGTGAACATCACGAGCCTGGCGCTGCAGCGCGACTTCTTCTCGCTCAACGTCTCGCAGGTGCCCAACGGCACGGGCACCGGCTTCGTCTGGGACGACGCCGGGCACATCGTGACGAACTTCCACGTCATCCAGGAGGCCAACGCCGCGCGCGTCACGCTCAACGACCAGACCAGCTACCGCGCCGAGCTGGTCGGTGCCTTCCCGGACCGCGACCTGGCCGTGCTGCGCATCGAGGCGCCCAAGGGCCGGCTGCCCGCGATTCCGCTGGGCACCAGCCGCGACCTGCAGGTGGGCCAGAAGGTGTATGCCATCGGCAACCCCTTCGGGCTGGACCAGACCATGACCACCGGCATCGTCAGCGCGCTGAACCGCGAGATCGACTCGGTGACGCGGCGCACCATCCGCGGCGTGATCCAGACCGACGCCGCCATCAACCCCGGCAACTCCGGCGGCCCGCTGCTCGATTCGGCCGGGCGCCTCATCGGCGTCAACACCGCCATCTTCAGCCCCAGCGGCGCGAACTCCGGCATCGGCTTCGCCATTCCGGTGGACGAGGTCAACCGCATCGTGCCGCGGCTCATCCGCGACGGGCGCATCGTGCGGCCCTCGCTGGGCATTGCCGCCGGCACGCGGCAGCTGCAGGAGGCCTTGAAGCTGCCCAAGGGCGTGGCGCTGCTGCGCGTGACGCCGGGCGGCCCGGCGCAGCGCGCGGGGCTGCAGCCCTTCGCCCGCGCCGCCGACGGCGGCATCACCGCCGGCGACGTGATCACCGCCGTCAATGGCGAGCCGGTGACGGACTTCGACGACCTGCTCAACGAGCTGGAGCGCTTCAACAGCGGCGACAGCGTGACCTTGAGCGTCTGGCGTTCCGGGCGCACGCGGCAGGTGAGCGTGCGGCTGGCGGGCGGGGAGTCCTGACAAGGCTTGACGAAAGGCAGGAACGCGGCGGGACTTCGCGGCGACCATCGCGGCCATGACGCGCATCACGATCCTGCAAGGCCACCCCGACGCCGCCGAGCGGCATTTCAACCACGCGCTGGCCGACGCCTATGCCCGCGGTGCCGAGGAGCGCGGCCACGAGGTGCGGCGCATCGAGGTGGCGCAGCTCGACTTCCCGCTGCTGCGCAGCGCCACGCAGTGGACCGAGGGGCTGCTGCCGCCGGGACTGCAGGAGGCGCAGAACGCCATCGGCTGGGCCGAGCACATCGTCATCTTCTTCCCGCTGTGGCTGGGCGGGATGCCGGCGCTGCTGAAGGGCTTCCTGGAGCAGGTGGCGCGGCCGGGCTTCGCCTTCCATCCCGACGGCAAGAACCCGCTGGCCAACAAAGGCCTGACCGGCCGCTCCGCGCGCGTGGTGGTGACCATGGGCATGCCGGCGCTGGTGTTCCGCTTCTACTTCCGCGCCCACAGCCTGAAGTCGCTGGAGCGCAACATCCTGGGCTTCGTGGGCATCGCGCCGATCCACGAGACGCTGGTGGGCGGCATCGGGGAGATGAGCGAGGCGCAGCGTGAGAAGTGGCTCACGAAACTGGAGAACCTGGGGCGGGAGGCGGGTTGAACCCCGCCGCTACCATGCGCGCCCTATGAGCGCGCACCGCACCCGTCAACTCGAACTCCTCTCCCCGGCCCGCGACGCCGACATCGGCATCGAGGCCGTGAACCACGGCGCCGATGCCGTCTACATCGGCGGCCCGGGCTTCGGCGCCCGCGCCTCGGCCGGCAACCCGGTGGCCGACATCGAGCGCCTCACGAAGCACGCCCACCGCTTCGGCGCCAAGGTCTTCATCACCCTCAACACCATCCTGCGCGACGACGAGCTCGAAGGCGCGCGGCGCATGGCCTGGGACGTCCATCACGCCGGCGCCGACGCGCTGATCGTGCAGGACATGGGCCTGCTGGAGCTGGACCTGCCGCCGCTGCAGCTGCACGCCAGCACCCAGTGCGACATCCGCAGCGTCGAGAAGGCGAAGTTCCTGGCCGAGTCCGGCTTCGCGCAGATCGTGCTGGCGCGCGAGCTGACGCTGCCGCAGATCCGCGCCGTGGCCGAGGCGCTGCCGCGCGACACGGTCGTCGAGTTCTTCATCCACGGCGCGCTGTGCGTGGCCTACAGCGGCCAGTGCTACGTCAGCCATGCCTTCACCGGCCGCAGCGCGAACCGCGGCGACTGCTCCCAGGCCTGCCGCCTTCCCTACACCGTGACCGACACGCAGGGCCGCATCGTGGCGCACGACAAGCACGTGCTCTCGATGAAGGACAACAACCAGTCCGCCAACCTTGCGGCGCTGGTCGATGCCGGCGTGCGCAGCTTCAAGATCGAGGGCCGCTACAAGGACATGGGCTACGTGAAGAACATCACCGCCCATTACCGCCGGCTGCTCGACAACGTGCTGGAGCAGCGCCCGGCCCTGGCCCCCGCCTCCAGCGGCCGCACCACCTTCCTGTTCGAGCCCGACCCGGACCGCAACTTCAACCGCGGCGCCACCGACTATTTCGTCAACGGCCGCCAGGACGACATCGGCGCCTTCGACACGCCCAAGCACGCCGGGCTGCCGCTGGGCTACGTCGCGAAGCTGGGCGCGGACAGCGTCGAGGTGGTGCTCGACGCGGGCGTGGGCGCGCTCAACAACGGCGACTCGATCACCTGGTTCGACCTGCAACAGGAGCTGCAGGGCGTGCAGGTCAACACCGTCGAGCTGCTCGACGAGGGCGCGCGGCGCTGGCGCGTGTTCCCCAAGGAGCCGGTGGCACAGCTGAAGGACCTGCGCCGCGACACCGTGCTGCTGCGCAACCGCGACATGGCCTGGGAGCGGCTGCTGAAGAAGAAGTCCGCCGACCGGCGCATCGCCGTGGACCTGTACTTCGAGGAGACGCCGGAAGGCTTCGCCCTGTCACTGACCGACGCGGACGGCCACTACGCGCGCGTGGAGGCGCCGCATGGGCACGAGCGTGCGCAGCAGCCGGAGCGCGTCGAGCCGCAGCTCATCGAGCAGCTGTCCCGGCTGGGGGCGACGATCTTCGAGCCGCGCGAGGTGACGCTGCGGCTGTCGCGCCCCTGGTTCGTGCCGGCGGGCTTCCTCAACGCGCTGCGCCGCGACGCCGTGGCCGCGCTGGAGGCCGAGCGCGAGGCCTGCCGCGAGCGCCTGGCGCCCGTCGCGCCGGTGCAGCCGCCGGTGCCCTACCCCGAGGACACGCTGAGCTACCTGGCCAACGTCTACAACCGCAAGGCGCATGACTTCTACGTGAAGCACGGCGTGAAGGTGGTCGAGGCGGCCTACGAGAGCCACGAGGCGCTGGGCGAGGCCAGCCTGATGATCACCAAGCACTGCGTGCGCTTCAGCTTGAGCCTGTGTCCCAAGCAAGCCAAGGGCGTGACCGGCGTGCAGGGCACGGTGCGCGCCGAGCCGCTGACCATCACGCACGGCGACGAGGTGCTGACGCTGCGCTTCGACTGCAAGCCCTGCGAGATGCACGTGGTCGGGCGCATCAAGAAGAACGTGCTGCAGCAGGCCAAGGCGGCCGAGAAGGCCAGCCTCAAGGGCGTGAACGCGGTGCCGGTGCAGTTCTACCGCACGCGGCCGGGGGCGCCGGGGCGCTGAAGCGCTTGGGCCACACTGCTGCAGCGCGGCGGCGCGCGCTGAGAGCGCGGCCGCCTGCGGGTTACCTCAGATCGAGCCCTTGAGCGCGTTGATCAGCGCCGTGATCGAGTTCGGGCTCAGGTCGGCGTCCAGGTCGAACAGGTCCGCGTTCAACTCGGGCGAGGTGCCCGGCGCCCAGTTGCGCGTGTTGATCACGCAGGCCCAGTCGATGCCGTCGCTGCGCGACACCGCCAGCGTCGAGGCGCCGGGCGTGCTGCCGGAGCGCGCCGAGCCCGCCGCGCGGCCGCCGTTGCCCCACACCGCGTGGCGGCGGATGAACTGCGTCACCGCCTGCGCCGAGGCGCCCAGCCCGGCGTTGGGATCGCCCACCTCGTTGATCTCGCCGCAGCCGCCATACACCGAGGGCACCAGCCGCTCCGAGGCCAGCTTCAGCGGGTTCTTGCCCAGGCCCCAGTCCTCGATGATGGCCATGTCCGACGTGCGCTTCGAAGCTTCCGTCGGGAACACGATCACCTCGGAAATGCCGGCGGGCTGCAGGACCCGCTGCCGCAGGAAATCGAAGAACTTGAGGCCCGACACTTTCTCCACCACCGCGCCGGCCAGCAGATAGCCGAAATTCGAGTAGTGGTATTCGGTGCCCGGATCGCAATCGAGCATCCGGCCGTACATGTAGCGGGCAATGTCGAGCTTGGTCACCGGCGAGTTCAACTCCAGCGCCTGCGCCACCTCGCGCATGCGATAGGTCGGATCGAAACCCGAGCCGCCCTTGTCCACGGCATCGCTGTTGTAGCCGCCCGTGTGGTTGAGCAACTGCTGGATCGTGATGGTGTCGCTGCGCGGGTCTTTCGGTTTGTCAAATCCCAGCAGCGGATAGACGCGGGTTTCGGGTTTCAGGCCGGATTTCGGGTCGTCATACAGCGCCTGCACGGCCGCGCACAGGAAAGCCTTGCTGACGCTGGCCAGCAGGAAACGGTCGGAAGGCTGCGTGTCGCGATAACCCGGCTCGGCCCAGGTATAGGCATGGGAAAACTTGAGCACGCCGTTCCTGGCAATGGCCAGCTGCGCGGCGCGCACGCCATGGGCCTGCATGAATCTTTTCATCAACTGGTCCAGCGGCGCCAGGGCGGGCACCGGCGCGCCGGCCACCGTCCATTGCCGTTTCACCGGAATGTCCTGCTTGGCGAAAATGGCGGCATAACGGGTGGCGCTGCCCACTCCGCCGCCCTGCACGCAAATGGGGTAGAAACCCGCCGCCACCTGCTTGTCGAATTCCGCCTGGTATTGCTGGGCCGTGAGCCCGTGGCGCGCCACCCAGGGCCCGACCACGTCGTCCCTGAATACCGAGCAGTAGGTCTGGTCAGACGACAGGGCCACGATGGCCGGGCGGAAGCCGCTGAGCTGCACGCCGGGCAGCTGCGTGGCGGCGTCGAAGGTGTGCTGGTAGCCCTCGGCCTTGTCCGCGGGAAACACGCGCCATTTCACGAATTCCGGATTCGCATGCCAGACGGCAATATAGCGCTGGTCGCCGGGCGTGCCGTAAATGGCCACCGAGCGCAGAATCATTTTCCGGTTGTAGGCCTGCCTGGTCAGATTCTGGAACGTGCCGGCATTGGCTTCGGGACCCGAGATCATGCCGTGGCGCGCCATCCAAGCACCCATGACGCCCTGCTCGAATACGGCCGCGAAAACCGCGTTGGAGGCCGACCCGGTCGCCGTCACCAGCACCGGCGCAAAACCCTGCGCCTTGGCCTCGTCGAAAACCTGCTGATACTTCTCGGCATTGACGCCATGCACCGCGCGCCACGCCGGCCCGGCGCGCTTGACCCACACGGCGGCATAACGCGCATCGGCCGGGTCGCCAAAGGCGCTGAGGGAAATCATCCGGAATCCCTGCGCACTCAGGGCGTTGAAACGCTCCTGGTGCTGCGCGCCGGTTACTCCATGGTATGCCTGGAACATGGTTTCATTCCTCCTGGACCTGATGATTGCAAACTCCACAGACAGCCGCCCGAGCATTCATCCGGGCGCAGGCGGCTGCGGCGCCGGCCCAATAACCTGACGCTCGTGATGGAAATACTGCCGAGGTACGAACCCGCGCAAAGGCTTTTTGTGTCCGCTATTTACCTGCAACGGGGTGTGTCATGGTCCGGAGATAGGTAGCAGGCGTCAACCGCCCGCGCCGGCAATTTATTCCGTGTTAACCCTGATATTGAGTCCATGTCCCGGCCAGCCGGCTGGCCGGGATGGGGGCGGCGTCAGTGCGACATCAGGACCGGCACCGTCATGGCGCCGAAGATGGAGCGGCTGGCGCCGCCGAGCAGCCGCTCGCGGGTGCGGCTGCGGCCGTAGCAGCCCATGACAAGCAGGTCCGCGCCCAGGTCGGCCACGCGCGACAGCAGCAGCTCGCCCACCTGCCCCTCGTCGCCGCCCTCGGCATGGAACTGCGCCTCCACGCCATGCTGCTGCAGCAGCGGGCGCAGCTCGGCGGGGTCGCCGCCCCAGGACAGCACGTGCACCTGCGCGCCGGGCTGCAGCAGCGCCAGCGCCGCGGACAGCGCGCGCGCCGCCTCGCGCGAGGGCTTCCAGGCCACGACCACGCGCCGTCCCACCTCGTCGAAGCGGCCCGCGTAGGGCACCAGCAGCGCCGGCCGGCCGCTGTCGATCACGACCTGCTCGGCGAAGTCCGCCGGCACGCCGGCGGCGCCGGCCACGTCCGGGTCGTGCTGGCCGACCACGACCAGGTCGTGCAGCAGCGCCTGGCGCGCGAAGGCATCGGCCAGCGGCGCCACGGCGTGCAGCTCGGACCAGTTCAGCCGCGGCGCGCCCGCGGCCGCCGCGGTTTCCTCGAACCAGGCCCGCGCCTGGGCACGGCGCGCTTCGTCGCGCTGCACGTCGTCCAGGGTCAGGCCGCCGCCGCCCAGTGGCAGCGGGAAGTGGCTGGCGGCGCTGGGCGCGGCGCCGTAGAGCGCGAGCAGCCCGGCATCCAGGCGCCCGGCCAGGCGGGCGGCCAGGCCCAGGCGGTCGCGGCTGTGCGGCGCCGCGTCCAGGTGCAGCAGGATCGAGGCAATGGCTTTCATGGCAGTTCTCCCGGGGAGTGGAGGTGGAGGCTTTCGGGCGGCTGCAGTGCCGCCGCGCGCCAGGGTGCGGGCAAGGTCCGCGCCGAACCAGGACTGAAAGTCCGGATTGCGGCCCCGGCGCCGCGGCCTCCCGCGGCCTGGAAACGGCCTGGAAGGCACGGCGGTTGCCTCCCGGACAGGGTGTCCCCTTACCTCAACGAGGCATCACCATGACTTCGCACCGCAACACCCTGCTCGCCCTGGCCCTGGCTGCCGCCGCCGCTACCGCCTTTGCCCAGAGCTCGACCACCACCACGCCCAACAGCACCGTCGGCGTCGACCGCTCGGAAGCCCGGGAAGCCATGCGCGAAGCCGTGCCGCGCTCGGACACCGCCACGGTGACGCGCACGGGCGAGTCCGCGGCCGAGAAGGCCCGCGAAGCCGGCAACGCCACGGCCGACGCGCTCACGCCCGATGCCAGCCGCAATGCCGGCACCGGCACGTCGTCGAGCACGACGGGCGCAGGCACCGGCAGCACCGGCTCGGGCACCATGGGTTCGGGCTCGGCGACGGGCGGCAGCATGGACAGCGGCTCGCAAGGCGCACGCGCGGCGCGCGCCGACCGGGGCTGATCCCGGTCCCGGCCGATACGGGAGCCTTCCGCTCGGCATGCCGGTGCAAGTCGGCATGCCAAGCCCATCCGGACCGCTGCGGCGGTCCGTTTTCATTGGCTCAGTAATGCGGCGGCAGCTCGTCGCGCAGGCTGCGCGGCGCGGCGCCCGCGGCGGGCAGCTGCTCCTGCAGCGCGCGCAGTTGCTGTACCAGATGCTGGATCTGCAGCTGCTGCCGCGCCACGGTGCGGTTCAGCTCCTCCAGCAGGTCGTCGGCGAAGCTGGCCTTGATCTCCAGCGCTTCGAGGCGGCGGTCGGTCTCGACATCCATGCCCGATCCGCCCTCGCTCAGCCGACCCACTTGCGCGCGTTGCGGAACATGCGCATCCACGGGCTGAAGCCCTCCACGCCGGCGCCGCTCCAGCTCATCTGCGCATTGCGGAAGACGCGCTCCGGGTGCGGCATCAGCGCGGTGAAGCGGCCGTCGGCGGTGGTCACCGCAGTCAGGCCGCCGGGGCTGCCGTTGGGGTTCAGCGGGTACTGCTCGGTGGGCTGGCCGTGGTGGTCCACGAAGCGCATGGCGCGCACCACGGCGTTGGCATCGCCGCGCTGCGAGAAGTCGGCATAGCCCTCGCCGTGCGAGACGGCGATCGGCAGCCGGCTGCCGGCCATGCCCTGCAGGAAGATCGACGGGCTCTCCAGCACCTCGACCTGGCTCAGCCGCGCCTCGAACTGCTCGCTCTTGTTGCGCGTGAACTTGGGCCAGGCCTGCGCGCCCGGGATGATGGCGGCCAGCGCGGCCAGCATCTGGCAGCCGTTGCACACGCCCAGCGCGAAGGTTTCATGGCGCCCGAAGAACGCCGCGAACTGCTCGGCCAGCTCGGGGTGGAACATGATGGTCCGCGCCCAGCCCTCGCCGGCACCCAGCGTGTCGCCATAGCTGAAGCCGCCGCAGGCAATGAAGCCCTGGTACTTGTCCAGCGTGGTGCGGCCGGCGAGCAGGTCGCTCATGTGCACGTCGTAGCTCTCGAAGCCGGCGTGCGCCACGGCGTAGCTCATCTCAACCTGCGAGTTCACGCCCTGCTCGCGCAGGATCGCCACCTTCGGCTGCGCGCCCAGGTTCAGGAAGGGCGCGGCCACGTCCTCGGCCGGGTCGAAGGTCAGGTGCAGCTGCAGGCCCGGGTCGTCCTGCGCGCCGGCGGCGGCGTGCTCGGCGTCGGCGCAGTCGGGGTTGTCGCGCTGCTTGGCGATGCGCCAGCTGACCTCGTCCCAGGCCTGGTGCAGGTCGCGCAGCGGGGCGGAGAACACCGTCTTGGTGTCGCGCCAGACTTCCATCACGCCGCGGTCGTTGGGCGTGCCCACGACGTGGCTGTGGCGGCTCAGGCCGAACTCGCGCAGCACGGCGATGACGGCGTCGCGGTCGGCGCGCTTCACCTGCAGCAGCACGCCCGGCTCCTCGTTGAACAGGGCCTTGAGCGTGAGCTCGTTGCGCCGCGCGCTGACGTGCGTGGCCCAGTTCTTGGCGTCGCCGTGATCGGCGCGGCTGTCGCTGATGCCGTCGCCCTCGGTGACCAGCAGGTCCACGTTCAGGCTGATGCCGCGGTGCCCGGCGAAGGCCATCTCGCAGGCGGTGGCCCACAGGCCGCCGTCGCTGCGGTCGTGGTAGGCCAGGATCTTCCCCTCAGAGCGCAGCCGGTTGACGGCCTGCACCAGCGCCTTCAGCCGCGCGGGCTGGTCGAGGTCGGGCACGGCCTCGCCGAAGCCCTGCAGCGTCTGCGCCAGGATCGAGCCGCCCATGCGCTGCCGGCCCTCGGACAGGTCCACCAGGATCAGCGTGCTCTCACCGCCCTGCAGCTGCGGCGTGAGCGTGCCGCGCACGTCGTCGAGCGTGGCGAAGGCCGTGACGATCAGCGACACCGGCGCCACCACCTGGCGCGCCTCGCCGCCGGCGTCGCTCCAGCGCGTGCGCATCGACAGCGAATCCTTGCCCACCGGCACGCCGATGCCCAGCTCCGGGCACAGCTCCATGCCCACGGCCTTGACCGTGTCGTAGAGCGCGGCGTCCTCGCCGGGCTCGCCGCAGGCGGCCATCCAGTTGCAGCTGAGCTTCACCCGCGACAGCTCGATGGGGGCGGCCAGCAGGTTCAGCACGGCTTCAGCCACGGCCATGCGGCCGGAGGCAGGACCATCCACCGCGGCCAGCGGCGTGCGCTCGCCCATGCTCATCGCCTCGCCGCGCAGGCCGGCGTAATCGGCCAGCGTCACGGCGCAGTCGGCCACCGGCACCTGCCACGGGCCAACCATCTGGTCGCGGTGCGACAGGCCGCCCACGGTGCGGTCGCCGATCGTGATCAGGAAGCGCTTGGAGGCGACGGTCGGGTGGCGCAGCACGTCGAAGGCGACCTGCTCCAGCTTCACCTCGGACAGGTCCAGCGCGTCGCCCTGGCGCTGCACGCGCTGGACGTCGCGCTGCATCTTGGGCGGCTTGCCCAGCAGCACGTCCATGGGCATGTCGATGGCGCGCTCGCCGCCGGGGCCGTCTTCCAGGATCAGCTCACGCTCCTGCGTGGTGACGCCGACCACGGCGAACGGGCAGCGCTCGCGCTCGCACATCTGCTCGAAGAGCTCCAGCCTGGCCGGGTCCAGCGCGATGACGTAGCGCTCCTGGCTCTCGTTGCACCAGATCTCCTTCGGCGCCAGGCCGGACTCCTCCAGCGGCACCTTGCGCAGGTCGAACGTGGCGCCCATGCCGGCGCCGTCCACCAGCTCCGGGAAGGCATTGGAGATGCCGCCGGCGCCCACGTCGTGGATGGCCAGGATCGGGTTGCCCTCGCCCAGCGCCCAGCAGTGGTTGATGACCTCCTGCGCGCGGCGCTCGATCTCCGGGTTGCCGCGCTGCACCGAGTCGAAGTCCAGCGCCGCGGTGTTGGTGCCCGCGGCCATGGAGCTGGCGGCGCCGCCGCCCATGCCGATGCGCATGCCCGGGCCGCCCAACTGCACCAGCAGCGTGCCCGGCGCGAAGGAGATCTTGTGCGTCTGGCCGTCGCTGATGGCGCCCAGGCCGCCGGCGATCATGATGGGCTTGTGGTAGCCGCGGCGCACGCCGTCCACGGTCTGCTCGTAGACGCGGAAGTAGCCGCCCAGCGCGGGCCGGCCGAACTCGTTGTTGAACGCGGCGCCGCCCAGGGGCCCCTCGGTCATGATCTGCAGGGCGCTGGCGATGTGCTCGGGCTTGCCGACCGGGTCCTGCTCCCAGGGCTCGCTGGTGCCGGGCAGGTGCAGGTTGGAGACGCTGAAGCCGGTCAGGCCGGCTTTCGGGCGCGCGCCGCGGCCGGTGGCGCCCTCGTCGCGGATCTCGCCGCCGGCGCCGGTGGCCGCGCCGGGGAACGGGGAGATGGCGGTGGGGTGGTTGTGCGTCTCCACCTTCATCAGCACGTGCGCGGTTTCCTGGCGCGCGCCGTAGCGCGGGGCGTCGGTGAAGCCTTGCGGCAGCCAGCGCTCAACCGGGCCGCCTTCCATCACCGCGGCGTTGTCGCTGTAGGCGACGACGCTGTGCTGCGGGCTGACCTTCTCGGTGTTGCGGATCATCCCGAACATGGACAGCGGCTGCTTCTCGCCGTCGATGATGAATTCCGCGTTGAAGATCTTGTGGCGGCAGTGCTCGGAGTTGGCCTGCGCAAACATCATCAGCTCGACGTCGCTGGGGTTGCGCTTGAGGCCCGTGAAGGCGGCGACCAGGTAGTCGATCTCGTCGTCGGACAGCGCCAGGCCGAACTCGCCGTTGGCCTGCTCCAGGGCGGCGCGGCCCTGGCCGAGCACGTCCACGTGCGCCAGCGCTTCGGCGGCGCGCTCGTCGAAGAGGTGCGCGGCGGCCTCGCGCTCGAAGGCGACGCTCTCCGTCATGCGGTCGTGCAGCAGCAGCGCCGCGGCCTGCAGCTCGCGCGGCTCCAGCGGCTTGACGCCGCCCAGCAGCCCGCTCTTGAGCGAGAGCCGGTACTCGGTGACGCGCTCGACGCGGTGGATGCCGATGCCGCAGTTGTGCGCGATGTCGGTGGCCTTGGAGGCCCAGGGCGAGACGGTGCCCAGCCGCGGCATCACCACCACCAGCGCGCCGCTGCCTTCGCCCGCGTAGGGGCTGCCGTAGTCGAGCAGCGCCGCGAGCTTGCGGTGCGCCTCGGGCTCCAGCGGCGCGTCGGCCCAGGCCCAGTGCACGAAGCGCGCGCTCACGCCGGTGATGCGCGGGCTCACCGCCTGGAGCCGCTGCAGCAGCGCCTGGGCACGGAAGGACGACAGGGCATTACCGCCCGCGAAGGAAGACAGGTGTTTGCTGGTCACGCTGGAGGAGCTCGCGTCAAGGGGGCCGGACCGCGCGCCCCGGGAGGCGTCAGGTCCATGCAAACCCGCGATTTTAGAGGGGGGTGAGATAATCCCTGCCCATGACGATCACCATCAAGAGCGCAGCCGACATCGAGGGCATGCGCGTCGCGGGCCGGCTCGCCGCCGAGGTGCTGGACATGCTCACGCCGCACGTGCGCCCGGGCATCACCACCGGCGAGCTCGACAAGCTGGCCCACGACTACATCGTGAACGAGCAGCAGGCCATCCCCGCGCCGCTGAACTACCAGCCCAACGGCTACCCGCCCTACCCCAAGTCGATCTGCACCTCGATCAACGAGCAGGTCTGCCACGGCGTGCCCGGCGAGCGCGCGCTCAAGGTCGGCGACATCGTCAACATCGACGTCACCGTCATCAAGGACGGCTGGCACGGCGACACCAGCCGCATGTTCATCGTCGGCGACGGCAGCATCGCTGCGCGGCGGCTGTGCACCATCACCTACGAGGCGATGTGGAAGGGCATCGAGAAGGTGCGCCCCGGCGCGCGGCTGGGCGACATCGGCAACGTCATCCAGATGTTTGCCGAGAGCCAGGGCTTCAGCGTGGTGCGCGAGTTCTGCGGCCACGGCATCGGGCGCAAGTTCCACGAGGAGCCGCAGGTGCTGCACTACGGCCGCCCCGGCACGCTGGAGGAGCTGGTGCCGGGCATGGTCTTCACCATCGAACCCATGATCAACGCCGGCCGGCGCGAGATCAAGGAGGACCGCAAGGGCGGCAAGTACGACGGCTGGACCATCGTCACCAAGGACCGCTCGCTGTCGGCGCAGTGGGAGCACACGGTGCTGGTCACCGACACCGGCTACGAGATCCTGACGGCCTCGGCCGGCATGCCCCCGCCGCCGGCCTTCGTCAAGCAGCCCGCCGCGGCCGCCTGAAGCGGCCCCCGACGAGCCTTTCCCGCAGTCCACACGCCGCCGCAGTCCACCGATGTCCGCGATCCCCAGCCCGGCGCCGGGCAACCTGGCGACGCTGCGCCAGCAGTTCCGCAGCGGCAAGGCCGCGCTGATCCAGACCTTCCGCGACGCGCACCCGAGCGTGCCCGCGACCACGCAGCTGCTGCACGGGCTGGCGCGCCACGTGGACGCCACGCTGATCCGGCTCTGGCAGCAGTGCGGCCTGCCCGACGACGCGGCGCTGGTGGCGGTGGGCGGCTACGGCCGCGGCGAGCTCTTCCCCTACTCCGACGTGGACGTGCTGCTGCTGCTGCCCAACGGCTGCGCGCTGTGCGAGCTGCCGCCCGACGCGCCCGCCTGCGGCCAGCTGCAGCAGCTGCGCGGGTCGGTGGAGCGCTTCATCACCGCGTGCTGGGACATCGGGCTGGAGATCGGCTCCTCGGTGCGCACGCTCGACGAGTGCGTGGATGAAGCCAAGCGCGACGTCACCATCCAGACCTCGCTGCTGGAGTCGCGGCTGATCTGCGGGCCCAAGAAGTTCTTCGAGGAGTTCCGCAAGGCCACCGACGCCGCCGTGGACGCCCGGGCCTTCATGCGTGCCAAGACGCTGGAGATGCGCCAGCGCCACGTCAAGTACGAGGACACGCCCTACGCGCTGGAGCCCAACTGCAAGGAAAGCCCGGGCGGCCTGCGCGACCTGCAGGTGCTGCGCTGGGTGGCGCTGGGCGCGGGACTCGGGCGCACCTGGCGCGCCATGGCCAACAACGGCCTGCTCACGCCCTTCGAGGCGCAGCAGCTGCAGCGCAACGAGGGCACGCTCAAGCTCATCCGCGCCCGGCTGCACATGGTCGCCGGGCGGCGCGAGGACCGGCTGGTGTTCGACCTGCAGACGGCCGTGGCCGAGAGCTTCGGGCACCGCGGCACGCGCACGCAGCGCGCCTCCGAGTCGCTCATGCGCCGCTACTACTGGGCCGCCAAGGCCGTGGTGCAGCTCAACCAGATCGTGCTGCTCAACATGGAGGAGCAGATCCAGGGCTCGCGCGACGCGCCGATGCGCCCCATCGACGGCCGCTTCCTGGAGCGCGCCGGCATGCTCGAAGTCGCCAGCGACGACCTCTACGAGCGCGACCCGCACGCCATCCTGGAAACCTTCGCGGTGTTCCAGCGCGAGCTCGGCATCAAGGGGCTGTCGGCGCGCACCTGGCGCGCGCTCTACAACGCGCGCGGCCTCATGAACGGCGAGTTCCGCCGCGACCCGGTCAACCGCGCCACCTTCCTGCGCATCCTGCAGGCCCCCGAAGGCCAGACGCGCACCTTCCGGCTCATGAACCAGAGCTCGGTGCTGGGCCGCTACCTGTGGGTGTTCCGCCGCATCGTCGGGCAGATGCAGCACGACCTGTTCCACGTCTACACCGTGGACCAGCACATCCTGATGGTGCTGCGCAACGTGCGCCGCTTCTTCATGCCCGAGCATGCGCACGAGTACCCGTTCTGCTCGCAGCTGGCGCTGCAGTTCGAGCGGCCCTGGGTGCTCTACATCGCCGCCCTCTTCCACGACGTGGCCAAGGGCCGCGGCGGCGACCACTCGGCGCTGGGCGCCACCGAGGTGCGGCGCTTCTGCCGCGAGCACGGCCTCGCGAAGGAAGACGCGCAGCTGGCCGAGTTCCTGGTGGCCGAGCACCTGGGCATGAGCCGCGTGGCGCAGAAGGAGGACCTCTCCGACCCCGAGGTCATCCACGCCTTCGCCGCCAAGGTGCGCGACGAGCGCAACCTCACCGCGCTGTACCTGCTGACGGTGGCCGACATCCGCGGCACCGGCCCCAAGGTCTGGAACGCCTGGAAGGGCAAGCTGCTCGAGGACCTCTACCGGCTGACGCTGCGCGCCCTGGGCGGCGCCAAGCCCAGCCAGGAAGCCGACATCGAGGCGCGCAAGGCCGAGGCGCGCTCGCTGCTGGCGCTGGCCTCGCAGCTGCCCGGCACCGAAGGGCCGCTGTGGAAGACGCTGGAGCTGAGCTACTTCGCGCGCCACGACGCCGCCGAGATCGCCTGGCACGCGCGCGCGCTGTGGCGCTTCGTGGCCAGCGCCGAGCCGGTGGTGCGGGCGCGGCCCTCGCCCATCGGCGAGGGGCTGCAGGTGCTGGTCTATGCCCCGGACAAGCCGGACCTCTTCGCGCGGCTGTGCGGCTACTTCGACGGCGCGGGCTTCAACATCCAGGACGCCAAGGTCCACACCACGCGCAGCGGCTACGCGCTGGACACCTTCCAGGTCGTGCATCCGCGCCTGGAGGAGCCCGGCTCGGCCAGCTACCGCGACCTCACCGCGCTGGTCGAGACCCAGCTCGGCGCCGCGCTGCGCGCCAGCGGCCCGCTGCCCGAGCCCAGCCGCGGGCGCGTGTCGCGGCGGGTCAAGTCCTTCCCGGTGATGCCGCGCGTGTCGCTGCGCCCGGACGAGCGGGCGCAGCGCTGGCTGCTGTCGGTCAGCACCAGCGACCGCTCCGGGCTGCTCTACGCGCTGGCGCGCGTGCTCGCGGCGCACCACATCAACCTGCAGCTGGCCAAGATCAGCACCCTGGGCGAGCGCGTGGAAGACACCTTCCTCGTCGACGGCCCCGAGCTGCAGCACGCGCGCAAGCAGCTGCAGATCGAGAGCGAGCTGCTCGACGCGGCGGCGCCGCTGCCCAGTTAACAAGCACCGTTCGGGCTGAGCCTGTCGAAGCCTGCTGCGGGCCCGGGTCGCGGCCCTTCGACAAGCTCAGGGCGAACGGGAAATGGATGAGTTCCTTATTGCCATGTCCCTGACCATCGTGGAGGCCCGCGAGGCCGCCGACCGCCTGGGCGAGTTCGACAGCGTCATCGACGCGCGCTCGCCCGGCGAATTCGCCGAGGACTACCTGCCCGGCGCGCTGAACTGGCCCGTGCTCGACGACGGCGAGCGCCGCCTGGTGGGCACGCTCTACAAGCAGGTGTCGGCCCTGCACGCGCGCAAGGTGGGCGCCGCGCTGGTGGCGCGCAACGTCGCGCGCCACATCGAGCAGGCCGTGTCCGACAAGCCGCGCGAGTGGCGCCCGCTGGTGTACTGCTGGCGCGGCGGGCAGCGCTCGGGGAGCCTGGCGTGGTTCCTGTCGCAGATCGGCTTCCGCACCTCGCAGCTCGCCGGCGGCTACAAGGCCTTCCGCAACCTCGTGCGCGAGGACCTGGAGCGGCTGCCCGAAACGTTCGGGTTCCACGTGCTGGCCGGGCGCACCGGCAGCGGCAAGACGCGGCTGCTGCAGGCGCTGCGCCAGCAGGGTGCGCAGGTGCTGGACCTGGAGGCGCTGGCCTGCCACCGCGGCTCGGTGCTGGGCGGCCTGCCCGGACAGCCGCAGCCGCCGCAAAAGCGCTTCGACACGCTGCTGTGGCAGGCGCTGCGCGCACTCGACCCGGCGCGGCCCGTGTTCGTGGAAAGCGAGAGCCAGAAGGTGGGCAGCGTGCGCGTGCCCGACGCGCTGATCCTGCGCATGCGCGAGCACGGCCGCTGCACCGTGGTGGAGATGAGCGAGGCCGCGCGCGTGGAGCTGCTGCTGCAGGAGTACGGCTTCTTCGCCGCCGACACCGAGCGCTTCTGCCGCCTCATCGACGGCTTGGTCGAGCTGCGCGGGCACGAGACCGTGCAGCGATGGCAGCGCATGGCGCGCGCCGGCGCCTGGGCCGAGGTGTTCGCCGAGATGATGCGCGAGCACTACGACCCGCTGTACCTGCGCAGCATGGACCGCAACTTCCGCCACCTGGCGCAGGCGCCGAGCCTGGCGGTGCGCGACGGCGGCGAGGCCAGCATGCAGGACGCCGCGCGGGAGTTGCTGCAGGCCTCCTGAAGCGGCCTTGAGGCCGCTTAAAGTGGGGGGTCCCCACTTCGGCGAGAGTTGCCTTCCAGCATGCGCACCACCGAACCCGCCATCGAACAGTCCCGCCGCTTCGGCGTGCGGCCCATCCCCCTGCTGCGGCCCCTGGGCTGGCTGGCGCGCGGCTGGCAGGACCTGGTCCACGCGCCGATGCCGGGGCTGGCGCACGGCGTGGTGTTCGCGCTGTTCGGCGCGCTGCTGGTGGTGGCGGCGACGGAGCATTTCTGGCTGCTGGCCAGCGCGTTTTCCGGCTTCCTGCTGGTGGCGCCGCTGCTGGCCACGGGGCTCTATGCGGTCAGCCGCGCGCTGCACAAGAAGCAGCCCGCGACGCTGCGCACCGCGCTGCGCGCCTGGAAGCCCGACGACGGGCGGCTGATCATCTTCGGGATGCTGCTGGCCTTCGCCGGCACGGGCTGGGTGATGACGTCCACCTCGTTCATCCTCACCTTCGCCCCGGCGCCGGTGCACACGGCGCAGGACTTCGTGCAGCACGTGGTGCTGTCCGGCGAGGGGCGGCTGTTCGAGGCCTGGCTACTGCTGGGCGGCGTGCTGGCCGCGCCGGTGTTCGCGTCGTCGGTGGTGGCCATCCCGATGCTGCTGGACCGGCGCGTGGGCGTGCTGGTGGCGGTGCTCACGAGCTGGCGCGTGGTGGTGCAGCACCCGCTGCCGCTGGCGCTGTGGGCGGCGCTGATCATGGCGCTGACGCTGGTGGGCATGGCCACGCTGCTGCTGGGCCTGATCGTGGTGCTGCCGTGGCTGGCGCATTCGAGCTGGCATGCCTACCGCGACCTGGTGGACACCTCCAACTGGCACGAGCTGCCCTGAAGAAGACTTGATGCCTCCTGGACCGGGCCCGGCGCAGGCTCGGCCGAACGGCGGTTGGGCGCCGTGGGGCGACACGACTACAACAAGACGACGATGTTCGAATTCAACGAGGAAAACATTGCCCAGCTGGGCCTGACCGTCGGCGTCACGGCCTTCATGCTGTACATGGTGTTCATCATCTTCCAGCTCGCGCGCGAGTCGAAGGCCGGCAAGCTGGGCACCTTCATCCTGTTCCTGGCGCTGGGCTTCGGGCTGCTGGGCTTCGCGGCCAAGGGCGTGCTCAAGTATTTCCTGGGGGGCGTCGGGGATTGATGCTGTCGATTCCCGGCCACAGGCCTCTTCAGATTTCGATGATGGTGTCGGAGTAACGAGCCACCATCGGATCGTGAGTCATCAAGCGCATCGGCTCGGTCAGCGCTTGCGCCACCAGCAGGCGATCGAATGGATCCTGGTGGTGAGCTGGCAACGCTTCAATGGCAGCCGCGTGCTCGGCTTCGATGGCCAGCAACCTGTAGCCTGAGTCCCGGAAGTAGCGCGCAGCATCCCGGCCCGACACGGGCATGTCGCCCCGTCCCAGCGAGTGCTTGATCGCAATCTCCCAGACACTCGCCACGCTGACCCAGACTGTCGTTGTCGGCGAGGCAATCAACTCTCGTGCCCTTGATGACAGCCTTGGACTGTCCGTGATCGCCCACAGGGCCACGTGAGTGTCGAGCAGCAGGTTCAAGGCTGAGGCTCGCCGCTGAACAGCTTCGCGACCTCGTCGTTGTGCGCATCGATGCTGTCCGGCACCTCGAACAGTCCCTTCGCGATGCCGAAGCGCTTGCCGACAGGCACGGTCTCCAGCGGAACAAGCCTTGCCGCCGGGCGGCCATTGCGCGCGATCACGATCTCGCGTTCCTGACCCTGCTCGATGGCTTCCACGAGGCGCGACAGCGACGTCCTGGCTTGCGGCAGGTTGATGGTCTGCATGGCATTGCTCCTTGCGCTTCAGCTTAGCGCCCTCGACAAGACCCAAAAAAGGAAAAGGCTGCGCCTGGTGCGCAGCCTTTCGTGGCGTCCTCGCACGTGCACGAGTGCACGCGCATGCACGGCCATCAGCCCATGTGCAGGCCGCCGTTGCAGCTGAAGTCGGCGCCGGTGGTGAAGCCCGACTCCTCGCCGGCCAGCCAGGCCACGATGGAGGCGATCTCCTCCGGCGTGCCCAGGCGGCGGATGGGGATGGTGGCGATGATCTTGTCGAGCACGTCCTGGCGGATGGCCTTGACCATGTCGGTGGCGATGTAGCCCGGGCTCACCGTGTTCACCGTCACGCCCTTGGCCGCCACTTCCTGCGCCAGCGCCATCGTGAAGCCGTGCATGCCGGCCTTGGCCGCGGAGTAGTTGGTCTGGCCGAACTGGCCCTTCTCGCCGTTGACCGAGGAGATGTTGATGATGCGGCCCCAGCCCTGGTCGAGCATGCCGTCGATGACCTGCTTGGTCACGTTGAACATGCTGTCGAGGTTGGTGGACATCACGGCCTGCCAGTCGGCCTTGCTCATCTTGCGGAACTGGCCGTCACGCGTGATGCCGGCGTTGTTGACCAGCACGCTCACGGTGCCGTGCTCGGCCTTGACCTTCTCGAAGGCGGCCACGGTCGAGTCCCAGTCGGCGACGTTGCCCACCGAGGCGTAGAAGGTGTAGCCCAGCGCCTTCTGCTCGGCGATCCACTTCTCGTGGTCACGGCTCGGCCCGCAGCCGGCGATGACCTTGAAGCCGTCCTTGTGCAGGCGCTGGCACATCGAGGTGCCGATGCCGCCCATGCCGCCGGTGACGTATGCGAGTTTTTGTGCCATCTGTCTCTCCTTCATTGGGCCGTGTGTGAAGCCCTTGGTGGTTTGATTTGATCGGTGTGATCAGCGCTCGACCGCCAGCGCCACGCCCATGCCGCCGCCGATGCACAGCGCGGCCAGGCCCTTCTTCGCGTCGCGGCGCTGCATCTCGTGCAGCAGCGTCACCAGCACCCGGCAGCCCGAGGCGCCGATGGGGTGGCCGATGGCAATGGCACCGCCGTTGACGTTGACCTTCGCGGCGTCCACGCCCAGCTCCTTGTTCACCGCGCAGGCCTGCGCCGCGAACGCCTCGTTGAGCTCGAACAGGTCCACGTCGCCCACCTGCCAGCCCGCGCGCTCCAGCGCCTTGCGCGACGCCGGCACCGGGCCCATGCCCATCGTGGCCGGGTCCAGCCCGCTGGTGCCGAAGCTGGCGATCTTGGCCAGCGGCTTCAGGCCCAGCTGCTCGGCCTTCGCGGCCGACATCACCATCACGGCCGCCGCGCCGTCGTTGATGCCCGAGGCGTTGCCCGCCGTCACGCTGCCGGCCTTGTCGAAGGCCGGGCGCAGACCGGCCAGCGCTTCGGCGTTGGTCTTCTTGTTGATGAACTCGTCGGTGTCGAACAGCAGCGGGTCGCCCTTGCGCTGCGGGATGCTCACCGGGACGATCTCGTCCTTGAAGCGCCCGGCTTCCTGCGCGGCCGCGGCCTTTTGCTGGCTCGCCAGCGCCAGCGCGTCCTGCTGCTCGCGGCTGATGTCGTGCGCCTTGGCCACGTTCTCGGCCGTGATGCCCATGTGGTACTTGTTGTACACGTCCCACAGGCCGTCGTTGATCATCGTGTCCACGAGCTTGCCGTCGCCCATGCGCAGCCCGTCGCGCGAGCCCAGCAGCACGTGCGGGCTGGCGCTCATGTTCTCCTGGCCGCCGGCGATCACGATCTCGCTGTCGCCCCAGGCGACGGCCTGCGCCGCCAGCATCACGGCCTTCAGGCCCGAGCCGCACACGGCGTTGATGGTCAGCGCCGGCGTCTCCTTGGCGATGCCGGCCTTCATCATGGCCTGGCGCGCCGGGTTCTGGCCCGAGCCCGCGGCCAGCACCTGGCCCATGATCACTTCACCGATCTGGTCGGCACCCACGCCGGTCTTGTCCAGCAGCGCCTTGATCACGGTGGCGCCCAGCTCGGGCGCGGAAACCTTGGCCAGCGAACCGCCGAACTTGCCCACGGCGGTGCGGGCGGCGGCGACGATGACGATGTC
>NZ_VIDQ01000091.1 GCF_009760915.1 Azohydromonas aeria
CCGGCGGAGTTCGACGTGCCCTTCGCCCACACGCCGGCCTTCGTGGGCAGCCACGTCACGGGCTACGACAACGCGCTGCTGGGCGTGCTCAAGCACTTCTGGGACGGCAAGGCCGGCACCGCCGAGCCGCTGGTGCGCAGCCCGGATGAGAGCATCAACTTCATCGGCGGCTTCGACGGCTTCGTCGTGGGCAACATGAAGGAAGTGCGCCGCATCTTCGAGCTCTTCGGCGCCAAGGTGAACATCCTCTGCGACCCCTCGGAGGTCTGGAACACGCCCACCGACGGCGAGTTCCGCATGTACGACGGCGGCACGACCAAGGCCGAGGTCGAGGCCGCGCTCAACGCCAAGGCGACGATCATCTTCCAGGAGTACTGCTGCGAGAAGACGGCCAGGTACATCGCAGAGAAGGGCCAGGAGGTGGTGGTGCTCAACGCCCCGGTGGGCGTGGCCGGCACCGACCGCTTCATCATGGCGATCGCGCGGCTGACCGGGCTGCCCATCCCGGCCCAGCTGGAGAAGGAGCGTGGCCAGCTGGTGGACGCGCTGGCCGACAGCCAGGCGCACCTGCACGGCAAGCGCTACGCGCTCTACGGCGACCCGGACCAGCTGCTGGGCTACACGGAGTTCCTGCTGGAGCTTGGCGCCGAGCCCGCGCACGTGCTGGCCACCAACGGCGGCGAGGCCTGGGCGGCCAAGGTGCAGGCGCTTTTCGACGCCTCGCCCTACGGCGCGACGTGCAAGGTGTACCCCAAGCGCGACCTGTGGCACATGAGGAGCCTCCTGCACACGGAGCCGGTGGACTTCCTGATCGGCAACACCTACGGCAAGTACCTGGAGCGCGACGTGGGCACGCCGCTGATCCGGCTGGTGTTCCCGATCTTCGACCGGCACCACTACCACCGCTTCCCGACCTGGGGCTACGAGGGCGGGCTGCGGCTGCTGACCATGCTGCTCGACGAGTTCTTCGAGACGCTGGACGCCAACACCATCGTCCCGGGCAAGACGGACTACAGCTACGACATCATCCGCTGAGCGGCCGGTCCCTCACTGCGAACGCCGCGGCCCCGAGCCGCGGCGTTCTTCGTTCGGGGCCCTACAACCAACCAGCTTTCTTGAAACGCCGGTACAGCAGCACGCAGGTCAGCACGATGGTGCCCAGCGCCAGCGGGTAGCCGTACTTCCAGTGCAGCTCGGGCATGTGCTCGAAGTTCATGCCCCAGATGCCGGCAAAGGCCGTGGCGGCGGCGAAGATGCCGGCCCAGGCGGCCAGCTGCTTGGTGATCTCCGACTCCTCGATGGTCACCATCGAGAGATTCACCTGGATCGCCGTGCCCACCGTGTCGCGCAGGTCGTCAAGACTCGCGTTGATGCGCAACAGGTGGTCGTACACGTCGCGGAAGTACTCGCGGTTGCCCTCGCACACGCTGGGCACGCGGCCGCGCCAGAGCTTGCTCACCGCCTCCAGCAGCGGCGTGACGGCATGGCGCACGCTCATGATGCGCTGCTTGAGGTGGTAGAGCTGGCGGATGTTCTGCCGCGCCGAGCCGGACTCGAAGATCTGCGCCTCCAGCGCCTCCAGCTCGGTCTCCATCAGCTCGATGAGCGGGAAGTAGCGGTCCACCACCGCGTCGAGCAGCGCGTACAGCACGAAGCCCGCGCCGTGGCGCAGCAGGTGCGGCTCGCGCTCGGCGCGCTCGCGCACGCCCAGCAGGCTGTGGCGGCTGCGGTTGCGCACCGAGAGCACGAAGTTGGGCCCGACGAAGGCGTGCACCTCGCCGATGCGCACCTGGTCCAGCACGTCCAGCTCCACGGTGTGCATGACCACGAACAGCTGGTCGGCGTACTCCTCGACCTTGGGCCGCTGCTGGCCGTGGCTGGCGTCTTCCACCGCCAGGTCGTGCAGCCCGAACTCCCGCTGCATCACCGCCAGCTCCTCGTCGCTGGCGTCGCGCAGCGCCACCCACACGAAGCAGTCGGGCCGCTGCACGTAGCGGCTGATGTCCTCGACCGGGATGTCGGAGAGCTTCTTCCCCTCCTGGTAGGCGACGCAGTTGATGAGCATGACGGCGGACTTCCTCGTGAACCCGCCATTCTTGCGCATCGTGAAAGCCGCGCGGCACGGGCGTGTCGGGTTTGTCGCGAACCCGCCAGCCCGGCGGCCGCCAGGGAGCCCGGCGCGGCGGATTTGTCCCGGATCAGGCGGCGCAGGCCCTGGCACCGAACCTGCATAGGCCTGGGCGCACGCCAGGAGAAAGCATGTCGCCCAGCCTCAAGGACAAGATTGCGCAGGTCTTCGACGAGCCCGGTTGCGAGCACAACCAGGCCAAGGACGAGAAGGCGCGCAAGAAGGGCTGCACCAAGCAGCTCACGCCCGGGGCGGCGGCCGGCGGCTGCGCCTTCGACGGCGCCAAGATCGCGCTGCAGCCCATCGTGGACGTGGCCCACCTGGTGCACGGCCCCATCGCCTGCGAGGGCAACTCCTGGGACAACCGCCACAGCGCCTCATCCGGTTCACAGCTCTACCGCACCGGCTTCACCACCGACATCAACGAGCTCGACGTCATCTACGGCGCCGAGAAGCGGCTGTTCAAGGCGATCCGGCAGGTGCTCGACACCCAGGACCCGGCCGCGGTGTTCGTCTACCAGACCTGCGTCACCGGCCTCATCGGCGACGACATCGAGGCCGTGTGCAGGCGCGCCGCCGAGAAGTTCGGCAAGCCGGTGATCCCCGTCAACGCGCCCGGCTTCGCCGGGCCGAAGAACCTGGGCAACAAGCTCGGCGCCGAGGCGCTGCTGGACTACGTGGTCGGCACGGTCGAGCCGGAGGTGACCACGCCCTACGACATCAACATCATCGGCGAGTACAACCTCTCCGGCGAGCTGTGGCAGGTCAAGCCGCTGCTCGATGCGCTGGGCATCCGCATCCTGAGCTGCATGTCGGGCGACGGCCGCTACCGCGAGATCGCGAGCGCGCACCGGGCCAAGGCCAACATGATGGTGTGCTCAAAGTCGATGATCAACATCGCCACGCGCATGCAGCAGCGCTGGGGCATACCGTACTTCGAAGGCTCGTTCTACGGCATCTCGGACATGAGCTCCACGCTGCGCGAGATCGCGCGGCTGCTGGTGGAGCAGGGCGCCGACGCCGAGCTGAAGGAGCGCACCGAGGCGCTGATCGCCGTCGAGGAAGCCCGGGCCTACGAGCGCATCCGCGCCTACCGCGAGCGGCTCACGGGCAAGAAGGTGCTGCTCATCACCGGCGGCGTCAAGAGCTGGTCGGTGGTGTCGGCGCTGCAGGAAGCCGGCCTGGAGGTGGTGGGCACCAGCGTCAAGAAGAGCACCAAGGAAGACAAGAAAAAAATCAAGGAGATCATGGGCGACGACGCGCACATGATCGACGACCTGTGCCCGCGCGAGATGTACGCCATGCTGCGCGACGCGCGCGCCGACATCATGCTCAGCGGCGGCCGCAGCCAGTTCGTCGCGCTCAAGGCGCGCATGCCCTGGATGGACATCAACCAGGAGCGCCACCACGCCTTCGCCGGTTACGAGGGCATGGTCACCATGATCGGCGAGATCGACAAGGCGCTGTTCAACCCGGTGTGGCAGCAGGTGCGCGCGCCCGCGCCCTGGGAAGACACCGCCGAAGCGGCGCTGCCGGCCTGACGACGAAGCAACCCCGGAGCACCGCCATGGCCACCGTCATCGAGTCGCGCAAAGCCGCCGCCGTCAACCCGCTCAAGATGAGCCAGCCGCTGGGTGCCAGCTACGCCTTCATGGGGCTGGACGCCTGCATGCCCGTGATGCACGGCTCGCAGGGCTGCACCTCCTTCGGGCTGGTGCTGCTGGTGCGCCACTTCAAGGAGGCCATCCCGCTGCAGACCACGGCGATGAACGAGGCCACCACCATCATGGGCGGCTACGACAACCTGGAAAAGGCGCTTCTCAACATCCGCTCTCGCGCCAGGCCCCGGCTCATCGCCATCTGTTCCACCGGCCTGACCGAGACCAAGGGCGACGACGTCGAAGCGTTCATCCGGCTGGCGCAGGACAAGCACCCGGAACTGGCCGACACCGCCGTGGTGTACGTGTCCACGCCCGACTACGTCGGCGCCTTCCAGGACGGCTGGGCCGCGGCCGTGACGGCGCTGGTGGCCAAGCTGCCGCGCGAGAGCGAGCCGCGCGTGCCGGGCAAGCTCGCGGTGCTGCCGGGCGCGCACCTGTCGCCGGGCGACATCGAGGAGCTGCGCGAGGTCATCGAGTCCTTCGGCCTGCAGCCGGTGTTCGCGCCGGACGTGTCGGGCTCGCTCGACGGGCACATCCCCGAGCAGTGGCTGGGCCACACGCAGGGCGGCACCACGCTCGACGAGCTGCGGGCGCTGGGCGGCGCGGAGCATGCCATCGCCCTCGGCGAGCAGATGCGCCCGGCGGCCGAGACGCTGCACTCGCGCTGCGGCGTGCCCTTCACGCTGTTCGACCGGCTCACGGGCCTGACGGCCAGCGACGCGCTGGTGAAGTTCCTGAGCCAGCTCAGCGGCCGGTCCGTGCCCGCGAAACTGCGGCGCCAGCGCAGCCAGCTGGTGGACGCGATGCTCGACGGCCACTTCCACTTCGGCAACGTCAAGGTGGCGCTGGGCGCGGAGCCCGACCTGCTGTGGGCGGCCGGCAGCTTCCTCGCCGAGCTGGGTGCGGAGCTGAGCGTGGCCGTCACCACCACGAAGAGCCCGCTGCTGGAGCGGCTGCCCACGGCCGAGGTGCTCATCGGCGACCTGGAGGACCTGGAGCGCAGCGCGCAGGCTGCCGGTTGCGACCTGCTGATGACGCACTCGCACGGGCGCCAGGCCGCGGCGCGGCTGAACAGGCCGCTGTTCCGGCTGGGCATCCCGATGTTCGACCGCATCGGCAACTCGCACGTCTGCCACGTCGGCTACCGCGGCAGCCGCAACTTCGTTTACGAGGTCGGCAACCTGCTGATGGACCAGATCCACCATGCCCGTCCCGACGACTGGCCGCTCACGCCCGCCGCGCGTGCCGCGGTCG
This sequence comes from Azohydromonas aeria, assembly GCF_009760915.1. Classification (GTDB taxonomy): domain Bacteria; phylum Pseudomonadota; class Gammaproteobacteria; order Burkholderiales; family Burkholderiaceae_C; genus Azohydromonas; species Azohydromonas aeria. Next base: position 5,044 of record NZ_VIDQ01000091.1, read on the forward strand.
CAGGCCTGGCGCCCCCCGCGGCCGCGGGCACGGCCGGCGGCGTCGCCGCGATCAGCCTTTGAACCACCACGTTCCCCAACGGAGTTCGAGCCCATGAAAGTTGCCTTCGCCACCCAGGACCAGCAGCGCGTGGACGCGCACTTCGGCTGGGCCAAGCACCTGGCCGTCTATGAGGTTGCCGCCGACGCGTGCAGCTTCGTCGAGGACTTCGCCTTCGGCGACAACCTGGCCGAGGACGGCGACGAGGACAAGCTCGCGCCCAAGCTGGCCGCCATTCACGACGTGGCCATCGTCTACGTCGCGGCCATCGGCGGCTCGGCCGCGGCGCGGGTGGTTGCCAGCGGCATCCACCCGGTGAAGGTCACGGGCCCGGAGCCGATCCAGGAGATCCTGCAGAAGCTGCAGGCCGTGCTCCAGGGCACGCCGCCGCCGTGGCTGCGCAAGGCGCTGCTCAAGGGCCAGGCCAAGCGCTTCGATTTCGACGAGGAAGAGGTGACGCAATGAGCGAAGTACAGGAGCCCGCGGCCGACGCCGCCACCGCCGACGAGGCGCTGCTGCAGGACCGGTTCATCCGCGAGCTGGTCAAGCAGCTGCGCGCGCAGGACACGCACGGCACGTGGGAGGGCAAGGGCGACCTGCAGCTGCTGCAGCCCTACGTCATCACCGCCGAGCAGCGCCGCGAGATGCCGCTGATGGGCGACCCCGACCCCGAGACGCTGTGGCGGCTGGACCTGTTCCACAACGCCATCGGGCTGGCCATCGAGCGCGCCACGGGCTGCATGGTCTCACCCATGATGAAGATGAGCCACGAGGGCTTCGGCCGCGCGGTGCTGACCACCGGGCGCCTCATCGTCGTCAACCGCTACCTGCGCGACGTGCACCGCTTCGGCTACCCCTCGCTGAAGAAGCTGGCCGACGCCGGCAACAAGCTGGTGGACGAGGGCATTTCCATGATCGAAAAGTACAGGGAGGTGGCCACCTATGGCTGACATCGACACGCTCAAGGCCGAAGTGAAGAAGCTCAACGCCAAGGCCACGCAGGCCAAGATGGACCTGCACGACCTCAGCGAGGAGCTGCCCACGAACTGGGAGCGCATTCCCGAAGTGGCGCGCGTGGCGCACGAGGCGCACTCGGCCCTGGTGGATGCGCGCGTGCGGCTCGCCGCCGCGCAGGCCACGGCCTGAAGGAGGAAGAGCGCCATGGCCCATTTCAGCGTCACCATGCCTTCAGGCGAGAGCTGGACGCCCACCTTCGTCGAGTCCATCAACGAGGCCAAGTGCATCGGCTGCGGGCGCTGCTTTCGCGTCTGCCCGCGCGGCGTGCTGGAGCTCGTGGGCCTGGACGAGGACGGCGAACGCATCGTGCTGGACCCGGACGGCGACGATGACGAGGAGTATGAGAAGAAGGTGATGACGATCGCCCACGGCGAGCTGTGCATCGGCTGCACCGCCTGCGCCAGGATCTGTCCGAAGAAGTGCTACACGCACGCGCCGGCGGCGGCGGTGTGACCATGCTCGCGCAGCACCGCTTCCTGGCGCAGCCGCTGCCGCTGGCCCTGGCCCGCCGCGCCGCGCGCGACGACGAGGTGCAGGACGTGCGGCAGCTGCTGCTGGACCATGCCGACCCCGCGGCCGGCACGCCGGCCGAGATCGAGAGCCTGGCCGAGACGGTGGCCGTGGCCTGCCTGGGCGACAACCACCTGTGGCAGGACCTGCAGCTGGCCTCGCGTGCCGAGCTCTCGGCGCTGATGCGCCACTGGTTCCCGGCGTTGGTGGCACGCAACGCCGGCGACATGAAGTGGAAGAAGTTCCTCTACAAGCAACTGTGCGAGCGCGAAGAGATTTTCATTTGCAAGGCGCCGAGTTGCAGCGTGTGCACCGACCACGCGCTTTGCTTCGGGCCTGAAGCCTGAAGTCGGCATGGATGCTGCGTGCGCCGTGGCCGGCGGTGCCGTCTGGCACCATGTCGGGGCCTAATTGCCGGGAGCTTGCGCATGCTGACGTGGTCGGAGATCCAGAGCACGATGCAGATCGATTTCGAGCTGCGGCTCGAAGCGCTGGAAGAGGAACTGCTGCGCGAGCTGCTGCAGCACCCGCAGATGCTGCGGCGCATGGCGCCCGGGCACCTGACGGACGAGGAAGTGCAGGCCATCGGCGACAAGGCGCTGGAGGCGGTGGTGGCGCGCAAGGCGGCCGAAGCCGCAGTGGCCGCGGCGGCGGCGCTGCTGCAGGCGCCGGCCACGGCGCAGCCGGCCGCCGCCGGCTGGCTGTGGCCCACGCTGTTCCCATGGATGAGCCTGACCCGGCGTTGACCGTGGTGTAAACAAGCGCTCAAAACGTTCGAGCTGGTCGAGACCGCACCGGGTTTTTGCTCACCAACCCGGGAAGTTCCCCGGGTGACTCTTCCTAAGCTCTTGCGCGCCCTGCCCGTGGGCGCAACCGCGCATGCTGGCAGGCCCTCCATTGCCTGGGAGCCCTGCCATGCCCATCGTTGTCGATGACGTCGAGCTTGACGAATCCGCCTCCGTCGCGCGCTTCACGCTGCGGTTGACGTCGCCCAACGCGCTGCCGGTAAGCGTGCGCTACAACAACTCCAACGTCACCGCCGCCAACGGCTCGGACTACTCGGCCCGCTCCGGCACGGCGACCTTCGCGCCGGGGCAGACCTCGCTCACCATCGAGATACCGCTCCTCAACGACACGAGCGTGGAGCGCACCGAGTTCTTCACGCTCAACCTCTTCAGCGCGGTCAACGACACCATCGCGCGCGAGTCCGCCTGGGCCACCATCCACGACAACGACGCGCCGCGCGTGGCCGCGCCCGTCATCCGCGTCGGCGACCGCGTGGTGGACGAGAGCGCCGGGGTGGTGAACTTCACCGTCACGCTGGACCGCCCAAGCAACAGCAACGTCAGCGTCAACGTCGCCACGGCCAACGGCACGGCCATCGCCGGCCAGGACTACAGCGCGCTGTCGCAGACGCTGGTGTTCACGCCGGGACAGACCGCCAAGACCGTCAGCGTCGCGCTGATCAACGACAACGTGGCCGAGGTGGCCGAGTGGTTCGACCTGCGCCTGTCCGGGGCGGTGAACGGCACGCTGCTGGCGCCCACGCACGGCCGCGCCACCATCGGCGCCAACGACGCCGCGCCGGTGTCGCTGCCGCTCGTCAGCGTGTCCGACGCGGTGGCCGGCGAGAGCGACACGGCGCTGCGCTTCGTCGTCTCGCTGAGTGCGCCTTCGACCCAGCAGGTCACGGTCCGCTACAACAACGGCAACCTCACGGCGTCCAACGGCAGCGACTACGTGGCGCAGTCGGGCACGCTGGTGTTCCTGCCCGGCGAGACCACCAAGGTGGTCACGGTGCCGGTGCTCGACGACCTCAACGCCGAGCGCACGGAGTTGATGGCGCTGAACCTGTTCTCGGCCGTCAACGCCGCGGTCGGCAGGGAGCAGGGGCTGGGCCGCATCCACGACAACGATGCCACCGCCGGCACGCCCGCGATCCGCGTGGCCGACACGGTGGTGGACGAGTCGGCCGGCATGGTGACCTTCACCATCGCGCTGGACCGGCCCGCGACCGGCAACGTCAGCGTCAACGTCGCCACGGCCAACGGCACCGCCGTCGCCGGGCAGGACTACACCGCACTGCCGGCGCAGTCGCTGGTGTTCACGCCGGGACAGACCGTCAAGACCGTCAGCGTCGCGCTCACCAATGACACGGTGGCCGAGCTGGCCGAGTGGTTCGACCTGCGCCTGTCCGGGGCGGCAGGCGCCACGCTGCCGGCACCCACCTTCGGCCGCGCCACCATCGGCGCCAACGACGCCGCGCCGGTGTCGCTGCCCTATGTCACGGTGTCGGATGCGGTGGCCGACGAGAGCGACACGGCGCTGCGCTTCGTCGTCTCGCTGAGCGCGCCGTCCACGCAACAGGTCACGGTCCGCTACAACAACGGCAACATCACGGCCGCCAACGGCAGCGACTACCTGGCGCAGTCGGGCACGCTCGTGTTCGCGCCGGGCCAGACCACGCAGGTGGTCGAGATCCCGGTGCTCAACGACCTCAACGCCGAGCGCGCCGAGCTGCTCGGGCTGAACCTGTTCTCGGCCGTCAACGCCGTCATCGGCAGGGAGCAGGGGCTGGGCACCCTGTACGACAACGACGGCACCACCGGCACGCCCGTGATCCGCGTGGCCGACACGGTGGTGGACGAGGCTGCGGGCGTCGCGCGCATCAGCATCGTGCTGGACCGCCCCAGCACCGGCAACGTCGGCGTCAGCGTCGCCACCGCCAACGGCAGCGCCGTGGCCGGGTCGGACTACGTGGCCCAGCCGCTGCAGCAGCTGGTGTTCACGCCCGGGCAGACCGTCAAGACGGTGGAGGTGGCGCTCCTCAACGACACCGCCGCCGAGCCGGGCGAGTACTTCGACCTGGTGCTCTCCGCCCCGTCGGGCGCGAGCCTGCCGGACGCGAACGCGCGCGTGTTCATCGCCGCCAGCGACGCGCCGGCCGTGGCGGCGCCGCTGATCAGCGTCTCGGGCGTGCAGGCGTCCGAGGGCGACACGGCGCTGCGCTTCCTGGTGTCGCTGAGCGCGCCGTCCACGCAGCAGGTCACGGTTCGCTACAACAACGGCAACGTCACCGCCGCCAACGGCAGCGATTACCTGGCGCAGAGCGGCACGCTGGTGTTCGCGCCGGGCCAGACCGTCAAGGAGGTCGTCATCCCGCTGCTCGACGACCTCAACACCGAGGCGCCTGAGCTGATGGCGCTGAACCTGTTCTCCGCCGCCGGGGGCACGATCGTGGCCGAGCGGGCGCTGGGCCGCATCCATGACAACGACGGCACCACCGGCACGCCGGTGCTGTCGGTGAGCGACGGCATCGTGGACGAGTCCGGCCTGTTCGCCCGCTTCGAGGTCACGCTCGACCGGCCCAGCACCAGCCAGGTCCAGGTACAGGCGGCCACGGCCAGCGGCACCGCGGTGGCGGGCCAGGACTACGAGGCCCTGCCCGCGCAGACGCTGGTGTTCGCCCCTGGCGAGACCAGCCGCACGGTGCTGGTCAACCTGCGCAACGACGCGGTGGCCGAGGGCCCCGAGTTCTTCGACCTGCAGCTCTCCGGCGCCGTCAACGCCAGCATCGGCGACGTGCGCGGCCACATGGCCATCGCGCCCAGCGACGGCGCCCGGGTGGCCACGCCCACCGTGTCGGCCGCGGCGATCCCGGCGCCCGAAGGGGGCACGGCGCTGGACTTCATCGTCACGCTGAGCGCGCCCTCGGCGCAGCTGGTGAGCGTGCGCTACAACAACGGCAACGTCACCGCGGGCAACGGCAGCGACTACCTGGCGCAATCGGGCATCCTCGTGTTCGCGCCCGGGGAGACGCTGAAGGTCGTGCACATCCCGGTGCTCGACGACCTCGCCACCGAAGCCACCGAGACCTTCAACCTCAACCTGTTCAGCCCGGTCAACGCGACGGTGGGCACGGCCACGGTGGTGGGCAGCATCATCGACAACGACCCGGCGCCCGCGGGCCAGCTCAGCGTCAACGGCACCGGCAACGCCGAGGTGCTGGTCGGCCGGCCCGGGGCCAACGTGGTCGTGGGCGGCGGCGGCAACGACCTGCTCGACGGCGTGGCCGGCGTGGTCATGCGCGGCGGCGCGGGCAACGACACCTACATCGTCGAAGCCGCCACCGACAGCGTGAGCGAGGCCGGCGGCTCGGGCACCGACACCGTGGCTGCCTACCTGTCCTACACGCTGGGTGCCGGGCTGGAGAACCTGCTGCTGCTGGGCGCGGCCGCGAACGGCACCGGCAACACCGGCAACAACGTGATCACCGGGAACGGCGCCGCCAACGTGCTCGACGGCGGCGCCGGCAACGACACCCTGACCGGCGGCGCGGGCAGCGACACGCTCACCGGCGGCACGGGGGCTGACGACTTCGTGTTCAACAGCCTGGTGGGCAGCGACACCATCACCGACTGGAACAGCGCCGACGACCGCCTCGTCTTCAGCATGGCCGGCGTGCGCGTGGGCGACGGCGACACGGCGGTGGAGGGCGGCCTGGTGCGCGCCGCGCCCGGCGGCTTCGGCACCGCGGCGGAGCTGGTGATCTTCACGGCCGACATCGCCGGCGGCATCACGGCCGCCGGCGCCGCGGCGGCCATCGGCTCGGCCACCGCCGCCTATGCGGTGGGCGACGCGCGGCTCTTTGCCGTGGACAACGGCATCGACAGCGGCGTGTTCCTGTTCCGCTCGGCCGGCGCCGACGCGCAGGTCGGCGCCGCCGAGCTCACGCTGCTGGCCACGGCCCGGGGCGGGACCACGGCGCTGTCGGACTTCGCCTTCACGGCCTGATGAACCTGTCGCCGGCGGACCCTGCGCCGCGCAGGGTCGCGCCGGTGGCGCCCGAAGCGCGGGACTATCCTGCCGCGGTCCTTGCCGACGCAGCCATGCCGCCGTGCCGTGCAAGCCCGAGAGGTTTTCGGGAGAGCGCCATGGCCATCCTGATCGACGACGTGGACGTGGACGAGTCGCAGGGCGTCGCCGTCTTCACGCTGCGGCTGGACCAGGCCCGCGACGCGCCGGTGAGCGTGCGCTGGGCCACCGCCAACGGCAGCGCCCGCGCCGGCAGCGACTACGCCGCGCGCGCCGGCACGGTGAGCTTCGAGCCGGGGCAGCTGACGCGCACGGTCAGCGTGCCGCTCTTCGACAACCCGGCGCGCGAAGGGCTGGAGCTGTTCAAGGTCACGCTGTCCGACCCGGTCAACGACGTCATCGGCCGCGGCACGGCCTGGGCCGCAATCCACGACGACGACGCGCCCGCGGGCCGGCCCGTGATCCGCGTGGCCGACACCGTCGTGGACGACAGCCTGGACCAGGCCATCTTCACCCTCACCCTGGACCGTCCCAGCGACAGCCCCGTGCGCGTGACGCTCAACACCGCGAACGGGACGGCCATCGGTGCCTCCTGGGGCGACTACCTGCCGCTGCCCGCGCGCACGGTGTTGACCTTCCAGCCCGGCGAGGTGGTCAAGACCGTGGCGGTGGACGTGCCGCAGCACACCTGGCCCTTTGCCGAGCGCTCGCTGTTCTTCGACCTGAACCTGTCCTCGCCGGTGGGCGCGAGCCTGCCCGACACCAGCGCCCGCGCCTTCATCGCGGGCGCGGCCGACCTCGGCAGCGACTCCCTGCCCATGGCCAGCGTCTCCGACGTGCTGGTGGACGAGGGTGCCGGCCTGCTGCGCTTCGTCGTCACGCTCAGCCAGCGCCCCTACGGCGCCAGCAGCGTGGACTTCCGCGTCAGCGGCGTCACGGCCTTCGCGGGCTCGGACTTCGTGGCCCAGTCCGGCACGCTGGTGTTCGGGCCCCGCGAGAACACCCGGATCGTCACCGTCCCGCTGCTGGATGACCGCGTGGCCGAAGGCGAGGAGGTGCTGCGGCTCACGCTGAGCTCGCCGCGGGACCTGGTCATCGGCGACGGCACGGGCGATGCCCTCGGCGTGATCCGCGACAACGATGCCGCGGCCGTCGCCAGGCCCGTGATCCGCGTCGACGATGGCGTGGTCGATGGTTTCGAGCCGTTCGCGCGCTTCAACGTCTGGCTCGACAAGCCGGGCACGCAGGCGGTCACGGTGCGCTACGCCACCGCTGACGCCAGCGCCCTCAACGCGAACAGCTACGGCGACTACAGCGTCCAGGGAACGCAGACGCTGGTGTTCGCGCCCGGCGAGGTGGTCAAGACCGTGCTGGTGCCGCTGGGCAACCGGGCCGTGGTCAGCGGCGGCGGCATCGAGGACGCCGTGCCCATGAAGTACTTCGACCTGCTGCTGTCCGGCGCCACCAACGCCACGCTGGGCGACGCGCGCGCGCACATGGTGCTGCCGGCCCAGGCCGAGGGCACGACGGATACGCCCCGCGTGCGCGGCGCGGCCTCGCCCGTCGGCGAGAACGGCACCACGCTGGACGTGGCGGTGATGCTCGACGCGGCGTCCTGGTCCATGGAGTCCGTGCGCTACACCGTCATCGGCGGCACGGCGCGCGCCGGCGTGGACTTCGTGGCGCAGTCCGGCTTCGTCAACTTCGCGCCGGGGCAGCTGCTGCAGATGCTGCGCATCCCGCTGCTCAACGACGCGCTCGCGGAGGGCACCGAGACGCTGCAGGTCAACCTCTTCGCCAACGGCGCCGCCACGCCGGTGGTGGTGCAGGCGCGCATCCTGGACGACGAGCGCCCGGACGCCACGGCGCAGACGCTGCGCGGCCCGGCCGACGTGGGCAGCCTGCTCGTGGGCCAGCCCGGCACGACGCTGGTCGTCGGCGGCGCGGGCAACGACCTGCTCGACGGCGTGGGCGCCGTGACGCTGCGCGGCGGCGCGGGCGACGACGGCTACATCGTCGATGCCGCCAACAACCCGGTGCAGGAGTGGGCCGGCGGCGGCACCGACACCGTGTACGCCTACGTCAACCACGCGCTGGATGCCAACGTCGAGAGGCTGGTGCTGGCCGACGTCACGCCGCTGCGCGGCACGGGCAATGCGCTGGACAACTCGCTGCAGGGCAACCTCGCGGCCAACGTGCTCGACGGCGCGGGGGGCAAGGACCGGCTTTGGGGCGGCGCGGGCGACGACACGCTCAACGGCGGCGACGGCGACGACGAGCTGCACGGCCAGGCCGGCTTCGACGTGCTCAACGGCGGTGCGGGCAACGATTTCCTGAGCGGCAGCGGCGACCACGACGACTCGGGCTACACGGGCGACGTGCTCAACGGCAACGAGGGCAACGACCGTCTCTCCGCTTATGGCGTGGGCAACAGCACGCTCGACGGCGGCAGCGGCGACGACGTGCTCATCGGCGCCCAGGGCAGCGACCTGAGCCTGGGCGGCATCGGCAACGACAGCCTCGAAGGCGGCGCGGGCCTGGACACCCTGATCGGCGGCGCCGGTGCCGACACCTACGGCACGGGCCATTACGGCCCCGACCACGCCGATCCCGACCTCATCCAGTCCTGGGTGAGCGGGGAGGACAAGTTCGTCTTCCACGGCTTCGGCGGCTTTGGCGGCCCCATCGGCGCCGTGCTGCGCAACGCCCCGGGCAACTTCTCCGCCCGCGACCAGCTGGTGATCTTCACCCGCGACATCGACGGGCCCATCACGGCCGAGAGCGCGGCCGGGCAGATCGGTTCGGCCACCGAGTCCTACCGCGGCCGGGAATCCCGCTTCTTCGTCGTGGACGACGGCACGGCCACCGGCGTGCTGGTCTTCACCAACCGCGACGACGACCGGCATGTCGAGGCCGACGAGTTGCGACTGCTGGCGTTCCTGGACGGCATGACGCGGCCGGGCGACTACCTCATGGGCTGATTCCCGATGTGGTTCCGGGCTGGAAGACCGCCGAGTCCTGGGTGAGAGGCCCGCGCGCACGAAAAAAGGCCGCCCGAAGGCGGCCCAAGCTCCCGTGGCGACGCCGGCCGTCGCCCTTGGCCGGCGTGTGACCCTGGAAACGGTTCAGAACGGCTGCGGACGCGGCGTGGCGTCGGTGGACGGCGGCAGGATCGGCAGCGCGAACTTCGGCTGCTCGCCCGTGAGCGTCTTGAGGAAGGCGACGATCTGCGCGTTCTCCACCTCGGTGAACTCACGGCCCAGTTGCAGCCGGCCCATGATGTCCACGGCCTGCGTCAGCGTGGCGGCCTCGCCGTCGTGGAAGTACGGGTAGGTCAGCTCCACGTTGCGCAGCGTGGGCACCTTGAAGTTGAAGCGGTCGGCGTCCTTGCCGGTGACGGCCACGCGGCCCTGCGCCGGGCTGCTGGCGGTGTAGGGCGCGACGATGCCCATCTTCTGGAACGAGTTGCCGCCCACGGCCGGGCCGTTGTGGCAGGCGGTGCAGCCGCTGTCCTTGAACAGCTTGTAGCCGGCGAGCTCGTCCTTGGTCAGCGCCGTCTTCTTGCCCATGAGCCACTGGTCGAAGCGCGAGTTCGGCGTGACCAGCGTCTCCTCGAAGGCGGCAATCGCCTTGGTCACGCCGTCGATGGTGACGCCGTCGGTCTTGAACACCTGCTTGAACTCGGCCTTGTAGGCGGGGATCGAGGCCAGCACGTCCACCGCGAGCTCGTGCGTGAAGGCCATCTCGCCGGGGTTGGCGATGGGGCCGCCGGCCTGGTCCTTGAGCGTCTTGGCGCGGCCATCCCAGAACTGCGCCACGTTGAAGCTGGAGTTGAGCACCGTGGGCGCGTTGATCGGGCCCTTTTGCCAGTTGTGGCCGATGGAGGTCTTGAGGTTGTCCGTGCCGCCCATGCTCAGGTTGTGGCACGAGTTGCAGGAGATGAAGCCCGACTTCGAGAGACGGGGATCGAAGTAGAGCTTCTTGCCCAGCTCGACCAGCGCCGGGTCGGCCGGCTTGGCCGCCTTGATCGGCTGGATGGGCTCGCCGGCGCCCGCGGCCTGGGCGGTGCCTGCAAAGGCGAACGCGAGGGCCAGGGCCAGGGGTCTGAAGGTACTGCTCATGATCGCTCCGGATTGTCCTGTCGGTTGCAACCGCAACTGGTGGGGGACGCGATCCAGCTTGCGGCGAGCCCTCTTGGTGGGGGCTGGGAACATTGCAGCACCGGCCGGTACAGCGGGCTCTGACGGGGATCAATGCGCACTGCCGGGGTGCAGGGACCTTTGCGCCACCTCAAAACCCGATGCGGTGTCGGGAGTCCGGCACCGAACCCTTGAGGCGTCGCAGACCCGACAAACCCGACATCCGCCGCGGCCACCGGCGGCCACCGGCGGCACCCGCGCAAAGCGATAAGCCATTGATCCAGCGCAACATTCCCTGCCGGACCCGGGTTGGCACGGTCCCTGCGATGCAGCGCCCAACGCAGCACCAGCCAGCACACGGGAGCGAACGAATGGACAGCGCCAAGCCGATCTACCTGGACTACGCAGCCACGACGCCGGTGGACCCGCGCGTGGTGCAGCAGATGGTGCCCTACCTCTACCAGCAGTTCGGCAACCCGGCCTCGCGCAGCCACGCTTACGGCTGGGCCGCGGAGGAGGCGGTGGAGATCGCCCGCGAGTACGTCGCCGCCCTCGTCGGCGCCGACCCGCGCGAGATCGTCTGGACCTCGGGCGCGACCGAGTCCAACAACCTCGCCATCAAGGGCGCGGCGCAGTTCCACCGCAGCCGCGGCCGGCACCTGGTCACGGTCAAGACCGAGCACAAGGCCGTGCTCGACACCATGCGCGAGCTGGAGCGCGAAGGTTTCGAGGTCACCTACCTGGACGTGCAGGCGGACGGGCTGCTGGACCTGGCCGCGCTGGAAGCGGCACTGCGCCCGGACACGATCCTGGTGTCGGTGATGTGGGTCAACAACGAGATAGGCGTGATCCAGGACATACCGGCCATCGCCGCGCTGTGCCGCGCGCGCGGCATCCTCTGCCACGTGGACGCGGCGCAGGCCAGCGGCAAGGTCGCCATCGACATGAACGCCGTGCCGGTGGACCTGCTGAGTCTGTCCGCGCACAAGACCTATGGCCCCAAGGGCATCGGCGCGCTCTACGTGCGGCGCAAGCCGCGCGTGCGCATCGAGGCGCAGACGCACGGCGGCGGCCACGAGCGCGGCATGCGCTCGGGCACGCTGCCCACGCACCAGATCGTGGGCATGGGCGAGGCCTACCGGCTGGCCCGGGAGAACATGGGGCGCGAGAACGAGCGCATCCGCGCGTTGCGCGACCGGCTGCTCTCGGGCCTGGCCGACATCCCGGCCGTGCGCGTCAACGGCAGCCTGGACAGCCGCGTGCCGCACAACCTCAACATCAGCTTCGAGTTCGTTGAGGGCGAGTCGCTGCTCATGGGCATCAAGGGCGTGGCCGTGTCCTCGGGCTCGGCCTGCACCTCCGCCAGCCTGGAGCCCAGCTACGTGCTGCGCGCGCTGGGCTTGTCGGACGAGGTGGCGCACAGCTCGATCCGCTTCTCGGTGGGCCGCTTCACGACCGAGGCCGAGATCGACGCGGCCGTGGCGCAGGTGCGCGCCACGGTCGAGCGGCTGCGCGCGCTGAGCCCGCTGTGGGAGCTGCACCAGGCCGGCATCGACCTCGCCACCATCCAGTGGGCCGCGCACTGAGCGCGCGCCCGAAGTTGCCAACGCATCCGCCTTTGGACCGCACACAGGAGCCCTGACATGGCATACAGCGACAAGGTCATCGAGCACTATGAGAACCCGCGCAACGTCGGCAGCCTGGAGGCCGACGACAGCGTCGGCACCGGCATGGTCGGCGCGCCGGCCTGCGGCGACGTGATGAAGCTGCAGATCAAGGTCAACCCGGACACCGGCGTGATCGAGGACGCGCGCTTCAAGACCTACGGCTGCGGCTCGGCCATCGCGTCGAGCTCGCTGGTGACGGAGTGGGTCAAGGGCCGCACGCTGGAGCAGGCGCTGGCCATCAAGAACACCGCCATCGCCGAGGAGCTGGCGCTGCCGCCCGTGAAGATCCACTGCTCGATCCTGGCCGAGGACGCCATCAAGGCCGCGGTGGCCGACTACCGCTCGCGCCGCGCCCCCGTCACCGAGCAGCCTGCCTGCGCCAGCAGCAACGGCTAAAGCACGCCGACCCCGCACATCCCCGTCCCGACACAACCAGGAGAGACCACCATGGCCTGCCAATCCCAGCCCAACGCCGCCGGCAGCTGCAGCACCTCGGCCGCGCCCCCGATGCCCGTCGAGCTGCCCGAAGGCAGCGAACCGATCCGGCTGACGCCGGCCGTGGTCAGCAAGGTGTCGGAGATGCTGGCCGAGGAGGGCGACCCGGCGCTGCAGCTGCGCATCTTCGTCACCGGCGGCGGCTGCTCGGGCTTCCAGTACGGCTTCGCCTTCGACGACGAGCGCAAGGACGACGACTTCCGCGTCGAGCGCGACGGCGTGAAGGTCGTGGTCGATGCCATGAGCCTGCAGTACCTGGTGGGCGCGGAGATCGACTACGAGGACAAGCTCGAAGGCGCGCGCTTCGTCATCAAGAACCCCAACGCCAGCAGCACCTGCGGCTGCGGCAGCTCCTTCTCCGTCTGAGCGCACAGCGAGGTTCACCATGAGCATCAGCGTGACCCCCAAGGCCGCCCACCAGATCCGCAAGGCGCTCGCCCAGCGCGGCGGCGGGCTCGGCCTGCGCCTGGCGGTGAAGACCAGCGGCTGCTCCGGCTACGCCTACGCGCTGGAGTTCGCCGACGCGGCCGGCGCCGAGGACCTGCGCTTCGACAGCGAGGGCGTCACGCTGATCGTGGACGCGGCCAGCCTGCCGATGATCGACGGCACGCGACTCGACTGGGTGCGCGAGGGCCTCAACGAGGGCTTCAAGTTCGACAACCCCAACGCCGCGGCCACCTGCGGCTGCGGCGAGAGCTTCGCCGTCTGAGAAGGAAAGCGACACCATGGCCCTGTTGCAGATCGCCGAGCCCGGGCGCAGCGCCGCCCCGCACCAGCACCGGCTGGCCGTGGGCATCGACCTGGGCACCACCAACTCCCTGGTGGCCACCGTGCGCAGCGGCATGGCGCAGGTGCTCGGCGACGCGCAGGGCCGCGCGCTGCTGCCCTCCGTCGTGCACTACGGCGAGGACGGCGCGGTGCTCGTCGGCCACGAGGCCCAGGCCCGCGCCGTGGCCGATCCGCTCAACACCATCGCCTCGGCCAAGCGCCTGATCGGGCGCCGCCTGGCCGACGTGCAGCACAGCCTGCTGCCCTACGCGCTGGAGCCGCTGTCCGACACCGCCGTGGGCGTGCACACGCGCCACGGCGTCAGGAGCCCCGTGGAGATCGGCGCGCAGGTGCTGCGCGCGCTGCGCGAGCGCGCGGAAAGCTCGCTGGGCGGCACGCTGGTGGGCGCCGTCATCACCGTGCCGGCCTACTTCGACGACGCGCAGCGCCAGGCCACCAAGGACGCCGCGCAGCAGGCGGGCCTGGCCGTGCTGCGGCTGCTCAACGAGCCTACCGCCGCGGCCGTGGCCTACGGCCTGGACAAGGGCAGCGAGGGCACCTTCGTGGTCTACGACCTGGGCGGCGGCACCTTCGACGTGTCGGTGCTGCGGCTGCAGCGCGGCGTGTTCGAGGTCATCGCCACCAACGGCGACGCCATGCTCGGCGGCGACGACTTCGACCACTGCCTGGCCACGCATTTCATGGCGGCCACCGGCGGCTGGACTTCGGAAACCGGTGCGCTGCTGGCCGCGGCGCGGCGGGCCAAGGAAGCGCTGAGCGAGCAGGACGCCGTCGAGATGCGCTGCAGCCGGGCCGATGGCAGCGAGGCGGTGCTCGCGCTCACGCGCGCGACCTTCGACGCGCTGACCCGGCCCCTGGTCGAGCGCAGCCTGGGCCCGGTGAGGCGCGCGCTGCGCGATGCGAAGCTGCGCCCCGACGAGGTGGACGGCGTGGTGCTGGTGGGCGGCTCGACGCGGCTGCTGCAGGTGCGCGCCGAGATCGAAAGGCTGTTCGGCCGGCCGCCACTGACCGACATCGACCCCGACCAGGCCGTGGCGCTCGGCGCGGCGCTGCAGGCCGACCAGCTCGCGGGCAACCGTGCCGGCGACGGGCTGCTGCTGCTCGACGTGTGCCCGCTGTCGCTGGGCATCGAAACCATGGGCGGACTGGTCGAGAAGATCATCCCGCGCAACAGCAGCGTGCCCACGGCGCGGGCACAGGACTTCACCACCTTCAAGGACGGCCAGACCGCGCTGGCGCTGCACGTGGTGCAGGGCGAGCGCGAGCTGGTCGGCGAATGCCGTTCGCTGGCGCGGTTCACCTTGCGCGGCATCCTGCCGATGGCCGCGGGCGCGGCGCGCATCCGCGTGACCTTCCAGATCGATGCCGACGGGCTGCTGTCGGTGAACGCGGTGGAGCAGCTCTCCGGCGTGCAGGCGCACGTGGAAGTGAAGCCCAGCTACGGGCTGGCCACCGAGACCGTCACCGGCATGCTCAAGGACGCGCTGGGCACCGCCGCGCAGGACAGCGCGGCGCGCATGCTGCGCGAGGCGCAGATCGACGCGCGGCGGCTGCTCGACGCGATCGAGGCCGCGCTGCGCGAGGACGGCGACGCGCTGCTGCAGCCCTCGGAACGCCAGGAGATCCTGGCCGGCATGCAGGCCGTGGCCGACGTGCTGGCCGAGAGCGCCGCGGCCGGGGACTCGGCCGAGGAGGGGCGCCGGCTGCGCGAGGCGCTGCGCGGCACGTCCGCGGCGCTCAACACCATCACCACGCCCTTTGCCGGGCGGCGCATGGACCTGCGCATCCGCCAGGCCCTCTCGGGCCAGCGCATGGACCAGCTCGCCGCCTGAGCGGGAAAAGGAGCCGC
Organism: Azohydromonas aeria; assembly: GCF_009760915.1. GTDB lineage: Bacteria > Pseudomonadota > Gammaproteobacteria > Burkholderiales > Burkholderiaceae_C > Azohydromonas > Azohydromonas aeria. Next base: position 20,364 of record NZ_VIDQ01000091.1, read on the forward strand.
GCCATGAGCACCGATGCCGCCGACACCGCCGCCGCCACCCCCAAGGCCGCGGCGCCGCTCACGCACGTGCGCGTGCTGCCGCATCCCGAGCTGTGTCCTGAGGGCAAGGTCTTCGAGGCCAAGGCCGGGCGCAAGCTGGTCGATGCGATGCTGGACAACGGCATCGAGATCGAGCACGCCTGCGAGAAGGTCGGCGCCTGCGCCACGTGCCACGTGCACGTGCGCGAGGGCGGCCAGTTCCTGGCCGCGGCCGACGAGGAGGAAGAGGACCAGCTCGACGACGCCTGGGGGCTGGATGCGCAGTCGCGGCTGTCGTGCTGCGTGCGCGTGAAGGGGCCGGAGCTGGTGATCGAGCTGCCGCGCTTCACGCGCAACCACGCGCGGGAGCGCTGAGAGTCCCGCGGCGCGGGGTGCCGCGCCAGACTCGGCGGGCCCCGGTCTTGCCCCGGCATGCGGGCAGCTTTCCGGAGCCCCGCCATGGCCGCTTCCGTCTCACCGATCCCGCCCCGGCGCACGGCGCTGCACGACGCCCTGGAGGCCTTCCTGGGCACCTGGCACGCCACGGGCAGTTCCTTCGGCGGTCGGCGCCAGACGCGCGAGGCGCCGCGGGCCTCGCCGTCGCCCTGGACCAGCACCCACAGCGCGTACTGGCACACCGGTGGCTTCTTCCTCGTGCAGGACGAGCGCGCCAGCGTGGACGGCGGGCCCTTCGACACGCTGTTCATCCTGGGCGTCGATCCCGACAGTGGCGGCGGCTTCGTGCGCAGCTTCGAGAACCACGGCTTCCAGCGCTGCTACGCGCTGCGCCGCGAGGGCCGGGTCTGGACGCTCGACGGCGCGCAGGAGCGCGCGCGCATCGAGTTCAGCGCCGACGGCCGCACCCAGATCATCCACTGGGAATGGCGTCCGCAGGACGGCTGGCTGCCGCTGTGCGACCGGGTGGCGGTGCGGGTGGATTGAGCCCGCGCACGCCGTGCAGCCGAGCGCCGCACGCGGCGCTGTAGGCAAGGCGACAAACCGCACAGCGCCGCGGTACGCGGCCGATCCCAAAAAAACGCAGTGCCCACGGGCACTTGCCGCATTCCGGCCCATGGCACGGCCCTTGCGATCCTGCGGCCCAGGATGCCTGGAGCCGCCATGGAGCCACAAAGTTTCATCGTCAACGACACCACGCTGCGCGACGGCGAGCAGACGGCGGGCGTCGCCTTCACCGACCTGGAGAAGCTCGCCATCGCCCGCGCGCTCGACGACGCCGGCGTGCCGGAGATGGAAGTGGGCATCCCGGCCATGGGCGCGCAGGAGGTGGAGCTCATCCGCATCATCGCCGCCAGCGTCGAGCGCGCGCGCACCATGGTGTGGGCGCGCATGGCCCACGCCGACCTGGCCGCCGCGCTGCGCTGCGGCGCCGACATCGTGCATCTCTCCATTGCCGTGTCGGACCAGCAGATCGCCGCCAAGCTGCGCCGCACGCGGGCCTGGGTGCTGGAGACCATCGCCGAGTTCGTGGACCGCGCCCGCGACGCCGGCGCGGCGGTGAGCGTGGGCTTCGAGGATGCCTCGCGCGCCGATCCCGCCTTCCTGTGCCGGGCCGCGCAGGCGGCGCAGCGCCACGGTGCCATCCGCGTGCGCTATGCCGACACGCTGGGCGTGCTCGAGCCCTTCGGCACCTTCGAGCGCATCGCGCAGCTGCGCGCCGAAACCGACCTCGACATCGAGATCCACGCCCACGACGACCTGGGCCTGGCCACGGCCAACACCCTGGCCGCGCTGCGCGCCGGCGCCACGCATGCCAGCACCACCGTCAACGGCCTGGGCGAGCGCGCCGGCAACGCCGCGCTGGAGGAGGTGGCCATGGCCGCACGCCACCTGCACGGCGTCGATTGCGGGGTGGACACGACGCGGCTGCCGGCGCTGTCGCAACTGGTGGCGCAGGCGGCCAACCGGCCCGTGGCCGCGGGCAAGAGCATCGTGGGCGCGGCCGTGTTCCGCCACGAGTCGGGCATCCACGTTGACGGGCTGCTCAAGGACCGCGGCAACTACGAGGCCTTCGCGCCCGAGGAACTCGGCCGCACGCACGAGCTGGTGCTGGGCAAGCATTCGGGCTCGCACGGCGTGCGCGCGGCCTGCGCGCGGCTGGGGCTGGCGCTGACCGAGGGCCAGGCCGAGCAACTGCTCGAACACGTGCGCCAGCAGGCCGTGGCGCGCAAGCAGCCGCTGACCGACGCCGACCTGCGCCGCCTCTACCTCCACACCGCGGCGCGCCAGGCGCTGGCGGCGTGACCCCCGGGACAGTCCAACAAACCATCGGGAGACCACCATGGACTCGCTCACCCAGCGCCTCAAGGCCCTTTCCAGCGCCGAGGACTTCCTGCAGTTCTTCGGCGTGCCCTACGACGAGCGCACCGTGCAGGTGAACCGGCTGCACATCCTCAAGCGCTTCTACCAGTACCTGCACAAGGCCGAGGGCCTGGCCGGGCTCGACGACGTGGAGCTGTTCCGCCGCTACCGCGAGCTGCTGGTGCAGGCGCACCAGGACTTCGTGACCTCCACCGCCGCGCGCGAGAAGGTGTTCAAGGTGTTCCAGGACGCCGACGGCACGCAGCACGTGCAGCTGAGCTCGCTGCGCGAGAGCCTCGCCGAGCGGCGCGCCGCGCGCGCGGCGGGTTGAGCCCGCAACACGCATCCACAGGAGAGACCCCGCCATGCACATCGTCGTCTGCATCAAGCAGGTGCCCGACTCGGCGCAGATCCGCGTCCACCCGGTCACCAACACCATCATGCGCCAGGGCGTGCCGGCCATCGTCAACCCCTACGACCTGTTCGCGCTGGAGGAGGCGCTGCGGCTGAAGGACCGGTTCGGCGGCCGCGTGACGGTGCTGTGCATGGGCCCGCCGCAGGCCGAGGACGCGCTGCGCAAGTGCGTAAGCTTCGGCGCCACCGACGCGATCCTGGTCACGGACCGCTCGTTTGCCGGCGCCGACACGCTGGCCACCAGCTACGCGCTGGCCGCGGCCATCCGCAGGATCGGCCAGGAACAGGCGGTGGACCTGGTCTTCACCGGCAAGCAGACCATCGATGGCGACACCGCGCAGGTCGGCCCGGGCATCGCCAAGCGATTGAACATGAACCTGCTGACCTACGTCAGCCGCATCGTCGAGGTGGACCTCGACGGGCGGCGCATCAAGGTCGAGCGCCGCGCCGAGGGCGGCGTGCAGCTGCTCGACACCACGCTGCCCTCGCTCATCACCATGCTCGAAGGCACCAACGAGATGCGCTTCGCCACCATGGACGACATGCTGCGCGCGGGCCGCTGCACGGTGCGCAAGTGGAACAAGGACGATGCCGGCATCGAGGACGTGACGAAGATCGGCCTCAAGGGCTCGCCCACGGTGGTGAGCAAGGTCTTCGGCCCGACGCCGCGCAGCGAGAAGGCCGACATGATGGTCGTGGCCGACTCCAGCGTGAACGACGTCTGCCTGAACCTGCTGCAGAAGATCTTCACCACGCACCCGACGCTCGAGGAAGAGACCGTCGAGCGGCTGAGCGCCTGAAGCCCCGGGAGGACAATGATGAGCGAAGCAACCAAACCCGCTGCCGCCCGGCCCGCCGGCCGTGCCGGCCGCAACACCGAGCTGCCCGAAGCCCTCAAGTGCTACAAGGGCGTGTGGGTCTTCGTCGAGCACGACCGCGGCCACGTCAACCCGGTGAGCTGGGAACTCATGGGCGAGGCTCGCAAGCTCGCCGACAAGCTCGGCGTGGACGTGAGCGGCGTGATCATGGGCGGCCCGGACGAGACGCTGGACGCCTTCGCCAAGGAGGCCTACGCCTACGGCGCGGACCACTGCTACCTGATGCGCGACCCGGTGCTCAAGGGCTACCGCAACGAGCCCTTCACCAAGGGCCTGACCGACCTGGTCAACCGGTACCAGCCCGAGATCCTGCTGCTGGGCGCGACGACCATGGGGCGCGACCTGGCGGGCTCGGTGGCGACCACGCTGGGCACGGGCCTCACGGCCGACTGCACCGAGCTCAACATCGACGGCCGCGCGCTGGCAGCCACGCGCCCGACCTTCGGCGGCTCGCTGCTGTGCACGATCATGACGCTGGCCTACCGCCCGCAGATGGCCACGGTGCGCCCGCGCGTGATGCGCATGCCCCGGCGCGACGATGCGCGCACGGGCGACGTCATCGAGATGGCGCTGGGCATGGTGGAGACCGACATCGTCACCAAGCTGCTGAGCTTCATCCCGGATGCCGAGCGCAACACCGTCAACCTGGCCTACGCCGACATCGTCGTTTCCGGCGGCAAGGGGCTGAAGAACGCCGACAACTTCAAGCTGGTGTGGGAACTGGCCCGGGTGCTGGGCGCCGAGGTCGGCGCCACGCGCGCCGTGGTGCAGGCCGGCTGGGCCGAGAACGAGCGCCAGGTCGGGCAGACCGGCAAGACGGTGCGCCCGCGCCTCTACATCGCCGCGGGCATCTCCGGCGCGATCCAGCACCGCGTGGGCATGGAGGGCTCGGACGTGATCGTGGCGATCAACACCGACCCCAACGCGCCGATCTTCGACTTCGCCCACTACGGCATCGTCGGCAACGCGATGCAGGTGCTGCCCGTGCTGACCCAGGCGTTCCGCACGCACCTGGACAAGCGCATCCGCAAGGTGGCCTGAAAGGAGATCGCGACATGGCCAGGCATGCCAAGGAGAAGTTCGATGCGATCGTCGTGGGCGCGGGGCCTTCGGGCAACGCCGCGGCCTACACGATGGCCCAGGCGGGGCTCAAGGTGCTGCAGATCGAGCGCGGCGAGTACCCGGGCAGCAAGAACGTGCAGGGCGCGATCCTCTACGCCGACGCGCTGGAGCGGATCATCCCGGACTTCCGCGACGACGCGCCGCTGGAGCGCCACGTCATCGAGCAGCGGGTGTGGGTGCTCGACGACGCCTCCTTCGTCGGCACGCACTTTCGCAGCGACGACTACAACAAGCCGCCCTACAACCGCTACACCATCATCCGTGCCCAGTTCGACAAGTGGTTCTCGTCGAAGGTGCGCGAGGCCGGCGCGCTGCTGATCTGCGAGACCACGGTGGAGGAGCTGCTGCTCGACGGCGAGCGGGTGGTGGGCGTGCGCTGTGACCGCATCGGCGGCGAGGTGTATGCCGACGTGGTGGTCCTGGCCGACGGCGTGAACTCCACCCTGGCGCGCAAGGCGGGGCTGCACGGCGAGATCCAGGCGTCCAACGTGGCGCTGGCGGTCAAGGAGATCCTGTTCCTGCCGGAGGAGGTGATCCAGCAGCGCTTCAACGTCAAGGACGAGGAGGGCGTGGTCATCGAGATGATGGGCAGCGTCACCGAAGGCATGGTGGGCACGGGGTTCCTCTACACCAACCGCGACTC
>NZ_VIDQ01000092.1 GCF_009760915.1 Azohydromonas aeria
ACTTCCGCGGCACCATGCGGTTCGGCATCGAGCGCTACAGGCAGTTGCTGCTGCAGCGCACGGGTGAGACAGTGGTCAGGAGCGAAGTTGGGTGAGCACGCATCAGTCTAGAACATCGGACCGCATTCGCAGATCGTGCCGCTGGCTGCTGTCGACCCAAGGCACGCACCCAGCACAATGACGCGATGAAGACGTTCCTCTTGTTCATCGCCACGGCACTGGCCGAGATTGCGGGCTGCTACTTGCCTTATCTATGGCTCAAGCAGGGACGCTCGATTCTCTTGTTGATCCCGGCGGCCTTGAGCCTGGCGCTGTTCGCGTGGCTGCTGACGCTGCATGAAACCGCCGCCGGCCGTGTCTATGCGGCCTATGGCGGCGTCTACATCGGGGTGGCGCTGCTGTGGCTGTGGGCCGTGGACCAGATTCGCCCCACGGCCTGGGACCTCGCTGGTGCGGCCGTGGCGCTGGCCGGCATGGGGATCATCATGTTCCAGCCCGCGCGATAAGCGCACCCGATCGAGCCGCCGTTGCGTGACGGCCGCCTTGCCGCTTCAATGGGAACCTTTGACGTGATCCGGCCGCCGTGAGCGAGGTGACGGCGCCTGATGGGCGGCCTGCGTGAGCTCATTGAGGATGCCGCAGTCGCGCGCAAGCTGCCCCTGGCTGCATTGCTGGCGCAGTTCCTTGAGTGCCTTCTCCAGTTCGCGAAGCTCGCGGATGCGCCGCGCCACATGGCCGATGTGCTCGTCCAGCAGCGCGTTGACCTCGCCGCAGTGCTCCTGCGGCGCGTCCTTGTAGCGCAGCAGCACCCGGATCTCATCGAGCGTCATGTCCAGGTTGCGGCAGTGCCGCACGAACGCCAGCCGCTCCACGTGGGGAGGGCCGTAGACGCGGTAGTTGTTGTCGGCGCGCTCAGGCGCTGGCAGCAGCCCCTCGCGCTCGTAGAAGCGGATCGTTTCCACCGGCGTGCCGGTGGCGCTGGCCAGTTCGGAAATCTTCATCTCTTCTGACCCTTCACAGCGTGGGGCATGGGCGTTTGACTCTGTACCTGCTACAGGGTTTCCAATGGTGGCAGATCGGAAGAACCACCATGAAGCCCCAGGACTCCACCCCTTCGTGCAGCGGCGGCGCGTGCTGCGGCGGCGCCCCGGCCGCCACCGTGGCCAGCAGCCCCGTGCCGGTGTCGCGCGCCGGCACGACTGTCTACCGCATCCCGACCATGGACTGCCCGGTCGAGGAGGCCGAGATCCGCCGCGCGCTCGAAGGCGTGGGTGGCATCCGTGCCCTGAACTTCCAACTCGGCGCGCGCACACTGGCCATTACCGCCCCAGCGCACGTGCTGCCCCGGGCGCTGCAGGCCATCACCGGCGCTGGCTTCAAGCCGCAGCCAGTGCAGCCGCCCCAGGGCAACAGTGCCCAGGCGAGCCAGGAGCCCCGTCAGCACGATGCGGCCTCGGGCATCAAGCGCCTGGCGCTGGCGCTGGCCCTGGCGCTGCTGGCCGAAGGGCTCGAATTCTTCGCGCCGCACACCCTGGCGTTCGAACTTGGCGGCATGGCGCTGGCGCTGGCCGCCATCGCGCTGTCGGGCCTGGAAACCTACACCAAGGGCTTTGCGGCGCTGCGCCGCGGCCGGCTCACCATCAACGCGCTGATGTCGGTGGCCGTCACCGGCGCGTTTCTCATCGGCCAGTGGCCCGAGGCCGCCATGGTGATGGCGCTCTACGGCATTGCCGAGCTCATCGAGGCGCGCGCCGCGGACCGGGCGCGCAACGCCATCCGCACGCTCATGGCCCTGGCGCCCGAGCAGGCCGACGTGCGCCAAGCGGACGGCAGCTGGAAGGTGGTGAGCGCCGGCGTGGTGGCCGTGGGCGACACGGTGCGCATTCGCCCGGGAGAGCGCGTGCCGCTCGATGGCGTCGTTACACGCGGCTTCAGCGCCGTGAACCAGGCACCCGTGACCGGCGAGAGCATCCCAGTGGACAAGGGCGCGGGCGACATGGTCTTCGCTGGCAGCGTGAACGACACGGGCGAGATCGAGGTGCGCGTGACGGCGCCTGCGTCCGACAGCACGCTTGCTCGCATCATCCACGCCGTGGAGCAGGCGCAAGGGAGCCGAGCGCCGACCCAGCGCTTCGTGGACCGCTTCTCGCAGGTCTACACCCCGGCCATCTTCGCGCTGGCCGCGGCCACCGCCGTGCTGCTGCCGTGGCTCACTGACGCGACCTGGACCGAGGGCATCTACAAGGCGCTGGTGCTGCTGGTCATCGGCTGCCCCTGCGCGCTGGTGATCTCCACGCCGGTGACGGTGGTCAGTGCGCTGGCTGCCGCCGCGCGCCGGGGCGTCCTCATCAAGGGCGGGGCCTACCTGGAGCAGGCCCGCAATCTCAAGGTCGTGGCGCTGGACAAGACCGGCACGCTCACCGAGGGGCGGCCGAAGCTCGTGCACTGGGAGAGCCTGCAAGGCGAACGCGATGCCAACGCGCTGGTGGCCGCGAGCCTGGCCGCGCGCTCCGACCACCCGGTGTCGCAGGCCATCGCGCAAGGGCTGGGGCTCGAGGGTGGGAACATCACGGCCTTCAAGGCCCTGGCCGGACGCGGCGTGGAAGGCGTGGTCGAGGGTCGGCACCACGTGCTGGGCAACCATCGGCTGGCCGAGGAGCGTGGGCAGTGCAGCGCCGAGCTGGAGCAGCGGCTGCAGGCCCAAGAGACCCAGGGGCGCAGCGTCACGCTGCTGATGTCCGACGCCGGCGTGCTGGCGGTGTTCGCCGTGGCCGACACGATCAAGGCCACGTCGAGCGAGGCGGTGGCGCAGTTGCGCGCGCTGGGCGTCACCCCGGTGCTGCTCACCGGCGACAACGCCGCCACGGGCCGCACCATCGCGCACCAGGCCGGCATCGACGACGTGCGCGCCAACCTGCTGCCCGAGGACAAGCTCGCCGCCGTGCAGGAGTTGCAGCGGCGCGGCGCGGTGGCCATGACGGGCGACGGCATCAACGACGCGCCGGCGCTCGCGCGCGCGGACATCGGCATCGCCATGGGTGCTGCGGGCACCGACACGGCCATGGAAGCTGCGGACGTGGTGGTGATGAACGACGACCTGCGCCGCTTGCCCGAAGTGATCGAGCTCTCGCGGCGCACGCACACGGTGCTGTGGCAGAACATCGCCTTTGCCCTCGGCGTGAAGGCCATCTTCTTCGTGCTCGCGGTTTTCGGCTCGGCCACGATGTGGATGGCCGTGTTCGCCGACATGGGCGCCACCCTGGTGGTCGTGGCCAACGGGCTGCGGCTGCTGGGCAAACCAGTGTTGCCCCAGCGGCATGCGCACCGCCATGCGGCGGGCGCGACAGCCTGAGCACACCCGCACGGCCGCCCAGGCTTGTTGCATTGGTAGACTCGCGCCCGACATGCGCCGCCTCCTGCTCATCGTGCTGATGTTCGTGCTGCCGCTCCAGTGGACCTGGGCGGCGGCGGCGAGCCTGTGCGCGCACGAGCCCGAGCCTGCGGCGCAGCATTTCGGCCACCACCAGCACGAGCACCACGGCGCTGCGGCCGACCAGGACGCGGCCCAAGGTGGCAAGGCCGACCAGGAAGCCGACGCCGGCGGCGTTGGATCGCATCCCGACTGCGGCGTGTGCCATGGCCTGGGCGTCGCGTTCCTGGCCAGCATCGACGCCGTGGCGCCGCCGTGGCCCAGCCCCTTCGTCTTCCTGCGCTACCAGGCCGCGGTCCCGGACCGCTCGCCCGACACGCTGCTCAGACCCCCCCTGCCGCTCGTCGCCTGACCGAGCCGGCGAGGCGGTTTCCTTTTTGGGCGCCCAGGTGGTGCGCCACCCCTCGTCGGAATCGCTTCACGCGGGCCCAAGCGCCCGCCATCGCGACGAGACGACTCATGACACGAAGACTCTGGGGCATTCCCAGTGGGCTGGCGCTGGCCTTGGTGGCTGCATGCCTGCCCGTACAGGCGCAGCCGGCGGCCGCGGGCAACGAGGAGATCCGGCAAGGCTTCGAGGCGGCCTGGGCCCACCAGCCCGAGCAACGCGGCGCCGCACTGCGCCGCGACGCCGCGGCCGCCGCGGCTCAAGCGGCCCGGCGCTGGTCGCCGCAACCGCCGGCGTTGGAGCTCAGCGCCAAGACCGACCGGCTCAATCGCAACGAGGGCACCCGCGAATACGAGGCCGCCGTGGCCGTGCCGCTGTGGCTGCCCGCCGAGCGCGCCCGCGCCCAGGCTGCGGCCTCGGCGGAATCGGCGCTTACGGAGGCAAAAATCCTGGCCGCCCGCTGGCGCGTGGCGGCGCACGTGCGCGAAGCGTACTGGGCGCACCAGCGCGCCCGGCTGGAGCACGAGCTCGCCCAGCAGCGCCGCAGCAGCGCACAGCAGCTGGGTGCAGACGTGGCCCGGCGCGTGGCCGCTGGCGAGCTGGCCCGCGCTGACGCCCACCAGGCTGAGCTGGCGGTGGCCGCGGCCGACAGTGCCGTGGCCCAGGCGCAAGTCGAGCTGGCCCAGGCCGCCCAACAGTGGCTGGCCCTCACCGGCAACGCTGGCCTACCTGCAAGCGCCCCCGTGCCGGAACCGATGCCATCGGCTGCCGAGGCGCAGTGGGCCCATCCGGCACTGGACGAGCTCTCGGCCCGGGCCAATGCCGCCGGGCGACTGCGCTCGCTCACGGCGGCCCAGGCACGCCCCAATCCGGAGCTGGTACTCGGCGCCGCGCGCGAGCGTGGCGCGCTGGGCGAGTCGTACCGCCACAGCGTCATCGTCGGCCTGCGCGTTCCCCTGGGCACTTACGGCGACAGCACCGCACGGGTCGCGGCGGCCAGCGCCGAGCAGCTCGAAGCCCAGACCGAGCTGGCGCTGCAGCAGGACCGGGTGGCTGCCGAGGCACGCGCTGCCCGCGCACGGTTGCAGGCCCTGAGCGGAGCTGCCACGGCCGCCGAGCGCCGCGCGCAGCTCGCGGCCGAGCTGCGCGGCTTCATCGAGAAGTCGTTCCGTGCCGGCGAAAGCGACCTGCCGGCGCGGCTGCGCGTCGAGATCGAAGCAGTGGAAGCCGAGCGACAGGCCGCACGCGCTCGCATCGACGTGGCCGCCGCCATCTCGCAACTGCGCCAGGCGCTGGGCCTGTTGCCCGAATGAAGAAAGCACAAACCATGAAGACGAAACAGTGGCTGGCCGGGTTGAGCCTGGCCCTTGCAGTGCTCGTGGCCGCGCCCGCCATGGCCGCCGACGAGCACGGACACGACCACGGCGCCCCGGCCGCCGCCGACGCCCCGGCGCTGCCGCGCTTCGCCGCGGTGTCCGAGGCCTTCGAGCTCGTGGGCATCGTGAGCGGCACGCACGTGGCCCTGTACCTCGACCGCTTCGAGGACAACACGCCGGTCAAGGACGCCCGCATAGAGCTGGAGATCGCCGGCGCCAAGGTCGCCGTCGAGCCGCACGAAGGTGCCTACGAGGCGACCCTGGCCGCGCCGCTCCAGCCTGGCGTCATCCCTGTCACGGCCACGGTCGTCGCCGGCCAGGAAAGCGACATCCTGGCCGCGGACCTGGACCTGCACGAGGAGGAGCATGCCGACGAGGCGCAGGCCTCCGCCTGGCGCCGTTACGCCCCCTGGGCCGCAGCCCTGGCAGTGGCGTTGGTCGCCATCGCGTGGCTCGGCCTGCGGGCCTCGCGCCGTGCGCGCATGGGAGGTGCAGCATGAGGGCCAAGCTCCTGATGGCCGCCGTCATCGCCTGCACGCTCCCGGCCTGGGCCGCGGATGAGCATGGCCATGACCATGGTGACTCCGCGCCGGCGGCCAACAGCAACGGCCCCAGCCGCCAGCCCGACGGCAGCGTTTTCCTGCCCAAGCCGGCGCAGTACCAGCTGGCGGTGCGCACGATGCTGACCCAGGCCGGCGAGCTGGCCCGCACGCTGGAGCTCTCCGGCACCGTGGTCATGGACCCCAACGCCGGCGGCAAGGTGCAGCCCACCAGCGCGGGCCGCATCGAGCCCGGCCCGCGCGGCTTGCCCTCGGTGGGCCAGGCCGTGCGCAAGGGCGAGGTGCTGGCCTATGTCGTGCCGTCGACGTCGCCGCTGGAGCGCTCCAGCCAGGCCGCGCAGCTGGCCGAGATCCGGGCGGCACGCTCGCTGGCCGACAAGCGTCTGGCACGCCTTCAGGAGCTCTCCGACACCGTGCCGCGCCGCGAGATCGAGGCGCTCGAAGCCGAGATCGCCAGCCTGGATGCCCGGGCCCGGGCGCTCGGCGGTGGCCTGGCCAGCCGCGAGGCGCTGGCGGCACCCGTGGCCGGCGTCATTGCCTCGGCCCACGTGGTGACGGGCCAGGTGGTCGATGCGCGCGAACTCGCCTACGAGATCGTCGATCCGTCGCGGCTGCGCGTGCAGGCGCTGGCCTTCGACGCCACCGTGGCCGCCGACATCGCCGGCGCCACGCTGGCCGTGGCTGGCGAGCGCGTGCCCCTGCAGTTCCAGGGCGCCGCGCGCGTGCTGCGCGAGCAGGCCCTGCCGCTGAGCTTCAGCGCCCAGGGCGCGGCGCTGTCGAAGCTGGCGGTGGGCCAGCCGGTCAAGGTCTTCGTGCAGACCCGCTCCAAGGTGCAGGGCATCGCCGTGCCGCTGGCCTCGCTGATGAAGAACCCGTCGAACCAGACCATCGTGTGGGTCAAGACGGCGCCGGAGCGCTTCGAGCCGCGCGTGGTCACGACCGAGCCGCTGGACGGCGTGCACGCGGCCGTGACCTCGGGCCTCAAGGCCGGCGAGCGCGTGGTCACGCAGGGCGCGACGCTGGTCAACCAGGTCCGCTGAAAGAGGAGCCGCGCATGTTCAAGTGGCTACTCGCCGGGAGCCTTTCCAACCGGCTGCTGGTCATCATCGCCAGCCTTGTGCTCATGGCCTACGGCGCGTGGACGTTGTCGCGCACGCCGGTGGACGTCTTTCCGGACCTCAACAAGCCCACCGTCACCGTCATGACCGAGGCCGGGGGCATGGCCGCCGAGGAGGTGGAGCAGCTCATCACCTTCCCGCTGGAGACGACGATGAACGGCCTGCCCGGCGTGGAGTCGGTGCGCTCCGTCTCGTCCGCGGGCCTGTCCTTTGTCTACGTGACCTTCGACTGGAGCACCGAGATCTTCCGCGCGCGGCAGATGGTGTCCGAGCGGCTGGCGTCGATGGAGGAAGGGATGCCCGAGGGCGTCGTGCCGCGCATGGGACCCATCAGCTCCATCATGGGCGAGATCATGCAGATCGCCATTCCCGTGGACACGGCCAAGACCACGCCGATGGCCGTGCGGGAGTACGCCGACTGGGTGCTGCGCCCGCGGCTGATGGCCATCCCCGGCGTGGCGCAGGTCATCCCCATCGGCGGCGAGGTGCGCCAGTTCCAGGTGCAGCCCGACACGCGGCGCATGGCCGACCTGGGCATCACGCACGACCAACTCGAAGCCGCGCTCAAGGGCTACTCGTCCAACACCTCGGGCGGCTTTCTGGAACTCAACGGGCGCGAATACCTCATCCGCCACATCGGCCGCACCTCGCTGCTGGAGGACTTGCGCAACCTCGCGCTCACGGCCCGGGACGGGCAGCCCATCCTGCTGCGCCAGATCGCCGACGTGAGCTTCGCGAGCGCGCTCAGGCGCGGCGACGCCGGCTTCGAGGGCAAGCCCGCCGTGATCCTGGGCATCCAGAAGCAGCCCACGGCCGACACCATTGGCGTGACGCTCGCCATCGAGCAGGCCGTCTCCGGCATGAAGGCCTCGCTGCCCTCGGGCATGGAAGCGCCGCGCGTCACGTTCCGCCAGGCCAGCTTCATCGAGGCCTCCATCGACAACCTCAAGCTCAAGCTCATCGGCGCGTCGGTGTTCGTGGCGGCGATCCTCTTCTTCTTCCTGGGCACGCTGCGGCCCACGGTCATCGCGCTCACCGCCATCCCCGTCTCCATCTTCATCACGGCGCTCGTCTTCAAGTACTTCGGGCTGTCCATCAACACGATGACGCTCGGCGGCCTGGCCATCGCCATCGGCGGCCTGGTCGATGACGCGGTGGTGGGCGTGGAGAACGTGCTGCGCCGGCTCAAGGAAGACCGCGCCAGGCACCCGGAACACCGCCTGCACCCGATCGAGCTGGTGGCAAGCGCCACCATGGAGGTGCGCTCGGCCATCCTCTACGCCACCGTGATCATCGTGCTGGTGTTCGTGCCGCTGTTCGCACTGCCGGGCATGGAGGGGCGCCTTTTCATCCCGCTGGGCATCGCCTTCATCGTCTCGACGTTGGCCAGCCTCATCGTCTCGGTGACGGTCACGCCGGTACTGTCCTTCTACCTGCTGCCGCGCATGAAGTCGCTGGAGCACGGCGACACGCGGCTGCTGGCCTGGCTGAAGGTGCGCTACGCCACTGCCTTGCAGAAGGTGCTTGCGCAACCGATGCGGGCGCTGGCCGCCGGCGGCGTGGCGGTGCTGGCGGCACTCGCCGCCGTGCCGTTCTTCCCCACCACCTTCCTGCCGCCCTTCAACGAGGGCACGCTGCTCGTGGGCCTGCGCCTGAACCCCGGCGTGACGCTCACCGAAACGGCCGCCCTGGCGCGGCAGGCGGAAGTGCTGATCAAGCAGGTGCCCGAGGTCACCCACGTGGGGCGGCGCAGCGGCCGCGCGGAACTCGACGAGCATGCCGAAGGCGTGCACGTGAGCGAGCTCGACATCGGACTCAAGCCCAGCGGCGAGCTCACGCGGCCGATGGGCGAGATCTCGGCCGACATCCGCTCGCGCCTGGTGAACCTGCCTGCGGCCGTCTCCATCGGCCAGCCCATCTCGCACCGCATCGACCACATGCTCTCGGGCGTGCGCTCGCAAATCGCCATCAAGATCTTCGGCGAGGACCTGGACACGCTGCGCGGCCAGGCCGATGCGCTGCGCGCGAAGTTCGCCGCCATCCCCGGCGTGGCCGACCTGGAGATCGAGAAGCAGGTGCTCTCGCCGCAGATCAAGGTACGCGTGGACTACGCGGCCGCGGCCCGCTACGGCGTGCCCGCGCCGCAGGTGCTTACCGTGCTGCAAAGCCTCGTGGAGGGCGAGAGGGTCACGCAGATCGTCGAGGGCGGTCGGCGCTTTGCGCTCGTGGTGAAACTGCCCGAGGAGGCGCGCTCCGTGCAGGGGCTGCAGGACATCCTCATCGAGACGCCCACGGGCCGCATCCCGCTGTCGAAGATCGCCACCATCGAGGACGGCGACGGCCCCAACCAGATCAGCCGCGACGACGGCAAGCGCCGCATCGTGCTCTCGGCCAACGCCCAGGGACGGCCGCTGTCGGAGATCGTCGCCGACATGCGCCGCGTGGTGGCCGAAACCCGGCTGCCCGAGGGCTACTTCGTGACGCTGGGCGGCCAGTTCCAGGCGCAGGAGGAGGCCTCGCGGTTGGTGGGGCTGCTGTCGCTGGTGTCGCTGACGCTGATGTTCGTGGTGCTCTACAGCCGCTACCGCTCCACGCGGCTGTCGCTGCTGATCATGGCCAACATCCCGCTGGCGCTGGTGGGCGCGGTGTTCGGGCTGTGGCTGGCCGGGCAGCCGCTGTCGGTGGCAGCCCTCGTGGGCTTCATCACGCTGGCGGGCATCTCAGTGCGCAACGGCATCCTCAAAGTCAGCCACTACGTCAACCTGATGCGGCTGGAGGGCGAGAGCTTCAGCCTGCAGATGATCGTGCGCGGCTCGCTGGAGCGGCTCGCACCGGTGCTGATGACGGCGCTGGTGACGGCCTTCGCGCTGGCGCCGCTGCTGTTCGAGGCCGAGCAGCCTGGCACCGAGGTGTTGCACCCGGTGGCGGTGGTGATCTTCGCCGGCCTCATCAGCTCGACGCTGCTCGACACCTTCCTCACCCCCGCGATGTTCTGGCTCTTCGGCCGCGAGGACGCCGAGCGGCTGCTGCAGGACAAGGACGTCGAGGCGCTTTGATCCCCCTCCATTCCAACCACGAAAGGACGAACCAATGAAGTACGCATGGATTGCAGCCCTGTGCCTGGCCATGGCCGGCGCAGCGCAGGCCCAGGACAAGCACGACCACGCTCCCCACGAGCACAAGCCGCTGCACGGCGGCGTGGTCGTGGAGAGCAAGGACATGGACTACGAGCTCGTGGCAAAGGCCGACACCGTGCAGCTGTACCTGCGCGACCACGGCAAGCCCATGGATGCCTCCAAGGCCGCGGCCAAGGTGACGCTGCTCTCGGGCAGCGACAAGCAGGAGGTGGAGCTCAAGCCCGTCGGCGACAGGCTTGAGGCCAAGGGCAGCTTCAAGGTGGGTGCTGGCACCAAGGCGGTCGCGGTTGTCTCCAACGCCGGCAAGACGCTCGGTACCGCACGCTTCACGCTGAAGTAGCCGAAAAGAAAGCTGGCGCGACTTGCTCAGCCCGACGAGTCGCCCCAGCCTGGTTTTCGGCGCTGACAGGCGCCACAGGAAGAGCAACCCGTGAGCCGCATACCGTCCAATGGCCAGGCCGCCGAGGCCCGCTCAAGACTGCCCCAGCTTGATCGCTGCGCCGCCCTGCCGAGAATCCCTGAATGTCTGATCCACACGATCTACCGTTCATCTACCTGCTCGGCTCCGGCGCCATCGCTTTTGTCCTGCTACTTGGTTATGGCACGTACCAGCATTTTCGCGACAAGAAGCGCAGGCAGGAGCGCCGTGAACAACGGCGTGCGGACAGGAGAAAAAGCAAGCGACGCATGTGATGCATGCCGGCGTGTTTCGCACGCTTGCCTTCGTGGCAAGCACGGCCAACTTCCGCCGGTCGTTCCACAGCGCTGGCGAAATAATCCTTCTTATCCCGCCAGCATTGCCGCGGGACCAAACTGGAGGCTGTGAAAACGCGCGAGTCGTCCATCGAGCCGGTCCCCGGGCCTGGGCTGCCCGATGCCGCCGCGCTATCCGCCCTGCGTGCCTGGCACGAAGGCCTGTCCTCGCGCGAGGCCGTGGCGCGCTTCATTCCGGAGCGCCGTGCTGCCGGCGCCTCCTCGCGCGCAGTGATCGGCACCATCCGCCGCCAGATCGCTGCGTTCGCAACTGAGCGCCAGCGCGACGACCTGGCACGGCACTTCACAGGCCAAGCCCGCAAGGGGGCTGCCGCAGCCCGGGCCGTGGCGCAGGCGGTCGAGGCGCTGCGCAATGCACCCATCCCGCAGCCGCTCATCGGCGACGAAGTGGGCCGCTGGTTGCCGCCGCGCGTGGCGGCCGTCCTGCGCCAGGCCGGCATCCGGACCCTGGCCGAGCTGACGCTGCGGGTGCCCCGACGGAAACGCTGGTGGAGCGGCATCACCGGGCTCGGGCCCGCCTTGGCTCGGCAAGTGGAAGGCTTCTTCGCTGCGCATCCTAAGCTCACCGAGCGGGCCCGGGCGCTGCTGGTCGTGCCGCCTGAGGACGACGTGCGTCCCTGGGAGCGCATCGTCCCTCCCGTCGGGCTCGACGGCTCCATGGGCACGTACCGGGCGCCGCGCGCGTCGTGCTCGCTGCGCTCCAACACCGACTACGAGGCTGTGCAGGCCTGGCTGACGCTGCACGAGGCGCCGGCCACGCGGCGCGCATACCGCCGGGAAGCCGAGCGCCTGGTGCTCTGGGCCGTCGTCGAGCGCGGCTTGGCGCTGTCGTCGCTGTCCACCGAGGACGCCACGGCCTACCGCACGTTCCTGCGTCACCCGGCACCCCGTGTTGGCGGCGGTCAGGAAGCGCGTGTATTCGGTGGTGAGGTCGCGCTTTTCGGCGGTGTCGACGCGCTTTTCGGCGGCCATGTGCGCGCCGGCCGGGCATTGGCTGCACGCGGTGGATCGGTGCCAGCGAGGGGCTGCCGTTGGCAGCGGTCAAGAAGTGCGCGTACTTGGCGGTCAGGGCGCACTTTCCGGCGGTGTCAGCGCACTTTTGTGGCGGCCACTCGCGCGCGGGCTCAGTTTTCTCGTGAGCCGTGGATCGTCGGCGTTGGAAGTTGGCTTTGGCCTTGGACAGGGCGCTGCCGGAACGCGGCCGCTCTGAGCGGTTCAGGGCTATGTCGGCGCAGCAGAGTCGCCCAACGCACTGAGCCGGATGTTGACGTCGGCAAGCTGAGTAAGACGGCGCTCCTGGGTGGCCGTCAACTGGCGCTGTTCAGCATCGCCAATGGCGTGCGTGCGGTTCTCGAGCGCCCTTTCAACAACCAGTAGCTCGTGCTCCAGCCAGGCGCGCTGGGCTTGCAAGTAGGCGCGATCGTCCATGTCCATTTCCAGCCATTCAATCCCAGAGGCGATGCTGGAGGGCCCGGGGAACGCTCCTGCGGAGCCCAGGATCGCGTATCCAAGGTTCCCAGGAGTTGGCCGGGGCAATACGCCGTCAGAACGGCTCGTCTGGGCCCAGGGGCAGAGGGCACTGCTGCGTCATGCGGTCGTCGCGCAGCGCGCGCTGGATCTCGGGGCCGTAGGCGGCCCAGAGGTGGTCGCGCAGCAAATCCACCGCCTCGAAGACCGCCAGCACCTGCTCGGGCGTCCAGTGCGCCGGCAGCTCGATCCACCGTGCCGACTCGGTTCTGGAAGTGATGCTCATGCACGGGCCTTTGCGGTCGAGCGCGCGCGCGTGGCAGTGGTGCGGGCAGCCGCGCGCTGCGCGGCCCGCTCCTCGGCTTCCTTCTGGCGGTAAGACTCACCCTTGATGCGCACCACCTCTGCCCGGTGCATCAGGCGGTCCACCAACGAGACCACGCAGGCGGCGCTCGGGAAGACCTGCCCCCAGTCTGCGAACTGCTTATTCGTTGTCACCACCGTGCTCTTGCTCAGGTAGCGCCGGCTCACAAGCTCGAACAGCAGGTCAGCGTGGCGGTCGGAGTAGGACAGGTAGCCGACCTCGTCAATTAATGTTGCGCGCAACATTAATTGACTCATGTGGAGTGCTCGGTAATGTGGAGCTGGCGATCCGCGGTTGCTCGGCGTCGGCAATTCCCAGCTCCACATAACTCACAGCCTGCGAAGCCAGTCGACCAGCCCGATGCGAGGTGGCAGACCAGTGCGGCCGGCCCTCGGCGCGGCCAGGGCATCGGGGAACACTTGGAGCAAGGCCTGCCGCTTCAGGTCAAGGTCGGCCCGGGCGTAGATCATGGTCGTGTTCAGGCTTGCGTGGCCCAACCATTGGCTGATGCTGGCGAAGTCCACGCCGGCCTTGAGCAGGTGGACCGCGGTCGTGTGGCGAAGCGAGTGCGGGTGGATCGACTTGCCGCGCAGCGTCGGGCATCGCTGTGCAGCCTGGGCCATGTAACGCTGCAGCAGGTACCGTACGCCGAAGCGGGTCAAGGGTTCACCGCGGTGGTTTACGAACAGCGGTCTACCTTGTCCAGCGCCATCGCAGGGCATGCACAGCGGCCGTAGCAGTTGGGCCGTGGAGGACCAGATCGGGCACACCCTGACCTTGTTGCCCTTGCCGGTCAGACGTACCTGCGCCGGCGCGTCCAGCCGCACGTCAGCGGCAGTGAGGTCGAGGATCTCCTGGACGCGTGCGCCGGTATTGAACATCAGCGCGAACAGCGCATAGTCCCGCTGACCGAGTTCATGACTCCGGTCGATCACCGCCAGCAACTCGCGCACTTCCTCGTATTCCAGGTACTCAATCGGTGCATCGCGTGCCCCGCGCTTGAACGGCACCGCCAGCAGGGCCTGCAGCGTGGCCATGTGCTGCGGATGGTCCAGTGCGAGGTACCTGGCCAACGTGTGCATCGCAGCGAGCCTGGCGTTGCGGGTGGCGATGCGGTTGCCGCGTTGCTGCTCCAGCTGAGCGAGGAACCTCGTGACTCGATCGGCACACAGGTCGTCGATCTCCAGGGCCTCCGCCGGCCGCCCGGCATCTTGCGCCGCGAAGCGCAGGAAGAGCACGATCGCATCGCGGTAGCTGCGGATCGTATGGGGGCTCATGCCGCGCTGGGCAGGCAGGTATTCCTGGAAGAATTGCACCAGCGCCCGGCCGAGGTTGTTTGGGTATGGCGTCTTCATGGCGCCTCTTGAGCCTGCAGTAATGCGCCGAAGCGAGACTCGAAGCGGTCACTGGCCGCCTGGGCCAGCTCCGGGATCCAGCGCAGGTAGTACGCGGTGGACACGATCGAGACGTGGCCCATGTACATGGCCAGCTTGGGCAGCTGCGACTGCACGTCGGCGCCTTGCCGGTACCAGCGCAGCAGGCACTGCACCGCGAAGCTATGGCGCAGGTCATGCAGGCGTGGGCGACGGCCGTCCCAGCCGCGCACGGCTGCCGCGTCCATCAGCTCGTGCAGCCCCCTGCTCAGCCCCGTGCCGGTGTAGCCACTGCAGCGTCGGGCACCATGGCACAGCAAGGGTGTCTCAGGGGACTGGCTACCCCACTGTCGCTGGCAACGCTGGAGGTAGTGCCGCAACTCGGCGCCTGCGTCGCTGGACAGCGGCACCCAGCGCGACTTGTGGAACTTCGATTCGCGGATCCGTAGCACGGCGTCTCGCATGTTGACGTCGCCGAGTTCCAGTCGCAGCAGTTCACCGCGGCGCAGCCCGGCCGAGTACAGCAGTGCCGTGGCCAGGCGTAGGACATGGGGGCGCAGCGGGGAATCCGGCGTCGCAAGTACCGCGTTGGAGGCATCCAGCATGCGTGCGACCGCCTCTGGCGAGACGATGACAGGCGCTATGTACGGCTCTGCCCTCGGGAAGCGGTTCGGGTCCGGGACGAAGCAGGACGGATCTTCCCGCCGACGGTAGAGGCACCACTTGTACACGGTGCGCTGATGATTGCGCCGCACGGTGGCGTTCAGCCTGGCGAGTGAAGCACACCACTGGTCGAAGACAGCGAGATCGAGGTTCTGAGCGCCTGCCAAGGCAAGACAGCGGCTCAAGGACTTCAAGATGTCTTCTTCGTGTTGGTAGGCGCGCCCCAATGCCCTCTGATGTTCAAGGTATGCCGAGATGCTGTGCTCAACGGCGCCTGTCGGAAGCGGCGTGCTCATCGCTCTACTCCCTGTTGCCCGGCTGGGGCAGCCAATGGCAGAGGAAGGGCCACGTCACGCAGAGCGTCAAGCTGCAGCCTCAGGTACACGCAGGTGCTCTCCAGAGCACGATGCCCAAGAACATCCCCGATGAGCTTGATGCTCACGCCGCGGTCGAGCAGCCGCATCGCGAAGGTATGCCTGAGGCTGTACACCGAGGTGCCTTGCAACTCGACCAGCCCACTGCGATCGGCGCGGTCGCGGTATACCTCGCCCACGGCGTACTTCCCCAGGGGTCCGGAAGGACATCTGGCACGCAGGAACAGCTCCGGTCGATCGCTGGGCGGCCGCCCTTGAAGGAGGTAGTGCTGCAGGATCCGTACGGTTCGATTGGCCAATGGCAGCGTCAGGGCCGAGCTGGTCTTGCGCTGCTCCACTCGAAGCGTGCAGGCCTCCCAATCGATGAAGTCCAGCCTCAAGGACGCGACCTCGCATGGACGTAGGCCGTAGTGCGACACCAGGTGCAGGATCGCGTAGTCACGACAACCCTTGCCTTGACGCCGATCGATGGAACGGAGCAGTCGCAACACCGTGGACCATGGCAATGCCCTGGGTGGCAGCTCGTCACGGTACACCCGCGGTGTATCGATGGCGTCCAGAGGCTCCAGCAGAAGGCCCCGTGCATGGCAGAACCTCAGGAATGAGCGCAGGTGTGCCACGCAGTGCTGCATGGACTGGCGGCTGATGCGGTTGCCCGTGGCAACCACATGATGTTCAACTGCGCTGCGCGACAGGCAGCTGATCGGCACGCCTGGAGACAGGGTCTCGTTCAGGAACACCTCGACCGTGTTCATATGCTGGGTGACGGTGGATGCGGCCAAGCCTCGGACGGCGGTAAGCTGCTCCTTGTAGGCAGTAAGTACGGGCCCATGAGGCCGAGCATCGACTTCCAGCAGGAGTCGGCCATGCGCAGCAAGACAGCGCAAGAAGGCCCGCTGGGTGGCAACGAACAAAGAGTCGCGAGGCATTGCCGCGAACAGGCGATCCACATCGACACGCGGAACTTGTGCACCAAGCTGTCTGCCTGCTGGCTCAAGCGCCTGACGTAGACGGCGGACATGACCGTGAGCAGGCTCAGGTCCATAACCAACCTGAACCAACCAGTTCGCGAACGTGCGGAGGTCGTGGCCGTGCACGGAAGCCTCATAGCGCGGGTAATGCCTGGGGAACAGCTGCTCAAGCATGGCGGTCTCCTTGACCGATGTGAGCCGTTCAAGGTACGCCCGCGCCGGACTATGGTTATGTTGAATAGATCGTCAGCTGCCCCCAGGGCTTCGGTCGCCAGCTCCACATTACCGAGCACTCCACATGAGTCGATCAATAGGACGTCAGGCACGGCGTAGCGTTGCAGCCGCCGGCGCAGCGCCGAGTCGCTGTCCAGGGCGGCGAGCTCGCTGAGCATCTGGCCGGCGGTGGTGAAGAGCACCGTGTGTCCGGCAAGCACCGCCTGGTAGCCGAGGTTGGCCGCGCACATGGACTTGCCCACCCCGTTGGGGCCGACCAGCACGACGTTGGTGGCGTCCTCCAGGAACTGCAGCCCCATGAGCTCCTCGATGGCAGCGCGGTCGATCTCCTCGGGCCAGCTCCAGTCGAAGTCGGCCAGCGGCTTGAACTGCCCCAGGTGCGCGTCGCGCAGTCGCCGCTCCAGGCTGCGGTCAGCCCGCTCAGCGAGTTCCCACTGCAGCCACTGGTGCACGCGGCGCTGCGAGTCGGGGTCTGTCGTGATCTCGCCCCAGTGAGCAAGCAGCCCATGCAGGCGCAATGCCTTGGCTTGCTCGCGCAGCTCCGCCAGCGTGAAGGTGGCGTCAGTCCTCGGCTTGGTCTTGGGCAGGGTGTTCGGGACGGCAGCCATGGCGGTCATAGATCTCCAGCGAGTGAGGACGCACCGGCGCATCGCGGCGGGCGACGTGCTCGGGCAGGATCAGCGGGATGGGTGGCGGCAGCCCGGCGGCCTCGCGGGCGCGCTCCAGGGCCAAGCTCACGGCGTTGTGATGCGGCACGCCGCGGCCGATGGCGTCGAGGATGGCGTCCTGCAGCGGCTGCGCGCCGTAGCGCTGCAGCAGCCGCAGCAAGGCGGCGGTGATGGCACCGAGGTTGTGGCCGCGCGCCGCGGCCATCTGCAGCAGCTGCGCGCTGGCCGGCGCGGCCTGGGCCAGCTGGTCGTAGCCGCGGTTCTGCCGGGCCTGGCGCTTGTGCACGACCAGGTCCTGCACATGCGCCGGGTCCTCGATCTGCTGGCCGCGGTCCCAGCAACGCGCGTGGCAGGCCAGCTCGGCGGGGCCGTCGAAGATGCGTACGCGCTGCTCGTCGGCCAGCACCGCCAGCGTGCGCTGCACGTGGGTGTGGGGCACCGAGTAGTCGTTGAGGTCGAAGCGCACGTAAGGCGTCTTGCCTACCGCGACGGCCACCCGCTCGCCCAGCACCCAGTCGTACGAGGGCAGCGGCAGCAGATGGGAGCGTTCTGCCTCGAACGCAGCGCCGACGGTCATGCGCTGATCCTCAGGCCAGGGCCGCTCGCAAGCGGCACCATCGCACCAGCGCCGGGCCTGGTCGTTGAGGTCGGCCAGATCGGTGAAGCTGCGAGCGGCGAAGAAGTTCATGCGGATGTAGTTGATGGCCCTCTCCACGCGGCCCTTCTCGTTCCCGCGCGCCACGGCCACGGGCCGTGGCTCGAAGCGGTAGTGCGACGCCAGGCGCAGCAGCGTGGGGTTGAACCGAATGGCATCGTTCACTCGCTCCAACACGGCACTCTTGAGGTTGTCGTACAGCAGGATGCGTGCACAACCACCATGGGCCATAAAGGCCTCGACGTGGCCACGCAGGAAGCTGTCCATGCGGGCGTCCATGAAGAAGCGCAGGTAAATACGGCGCGAGTAGCTCAGCACCATCACGAACGCCATGAGCGGGCGCCGCGCCCGGCCAACTTCGATGTGGCCCATGTGGGCCCAGTCCACCTGGGCTTGCTCACCGGGCAGCGTGCGAAGCCGCAGGTAGGCCTGTGCGGCAGGACGCGGCCGCATCCCGGCCACCAGTTCCCGGAAGTGACGCTGGCAGCCCGCGTAGCCGCGCTCGCACACCATCACGTACAGCCGGCTGGCCGTGAGCGTCGGGTACTTGGCCAGCGTCTCGGCCATGAAGGCACGGTACGGGTCGACGCGGCTTGGGCGCGGCACCGGCGTGTAAGCATGTGGCATGAGGCCTTCAGCAGCGAGCACGCGCCGCACGGTGCTGTGATGCACGCCCAGTTGGTACGCGATGGTGCCCACCGGCCAGAGCTCGGCGTGGTGCAGCCGCAGGATCTCGGCGCCCAGGTCAGGGGAGATGGTCACGACCGTGCCTCCTGCGCAGGAAGTCCTGGCGCACATGGGGCAACAGCGGTTGCCGGCAGTGCCGGCACTGCCACGGCAGCGGTATGCCGGGCGCAGGCGTCAATGCCTTGGGGGCTGGGATGACGGTGGTGCTGGCACATGCGGCCAGTGGAGCCGCCGCTGCCGGTGTGGGGCAACCCTGGTGCGTCACGATGTTGGCGCCGCCAATCTCGGCCGCGGCGTTGGCACGTACGGCCGCCTGGCGCGCACGCCAACGCTGCGAGCGTGCGGCGTGCGCCAAGCGGCCGCGGCGGCTTCGCTGATAGCGCTGGGCAGCCTCACGGCGGCGCTCACGCCGTGCTGCGCTGGAGCATTCGCGCCCGCAATAGTGCTGGCCGCGATCGCAGTGGCTGCACAGCAGCACCTGCGCGCGGCAGCGGCTGCATAGGAACAAGCGGGGAGATCGCTCCACTGCGGCACGGCACCTCGGCATTCGCAGCCGAAGCGCTGGACGCCCTGAGGTGCTCGGTGCAACACTGGTGCTGCACTCACCGTCGTGACGACCGTGGTGTGGGACACGGCGCGGCATGCCTCTGCCACGAAGTTAGCCGCCGCCGTGTCCGCCTAATGCCTTCGGCGGGAATTGCCGTTGTAGCTCCCTCGCATGGCGCCCGCCGTGCTGCCTACAGCGCTCTCAGCGCTGCTACCCCCTGCCTGAACGACACGACTTCGCCCGGCAGGCCGCCCTGCAGGGCGGCCTGCCGGGCGGGCTGCCTCATGCAAACGCTGCAGGAGCCTTGCTGCTGAAAAGCGCGGGCCTCACCACCGGAATTACGCGCTTCCTGACCGCCGTTCACACCCCGCGCGCGCTGGATCGGAGCGGTCGCGCCGCGATCCTCGCCGCTGTGGCGGCCGTTCACCGGGGGCTTGTCGCCGCGCTCTACGGCCTACGCGCTGTCGGTGCTGGGGGCGCTCTTCCGCTGGCTCATCGACCAGCGCTACGTCCTGGCCAACCCGTTCTCGGGCGTGCGGCTGCGCGGCACCCGCGCGGCGGGGCTGGACACGACACGGGTGTTTTCGGTCGGCGAGTGGCAGTTGCTGCGCACCGTGGCTGACGGGCTCGAGTGGTCATACGGCTGGGAGCGCGGCGCCGCGCAGCGCATGCGCTTCGTGCTGGACTTCGCCTACGCCACTGGGTTGCGCGCCAGCGAGCTGGTGGCCGCCGAGCTGGGCAACGTGGAACTCGATGCAGGTGGGGACGCATGGCTGCATGTGACCGGCAAGGGTGGCAAGACCGGCCGGGTGGTGATGCCGCCGCTGGCACGTACCGCGCTCGACCACTACCTGGTGCAGCGCGGCTTGCCCGTGAGCCCGGAGAAATGGGACCCGAGCACACCGGTGCTGGCCAGCCTGCAGGGCGAGACCGGCATTGCCGCCACGCGGCTGTGGTCGGCGGTGAAGCGCTTCTTCGTGGCTGCGGCCGCGGTGCTTGCCGACGTCAATCCGGTCCTGGCCGAGAAGCTGCAGCGAGCCAGCCCGCACTGGGTGCGCCACTGCCACGCATCACATGCCCTGGACGCCGGCGCTGACCTCACCGCGGTGCGCGACAACCTGCGCCATGCCTCGGTGGCCACCACCTCGCTGTACCTGCACGCGGATGACCAGCGCCGCGCCAGGCAGATCAGCGGGGTGTTTCCGAGTGGTCGCGCGTCCTGACCCAGCCTGTGGGAGCAAAGCGCGCCAAATCGCACTGCCGGGACAGCCTCTGCCGTAATTCAAAATTTCATAAGTGCTTGTCGCGCAATGATTTTTTCAAGAAAAGCGCACCAAATTCCCGGGAAAGTACGCCGACCCCTCGCCCAGCATCATCTCGTGGTGCCCGCGGCCGGCCGGGATCATCGGAAAGCAGTTCTCCTCGGCGCGCACGCGCACGTCCAGGAAAAACGGCGCGTCGCCGGCCAGGCATTCGGCCAGCGCCGCGTCCAGGTCGGCGCGCCGCTCCACGCCGCGGGCCTGCCAGCCGAAGCCCCGCGCCACGGCCACGAAGTCAGGCTGCGACTCGTTGTAGCTCTGGCTGTAGCGGCCGCCGTGGACCAGTTCCTGCCACTGCCGCACCATGCCCATCCAGCCGTTGTTGCACAGCACGACCTTCACCGGCGCGCGGTGCTGGCGTGCGGTGGCCAGCTCCTGGATGTTCATCAGGATTGAAGCGTCGCCGCTGACGCACACCACCGTCCTGTCGGGGTGCGCGATCTGCGCGCCGATGGCCGCCGGCAGGCCGTAGCCCATGGTGCCCGCGCCGCCGGAGGTCAGCCAGCGCCGCGGCTGATCGAAGGCGAGGTGTTGCGCGGCCCACATCTGGTGCTGGCCCACGTCGGTGGAGACGATGGCGTCGCGTTCCACCAGCTGCGCCTGCAACCGGCGCATCAGCGCCTGCGGCGCGATCACGTCGGGCGTGTCTTCGAAGCGCAGACATTGCCGGGCGCGCCAGCCCTCGATGCGCGCCCACCAGTCGGCCAAGTCCGGCGTCGGCGCTGGCGGCCGGACCGCCCGCACCCGTGCCAGCAGCCCTTCGAGCACCGCTCCGGCGTCGCCCACCAGGGCCACGTCGGCGTGCACCACCTTGTGGACTGACGCCGGGTCCACGTCGAGGTGGATGAACTTCGCCCCGGGACAGAACGTGGACACCTGGCCCGTGACGCGGTCGTCGAAGCGGGCCCCGATGCACACGACCAGGTCGGCGTGGTGCATCGCCAGGTTGGCTTCCAGCGTGCCGTGCATGCCCAGCATGCCCAGCCATTGCGGGTCCGAGGCGGGGAAGGCGCCCAGGCCCATCAGCGTCAGCGTGCAGGGCGCGCCGGTGTGCCGCACCAGCGCGGTGAACGCCGCGCAGGCCGCCGGCCCCGAGTTGACGAGCCCGCCCCCGCCGTAGAACACGGGCCGGCGTGCCGCGGCGATCAGCGCCGCCGCCTCGTCCAGCGTGGCCGCCGCCGGCAGCGGCCGCGCCGCCGCGGCGGCCGGGGCCGGCCTGGCCGGGGCGCCTTGGCGCACCGGCGCGGCCTGGACGTCCTTGGGCAGGTCCACCAGCACCGGGCCGGGACGCCCTCCCGCGGCCACGCGGAAGGCCTCGTGCAGCGTGGACTCCAGCGCCTGGACGTCGCGCACCTGCACGTTCCAGCGCGTCACCGAGCGCGAGATGGCCAACGCGTCGCACTCCTGGAAGGCTTCGGTGCCGATGGCGCTGGTGGCCACCTGGCCGCTAATGCAGACCAGCGGCACCGAGTCGCAGCAGGCGTCCAGCAGTCCCGTGGTGGTGTTGCTCATGCCGGGGCCGGAGGTCACGAACACCACGCCCGTGCGCCCGGTGCTGCGCGCGTAGCCCTGCGCCGCATGCACGGCGGCCTGTTCGTGGCGCACCAGCACGTGGCGCAACCGCGGCTCGGCATGCAGTGCGTCGTACAGCGGCAGCACGGCGCCGCCGGGGTAGCCGAACACCGTGTCCACGCCCAGCTCGATCAGGGTGCGGATCACCAGCGCCGCGCCGGTCAGGGGGGTGGCCGTGGCCGCGAGCGGCAGCGGGGCTTCGCCGGCAGGCCGGGCGGCGGGGCGTTCGAGCAAGGTGTCCATGCCGCTACTTTGGCGCCCAGGGCTCGGAAAAGGCTTTGTTTTCCCGGAGATTGAGCACCAGAATCAGCAAATTCTTCTGC
The DNA here is from genome assembly GCF_009760915.1 of Azohydromonas aeria. GTDB lineage: Bacteria > Pseudomonadota > Gammaproteobacteria > Burkholderiales > Burkholderiaceae_C > Azohydromonas > Azohydromonas aeria. The sequence continues at coordinate 22,001 of NZ_VIDQ01000092.1, forward strand.
TGAAGGCCTGTTGCTCGAAATGGACCTGGACAAGTTCGACATCACAATCCTGGAGGCCCTGCAGCGCGACGCGCGCATGAGCCTGCAAGAGCTTAGTCAGCAGGTGGGCCTGACCAGCTCGCCGTGCTGGACCCGGATTCGGCGCATGGAGCAGGCCGGCGTGATCGAGGGCTACACGGTGCGCCTCAATGCCGAGCGGCTGGGGCTGCCCGACACGGTGATCGTGCACGTCACGCTGGACTCCCATTCCGACGAGGCGCTGTTCGAGTTCGGCCGCGCGCTGGAAGCCATTCCCGAAGTCGTCGAGGCGTTCCTGGTGTCGGGCGACTACGACTACTACGTGAAGATCGCCGTGCGCGACACGCGCGACTACGAGCGGCTACTGCGCGAGCGGCTCTACAAGATTCCCGGTATCCGCCACAGCAAGTCCAGCTTCGTGCTGCGCACGCTCAAGCAGAGCGCACTGCCGATACGACGGTGAATGTCGGCAACTGCAAGGGTTCATGATCCCAATAGCGGTCGGCCGGGCAGCTCAGTCTTGCCGTCCGGCCAACCGGGCTGGCTGGAGCGCGGACGCCAACGCTGCATCAAAAGCAAGAGCTTCCTCGTACTGCACCCAGTGCCCCGCGTGCAGGATGAACGTCAACGACTCGAAGACCGGCACCTGCCTGAGTGCGCGCTCGACCACGACCAATCGGCCCCGGTACAGCGCATCCTCCGCGCCCCAGATGCCGGCTACCGGGCAAGTGATGCCAGGCAGGGTGCGCAGCAGCAGGTCCGTCGCCTGCAACCGGCGCTGGCGCATGCGATCGCGCTGCAAGTTGGCGTCGTGGATGCGAAGCGCCAGCGCATCGACCGACGCTGGCCGGGCCAGCATCAACCGCTCCAGGTTGTGACGGTGCACGGCATCGCGTGCAGGGCCGGGCGGCTCGCCCTGCCACGCACGCAGCGCGATGCGCCCGATGGGGTGGTTGGTCAACGCCGGCGCGCCGACAAGGATCAGCCGCTGCACGGGGTGCTGGCGCCTTGCCGCCAGCAAGCCGGCCACGAGGCCGCCAAAGGAAAAGCCCACCAGATCGACAGGCCGCGCACCGAGCAACTGGCCCAGGCCGACTTCGAGCCACGGCGGCAGCGCATCGGCGTCGTGACCGTCTGGCGGGCTGGCGGATTCGCCGAAGCCCGGCAGGTCGGGCACGAGCACTTGGCGACCGGAGCTTGCGAGGGCCTCGATGTTGCGCACCCAGTGCGTCCAACTGCCCGAGCCGCCGTGCAGCAGCACGACCGGGGCACCGCGGCCCCAGAGGTGCCAGACCATCGAATCTGCCCCGCAGGGCGTGTGCTCGACCTGTGCCGCAGCTTGCAGGGCAGCCAGTTCGGCCACCGTCTTCAAAGCGCCAGCTTCCATGCGCGCAGCGCAGCCACGGTCTGCGTGAGCTGCTGCTTCAGCAGCGTGTCCAGGTACTCGTCCACCGTCTTGGGCGGCGCCTTCAGCGAGCGCCGGTGCCGGGCCGCGGCTTCGCAGACCTTGGCGGGCTGCAGGTCGAGCAGATCGAGAATGAAGTCGTCCGGGTGCTGGGCCACCAGGCCGTAGCGCTGGAGCTGTTGGGTGGGGAAATCCTTCAGGTTGAACGTGACGACCAGCGAGGCGCCGCCCTGGATGGCCGCGGCCACCACGTGGCGGTCGTCAGGGTCGGGCAGCTCGATGGAGGCGACCAGGTGTTCGTAGCCGGTGACCAGGCTGTCACGCACGTGCAGGTTCATCAACTCGCGCGTGCGCTGCAGGTCCTCGGCCTTGAGGTCCGGACGCTGGCGCAACACGTTGCGGGTCCACTCGTCATGGATTTGATCGGTCCAGCGCGCCCGGTACAGGTCCGTGAGTGCCAGGCGCATGAGCAAGTCGCGCAAGGGAGCGGGAAACAGCACGCAGGTGTCATAGACGACGGTGAAATGCGAGCCCATTCAGTCGTAGCCCAGTCCCAGGCGCTGTGCCTCCTCGGCCAAGGCGTCCAGTGCCTCGTGGCGTTGCGCGTCGATGCGCTGCTTGTAAGCCATGAGGTCCTGGTAGCGCACGCGCCGGTGGGTGCCGACCTTGTGGAACGGAATGTCGCCCTGCTCCAGCAGCCGCACGAGGTGCGGGCGCGAGACGTTGAGGGCGTCGGCCGCCTCCTGCGTGGTGAGCTCGGCGTGGATCGGGATGATGCTCACCGCATTGCCCGCACCGATCTCGGTGAGCACGTCCAGTAGCAGGCGCAGCGCCGACACCGGCACGCGCACCGGGTGCGTGGCGCCCTGCTCGTCGTGCAGTTCGATCTGCTGTGCGTCGCTGCGGGTTTGCAAGCAAGCCGAGAGCACCCGGCTGCTTTCGCGGGCCAGGGCTGCTTCAGCGGCGGAGGGCAGCGGTTGGCTGGTAATGGCGGTATGCATGGCGTTCTCCGGCAGGCTCCACGGCAGTGTACCCATTCCGCGCCATTATTCGAAACAAACGAAACACTGACATTTGAACGCTTAGGTTGATAACGCACATCGCCCAAAGTTATCAATGACGCAATCTCGCCAAAGCGTGCCATGCACCAGTAGTTGATTGCTGCGGCAGGACAGTTGCTCACATCCATGCCGTCCCTACAAACAGGCACCTTGTCTTGCAAGCTGGATGTTGAGCAGAAAGCAGCGCCAGTGCATCTGGCACCAGGGCTTTGACCAAGCGCGTTTCATGGGCGCCAAGTGCCCTTACCCAGCCGGATCTGATCAAGCCGAGGCTTGGGAGAATGGCTGGGCTGAGGGCGTGATGAGGCGCCACGGCGCGCCACACAACAGCGTGCCGCCCGCAGCTGGCTGGCGCCGCCTGCTGAAATTGCTGCTCGGACGTAAGCGGCCGCTGCGCGGCGTCCTTGCCTAAACGCTCACGCCGTGCAAGGCCGAACGCAGCGGGCTGGCGGCGAAGTGCTGCTTCCACAGCCGTGGCGTGAGCTCGGCCACGCGTGCTGCCGGGT
>NZ_VIDQ01000093.1 GCF_009760915.1 Azohydromonas aeria
GCCCTGGGCGCGGCGGCGGCGCCGGGCGTGGCCGGGCGGCCCTTGCCGGCGGCCGCGGGCGCCGGCACGGCCAGCGCGGCCTCGGCCCCGGCCGTGGCACGGCGCGTGGACGGGCCCATCGACGTCGCGCCGGGCCTGGCCTTCGGCAGCGGCGGGGTCGAGGCGCTGGACTGGCCGGCGCTGCGCGCGGCGGTCGAGAACTGCCGCGCCTGCGCGCTGTGCAACAGCCGGCGCCACACCGTGTTCGGCGTCGGCAACGAGCGCGCGCACTGGATGATCGTGGGCGAGGCGCCGGGCGAGCAGGAGGACCTGCGCGGCGAACCCTTCGTCGGCCCGGCCGGGCAGCTGCTGGAGGCGATGCTGCAGGCGCTGGGCCTCACCCGCGAGAGCGCGCCGGCCGAGCGCCAGGTGTTCATCGCCAACACCCTCAAGTGCCGCCCGCCGCGCAACCGCAACCCCGCGCCGGAGGAGCTGGCGCAGTGCGAGCCCTACCTGCAGCGCCAGCTCGCGCTGGTGCAGCCTCGCGTGATCCTGGCCATGGGGCGCTTCGCGGTGCAGTCGCTGCTGCGCAGCACGCTGCCCATCGGCAAGCTGCGCGGCCAGGTCCACAGCTACCAGGGCATTCCGCTGGTGGTGACGTACCACCCGGCCTACCTGCTGCGCAACCCGGTGGACAAGGCCCGCGCCTGGGACGACCTGTGCCTGGCCGCGGAGGTCATGGAACAGCAGCAGCGCCAGGGCGCATCGCCCCCCTGACATGCCGGGCGCCGCGCGGGGCGCTCCCGCGCAAAAGGCAACGGGCCCCGCGGGGCCCGTTGTTGCGTCGCCGCGAGGCGGCGCGCGGCGCGCGTCAGCCGCGGCGCTTGACGACGTAGCCCATGGCGAGCAGCCCGGCCAGCAGCAGCAGCGTGTCCTGCACGGGGAAGGGGCTCTGCGCCGGGTCGGGCTCGGCCGGCTTGGTGATGCCGGTGCCCGTGGCCGCGGCGGCGGCGTCCACGCCGTCGTCGCGCGGCGCCAGGGCGGCCGCCTGGGTGGCCACCGGCACCAGGGCCGCGCTGGTGGCGCTGGCCGGCGGCGCCGGTGTGGCGGCGGCCGGGGCGGCCTTGGCTGCGGTGGCGGCGCCAGCCAATGAAACAGCCAGGACCAGGAACTTCGATCTCATGCCATCTCTCCTGAAGGGCGGCACAGGTGCATGCATCCGGGGAACGAACACGCCGGCGGCGCTTGCGGGCGCCGCGGCACGGGGGGTGACATCGGGAAACGCGCCGCGCCTTGCGCGGGACGGCAGCTTCCCTGGGTTCGGGTATTTACGGATGCCTGTCCTTGGCCCAACACCCCGCGCTCCAAGGCCCGCTGTCACAAGACGTTGGTGCTGCTGCGCTGGGCGAATAAGCAGGCGCCCTGGGACGCGGGCTTGCGCTGAAGGGCGGGGACCGGCCCTGCGTGCTGCGTAGACTCCCGGCGCATGCAACGCTTCATCGTCGGCGGCGCGGTGCGCGACCGCCTGCTGGGCCTGCCCCAGACCGACACCGACTGGGTCGTCGTCGGCGCCACGCCGCAGCAGATGCTCGACGCCGGCTTTCGGCCGGTCGGCGCCGATTTCCCGGTGTTCCTGCACCCGGGCAGCGGCGAGGAGCACGCCCTGGCGCGCACCGAGCGCAAGAGCGGGCGCGGCTACCGCGGCTTCGTCGTGCACGCGGCGCCGGACGTGACGCTGGAGGACGATCTGCGCCGTCGCGACCTGACCATCAACGCCATGGCCATGCGCGAGGACGGCACGCTGGTGGACCCCTGGGGGGGCGAGCGCGACCTGCGCGCGCGCGTGCTGCGCCACGTCAGCCCGGCCTTCGTCGAGGACCCGGTGCGCGTGCTGCGCGTGGCGCGCTTCGCGGCGCGCTTCACCGACTTCACGCTCGCCCCGGAGACGCTGGCGCTGATGCGGCGCATGGTGGAGGCGGGCGAGCTCGACCACCTCGTGCCCGAGCGCGTGTGGCAGGAGCTCTCCCGCGGGCTGATGGAGCGGCAGCCGTCGCGCATGTTCGGGCTGCTGCGCGAGTGCGGCGCGCTGGCGGTGCTGCTGCCCGAGGTTGAGCGGCTGTGGGGCGTGCCGCAGCCCGCGGCACACCACCCGGAGATCGACACCGGCGTGCACCTGATGCTGGTGCTGGACTGCGCCGCACGGCTGCAGGCGCCGCTGCCGGTGCGCTTCGCCTGCCTGGGCCATGACCTGGGCAAGGGCGAGACGCCCGCTGAAATCCTGCCACGCCACCTGGGACACGAGCAGCGCAGCGCGGCGCTGCTGCGCGGCGTGTGCGAGCGGCTGAAAGTGCCCAACGACTGCGCGCAGCTGGGCGACGTGGTGGCGCGCGAGCACGGCAACGTGCACCGCAGCGGCGAGTTCGGCGCGAAGGCGCTGCTGCGGCTGCTGGAGCGCTGCGACGCGCTGCGCCGGCCGGAGCGCTTCGAGCAGCTGCTGCTGGCCTGCGAGTGCGACGCGCGCGGCCGTGCTGGGCGCGAGGACGCCGCCTACCCGCAGCGCGCGCGGTTGCTGGCGGTGCTGGGCTGGGCGCGCGGGATCGATGCGCGGGCGGTGGCGAGCGAGGCCGCGGCGCGCGGGCTCAAGGGGCCGGCGATCGGGGATGCGGTGGCGCAGGCGCGGGTGGGGGCGATCGAGGTGGGGCTGGCGGGCAGCCCAACGCCAGGCCTGTAGCCGGCGCACTGGCTCAGATCAGCATCCCGATCCCCCCCGCGATCAAGCTCAGCACCAGGCTGCTGGCCAGCGGCAGGTAAACGTCGCGCCCGCGCCATTTGAAGTGGAAATCCCCGGGCAGCCGCCCCAGCCCGATCTTGCGCAGCCAGTTGCCAAGGCTGCTGAAGATCAGCGAGGCGAGCAGGAAGACGAGCAGCCAGCGCATGCGGTCCTGACCGTGGCGCTCACAGCCGGTGGCTGCGGTCGCCGTTGGCAAAGCCGACCGGGTCGAACCCGTCCGGCAATCCCCGGCCGAAACCCACCACCTTGAACAGCTCGCCCATCTCGTGCTCCTCGATGAGCTTCTGCGCCGCGATGCGCTCGCGCAGAGGGGCCTGCGCCAGCAGCGCGGGCAGCCCGCAGTTCATCAGGAAGTGCGCCTGCGAGGTGTAGCCCAGCACGTCGAGCCCGGCGTCCTGGCCGGCCAGCGCGATGCCGGTGAAGTCCACGTGCGCGGTGATGTCCTTCAGTCCCACGTCGGCGAGCGGGTCGGTGTCGGCCTGGTGCGCGCGGTGGCACATCAGCGTGCCGCCGTGGCGTTGCAGGTGGTAGTACTCGGCCTCCGGAAAGCCGTAGTCGATGAAGAAGGTGGCGCCGCGCTTCAAACGCTCGGCCAGCGTGGCGACGAAGGCGCGCGCCTGTGGGTGGATCTCGGTCACGGTGCCGGGCAGGAAGGGGCCTTCGACGGGCGGGCGCAGGTCGGTCGGCCGGTCGGCGAAGACGAAGCGCCATTCCTCCACCGCCACGCCGCGCTCCAGCCACCGGGCGCCGTCGAAGTGCAGCAGCTGCACCGGCATGGCGTCGAGCACCTCGTTGCCGACCACCACGCCCTCGATGCGGTCCGGCAGCGCATCGACCCAGCGCACGCGCTCGCCGAAGGCGGCCAGCCGCTCCTGCTGGCGCTGCCGCAGCGAGGCCGAGAGTTCGACGATGGTGTAGCGGCGGCAGCGATCCCCCAGCGCCTCCAGCAGCTGCGCGGCCAGCGCGCCGGTGCCGGCGCCGAACTCGACCACCTCGTCCAATCCCGCGGCGTCAAGCACTTGCGCCACCTGGGTGGCCACCGCGCGGCCGAACAGGGGGCTGAGTTCCGGCGCAGTGATGAAGTCGCTGCCGCCTTCGGGCAGCGCGCCGAACTTGACGCCGCCGTGCGCGTAGTAGCCCAGTTCCGGCGTGTACAGCGCGGCGGCCATGAAACGATCGAAGGGCCACCAGCCGCCGGCCGCGGCGATGTCCTGGCGCATCCGGTGGGCCAGCGCGGCCGATACACTGGCGGGTTCGTCTTCTCTATGCATGTGGGGGATTGTAGGAATCATGGTCCAGCGACCCGCCGTGCTGGTTACCGGCAGCGCCCGCCGCATCGGGCGCACCATCGCGCTGGAACTGGCCGCCCACGGCTGGGACGTGGCCGTGCACTGCCGCGACTCCCAGGACGAGGCCGCCGACACCGTGGCCGAACTGCGCGCACTCGGTGTGCGTGCCGAGGTGTTCTCCGCCGACCTCGCCGACGAAGGCGCGACCCGGGCCCTGGTGCCCGCCGTGGTCGAAACCCTGGGCCGGCTCGACGCGGTGGTGAACAACGCCTCGCTGTTCGAGCACGACACGGTGGCCGACTTCACGCACGCCGCCATGGAGCGCCACTGGCGCGCCAACACCGCCGCCCCGGTGCTGCTGGCGCAGGCGCTGCACGCGCACCTGGCCGCGCGTGGCGCGCGCGGCTGCGTGGTCAACCTGCTCGACCAGAAGCTGTGGAACCCGAACCCGGACCACCTGTCCTACACCCTCTCCAAGGCCGCGCTGGAGAGCGCCACCACGCTGCTGGCCATGGCGCTGGCGCCGGTGCTGCGCGTGGCCGGCGTCGCGCCCGGCGTGACGCTGCCCTCGGGCCCGATGGACGCGCAGCAGTTCACGGCCGCGCATGCCATGACGCCGCTTGGGCGGTCCTCCAGCGCCGAAGACGTGGCGCACGCCGTGCGCTTCGTGCTCGAATCGCCCGCCGTCACCGGCACCACGCTGCTGGTGGACGGCGGCCAGCACCTGGCACGCCAGGCGCGCGACGTGCTTTTCCTCGCGCCCAAGACTCCCGACTGAGATGCAAAGCCTGCTTTCCCACCCCAGCCTCATGACCTGCCGCCGGCTGTTCCTGCGCAACTACGAGGTCTGGATCAACATCGGCGTGCACGACTTCGAGAAGAAGGGCGAGCAGCGGGTGCTCATCAACGTCGAGCTCTACATCCCGCTGGCGCTGTCCACCCCGAAGGCCGACGAGCTGCACGAGGTCGTGGACTACGACTTCATCCGCCGCACCATCGCCGAGCGCGTGTCGCGCGGCCACATCCACCTGCAAGAGACGCTGTGCGACGACGTGCTGGCGCTGATGCTGGCGCATCCGCGCGTCATGGCCGCGCGCGTCTCCACCGAGAAGCCCGACGTGTACCCCGACTGCGAAGCCGTGGGCGTCGAGGTCTTCGGCATCAAGAACGACGCACAGGCCTGAGCACCATGAGCAGTACGTCCACCCTGAATCCCGAAGTGAATTCCGAGCCGAATCCCGCCCTCGACGACGCGGCCCGCCGCGCCGAGAAGAAGGCCGCCTTCGAGATCAACAAGCTGTCCAAGCGGCTGCACCGCCAGGTCGGCCAGGCGATTGCCGACTTCAACATGATCGAGGAGGGTGACCGCGTCATGGTCTGCCTCTCGGGCGGCAAGGACAGCTACACGCTGCTCGACATCCTGATGAACCTGCGCCAGCGCGCGCCCATCAACTTCGAGCTGGTGGCCGTCAACCTGGACCAGAAGCAGCCCGGGTTCCCCGAGCACGTGCTGCCGGAATACCTGAAGTCGCTGGGCATCCCGTTCCACATCGAGAACCAGGACACCTACAGCATCGTCAAGAAGCACATCCCCGAGGGCAAGACGATGTGCAGCCTGTGCTCGCGGCTGCGCCGCGGCATCCTCTACCGTGTCGCCGGCGAGCTGGGCGCCACCAAGATCGCGCTGGGCCACCACCGCGACGACATGCTGCAGACCCTGTTCATGAACATGTTCTTCGGCAGCCGCATGAAGGGCATGCCGCCCAAGCTGGTGAGCGACGACGGGCGCAACGTCGTGATCCGGCCGCTGGCCTACGCGGCCGAGACCGACATCGAGCGCTGGGCCGCGCACCGGCAGTACCCGATCATTCCCTGCACCCTGTGCGGCAGCCAGGAGAACCTGCAGCGCGTGCAGATCAAGCAGATGCTGCGCGACTGGGACAAGCGCTTCCCCGGGCGCATCGACAACATGTTCACCGCCATGGGCAACATCGTGCCGTCGCACATGATGGACAAGCGGCTCTACGACTTCATGGGCCTCAAGGCCACGGGCGTGCCCGACCCGGACGGCGACAAGGCCTTCGACCACGACGAGGAAGAGGCCGCGCCGCCGTCCTCCGTGGTGCAGCTGCAGCTCGACCGCTGAGGGCGCGCGCCGCCGCCCTTTCCGGCAAGGAAAGGGCAACCTTCGCGGGGCACGATGCTTGCCGCCGACCTCTTGTCCAGGGAGTTGTCATGTCAACGCTTCGCTTGTCCCTTGCCGTGGCCGCCGCTGCGCTGGCCACGGGTTGCGCCTCGCTGAACCAGGTGTCCTCGGACGTGGTCGGCTACGGCGCCTGGCCCGCCGGGCGCGCGCCGGGCAGCTACGTGTTCGAGCGGCTGCCCTCGCAGCAGGCCGAGCTGACGCTGCAGCAGCAGCTCGAAGACGCGGCGCGGCCGGCACTGGCGCAGGCCGGCTTCACGCCCGCGGCTCAAGCCGCGCAGGCCGCCTTCAGCGTGCAGGTCAACCTGCGCAACACGCGCTACGAGCGCTTCGACTACGCGGGCGGCTGGGGCCCCTGGGGCGGCCCGTGGGGCCCGGCCTTCGCCGTGCCCGGGCGGCGCTTTCCCGGCTACTGGGGCAGCCCGTGGGGGCCGCCGTGGTGGGGGCCGGCCTACAGCGCGCCCTGGTACGAGCGCGAGGTCAGCGTGATCATCCGCGACCGCCAGGGCGGCCCGGTGCTGTACGAGGGCCACGCGCGCAGCGACGGCGCGCTGTCCGGCGGCACCGCGCTGTTCGACGCCATGTTCCGCGCCGCGCTGGCCGATTTCCCGCAGGGCAACGCCTCGCCGCGGCGCGTGAACGTGCCGCTGGAGCCGGCAGCAGCCCAGGCCGCGCCCTGACGGATTCCGTCATCCCGGCGAAAGCCGGGTCCACGAACTCCGGGCTGCATCCTCACGGGCGTGGATTCCGGCTTTCGCCGGCATGACGATGGGTTTTCCCCTTCGGCGGCCGGGAAGCCTCATCCCTTCGCCGGCGCCGACAGCGCCCTGAAATCCGTCTCCCAGCCGTGCAGCCGCTCGCGCGCGTGGCGGCGCTGCTCGGCCGTGGCGAGGTTGTGGATCTGGGCGGAAAGCTCGCAGTTGTAGGCCTCCATCGCGTCGCGGTAGCGGCGCTCGTCCTCGTGCACGGGTTGCTGCAGGCGCTGCGCCAGCGCGCGCAGCGCGGCCTGGGCCCGGGCCGGGTCGGCGCCCTGCAGGCCGCGCAGGGTCTGCAGCACCTCCTGCTGGCGCAACTGGCGCAGCCGCAGCGCCAGCTCCGGGTCGAAGGGCGACGCCGCTTCGAGCTGCGCGATGCGCTCGCGCTGCGCGGAGTCGAAGCGGCCGTACAGCCGCTCGGCGCGCTCCAGCGTGCGCTTCACCAACGCCTTCTGGCGCGCGGCCGCGTCGGGCTTGGCAAAGTCGTTGCGGAAGTCGCGGTTGGACTTGTCCATGCGCTTGCGCATGTGCTCGAACTGCGCCGGCTCCAGCGTCGGCACCAGCGTGGCGATGGCCGGCAGGGCATGGGTCCAGGCCGCATCGGCCCAGCGCTCGCCCTCGTCGCGCAGCGCGCACACCGCCGCCGGCGTGGTGTCGGCCATCGCCTGCGGCTGCAGCCGCGCCAGCCGCTCGGCATAGACGGGCAGCTGCGTGGTGCGGTGCCACTCGAACCACTCGTCGATGGCCGCACGCACACGCGGCGCCTGCGCGTCGGTGAAGTCGGCATAACCGTCGGCCCACCAGTAAAGCAGCTCGTCAGCCTGCCGATACACCATGCGCATCGCCGCGCACCCGGTCAGGACGGCCACCAGCAGCGCCAAACCGATAATTCGCCAACCTCGCAAGGACTCTTTCATGGCATCGAACGTCGTCATCATGGCCGCGGGCAAAGGCACCCGCATGAAATCAGCGCTTCCGAAGGTGCTGCACAAGCTCGCGGGCCGCAGCCTGCTGCAGCACGTGCTCGGCACCGTGTCGGCGCTGGAGGCATCGCAGCAGCGCACCGTCGTCATCACCGGCCACGGCGCCGAGGCCGTGGAGGCCGCTGTCGCCGCGCCGGGCCTGCAGTTCGTGCGCCAGCAGCCGCAACTGGGCACGGGGCATGCCATCCAGATGGCCTCGCCCGCGCTCGACGCGGCGCTGCCCACGACGCTGATCCTCAACGGCGATGTGCCCTTGATCCGCGCCGAGACCGCGCGTTCCCTGCTCGACGCCTGCGCGGGGCAGCGGCTGGCGCTGCTGACCATCGAGCTGGCCGACCCCACCGGCTACGGCCGCATCGTGCGCGAGGGCGAGCAGGTGCGCGCCATCGTCGAGCACAAGGACGCCAGCCCGGCGCAGCGCGCCATCCGCGAGGTCTACACCGGCATGATGGCCGCACCCACCGCGCTGCTGCAGCGCTGGGTTTCGCAGCTCAACAACGACAACGCCCAGGGCGAGTACTACCTGACCGACATCGTGGCCATGGCTGTGGCCGAGGGCGTGCCGGTGGTCGCCACGCAGGCTTCCGGCGAAACCGAGGTGCTGGGCGTGAACAGCCCGCTGCAGCTGGCCGACCTGGAGCGCCGCTTCCAGCGCCAGCAGGCCGAAGCGCTGATGGAAGCCGGCGTGCGCCTGGCCGACCCGGCGCGCTTCGACCTGCGCGGCAAGCTGTCCTGCGGTGCGGACGTGGACATCGACGTGGGCTGCGTCTTCGAAGGCGAGGTCACGCTGGGCGAGGGCGTGCGCGTGGGGCCGTACTGCGTGATCCGCGACGCCCGCATCGACGCCGGCACGCAGCTGGCGGCGTTCACGCACATCGACGGCGCGCAGGTCGGCGCGGGCGCCCAGATCGGCCCGTTCGCGCGGCTGCGCCCGGGCGCGCAGCTGGCCGAGGAGGTGCACATCGGCAACTTCGTCGAGGTCAAGAACTCGACGCTGGCGCGCGGCGCCAAGGCCAACCACCTGGCCTATCTCGGCGACGCCACGGTGGGCGAGCGCGTCAACTACGGCGCGGGCTCGATCACCGCCAACTACGACGGCGCCAACAAGCACCGCACCGTCATCGGCGCCGACGCGCACATCGGCTCCAACTGCGTGCTGGTGGCGCCGGTGGAGATCGGCGCGGGCGCAACCATCGGCGGCGGCTCCACGGTCGCCAAGGACGCCCCGGCCGGCCAGCTCACCGTGGTGCGCGCCAAGCAGCTCACCGTGCCGGGCTGGAAGCGGCCGGTGAAGAAGGCGAAGTGACCGGTTGAAAGCGGGCGCCCGGTGCGCCCGCCGGCAGCGGCCGTGGCGCTCAGCCCCGCCGCGCCTTGGCCCGCCACGCATCCAGCCGCACGCAGCCGTTGCGCGCGGACAGGTACTGCGGCGCGATGGCCGACACCGCCGCGGGCGTGATGCCCAGGTCCTGCAGCCCGGGCAGCCGCCCCGTGGCGACGTTGTCCACCTTCATCGAGTCGAGGTTGTCGCCCGACATCAGCGGCTCGCCCGGCAGCAGCGCCATGAAGGCCGCCTGCAGCCGGCCCACGGCGTCGGGCACGGCGATGACGGGCCGCTCGTGCCCGCAGACCCGGCCCGCCAGCCGCGCCAGCTCGCCCAGCGTGTACACGGCGGGTCCGGCCAGCTCGTAGACCTGGCCGATGGTGGAAGGCTGCTCCTGGCAGGCCAGCAGCGCGCGCGCCACGTCGTGCACCCACACCGGCTGGAAGCGCGCCTGCGCGCCGGCCAGCGGCAGCACCGGCGCCCAGCGCTGCAGCCGCGCGAACAGGTTCAGGAACTGGTCCTCCTCGCCGAACACCACCGAGGGGCGCAGGATCGTCACGTCCAGCCCCGAGGTCTGCAGCGCGGCCTCGCCGGCGGCCTTGCTGCGCAGGTAGCGCGAGGGCGCGTCCGGCGCCGCGCCCAGGGCGCTGACGTGCACGACGCGGCGCACGCCCGCGACGCGGCAGGCATGCGCGAGCTTGCGCGGCAGCTCCGCGTGCACGCGGCGAAAGCGCGCGTCGTCGCCGTGCAGGATGCCCACCAGGTTCACCGCCGCGTCGCAGTCCGCGAGCACCCGCGCCAGCGCGGCCTCGTCGTGGATGTCGGCCTGCACCAGCTCCACGTCGGGCAGCGCCAGCAGCTCGCGGCGCTGGCCGCTGTGGCGCGTGGGCACCACCAGCTCGGCATCGGGATGGCGCTCGGCCAGCTGCGCGCACAGGGCCCGGCCGATGAAGCCGGTGCCGCCCAGGATCAACACACGTCGCATGGCTTCACTCCTGCTTGATGGAAAGGCTGCTCAATGGGCGTCGGACCCGGCGCGCCTCAGGGCAGTTCCGCCTCCGCGGCGCGCGCGCCCGGCCCGATGGTGCTGCCCAGCCGCGCCTTGAGCGAGGGCGGCTGGCCGGTGATCAGCGCAGCGTAGTCCACGGCGTTGGACAGCACCTTCTGTACGTAGTCGCGCGTTTCGTTGAAGGGGATGTTCTCGGCCCAGACCGCGGACTCCAGCGTGGCGCCCTCGCGCCAGCGCCGCGGCCGCCCGGGGCCGGCGTTGTAGGCGGCGGCGGCCAGCGCCTCGCGGCCCTCGAAGCTGTCGAGCACCAGCTTCAGGTAGCCGGTGCCGAGCTTGAGGTTGGTGTCGCGGTCGGTGATGAGGTCGGGCGTGTAGGGAATGCCCAGTTTCTTGGCGGTCCAGCGCGCGGTGGCGGGCATGACCTGCATCAGCCCCGAGGCGCCGACATGCGAGCGCGCATCGGTGATGAAGCGCGACTCCTGGCGGATGAGCCCGTAGACGTAGGCCGGGTCCAGGCCGATGGCGCGCGCCTCGCGCAGCACCGCCTGGCGGTGCGGCATGGGGAAGCGCTGCGCCATGTCCACCTCGTCGCGCGTGCGCTCGCTGGTGTTGATGCAGCGGTCCCAGACCTCGCGCTCGCAGGCGCGCTGCGCCGCGGCCAGCAGCGCGCGGTCGTCCATGCCGCGCAAGGTGAAATTCCACTCGCGCACGCCCTCGTTGCGCAGGCCCAGCTCGATGAGCTGCAGCGCGCGCGACAGGCCGGGGTTGGTCTTGGCGGCCTCGCGCTCGGCCGGCGCCAGCGGCGCCGGGGCCGGCGGCAACGCCGGCTTGCGCCCCAGGTCCTCGGCGGCGAGCTTGCCGTAGAAGCCCAGGCCATTGGCCACCTCCGCCAGCGCCTGCTGCGCCTGCTGGCGCAACGCGTCGCCTTCGGGCCCGGGCGCGGCGTCGGCCAGCACCGCGCGCGCCTTCCAGTACATCCACACCGGCTCGCGCTGGCGCGCGCCGGACATGGCGTCCACCGCGTCGCGCACCAGGGCCCAGCGCTGCGGCGTGCCGCGCAGCGCGGCGCGCGCCTGCCAGGCCAGCATGTCGTCGCTCCAGGGCACCTTCGGCCCCGGCGCGGCGGCCAGCGCGCCGGCGCGCAAGTACCACTCCGCGGCCTGCGGCATCAGCTTCAAGGCGCCCTGCATGCCCACCTGGCCCCAGACCCAGCCCGCGAGCTGCGGCGGCAGCCGGCCCTGCCAGTCCTGCGCCAGCCCGGCCGCGCCCTCGGGGTCGGACGCGGCGGCGCGCGCCAGCGCCAGCGCCGCCAGCTCCGCGCCGGTGCGGTCGCCGGCCGAGGCCTTGCGCGCCAGGTAGCGCACCGGCTGGCCAAAGACCTCGCCCAGGGCCACGGTGGCCGTGGGGCTGCCCAGCAGCGCGGCGGCGGCCTGCGCGGCCTTGGGCCGGTTGGCTTCGGCCGCCTGGCGCAGCTTGAGCCACACCTCGTCGGCGCCGAAAACGCCGGCGCGCACCAGCGTGCCCGCCAGCAGGTTGCAGCCGTCGTCGGCGTCGCGCTGCCCCAGCCAGGCCTCGCGCGCGGCGTCGCGCACGTTGCGGCCGGCCAGGTGCTCGGTGAGCAGCGCGTAGCAGGTGACCTCGCGGTCGTCGTTCATGCGAAAGCGCGGGAAATCGCGGCTGAAGGCGGCCCAGTCGCGCCGGCGTCCCAGCTCCAGCAGCCAGTCGTTGCGCAGCCGGTCCTCGACATAGCTGCCGCTCCAGCGCGCGTAGAAGGCTTCGACCTCGTCGGTCGAGGCCTGCGCCAGCCGGTTGCCCAGCTCCCAGTAATCGACCCAACCGGCCAGCGGGTGGTTCTCGGCCGCGACGAGGCTGCGCGCGGCGGCCAGCTTCATGCGGTCGCGCTTGCGCAGCGCGTCGCGCGCCTCCACCACGATGGCGTCGCCGCTCTGGGCCAGGGCGACGGGGGCGGTGCAGGGCAGGGCAGTCAGCAGCGCCAGGGTGAGCGCGGCCAGGCGGAAAGGGCGGTTCATGGGAATTGAAGAGGCAGTCGGCGGGGGCAACCGGCTGAAGATAGCGCAGCGCGCAACCCCCCGAAACGAAGAAGAAATGCCCCGCCGTGCCGGCGGCCTACTGGACCCCGCCGGCCGGCTCCTCGCCCAGCGCGCGGCTCGACGCCGCGCCCTGCTCCAGCAGCCACTGCTGCAGCTGCGCCAGCTCCGGGCGCGGCCGCGCGGCGCGGCCCGGGATCAGCCAGTACGCATAGGGCGAAGGCACGCGCGCGGCCGCGCCGAAGGGCTCCACCAGCTCGCCGCGCTCCAGCGACTCGTGCACCAGCGCCAGCCGCGCCAGCGCCACGCCCTGGCCCGCGAGCGCGCCCTGCACCTGCTGGTAGGTGTAGTTCAGGTAGATCCAGCGCGCGGGCTCCAGCCGCGGCAAGCCCTGCTGCGCCAGCCAGTGGCGCCAGCTCAGGTAGAGGGCGCTGGGCCGGTTGTCCTCTTCCTCCAGCAGCGTGTGCTGCGCCAGGTCGGCCGGCGTGCGCAGCGGCGGCGCCAGGCCCTGGCACGACTGCGCCCACAGCCCGGCGTTGACCACCGGCGTGAGCCGCTCGCCGAAGAGCCGCTGGGCCTCGGCCGGCACGGCGGCGGGCAGGGTGTAGCGCAGCACCAGGTCCAGGTCGGGGTCGTCCAGGTCCGACATCGCGTCGGCGGTGCCGACGCGGATGTCGATGTCCGGATGCGCGCGCTGGAACGGCTCCAGCCGCGGCAGCAGCCACAGCGAGGCGAAGGAGGCGAAGGTGGCGATGCTGACCTGGCGCCGCCCGCGCGAGAGCCGGATCTGGCGCACCGTCGCGTCCAGCCGCTCCAGCAGCGGCAGCACGCCGCGCTGCAGCGCCGAGCCCGCCAGCGTGAGCTCCACGCGGCGCGTGCCGCGCATGAACAGCTGCGCGCCCAGCTCCTCCTCCAGCGCCTGGATCTGCCGGCTCACGGCCGACTGCGTCAGGTTCAGCTCCTGCGCCGCGGCGCGGAAATTGAGCAGCCGCGCCACCGCCTCGAAGGCGCGCAGCGGGCCCACGGCAAGCGGGCGGTGGGGCAATCTATTCATGATCAAAACGCATCAATGGCCGGTACGGATGTCATTGGACCCTGCTTCGCATCAAGACGATAGTAGGGGTGTGACAGATGCCAGGAGGCCGCCATGAAGACCCGGATGTTGATGCTTGAAACGCAACGCTCCCGCGGTGCCGCCGCGCCGGTGTGGACGCTGGCGCGCCGGCAGGCGCGGCGCCTGGGCGCGGCGCGCCAGACGCGCTGGCTGCGCCTGCTCGAAGGCGAACTCTGGCTCACCCGCAGCGCGCCGGCGGGCGACGCCGCCAGCGAGGACCTGTGGCTGCGCGCCGGCGAGCGCGTAGCGCTGCCGCCGGGCGTGGAGTTCGTGGCCGAAGGGTGGCGCGACAGCCGCTTCGAGCTGCTGCTGGCGCCGCAGGCCGCGCCGGGCACCGCGGGCGTGGCCGCGCCGCTGGCCGGGCTGGCGGCGCTGCTGCGGCGCCTGGGCCTGCGCGCGTCGCGGCGCGCGGCGGGACGGGGCCTGGCCGCGGGCTGAGGCCGAGCGCCGGTTGCGGGCCCAGGCACGGGCAGCGGATGCTGGGGCTGCTGGCTGCGGCCGGGGGCCGGTGCCGGCGGCTGCCGGCACAATGGCGGCCTTCGCCTTACGCGCCGCCGTCGCCATTTCGCCATGAGCTCGAACCCGCTGCCGCCGCTGGATTTTTCGCGAGACAAGACGCTGCTGCGCCGCCAGCTCAAGGCCGAGCGCCAGTCGCTGGTGGACCGGCTGCAGCGCGCGCAGTATCTGCAGCAGGTGCTGCGCGTGTGGCTGGTGACGCGCAAGGAGACCGCCATCGGCGCGTACTGGCCCATCAAGGGCGAGTTCGACGCGCTGCCCGCGCTCTACCGCTGGAGCGAGGCCGAGCCGGGGCGGCGCATCGGGCTGCCGGTCATCGACCGCGAGACCAAGCAGCTGCGCTTTCACGTCTGGTGGCCGGGCTGCCCGATGGAGGACGACGCCTTCGGCATTCCCAAGCCCAAGGACACCGAGAGTTTTCAGCCCGAGCTGCTGCTGGTGCCCTGCGTGGGCTATGGTCCGGGGGGCTTGCGCCTGGGCTACGGCGGCGGCTTCTACGACCGCACCCTGGCCGCGCTGCAGCCGCGGCCCTACACCGCGGGCCTGGCCTACACGCATGGCTGGGTGCCGTGGCTCAAGCCCGAGGCGCACGACGTGCCGCTCGATGCCGTGCTCAACGAGGAGGGGCTGGCCTGGGAGAAGCCGCAGGAGGAGCCGCGCCAGCCCTGAGCCGCGGCGCATCGCGCGGTAGTTGCGCACGCATCGTGCGCCGCGCCTGCCGGCGGCCCAACGAAAAACGGCGGCCCGAAGGGCCGCCGTTTCGCTTGGGGAGCAGGACTCTGCTTAGAAGCGGTAGCCCACGCCGATGCTGAACAGCACCGGGTCCACCTTGAAGGTGCCCAGGTTGCCGCCCAGGGCCGGCACGTTCACGTCGCCGAGGTGGATGTGGGCCTTCTTGATGTCCGCGTTGAGCAGCCAGCCGCCGCCCAGCGGGATGTCCACGCCGGCGCCGAAGGCGAAGCCGAAGCTGTTCTTGTCAGCGCTGGCCGGAACAGCCAGGTCCAGGTCGGAGAAGCGGGTGTAGTTGATGCCCGCGCCGACGTAGGGACGGAAGCCCTGCAGGCCGGTGAAGTGGTACTGCAGACTCAGCGTCGGGGGCAGGTGCTTGATGGTGCCGACCTTGCCCATGCCCGCCACGCGCACGTCGTGCTTTTGCGGGTAGGTCAGGATCAGTTCGGCGGCCAGGTTGGGCGTGAAGAAGTACGTGATGTCGACTTCGGGGAAGGTCTTGTTATTGACGCTCAGACCTTCGATGCCCTTGTTGGCCGAGTCCAGGTGCAGCGCGCGGCCGCGCACGATCCAGTCGCCCGAGTCTTGAGCTTGGGCCAGCATCGGGGCGGCCAGGGCGGCCATGGCGGCCAGGGCGATGAGTTGCTTCTTCATGATGTCCTCTTCTCCTCGAATGAAGCCGGTTGCGTTTGGCTTGGTGAGGATTAGAGGATCCAGGCCCCGGCGCGGACTTGAGCCACAGCAAGTGCGCTCCGGGTTGTTGCCAATGTGCAACGGCGCACGCTTGCGCTCGCAACCGTGCTTGCGCCCGCGGCCGTTGGGGCTCAGCGCCCCAGGCGCCGGCACAGCTCCAGCACGGCCGCGGACTGGTTCATCGTGTAGAAGTGCAGCCCCGGCGCGCCCTGCGACAGCAGCCGCTCGCACAGCGCCGTGATCACGTCCAGGCCGAAGGCCTTGATCGAGGCCGTGTCGTCGCCGAAGGACTCCAGCCGCAGCCGCATCCAGCGCGGCACCTCGGTGCCGCAGGTGTCGGCAAAGCGCAGGATGCCGCTGGAGTTGGTGATCGGCATGATGCCCGGCACGATCGGGATGCCCACGCCCAGCGCCTGTGCCTCGTCCACGAAGCGGAAGTACGCGTCGGGGTTGAAGAACATCTGCGTGATGGCGGAGTCGGCGCCGGCCTCGACCTTGGTGGCGAAGGCCAGCAGGTCCGCGCGCGGCGAGCGCGACTGCGGATGCATCTCCGGGTAGGCGCCGACCTCGATGGCGAAGTGCCGGCCGGTCTCCTCGCGGATGAAGCGCACCAGGTCGCTGGCGTAGCGGAACTCGCCCAGGGCGCCCGCGCCGAAGCCGCTGGGCAGGTCGCCGCGCAGCGCCACGATGCGGCGGATGCCCGCCTCGCGGAACTCGGCCAGCTGCGCGCGGATGGACTCGCGGCTGGCGCCGATGCACGAGAAGTGCGGCGCGCCCTGCTGGCCCTCGGCCAGGATGGCGCGCACCGTCTGCAGCGTGCCGCTTTGCGTGGAGCCGCCCGCGCCGTAGGTCACGGAGCAGAACTCGGGCTGCAGCCCGTAGAGCTGGTCGCGTACCGCGGTCAGCTTCTGCGCCCCTTCGGGCGTCTTGGGCGGAAAGAATTCGAGGCTGAGCGCGAAGTCGCGCCGGGACTCGGTCATGGTCAGTCTCCCTGGTGTGCGGGCCGCTTGGCCCACACGAAGAATTCACGGTTGCCGTCGCCGCCGGTGACGGGGCTGTCGAGCCAGCCCTGCACCCGCAGCGCGCAGTCGGCGCAGGCCTGGCGCAGCCGCTGCTCGACGCGGGCGTAGGCCGCGGCGTCCTTCACCAGCCCGCCCTTGCCGATGTCGGCCGGCTGCAGCTCGAACTGCGGCTTCACCAGCATCAGCAGGTCACCCTGCGGCGCGAGCAGGGGGGCGAGGGCAGGCAACACCAGCGTCAGCGAGATGAAGGACAGGTCGCCGGTGATGAGGCCGAAGCCGCCGGCGGGCAGGGCATCGCCCAGGTCCTGCGGGCCCAGCGTGCGGGCATTGAGGCCTTCAAGGGCACGCACGCGAGGATCGGCGCGCAGGCTCGGGTGCAGCTGTCCGTGTCCGACGTCGACACCCACCACGCCGCGGGCGCCGCGCGCCAGCAGCACGTGAGTAAAACCGCCGGTGCTCTGGCCCACGTCGAGCGCGCAGCGGCCGGCCACGTCCAGCGCGGTGGCCGCCAGCGCCCCTTCGAGCTTCAAGCCGCCGCGCGAGACCCAGCGCAGCTCGGCGTCGTCCGACACCTGCAGCCCGCAGTCCGCGGGCACCTCGTCGCCGGCCTTGCGCGGCGCGGCCCAGCCCTGCGCCCCCAGCCAGCGCACGGCGCCGCGCTGGATGAGGCGCTGCGCCGCCGAGCGGCTGGGCGCCAGGCCGCGCTGCACCAGCAGCTGGTCCACTCGCATGGCCTGGGCTCCTCTTCCTCGGCGTGGTGCGGCTGCCGCTGCGATCAGTAGCGGTAGGTGTCGGGCTTGTACGGGCCCTGCTTGGGCACGCCGATGTACTCGGCCTGCTCGTCGCTGAGCTCGGTGAGCATGGCGCCGACCTTCTTCAGGTGCAGCCGCGCCACCTTCTCGTCGAGGTGCTTGGGCAGCACGTAGACCTTGCCCACCTCGTAGTAGTCGCTGTGCGTGAACAGCTCGATCTGGGCGATGGTCTGGTTGGCGAAGGACGAGCTCATCACGAAGCTGGGGTGGCCGGTGGCGCAGCCCAGGTTCACCAGGCGGCCCTTGGCCAGCAGGATGATGCGGCGGCCAGAGGGGAAGACGACGTGGTCCACCTGCGGCTTGATCTCCTCCCACTTGCACTCGCGCTCCAGGTCGGCGACCTCGATCTCGTTGTCGAAGTGGCCGATGTTGCAGACGATGGCCTGGTCCTTCATGGCGGCCATGTGCGCGTAGGTGATCACGCCCTTGTTGCCCGTGGCCGTGACGAAGATGTCGGCCTTATCGGCGGCCCAGTCCATGGTCACGACCTTGAAGCCTTCCATGGCGGCCTGCAGTGCGTTGATGGGGTCGATCTCCGTGACCCAGACCTGCGCCGAGAGCGCGCGCAGCGCCTGCGCCGAGCCCTTGCCCACGTCGCCGTAGCCGCACACCACCGCGACCTTGCCGGCGATCATCACGTCGGTGGCGCGCTTGATGCCGTCCACCAGCGACTCGCGGCAGCCGTAGAGGTTGTCGAACTTGCTCTTGGTGACGGAGTCGTTGACGTTGATGGCGCGGAACAGCAGCGTGCCCTTGGCGCTCATCTCCTTGAGGCGGTGCACGCCGGTGGTCGTCTCCTCGGTCACGCCGATGATGTGGGCCGACTTGCGGCTGTACCAGGTGGCGTCCTCGGCGAGCTTGGCGCGGATGGCGGCGAAGAGCTCGCGCTCCTCCTCGGAGCCCGGGTTGGCGATGACGGAGGGGTCCTTCTCGGCCTTCTTGCCCAGGTGCATCAGCAGCGTCGCGTCGCCGCCGTCGTCCAGGATCATGTTCGGGCCTTCGCCTTCGCTGCCCTTGGGGCCGAAGTCGAAGATGCGGTGGGTGTAGTCCCAGTAATCCTTGAGCGTCTCGCCCTTGTAGGCGAACACCGGGGTGCCAGCGGCCACGAGCGCGGCGGCCGCGTGGTCCTGGGTCGAGAAGATGTTGCACGAGGCCCAGCGCACCTGCGCGCCCAGCGCCTGCAGCGTCTCCACCAGCACGGCGGTCTGGATGGTCATGTGCAGGCTGCCCGTGATGCGCGCGCCCTTCAGGGGCTGCTGCGCGGCGTATTCCTCGCGGATGGCCATCAGGCCGGGCATCTCGGTCTCGGCGATGCGGATTTCCTTGCGGCCCCAGTCGGCCAGCGAGGCATCGGCGATGACGAAATCTTGGGTGGGCTTGAGAACGGCGTTCATGGGGTCTCCATTGCAGAGCCCGCAACGCACGCAACCAGGGAAACGGACTCACCCACGCGGTTCGTTGCGGGTGAGCGCGGTTGCTTCTGAGGGAAGGTTTCCGAGCCTGGGGCCAGGGTCCATGCGGGACTGCCGGCCTTGCAACGCTCCTCGGAAAGGCCGCGATTGTAGCCGCGGCGCATGGGGTGCCCGGCCTCCGGGGTCAATCCTCCCGAGGCGGGTGCGCGAGTTTTTCACGCTGCGCCTCGTAGGCCTCGACGAAGGCGCGGCTTGACAGCGGGTCGGCCTGCTCGCGCAGCTCGGAGAGCAGCTGCGCGTAGTGCCCGCAGTAGCGATCCCAGAGCTGGGCCTTGCGCAGCACGTCCAGCGGCGGGCTCCAGCCGCCGCGCGCCTGGCGCAGTTCCTCCATGGCCTCGGGCGCCAGCCGCCCCAGCAGCGCCTGCACCGACGCGCGCATGCCCGCCAGCAGCGCGATCTCGTGCGTGCGCAGGTCCTCGCAGGCCTCGCGCACGGCCGCCAGCGGCGGGATGAAGCCGCGGCGCGCGGGGCCCAGCAGGTGTGCCAGGGCGGTGTCCACGTCGGGCGAGAACTTCAAGGCGTTGTTCTCGCGCGGCTGCAGCCGCGTGGCGGGCGCGCCGAGCTCGCGCTTGGCCACGTGGCGCGCGGCCAGCAGCTCCAGCAGCCCACCCAGGGCCGCGTGCAGCAGCTCGCCGATGAGCCGAGCCTCCTGCGGCGAGGGCGATGCCGGCACGGGCAGCTCCAGCCCGGCATAGAGCGCGGCCACCAGCGCCTGCGCCGCATCGGTTGGGGTCGCGGGTTGGGTCACGGGCACGGGTGCGGTTGCCGGTGCCGGTGCCGGTGCCGGTGCGGCAACGGGCGCGGCAGGCGCCGCCTGGGGCGGCGGCAGCGGCGCGGCCACGCCGGCGCGGGCGGCGACCTCGGCCAGCACCTCGCTGAAGACGCCGGGCCGCGGCGCGGGCGGGGCGGCCTCGGCGGGCGGCTCGGCCGCGGGCGCGTCGGCCGCCGTTTCCAGCAAGTAGGGGCCGATGCGGATGGTCATGCCCGGCGCCAGCGGCGCCTCGCCCTCCAGGCCCAGCGGCTGGCCGTCGAGCTCCACGCCGAGGTTGGCGCCGAGCTGGCGGATGTGCAGGCGCCCGTCGCGCCAGAGCAGCTGGGCGTGGCGGCGCGACATCAGGCGCTGCGCATCGGGCAGCACCAGCGTGCAGTCGGTGCCGCGCCCGATGAAGCCGCCGGCCGCGTCGAAGCGGGCCGAGGACGGCGCCGCCAGGGGCTGGCCGCCGTGGGAAAGCACTCGGATCAGCATGGTGTGTGAACCCCCAGGCGCGGTGGTGCAACGCAGGCGCTGTGAACCATGCTACCGCCCCACCCCTCGGGGGGATTCGGGGGCGGCGAACCCGGCTTCCGAGGGCCCTCCAGGAGGTGCCCTTGGTTGAATTGACAGTGCTCCGGCACAGGGCCCTAATTCTCGTTTGCAACCCGACTCCGGGGATTGCAGGAGGCCAGCGCGATGTTGCGTGAACTCGTCCTGATTGCTGCGATCGCGGCGCCGCTGGGCGCAGCGGCCGCCGACGCGATGGGCGGCAGCGGCGGCGTCACGATCCTCGAAGGGCAGGCGCTGGTCTACCGCGGCGCCGGCCGCCTCCACGCGGCCGAGGGCCTGGCGCTGGCGCCGGGCGACATCGTCGAGACCGCGGCCGCCGCCTTCATGCAGATCGAGCTGCCCGACCGCAGCGTGGCGCAGCTCGGCCCGGACACGCGCGCGCTGCTGGAGGCTGCCGCCGGCGCGCGCGGCGCCGCGGCGCCGCGCCTGCTCTACCTGCTGCGGGGCTGGGCCAAGGTGCGCCAGCCCACGGCCGAGCCGGGCAAGCCCGGCGGGCTGGAGGTGCGCACGGCGCTGGCCGAGCTGCCGGCCGCGCCCGGCACCGTGGTGCTGCATGCGCAGCCCGCGGCGCTGGCGCTCTTCGTCGAAACCGGCCCGGTGCGCGTGGCCGAGCGCGGCGCCGGCGCCGCGGCCGCGCCGCTGGCGCTGCGCGACGGGCAGCTGTGGCAGCGCAAGGCCGGCGCGCGCGGCGAGCTCATGGGCGGCGGCGCGATGGGCGCGCTGCTGCAGGACATGCCGCGCCCGTTCCGCGACTCGCTGCCGCTGCGTGCCGAGCGCTGGCGCGAGCAGGGCGTGGTGGCGAAGCCGGCGCCGGACTTCGACTACGGCGACGTCGAGCCCTGGCTCAAGGCCGAGCCGGCGCTGCGCCGCCCGCTGGTGCAGCGCTGGAAGGCCAAGGCGCGCGAGCCGGCGTTCCGCGCCGCGCTGGTGTCGAACCTGGCGTCCCACCCCGAATGGGACCCGGTGCTGTTCCCCGAGAAGTACCTGCCCAGGCACGCGCCGGCGGTGGCGGGTTCGCGTTGAAGGAGGCCCCCGGTGAAGCTGTTGTTGAAATTCAACCTGGTGTTCGTGCTGATCTTTGCCGTGGGCTTCGCGGCCACGGGCTTCGTGTCGTGGCGGCTGCTGGAGCGCAACGCCCGCGCCGAGATCGCCGACAGCGCGCGGCTGCTGATGGACACGGCGCTGGCCGCGCGCAACTACACCTCCTCGCAGATCGGCCCGCTGCTGGAGACGCAGATGAAGTACACCTTCCTGCCGCAGTCGATCCCCGCGTACTCCGCCACCGAGGTCTTCAACGACCTGCGCAAGAAGCACGACGAGTACGGCTACAAGGAAGCGGTGCTCAACCCGACCAACCCGCGCGACCGCGCCGTGGAATGGGAGGCCGACATCGTCACGCAGTTCCGCGGCAATGCCGAGGCCACCGAGCTGCTGGGCGACCGCGACACGCCCACGGGGCGCAGCTTCTACATCGCGCGGCCGATCAAGATCACCAACCCGGCGTGCCTGCGCTGCCACAGCTCCGTGGAGGCCGCGCCGAAGACGCTGGTGGACCGCTACGGCCCGGCCAACGGCTTCGGCTGGCAGCTCAACGAGGTGGTGGGCGCGCAGATCATCTCGGTGCCGACCCGGGTGGCGCTGGAGCGCGCGCAGAAGGTCTATACGGTGTTCATGGGCTCGATCGCCGGCGTGTTCGTGGCCATCGGCGTGGTGCTCAACCTGATGCTGTGGGCCATGGTGATCCGCCCGGTGGACCACCTCTCGCGCTTTGCCGACCGCGTCTCGCTGGGCGAGCTCGACATCCCCGACTTCGAGCGCACCGCCAGGGACGAGATCGGCGTGCTGGCCAAGTCGATCGCGCGCATGCGCACCAGCATGGTCCAGGCGATGAAGATGCTCGACGGCTGAAGGCTGCCGAGACAAGGCGAGGCAAGGTCCCCATGGCGATTCCGGAGCGGCTGGGCAAGTACCCCATCACCGAGGTCATCGGCCGCGGCGCCATGGGCATCGTCTACCGCGGCTGGGACCCGGTGATCAAGCGCGCGGTGGCGATCAAGACCATCCACAAGGAGCTCATCGAGGACGAGGACAAGGCGCAGTCCCTCTCGGAGCGCTTTCGCCGCGAGGCGCAGGCCGCGGGCACGCTCAGCCACCCGGGCATCGTCTCGGTCTACGAGTACGGCGAGGACGGCCCCTGGGCCTACATCGCCATGGAGTACGTGCAGGGCCACAGCCTGCGCGAGTACCTGGACCGGCGCACCGAGTTCGACGAGCGCGACGCCGTGAGCACCATGGCGCAGCTGCTCGACGCGCTGGAGTACGCGCACAGCCACGAGATCTGGCACCGCGACATCAAGCCGGCCAACATCCTGGTGATGGGCAACGGGCGCATCAAGCTCACCGACTTCGGCATCGCCCGCATCGAGAGCGCGGACCGCACGCGCACCAACATCATCATGGGCACGCCGGGCTACATCGCGCCGGAGTTCTACCTCGGCGGTCAGCTCGACCACCGCATCGACATCTTCTCCGCCGGCGTGCTGCTCTACCACCTGCTGGCGCGCCAGCCGCCCTTTCGCGGCCGGCTCGAAGCGGTGATGCACGACGTCTGCTACCACGACCCCGAGCCGCCTTCGGCCATCGATCCGCAGCACCGCTGGCCGCAGTACGACGCCATCGTCGCGCGCGCCCTGGCCAAGGCGCCGGCCGAGCGCTTCCAGAGCGCCGCGGCCTTCCGCGCCGCGCTGCTGGCGCAGTACGGGCGCCCGCTGGCCGACGGCCTCTCCGAGTCCACCGTCATCGCGGCGCGCCCGGCGGCGCGGCCGCTGCCGGGCGACGCCGCGGGCATGGCCGCGCCGGCGCCGGCCTCGGTGCTGGCGCCGGCCCAGCCCAGCACGCCCCCGCCCACGGGCTGGAGCCCGCCCGAGCTCAAGGGCGTGGAGGTGGAGCTGGCGCGCTTCGTGGGCCCGGTGGCGCGGGTGCTGGTGCGCCGCGCCGCGCAGCAGCACAAGCAGATCGGCTCGCTGGCGGCGGCGCTCACCGAATGCATCGACAAGCCCGCCGAGCGCGAGGCCTTCCTGCGCGCCGTGCTGGGCCGCGGCGCGGCGCTGTCCACGGCCGCGGTCGCCCATGCCGGCACGGTCGGCGGCGGCACGCCCACCCCGCTGCCGCCCGCCGACACCAGCCCGGCGGCCACGCCGGCCGACGTGGAGCAGGCCACGCGGCTGCTGACCACCTACATCGGCCCGATCGCGCGCGTCATCACCAAGCGCGCCGCGGCCCACGGCGGCAGCCGCCGCGCCTTCCTGGAGGAGGTCGCGCGCAGCCTGGACGACGAGGGGCAGCGCCAGCGCTTCCTGCGCGAGGCCCTGGCGCCGGGCCACTGAGCCGCGGCCGCGACGCACGCGAGGGCGGCGATGGAGCCCCGGTCTCCCCGGTCCGCAGCCACCGGCGCCGAGCCCGGCGCGGATGCCGGCGCCGACGCCGACGACCGCACGCTGCTGCCCCTGCCGGGCCCCGCCGCCGGCGCCGCGCCGCGCAGGCCGGCACCCGGGCTTTCCCCCCCTGACATTGCCGGCAGCGACGACGCCACGCTGTTCCCGGCGCCAGCCGCGCCCGACGACGACCGCACGCTGTTCGGGCCGGCGCCGGCGGCGGCGGACGAGGCCGCGACGGTGTTCGTGCCGGCTGCAGCCGCGCAGCCCTGGCTGCGCATGCCCGCGCCCGGCGCCGGGGCGGGCACCGTGTCCCGCCTTCAAGCCGATGACGACCGCACGCTGCTGGCCGTGCCGGACGCGGACGCGGACGCGGACGCCACGGCGCTGCGCATGCCGGCGCCCGGCGGCCAGGCCACCGCCGTGCAGTCCGGGCCCCTCCCGGCGTCGGCCTCGGCCTCGACCGCGCCGGCGCGCACGCCGCGCGCGGGCGTCGAGCTGCAGCGGCTGGTGGCGGGCGTCAACCCGCTGCTGGGCGCGGCCAGCGTGCTGCTGGCGCTGGTGGCGCAGCTGCGCGCCAGCAGCACGCACGCCGATCCGGACGCGCTGCGCGAGCAGCTGCTGGCGCACATGGCCGACTTCGAGGCCCAGGCCGCGGCCAGCGGCGTGGCGCGCCCGCGCGTCACGGCCGCGCGCTACCTGCTGTGCAGCTTCCTTGACGAGGCCATCGCCGCCACGCCCTGGGGCCAGGGCTGCTGGGAGGCGCGCACGCTGCTGGGCGAGTTCCACGAGGAGCGCTGGGGGGGCCATAAAGCCTTCGAGCTGCTGGAGAAGCTGGGCGAGAACCCGGCGGCCAATGCCGAGGTGCTGGAGCTGTTCTACGTCTGCCTGGCGCTGGGCTTCGAAGGGCGCTGGCGCGGCCAGCCCGATGCGCGCGCGCGGCTGGACGCCATCGCCGAGCGCGTGCTGCGCTCGGTGCGCCCGGCGGCGGCCACGGCGCAGCCGCCGGGCGGCGGCGCGCGCAGCCTGTCGCTGCGCTGGCAGGGCGTGTCCGCGCCGCAGCGCCCGGGCCTGCACCTGCCGCCGCTGTGGAGCGTGGCGGTGCTCGCCGGCGCGCTGGTGCTGGCCGCGCTGCTGGCGTTCCAGTGG
>NZ_VIDQ01000094.1 GCF_009760915.1 Azohydromonas aeria
GCCGGCGTGGGCCGCATGAAGATGGACGATGTCACGCGCGGCGTGCTGCCGTTCATGACGGCGCAGTTCGCCGTGATGTTCCTGCTGGTGCTCTTCCCGTCCCTCGTCATCGTGCCGGCCCGCTGGCTGGCCAACTGAGCCCTCCGTGAACCGTGGCGCGGTTGCCGGCGCAACCGCGCCACGGCCCGAGACCGGGCCGGGCCGCGGCGCGCCGGCCTACGCGTGCGGCCGCTCCAGCTGCTCGATCGCCTGGTCGAACTGCCTCGCCAGCTCGGCCACGGGCGTGCCTTCTTCCCCGCCGAAGCGCTCGGCAATGAGGCGCAGGTTGTCGCGCGTGGTCTTGAGCATCCACGTCTCCGCCGAGCGCTGCACCAGCGGCACCGCGCGCTTGAAGCAGCGCGACGCCAGCGCCAGGTCGCGGCCATGGCAGCCCAGCTCGATCATGGTTGCCAGCGTCCAGTAGTCACTGGCCTTCTCGCCGCCCTTGCGCATGGCGGCAAAGGTCACCAGCGGCGCCAGCCGCCGGTGCTCGGCCATCGCTTCCGCGTCGCCCTTTTGCAGCAGCAGCGTCAGCGCGTTGATGCCGGGGTAGTAGTCCAGCGGCTCCACCTCGAAGCCCCGGGTGTAGGCCTCGATGGCGTGTTCGAGCCAGCCCTCGGCGGCGAGGTCGCCGCGCTTGAGAGCCTCCTGCCACAGGTCCTTGTAGACCCGGCCCAGCAGGCCCAGCGTCTCGGCGCTGTCGCCATGCGACTTGCGCACCCCCTCGAGCAGCGCGATGGCGCGATCGCGGTCGCCCGGCTGCCGGCGCCGGTTCAGCGCGAAGGCCAGTTGCTGGCGCACCATCGCCGCGTCACGCAGTTCGCCGGCCATGCGTTCGAACAGCGCCACCATGTGGTCGAAGGCCTCGACCGCCCGGTACGACAGCATCAGGTCCACGACGACGCCCCGCTCCGAAACCGCAACGTCGCCCAGATCGCGCTCGATGGCTTCCAGCGCCGCCACGGCCGCCTCCCGGGGCTTGAGGGCGCGCGCCGCGGCCAGCCGGTTGCGGAACTCGGTGGAGTACACGACCCGGTCGCGAAAGACGTCGGTCACCTCGTGGCTCATCGTCACGCCGGGATAGCGCTCGAAGAGCTGGAACAGCGGGCTGTCGGGCGACGCCGGCCCCTTCAGCGCGAACTGGATGCGCTTGCGGATCGCCTCGCGCAGCGCCTGTGCCGCCTCGGCCGTGAGCTTGCCGTCGGTGAGCTCGTACGGAATCGCCCGCACGCCGTTGACGTCGAAGGGCGGCGCCCCGAGCGTGGCGAAGATGGGAATGGTCGTGTAAGGCTTGGCGGCGTGGCGCACGCCGAGCTCGTAGAACACGTTCGGATTGGCCGTGGTCATGTCCGCGACGACGAACTCGGCGATCAGCAGCCGGGCGAACATCGCCGTGTGTATCAGGCCGCCGCTTTCCTCGCGGTCTCCGCGCACGCACTGCAGCCCCGCGTCCTGCACCGCCGGGCAGATGCCGGTGTCGTAGATCTGGTCGAAGTCGATCGTCACGCCGCTCCTGGGATCGACCTTGCGGCCGAAGGGCATGTCGATGAAACAGGTCTGGCGTGCGCCGGCGTTGGTGGCAGCAGCGGCAGTGGGAGCGGCAGCGGCGGGCAGTCCTTCGGACATGGTCGTCCTCCTGGTAAGGTGCCCCGGCACTGTGCCACCGGCGGGCACGGCCGGGACCGGTGATCGCCGAGGCGTGCCACGGAGTCCAATACCATGGCCGGCTTTCAATCCCGGCCGCGCAGGACGGGCGCTGCCGCCACCGGCGCCGGCCCGGCCTCCGAAGGCAATTCCGATGAGCCAACACAACTCCGCCCTGGTGCTCTTCTCCGGCGGGCAGGACTCCGCCACCTGCCTGGCCTGGGCGCTGGAGCGCTTCGAACGCGTCGAGACCGTGGGCTTCGACTACGGCCAGCGCCACGCCGTCGAGCTTGAATGCCGCGCCACCGTGCTGGAGGCGCTGCGCACGCGCTTTCCGCAGTGGCAAGGCCGACTCGGCGAGGACCGCATCCTGGACCTGTCCATCCTGGGCGCCATCAGCGACACCGCGCTCACGAGCGAGCGCGCCATCGAGTACGGGAAGAACGGCCTGCCCGACACCTTCGTGCCCGGCCGCAACCTGCTGTTCCTCACGCTGTCCGCGGCGGTCGCCTACCGCCGGAACTTGAGCGTGCTCGTGGGCGGCATGTGCGAAACCGACTACTCGGGCTACCCAGACTGCCGCGACGACACCCTCAAGGCGCAGCAGGTGGCGCTGTCGCTGGGCCTGGACAGCCGCATGGTGATCGAGACGCCGCTGATGTGGCTCGACAAGGCGCAGACCTGGCGCCTGGCCGAGCAGCTCGGTGGCGCGGCGCTGGTCGAGCTGATCCGGCGCGACACCCACACCTGCTACCTCGGCGACCGCTCCGTGCTGCACGACTGGGGCTACGGCTGCGGCCAGTGCCCGGCCTGCGAGCTGCGGCGCGCCGGCTGGGAGCGCTGGCACGCCGCGGCGGCCTCCGCCTGACACCGCCCAGGGCGCCATGCCGCAGCGCCCCGCCCTGACCCGGCGCCACCTGCTGGCCGCGGCGCTCGGCGGCGCCTGCGGCAGCGCCGCGGCCGCACGCCGCTGCGCCGGCTGGCCGCTGTGGAGCGCCTTTGCCGGGCGCTTCATCCAGGCCGACGGCCGCGTCATCGACGACCAGCACCAGACCCGCTACACGACTTCCGAAGGCCAGGCCTACGTCCTGTTCTTCGCCCTGGTCGCCAATGAGCGCGAGCGCTTCGACACGCTGCTGCGCTGGACCGACCGCCACCTCGCGCAAGGCGCGCTGGGCGAGCGGCTGCCGGGCTGGCGCTGGGGCCGGCACGACGACGGCGAGTGGAAGCTGCTCGACGCCAACGCCGCCGCCGACGCTGACCTGTGGCTCGCCCACACCCTGTTCGAGGCGGCCCGCCTGTGGCGCGCGCCGCGACACCGCGAGCTGGCGCAGGCGCTGCTGGCGCTGATCCGCGACCAGGAGGTGGTGGAGCTGCCCGGCTTCGGTCCGACGCTGCTGCCCGGCCCGCTGGGTTTCCAACTGGACGGCGGCGCGGTGCGCCTGAACCCCAGCTACCTCGCGCTGCACCAGCTGCGCGCGCTGGCGCGCGAGGACGCATCCGGCCCCTGGGACACGATCGCCGCCGGCATGCCGCGGCTGCTGGCCGCCGTGGCGCCGCGCGGGCTGGTGCCAGACTGGGTGCGCCACAGCGAGCGCCTGGGCTGGCACGCCGCCGACGACAGCCCGCCGCTGGGCAGCTGGGATGCCATCCGCGCCTACCTCTGGGCCGGCCTCGTGCACCCCGGCGACCCGCTGCGCCCGGCACTGCTGCACGCCACGCGCGGCATGGCCGCGCTGCTGCAGGCCGGCACCGAGCTGCCCCGGCAGGTGCGCACCGACACCGGCCAGGCGCTGGGCAGCGCGCCCGCGGGCTTCTCGGCGGCGCTGCTGCCGTGGCTGCGCGCCACCGGCCGCACCCGGCTGCTGGCAGCGCAACAGGCGCGGCTGCGCGCGCTCAGCGCCGACGGCGAGGCCTGGCCGGCCGGCTGCCCGGGCGGCCTGATCGGCCAGCCGCCGACCTACTACGACCAGGCGCTGGCACTGTTTGGCACCGGCGCGGTGGAGGAGCGCTTTGCTTTTGACGTCCAGGGCCGGCTGGTGCCGGCGTGGGGACGCTGATTCAAGGATTCATTGGCTTCTGAAACCACCCGTTCGCCCTGAGGTATCGAAGGGTGAAGCCGTGAGGCTGGCACGGGGGCTCGGAACTGCTGGCGCTCCGGGCCGTTCGGACTGAGGTATCGAAGGCCGAATCCGACAGGCCCGGATGGCTGCCTTGTAGCGGGGGGGCCGTTCATCCTTCGATACCTCAGGACGAACGGAATACTTCACTGACTTGAGCAATACGCGTTCAAAGCGCCTTCGCCACCCCGATCGCCACGTACGGCTCCTCGCGTCCCTCGCGCGAGCGCAGCCGCCCGGCGCTGAGCTCCAGCGCCAGCCCGGAGTCGAAGAAGCGCGCGCCGAACAGCCCCACGCCGACCTGCCGGTACTCCGGCCCCGACGACAGCAGCCCCTCGCCGCCCAGCCGCCAGCCCGAGGCGCCGGCACGCGCGCCCAGCCGCGCGCGCAGGAAGCGGCTGTTCGGCCCGGCGCTGTAGGAGGCGATCAGGTCGCCGTCGAGCGCGGGCGTGAACTGGCGCCGCGCGATCAGCTGCGGCGTGAAGGCCCATTGCGTGCCGCGCGCGTCGTTGCCCGGGTCGTCCGGGCGCAGCCGCGTGTGGCGCAGCCCGACGCCGGCCGACAGCTCCACGCCCCAGTCCGGCGCGCTCCAGGCGCGGCCCAGCCCGAAGTCCAGCCCCGGCGCGCGCGCGTGCACGCGCTGCGCCGTGCCGCCGGGCGTGGCGTCGTAGCGGTACGTCAGCCAGCTGGCCACGGTGCGGTGGAACCAGCCCTCGCCCAGCTTCGCCCCGGCAAAGGGCTGAATCACGCCCAGGTAGCCGTAGCCGCCCAGCGCCGAGGCCTGCACGCCGGCGATCGCCAGCGGCGCGGCTTCCTGGGCATGGGCCGCGGAGGCAGCGGCGGCCGAAAGTCCGGCCAGCAAGGCCAGGGCGCGAGCGGTGCGGTTGATGACCATCTCAGGCCTCCTTGGTCCGGTCGTCATGCCGGCGCGCCGGCTGGGCCGGCAGGTTGCGGTGGCGATAGCGCGCCAGCGCCGCGCGCAGCAGCCACACCAGCGCGCCCAGCAGCACCAGCGTGAAGAACAGCGCCCACCACGGGTACTGCGAGATCCACAAGCCCAGCCCGCCGCGCAGCGAGAAGGCGGTGAAGGGCGCGTCCTCCGGCGTGACGGTCTGCATGCGCGCCTCGCCCGGGCGCCACAGCGCGACGCTGCCGCGCAGCTGGCTCCACAGGCCGTGGCCGACCAGCTCGCGCATCCCGGCTTCCAGCGCCGCCGCGTCCAGCGCGGTGAAGACGGTCACCGGGTCGCCGCCCGACAGCGCCGTGACCGCCGCGCTGCGCCCCCCCAGTGCCGGCTGCACGGCGGCCTGCGCCGACAGCGTGCCCGGCGCGGCGCCGAAGGCGTCGAGCTGGTCGCGCAGCGCCAGCAGCACCTGTCCCTCGCGCACCGGCACGCCCGCGCTCTGGATCAGCGGCACCGGCGCCTGCAGGCCGCCGCGCGCGTCCAGCCCGGCTGCACGGCGCACGCCTTCGGGCAGCGCCGCCACGGGCCCGACCCAGAGCCGGTTCGAGGCGTCGCGCGCCTCGCCCACGACCAGCTGCGTGCGCAGCAGCGGGCCGCGGAACACCTGCGCCAGCTTGGCGATGAGCGTCAGGCCGGCGCCGACGGTGGCGTCCTGCGCGTCGGTGAGCTGCACCGCCATGCCCAGGCCCACCGGCACGTCCGGCAGCGGCCGGCCGCTGTGGGCCAGCAGCTCCAGGTCGGGACGCTGCAGCGGGCTGCCGCCGAAGGTCTGCAGCGTGGTGTCCTCGTACACCGTCGCGGCCAGGTTGCCGGGAAAGAAGGACTGGCACTCGCCGCCGTTGCTGCGCGGGATCAGCACCGGCTGCAGCTGCAGCGTGTTCCAGCCCGGGCGCAAGGCGCCGGCGGGCACCGTCACGGCGTAGTTGTCGTAGACGCCGCCGGCCGGGTTGTCGAAGGGGATCGAGCCGTGCAGCGCGCCGTTGGCCAGCACGTTGAGCGCCGACTGCGGCGCCATGCCCGCGGCGTAGGCCACGTGCACGCGCGCCTGCAGCCGCCCCTGCCAGGCCGGGTTCCAGAAGTGCACCACCGCGCCGCCGGCGTCCATGCCGGTGTAGGTCGTCGTCTTGAAGCCCTGGGCACTCAGGGGAAAGGCCTGCGTCGCCGGCCGCAACGAGGCCGCCGCGCCGGTGACCGAGCCCAGCGGCGGCATCTCCAGCCGGTCGATGGCGGCCCAGGGCGCATCCGGCCAGGGCAGCCGCGGCATGGCGAAGGCGCGCGCCACCCGCTCCAGCGCCGCGGCGTCGGGACCGGCCAGCACCAGCAGGAAGCGCGTGGCGTCGCCCGGCAGCGTGCGCAGCGCGGCCACGGCGCCGGCGTCGGCGGGCAGCCCCAGCCCGGCCAGCAGCGGCGCCATCTGCGCCGTGGTGCCCAGCGCCACGGCGCCGCGTGCACCTGGCGGCAGCCGTGCCGCCAGCTCCTCCAGCCGCGCCGGCAGCCGCCCAGCGGCGATGCGCACCGGCAGGTAGTCGTAGCGATGGCCCACGCCCTGGGCCACCAGGCCCAGCGCCGGCAGCAGCGCGGCGTCGGGCGCGGCGGCGGTGAGCACCGGCACCAGCGGGGCCTCGTTCCAGTCGCGCCTGTCGAACAGGTCGTCGAGCCGGTCCAGCCGCGGCGGCACCGCCCGCGCCTCGGCACGCACCACGAAGCGCGAGGCCACGGGGTCGATCTGCGTCCACAGCTGCGGCGCCATCGGGACCTCGCAGCGGTCGGTGTAATGCTGCGCGAAGCGCAGCCGCACGTCGTTGTAGCCCTCGCGCAGCAGCTCCGCGGGCAGCGGCACCGACAGCCGCAGCGCGCTCTGGCCCGACAGGCGCGCCTGCCCCACCACGCGGCCGTTGAGCTCCACGGCCAGCTGCGAGCTGGGCAGCAG
Organism: Azohydromonas aeria; assembly: GCF_009760915.1. Taxonomy (GTDB): domain Bacteria; phylum Pseudomonadota; class Gammaproteobacteria; order Burkholderiales; family Burkholderiaceae_C; genus Azohydromonas; species Azohydromonas aeria. The sequence goes on from NZ_VIDQ01000094.1 coordinate 6,698, forward strand.
CGCCTGCGAGGCCGCGCCGGCCAGTTCCAGCACCGCCTCGCGCGGCGCCAGCAGCGCCGGCAGCGGCAGCGACAGCCGCAGCTCCGCCTGCGCGCCGTTGGCGCGCAGCGGCGCGGCGTCGCCCAGCAGCCGCGACAGCGGCAGGCTCCAGGTGCCCGGCGGCAGCGGCGCCGCGGGCGTGCCCGTCGCCACCACAGGAACACCCGGCGCCGCCGGCGCAGGCGGCGCGGCGGGCTGCGCGCCGGCCTGCAGCGCGAGTCCCAGCAGCACCACGGAAAGCCCCTGGCCCATGACATGCCGTCGCTTCATCCCGTCACGCTCCTTTTCTCCTGCCGCCGCCGCAGCCACTGCGCCCGCAGGTGCAGCAGGTGGTCCACGCCGTGCACCAGCGCGTGCCGCACCAGCGCGCCGACGCTGCGCAGCACGCTGCGCCCGGCATGGCGGCGGCGGTTGTTGGCCACCAGGTCGTCGCTGGAGCCGAAGGCCAGCGCCACCGCCAGCCGCTCCTGCGCCAGGAACTCGAACTCGTAGCGCAGCCCGACGCCCAGGCTGCCGTCGCCGCGCGGGCGCAGGCCCAGCACCGTGGCGCGCAGGCTGGCCTGCCGATCCGGCAGCTCGACCTCCACCGTGTCGCCCACGGCCAGGCCGCCGAAGCCGCCCGCGCGCGGCGCCAGTTGCAGGCCCAGCCCGGTCGAGGACGCATCCACCGTGCGTGCCGGCAAGTGCCGGCGCCCGCTGCGCAGCACGGCGGCTTCCTCGTGCGGCGCGCGCGGTTCGTTGCGCAACTGCCGGCGCTCGAAGGTGATGCCCAGCACGCCCATGAGCAGCAGCATGTCGAGCAGCGCCCAGAACATCACGAAGGCGATGGCGCCATGGTTCCAGGGCTCGGCCTCCCAGCGCTGCAGGCCCATCAGCACGGCCGCGAGCGTGAGCGCCAGCAGCACGTAGAACGGGCGCGATAGCGCGGAGACGAAGTCGGCATGCAGCGTCTCGCCCTTGGGCGTGACCTTGAACGACGGCGCCGTGGGCCGGCGCACCACTTCCACCAGGCCGCGCAGCACGTGGAAGGACTGCACGATCTCGTAGAGCTGCGACACGAAGGGCCAGCGCACGCGCCCGTAGATGAACTGCGTCGAGGCGATCGAGCCCAGCAGCGCCGGCCCGGCATAGGCCAGCAGCTGCTCCGCGGTGGTGTCGCACAGGTTGACGCCGAAGATCAGGTACGTCGGCGGCGCCAGCAGCATGATCAATCGTGCCGGCGCGAAGCCCCAGTAGAAGGCGAAGTTGGTGTAGAGGATGCGCTGCACCAGCCGCAGCCGTGGCTGCCGCCAGGGGTTCTTGAGCAGGAAGATCTGCCACATGCCCTGCCCCCAGCGCACGCGCTGCACGATGAAGCCGGAAAACGTCTCGGGCTGCAGCCCCGACACCATGGGCCGGTTGTAGTAGGCGGCCTTCCAGCCCAGCGACAGCGCGTCGAGCGTGGTCTCGGCATCCTCGGTGATGGTGCGCCCGGAGATGCCGCCGAGCTCGTCGATGACGCGCCGGCGCAGCAGCGCCGCCGAGCCGCAGAAGAACGAGGTGCCCCAGAAGTCCAGGCCCGGCTGCATCACGTCGTAGAACAGTTCGTTCTCCGCCGGCGAGTCGTGGTGCGTGTCGAGGTTGCGCTCCAGCGGGTCTGGGCTGACGAAGTTGTGCGGCGTCTGCAGCACGAAGAGTTTTTCATCGGCCAGGAAGAAGCCGACCGTGCGCTGCAGGATGTCGTCGGTGGGGATGTGGTCGCAGTCGAGCACCAGGATCAGCTCGCCGCGCGTGTGCGCCAGCGCGGCGTTGAGGTTGCCGGCCTTGGCGTGCAGGTTACGCTCGCGCGTGAGGTAGCCGGCGCCGAAGCGCGCGGCCAGCGCCTTCAGCGCCTCGGCCCGCTCGCGCGCGGCGGCGGCGCGCGCCGGGTCGGGGTCGGCGAGCTTCTGCGCCGTGCCACCGTCGTCGAGCACCCACACGCGCAGCTTGTCGGCGGGGTAGCGCAGCTGCGTGGCGGCGATGACGGTGGGGCGCAGCACCGCCACGTCCTCGTTGTAGGTGGGAATGAACACGTCCACCGTGGGCAGCGACGCGGGGTCGGGCGGCAGCGGCAGGCTGCGGCGGTGGAACGGCTCGCTGTTGATCATGAAGCCCAGCAGCATGTTGACGAAGCCGTAGGCCTCGGCCAGGAACAGCAGCAGCCCGCAGGCCATGGCCGCCAGCCCGAACTGCAGCGGCATGGACTCGGTGGCGCGCCAGTGCATGTAGCGCAGCGACAGGATGGCGCAGGCGCCGATCACGGTCAGCCGCCACAGCGACTGTGCCCGCAGCGTGCGCGCGCGCCGCCCGACGAAGTGGCAGGCCGCCAGCACCGCCAGCAGCACGCCCGACAGCCACAGTTGCGCGCGCAGCGTCGTGGGCGCCAGCGCCAGCAGCACCAGCGCGGCGGCGGGCAGCAGCCAGGCCAGGTCCGGCAAGCCCAGGCGGCGGCTGGAGGCCTCAGGCATGGGGGCCGGCCCCCCCGCTGCCCGGCGCGCCGGCGCCCTGTCGCCTCGGCCCCCTCAAGCCGCCGCCACTCCCTGCACCGCCGGCGTGGCCGCGCCCTCCTCGTCGCGCTGCACGTACTGCGCGACGAAACGCCGCGTGCGCCCGTCCGGAAACTGGATCGCGACTTCCTCGGCGCTGGCCGAGGTCACCGTGCCGCTGCCGTAGCGCGGCACGCGTACCTGCTCCCCCACGTGGAAGGCGGCGCTGGCCGAGGGCACGGGCCTGGCCGCCGGCTTGCGCAGCGTCGCCACGGGCGCGGCGGCCGCCGCTTCCACGCCCGGCCCGGAAGCCACCGGGCCAGGCGCCGCGGCCTGGGGGCGTGGCTGCTCCTGCAGCGCCTCGGCCGGCACGGCGTCGTTGGCCGCGGGCGCCGGGCGCGCAGCGGCGGTCGCCGCACCGGCCGCGACGGCTGCCGAATCGGCGTCCGACTGCGCCCGCGCGCGGTTGAGGCAGTTGTCGCAGCAACCACAGTGCTCGCCTTCGAAAGGCGGCTCCTGGTCGAAGTATTCCAGCAGCACGCGCCAGCGGCACAGGCCCGTCTGCGCGTAAAACACCATGCGCTCCAGCGCCTCGTGCTCGTGCTCGGCGCGCGCGTCGTGGTCGGCCACCAGCGGGGCGAGGTCCTTGCCTTCGGCGCCGGGCACCAGCGACCAGGCGCGCGAGCGGTTGGCGCGCACGATGCCCGCGTCGCGCAGCAGCGTGAGCACGTGCATGGCGCGGTGGCGCGTGAACCCGGGCATGCGCTGCAGCAGCGCCGCCACCGACAGCGGCTCGCGGCTCAGCGCGTCGAGCACCTGGCGCAGCTCATCCTCATCGGGCCGGCTGCGCGCCAGGAAGAACTGCTGCACCTGGCGGTCCGGGCGGTGGTAGAGCAGCGCGCAGTCGGCGGCCTCGCCGTCGCGCCCGGCGCGGCCGGCCTCCTGGTAATAGGCCAGCAGGCTGCCGGGCAGCTGGTAATGCAGCACGAAGCGCAGGTCGGCCTTGTCGATGCCCATGCCGAAGGCGTTGGTGGCGATCATCACCCGCGCCTGGCCGGCCATGAAGCGCTCCTGGTTCGCCTGGCGCTCGGCCGTGCGCAGCTTGCCGTGGTAGCGCGTCACGGACTCGCCCGCGGCGCCCAGGCGCTGGTACAGCTCCTCGCAAGTCTTGACCGTGGCGGTGTAGACGATGCCCGGGCCGTCGGTCTTCCCGAGCGCGCGCTGCAGCACCTCGAACTTGTGCTTCTCGCTGTCGCACACGGCGACCTGCAGCCGCAGGTTCGGGCGGTAGATGCCGGTGTCCACCACGTCGAGCTCGCGCCGGCCCAGGTGCTGGCGGATGTCGGCGATGACCTGGTCGGTGGCCGTGGCGGTCAGCGCCAGCACCGGCGGGTCGCCCAGCGCGCGCAGCGCCGCGCCGATGCCCATGAAGGCCGGGCGGAAGTCGTGCCCCCACTGCGAGATGCAGTGCGCCTCGTCCACCACCAGCAGCGCCACGCCGGCCTGGCGCAGCGTCTCCTGGAAGGCCACGTCGGAGAGCCGCTCCGGCGTGGTGAAGACGATGTCGCTGCCGGAGCCTGCGCGCGCGATGCGCTCCATCGAGTCCTTCTGCTCGGAGACGGGGCGCGCGCTGTTGAGCTGCGCGGCCTCGACGCCGGCCTCCTCCAGCTTGGAGGCCTGGTCCTGCATCAGCGCGATCAGCGGCGAGACCACGACGGTGCGCCCTTCCAGGTGCAGCGCCGGGAGCTGGTAGCACAGCGACTTGCCGGCGCCGGTGGGCATCAGCGCCAGCGTGTCCTGGCCGGCGAGCACGCGCTCGATCACGGCCTGCTGGCCTTCGCGCAGCTCGCGCAGTCCGAAGGTGCGGCGCAGGGAACGGCGCAGCGCCGCGGGAAGATGGGAAGCGCTCATGGGGATGGCGGAAGCAAAAGCCGTCGATGCGGCTGCGGCGGCAAGCGGCATGCCCTTGAACGAGGCAGGGATGATTCCCGGGTGCGCTTGGCACTCACCTTCCTACACTGCCAGCCCCTTCACAAGAAACGAGGACACGCACATGGCCATCGAGAAAGCCCTCTACACCGCCACCGCCACCGCCACGGGCGGCCGCACCGGCACGGCCAAGAGCGACGACGGACGGCTGACGACGCAGCTGTCCACCCCCAAGGAGCTCGGCGGCGACGGCGGCCAGGGCACCAACCCCGAGCAGCTCTTCGCCGCGGGCTACTCGGCCTGCTTCATCGGCGCGATGAAGGCCGTGGCCGGTCGCCAGAAGCTGCAGCTGCCGGGCGAGGTCTCGATCACCTCGAAGGTCGCCATCGGCCCGCACGCCAACAAGCCCGGCGCCTTCGGCATCCAGGTGGACATGGAGATCTCGGTGCCCGGCATGGACCGCGCCGCCGCCGAGAAGCTGGTGGCCGAGGCGCACGAGGTCTGCCCGTATTCCAACGCCACGCGCGGCAACGTGGACGTGTCGCTGAAGGTGGTCTGACACCTCCACGAGCCGGCCGCAGCGCCGGCATCGGATGACCCGGCAACGGCGCCCTCTTCGGGCGCCGTTCTTCGTTCAGCCGGCCTGCCGCTTTTCCAGCAGCCGCAGGACCAGCTCCACCCGCGCCGCCACCGGCGTCAGCAGGTCCGCCGTTTCGAAGCGCTGGTGCGGCTGCGCGATGACGCCGCCCTGCGCGCAGCGGCTGGCCACCAGCACCGCCACGCCCTGCGCCGCGGCTTCCTGCAGCGTGGCGTCCAGCGCCGCGTGCAGCGTGCCGTTGCCGGTGGCGGCCGCGACCAGTCCGTCCACGCCCGCGGCCAGCAGCGCGCGCACGATGCGCCCGTCCGCGCCGGCGTGCGACAGCACCACATCCACGCGCGGCCAGCCGTCCACCGGCGACTCGACCGCGGCCAGCCCCAGCGCCTGCCCTTGCGGCCAGTCTCGCAGCCGGCGCACCCGGCCGGCTTCGACGTAGGCGAGCGGGCCGACGTCGCCCGAGGCCAGGGTGTCGAGGCGGTAGCTGTGCTGCTTGCGCACTTCCGCGCCGGCGTGGACCGTGCCGGCCATCACCGCCAGCACACCGCGCGCGCCCGGCGTGGCGGCCAGCACGAACGCATCCACCAGGTTCTGCGGGCCGTCGCGCATCAGCGCGGTGGCCGGGCGCATTGCCGCGGTCAGCACCACGGGCTTGTCCGCGGCGCCCAGCACGCGGTGCAGGAAGTACGCGCTCTCCTCGAGCGTGTCGGTGCCGTGCGTGACGATCACGCCGGCCACTTCCGGGCGCGCCAGGTGGTGGCTCACGCGCTGCGCCAGCGCCTGCCACAGCGCGTGCGTGGCGTCCTTGCTGTCGATCTGCGCCACCTGCTCGGCCTCGACCGGCCAGCCGTGCAGGGCCGGCACGTCGGCCAGCAGCGTCTCGATGCCCAGTTGCGCGGCCTGGTAGCCCAGGTGGTCGGCCGTGTCCGACGCGGTGCCCGCGATGGTCCCGCCGGTGCCCAGCACGACGAATCGGCTTTGCATGCACTCACTCCATGGATGAAAATACAGTGATGGAATCCGATGCCCGTTCCCGCCCGCGGTCCCGCGCCGCGGCCCGCAGTCCGTCTCCCAGCGCCGAGCGACCCATGAACCTCAACCTCACGCCCCGCCAGCAGCAGGTGTTCGACCTGGTCCAGGAAGCCATCGAGCGCACCGGCGCCCCGCCCACCCGCGCCGAGATCGCCGCGCAGCTGGGCTTTCGCTCCGCCAACGCGGCCGAGGAGCACCTGCAGGCCCTGGCGCGCAAGGGCGCCATCGAGCTCGTGGGCGGCACCTCGCGCGGCATCCGGCTGAAGTCTGACACGCTGCGCGCGCTGCGCGCCGCGCGCGCCGAAGAGGCGCCGCTGCCCTCCACCGTGCTGGCCGGCGCGCTGTCGCTGCCGCTGGTGGGCCGGGTGGCTGCCGGCAGCCCGATCCTGGCGCAGGAGCACATCGACCAGCTCTACCAGGTCAGCCCCGCGCTCTTCCCCACCCGGCCCGACTACCTGCTGCGCGTGCGCGGCATGAGCATGCGCGACGCCGGCATCCTCGACGGCGACCTGCTCGCCGTGCAGCGCGCCGAGGACGCGCGCAACGGCCAGATCGTCGTGGCGCGGCTGGGCGACGAGGTCACCGTGAAGCGCTTCCAGCGCACGCGCGCGGGCATCGAGCTGCTGCCGGAGAACCCGGAGTTCGAGCCCATCCGCGTCGCCGCCGGCGCGGGCGACTTCGCCATCGAGGGCGTCGCCGTCGGGCTGATCCGCAACTCGCCGCTGATGTGACCCAAGGCAGGGCCGGCGGCGTCGCGGCCGGCTCACCTTGGTTCAAGACAGCCGTCACCTCGTTTCCCGTTCGTCCTGAGATATCGAAGGATGAACGGCCCCGGCTGCTCAGCCGGCCGTCAGCGCCTGGCGGATTCGCACTTCGATACCTCAGTGCGAACGGAACGATGGGCTGACAGCCTCCAGCGAGCAATGCAGCCTTCCGGATTCGTCCTTCGATACCTCAGGACGAACGGTACGGTGGCCAGCCCTCCGACCTCCGGCTCATCAGGCCGCTACTTGCCGTTACAGGTGAATAGCGACTGTCAAGCGGCTTATTTCACGGCTTTGCGCCGAGCGGGGCCCCGGGACAATCCGGGGCAACCCACCGAGCGAGCCATGAAGTTCTTTCGCCGATCCCGCCGCCGCATCGAGGTCTGCCCACCCGGGCCGGCGAGCTTCGGCACCTTCGACAGCCGCTGGCGCTACCTCATGCGCTGGCTGTGGCCGGACGCGGACGCGCTGGCCGGCGAGGCGCGCGCGGCCTTCGACACCGCGCTGCAGGGCCTGCCGGGCGAGGAAGCCGAGCGGCTGCGTGCGCGCGTGCGCCGCGCGCCGGGGCTGCAGGAGCTGTGGCACCTGCGCTCGGCCGTGTTCGGGCTGGTGGCGCGGCACAGCAGCGAGGCCGAGGCGCAGCGGCGCATGGCCGCGCTCGACCGGCTCTTCACCACGCGCAAGCTGGCCTCGGCGCCGGCCGCGTCGCGGCGCTCCTGACACCCGGCGCAGCCCTTTCCGAGAGAGCCTCGCGGCTCCGCCCGGAAGCGTCCGGATGCGTCCGGAAGCGCTCGCGCGATCGCACCGCGACACAGTTTGCGAGCGCGTTGAAACGCGTTTGAATGGGACGGCCCGATGGGCGCAGGCAGAATCCGCGCTGCCCATGAACATCATCATCCTCGACGACTACCAGGACGCGGTGCGCAAGCTGCACTGCGCCAGCAAGCTCGAACACCTCAATGCCAAGGTGTTCACCAACACCGTCAAGGGCATCGGCCAGCTGTCGGTGCGGCTGCGCGACGCGGAGGTGCTGGTGCTCATCCGCGAGCGCACCCAGTTCCCGCGCGCGCTGCTGGAGAAGCTGCCCAAGCTGCGGCTGATCGCGCAGACCGGCCGCGTCGGGCCGCACATCGACGTCGAGACCTGCACCCGGCTGGGCATTGCCGTGGCCGAGGGCGTGGGCTCGCCGGTGGCGCCCGCGGAGCTGGCCTGGGCGCTGATCATGGCCGCGATGCGGCGGCTGCCGCAGTACATCAGCAACCTCAAGCACGGCGCCTGGCAGCAGTCCGGGCTCAAGGCCGCGTCGATGCCGCCTAACTTCGGCATCGGCATGGTGCTGCGCGGCAAGACGCTGGGCATCTGGGGCTACGGCAAGATCGGCCAGATCGTCGCTGGCTACGCCCGCGCCTTCGGCATGCAGGTGCTGGTGTGGGGCCGCGAGCCGTCCCTGGCCAAGGCGCGCGCCGACGGCTACGCGGCCGCCGCCAGCAAGCAGGAGTTCTTCGAGCGCTGCGACGTGCTGAGCCTGCACCTGCGCCTCAACGACGACACGCGCGGCATCGTCTCGCTGGAGGACCTCTCGCGCATGAAGCCCACGGCCCTCTTCGTCAACATCTCGCGCGCCGAGCTGCTGGAGGAGAACGCGCTGGTGTCGGCGCTCAACAAGGGCCGCCCGGGCATGGCCGCGGTGGACGTGTTCGAGTCCGAGCCGATCCTGCAGGGCCACCCCCTGCTGCGCCTGGAGAACGCGGTGTGCACGCCGCACATCGGCTACGTCGAGCAGGACAGCTACGAGCTCTACTTCGGCGCGGCCTTCGACAACGTGCTGGCCTGGATGCGCAAGCAGCCCATCAACATCGTCAATCCGGACGCGCTCAAGGTGATCCGGTGAGCGCGGCGCCGCCGGCCGAGACGGCAACGGCGGCGCCCGCGAGCCCGCTGGCGCTGTGGCGCGCCTTCAACCGCCTCGCGCTGCAGGGCTTCGGCGGCGTGCTGCCGGTGGCGCAGCACGAGCTGGTCGAGCGCCGGGGCTGGCTGACCCGGGCCGAGTTCCTGGAGCTGCTGTCGCTGGCGCAGGTGCTGCCCGGGCCCAACATCGTCAACCTCTCGCTCATGTTCGGCTGGCGCCATTTCGGCTGGCGCGGCGCGGCCGCCGCGCTGCTGGGGCTGGTGGCGGTGCCGACGCTGATCGTGATGGCGCTGGTCGCGCTCTACGGCCGCTTCAGTGACCTCGCCCCGGTGGCCGGCGCGCTGCGCGGCATGGCGGCGGTGGCCGCCGGGCTCGTGATCGCCACCGGGCTGAAGCTGCTGCCCGCGCTGCGCAAGAGCCCGCTGGGCTGGCTGCCGGGGCTGGCGGTGGCGGCCTTGTCGCTGCTGCTGATCGTGGGCCTGCACTGGCCGCTGCCGGCGGTGCTGGGCAGCGTCGGGCTGGGCTCGGTGCTGTGGGCCTGGTGGCGGCTGGGGGCGGGGGCCGCGAAATGAGCGCCGGCGTCGTCCTGGGCCCGGCCGACTGGGTGCAGCTGCTGCTGCATTTCATGATGCTGTCGCTGCTGTCGGTGGGCGGCGCCATCGCCACCACGCCGGAGATGCACCGCTTCCTGGTGCGCGAGCACGGTTACCTGAGCAGCGCCGACTTCAGCCAGTCGATCGCGATCGCGCAGGCCGCGCCGGGCCCGAACGTGCTGTTCGTGGCGGTGCTGGGCTGGCACGTGGGCGGCACGCCGGGCGCCATCGCCACCATGGCCGGCATCCTGCTGCCGTCGAGCGTGCTGACGCTGGCGCTGTCGCACTGGAGCAGCCGCCGGCGCGACAGCCGCGAGGTGCGCGCCTTCACCGGCGGCATGGCGCCGCTGACGGTGGCGCTGCTGCTGTCGACCGGCTGGCTGCTGAGCGAGCCCGCGCACGGGCACCTGGGCGCGATGGCGCTGGTCATCGGCAGTGCCGTGGTCGCGTGGCGCTTTCGCATCAGCCCGATGTGGCTGGTGGCGGCGGGCGCCGTCGCCGGCGCGCTGGGCCTGGCGTAAGGCGGCGCGGGCATCCTCCAGGCAGGCCCGGGGTTTGCCGGGGCCGTATCAACCATTCAACGAACAAGAAGAGGCCTCGCATGCCGAATTCGGTCCAGACCTGGTCGCACTGGTGGCGCAACGGGCAGACGCTGTGGGACATCGCCGTATCGGCGCCGCAGGTGGTCGCGCACCGCACCGCGCGCATGGCGCTCGCCGGCCACAAGCCCTCGCTGAAGGACCAGCAGGAGTTCCACCGCATGGGCGCGGAAAAGCTCGAAGCGATGGGCGAAGCCGGCTGGGCCGTGATGTGGCAGCTGTGGCAGGCGCAGCAGAACGCGGCGATGGCGCTGATGGGCGCGTGGTGGAAGCCGCAGGCCTGGGTCGATCCGGGCCCGTGGCTGCGCGCCCTGCCCGGCGTCACCGCCGCGGGCCTGAAGCCGGTGCACCAGCGCGTGACGGCCAATGCCAGGCGGCTGTCCAACGTGGCCCTCACGCCCGCGCTGCCGGCGCTGGCGCTGGCGGCGGCGACGACGACGGTCAAGCCCAAGGGGGCGCGGTCGGCGGCGGCGAAGGCGAAGAAGCACGCGGGTTGACCCACCCGCGCCGGCATGAAAAAGGCGGCCCGCAGGCCGCCTGTGAATTCCCGTCAACGCAACGCGCCGTGATGTGTCAGCGCGTCTCCTCGTCCTTCGTGCCGAAGATCTTGTCGCCCGCATCGCCCAGGCCCGGGATGATGTAGCCCAGCTCGTTGAGGTGCGAATCGACGGCGGCCGTCCAGCAGCGCACGTCGGGGTGCGCCGCCTCCAGGGCCTTGATGCCTTCGGGCGCGGCCACCAGCACCAGGGCGCGGATGTCGCGGCAGCCGCGGGCCTTGAGCAGGTCGATGGTGGCGATCATGGAGCCGGCGGTGGCGAGCATCGGGTCCACGATCAGCGCGGTGCGCTGGTCCAGATGCCCCACGAACTTCTCGAAGTAGTGCTCGGGCTGCAGCGTGTCGTGGTTGCGGGCCAGGCCGACGACGCTGATCTTGGCGTTGGGCACCATGTCGAGCACGCCGTCGAGCATGCCCAGGCCGGCGCGCAGGATCGGCACCACGGTGACCTTCAGGCCGCTGATCTGGTCGATCTCCACCGGGCCGCTCCAGCACTCGATGGTGGTCTTCTGCAGCGGGAAATCGGCGGTGGCCTCGTAGGCCAGCAAGCGGGCGAGCTCGTGGGTGAGCTCGCGGAACTTCTTGGTGGAGATGCCGGCCTCGCGCAGCAGGCCGATCTTGTGCTTCACCAGGGGGTGGGTGACGTCAATCGTGGGCATGGGCGGAAGTCTAAACCCGGGCCTCCCCCGAACCTGGGAACGACCCTTGCCCGGGAGCCGGACCTTCGCATGCCTTGCGGCGCGATACGCCGCGCCCCAGCCCGCCATGGACCAGCCCGTCTCCCCCGCCACGGCCTCCACCGCCGCGGCCCCCGCAGCGCCGCCCGGCTGCCGCGTCGCCTTCACGCTCAACGGCCAGCCGCACGAGCTCAGCGTCGAGACCCGCGTCACGCTGCTCGACGCGCTGCGCGAGCACCTGAAGCTGATCGGCACCAAGAAGGGCTGCGACCGCGGCCAGTGCGGCGCCTGCACCGTGCTGGTGGACGGCCGCCGCGTCAACAGCTGCCTGACGCTGGCGGTGATGTGCGAGGGTCGCGAGGTCACCACCGTCGAGGGCCTGGGCACGCCCCACGCGCTGCACCCGGTGCAGCAGGCCTTCGTCGAGTGCGACGCCTTCCAGTGCGGCTACTGCACGCCGGGCCAGGTCTGCTCGACCGTGGCGCTGCTCAGGGAAGTGAAGGAGCGGCGCGCCAGCGCCGTCACGCCGGACCTGCAGCGCGCGGACGCCGCCCCGCTCTCCGACGCCGAGATCCGCGAGCGCATGAGCGGCAACCTGTGCCGCTGCGGCGCCTACCCGAACATCGTGCGCGCGGTGCGCCAGGTGCTCGATGCGCCGGCCGCCGGCGCCCAGGGCTGAAGGGCAAGCCGATGGACGCCTTCCTCTACGAGCGCCCGGCCTCCCTCGACGAGGCGCTGCGGTTGATGGCGCAACCCAGCGCCAAGGCGATTGCCGGCGGCAGCAACCTCATCGACCTGATGAAGGGCGGCATCGAGCGCCCGTGCAAGCTCATCGACGTGAGCCGCCTGCCCTGGGACCAGGTCGAAACCTTGCCCGACGGCGGCCTGCGCCTGGGCGCCGGCGTGCGCAACAGCGACGCGGCCGACCACCCCGAGGTGCGATCGAACTACCCGCTGCTGTCGCGCGCCCTCCTGGCCGGTGCCACGCAGCAGCTGCGCAACATGGCCACCGTCGGCGGCAACCTGCTGCAGCGCACCCGCTGCCACTACTTCTACGACGACGGTTTCCGCCACTGCAACAAGCGCGAGCCGGGCAGCGGCTGCGACGCGCTGCAAGGTTTCAACCGGCAGCACGCCATCCTTGGGCAAAGCGAGCACTGCATCGCCACGAACCCCTCCGACATGGCCGTGGCGCTGGCGGCGCTGCGCGCGCGCGTGCTGCTCAGGAGCGCCCGCGGCGAGCGCACGCTGGACATCGGCGATTTCCACCGGCTGCCCGGCGACAGGCCCGAGCGCGATTCCGAGATCGAGCCGGACGAGCTGGTCGTGGCGGTGGAGCTGCCGCCTTCGAATGCGGCCGGCCACAGCCAGTACCTGAAGATCCGCGACCGCGCCAGCTATGCCTTCGCGCTGGTGTCGGTGGCCGTGGCGCTGGAGCTGGACGAGGCCGGGCGCGTGACGCGCGCCGGGCTGGCGCTGGGTGGCGTGGCCCACAAGCCATGGCGGGTGGAGGCGGCCGAAGCCGCCCTGGCCGGGCGGCTGCCCGACGACGCCGCTGCGAATGACGCCGCCGACGCGCTGCTGGCCGGCGCGCGTGGCCACGGCGACAACGATTTCAAGATCGAGCTGGCGCGCCGCGCCGTGCGCCGCGCCATCGCGCGCGCCGCCCGCGGCAGCACGCTCTGACAGCGCCTGCGCTGAAGACGGATTCCCGCCATGGAAGCATCCCCCACTCCCCAGACCGTCACGCCCGTGGGCCTGAACGAGCCCGACGGCCGCCTGGGCGGCGGCCTCTCGCGCGTGGACGGCCCGCTGAAGGTCTGCGGCGAGGCCCGCTACGCCGCGGACTTCGACGCGCCCAACCTCGCCCACGCCACGATGCTGCAAAGCCGCATCGCCGCCGGGCGGGTGCGGTCCATCGACACGGCCGCGGCGCTCGCGCACCCCGGCGTGCTGCACGTGATGACGCCCTTCAACGCCCCGCGCCTGCCCGAAGGCGGCCAGGCGGGCGTGAAGCCGCCGGCCGGGCGCGTGCTGTCGCTGCTGCAGGACGACCGCGTGCACTACGACGGCCAGCCCATCGCCGTGGTGGTGGCCGAGACGCTGGAGGCCTCGCGCCACGCGGCGCGGCTGCTGCGCGTGGCGTACGAGGAGGAAACGCCGCAGCTGGACTTCGAGGCCGCCAAGGCCGAGGCGCATCCGCCCAAGGAGGCGCAGGGCCAGCAGCCCGACAGCGCGCGCGGCGACCCGGCCGGCGGCTTTGCTTCCGCCGCGCACCGGCATGAGGCGACCTACACCACGCCACTGGAGCACCACAACCCGCTGGAGACGCACGCCACGCTGGCGGTGTGGGACGACGACGAATTGACGCTGTGGGATTCGACCCAGTACGTGCACGGCGTGCGCGAGACGGTGTCGAAGCGGCTGGGCATTGCGCAGGAGAAGGTCCGGGTCATCAACCCCTTCGTCGGCGGCGCCTTCGGCAGCAAGGGTTCCGCCTGGTCGCACGTGGTGCTGGCCGCGATGGCGGCGCGCGAAGTGCAGCGCCCGGTGCGGCTGGTGGTCGAGCGCACGCAGATGTTCGGCCCGGTCGGCAACCGGCCCTTCACTCAGCAGCAACTGCGGCTCGCCGCCGACGGCGATGGAAAACTCGCGGCGCTGGAGCACCACGTGCACGCCGAGACGGCGCGCATCGAGGACTGGATCGAGCCCTCGGCGCTGCTGTCGCGCTTCCTCTACGCCTGCGACCACGTCGCGACCTCGCACCGGCTCGTGCCGCTGAACGTGGGCGTGCCGACCTTCCAGCGCGCGCCGGGCGAGAGCACGGGCAGCTTCGCGCTGGAGTCGGCCATGGACGAGCTGGCGCACGCGGCGGGCATCGACCCGGTCGAGTTCCGGCTGCGCAACCACTCCGACTTCGACCAGGAGCGCAAGCTCCCCTACTCCAGCAAGACGCTGCGCGAGTGCTACGCGCGTGGCGCGGAGGCCTTCAACTGGTCCGCGCGCAACTCGCAGCCGGGCGCGACGCGCGACGGCGACGCCCTCGTCGGCTGGGGCATGGCGACGGCCACCTACCCGTCCAAGCGCATGAAGTCCGAGGCGCGCGCGGAGCTGCTGCACGACGGCCGGGTGCGGGTGCAGTGCGGCACGCACGACCTGGGCACCGGCACCTGGACGCTGCTGACGCAGGTGGCGGCCGACACGCTGGAGCTGCCGCCCGCGCGCATCGCGCTGGAGATCGGTGACAGCGCGCTGCCGATGGCGCCCGTCTCCGGCGGCTCGATGAGCGCCGCCAGCGCCGGCAACGCCGTGCTGGCGGTGTGCGAGGCGCTGCGCACGCGGCTGGTCGAGCTGGCGGTGGCCGACGAGGACTCGCCGCTGTTCGGCGTGGAGCACGAGCTGGTCGAGCTCAAGGAGGGCCGGTTGCGCCACGGCCAGGACCCGTCGCGCGGCGAAACGCTGGAAGCGCTGGCGGCGCGGCACAAGCCGGGATCGCTGGAAGCGAAGGTGATGGCGACGCCAGGGCCGGACTCGGAGAAGTTTTCCAAGCACTCCTTCGGCGCGGTGTTCGTGGAGGTACGGGTGGATGCCGAGCTGGGCGAGATCCGCGTCACGCGCATCGTGGGCGCCTACGCGGTGGGGAAACTGCTCAACGCCAAGACCGGGCGCAGCCAACTGCTGGGCGGCATCGTCTGGGGCGTGTCGATGGCGCTGCACGAGCACTCGCTGCGTGACCCGAGATATGGCCGCATCGCCAACGCCAACTTGGGCGAATACCACGTGCCGGTGAACGCCGACATTCCGGACATCGAGCTGATCGTGGTGCCGGAAGAGGACGCGCACCTGGGGGCGCTGGGCGCCAAGGGCATCGGCGAGATCGGCATCACCGGCGTGGCCGCGGCGATCGCCAACGCGGTGTGGCACGCGACGGGCAAGCGGATTCGCGACATGCCGATTGCGCTGGACGCGCTGCTGTAGCGGCAGCGGGTACAACGGGCGGATGGACAATTTGAACCATCCGCCCGGCGCCGACGAGCCGGAAATCGTGTGCACCGGCTCGCGCGTCGTCTATGAAAACCGCTGGATCCGCGTCCGCGAGGACGCGATCCGGCGCGCCGACGGTTCATCCGGCATTTACAGCGTGGTCGAGCGCGCCGATTTCGCCGCCATTGTGGCGGTGCAGGACGGGCAGATCTGGCTCGTCGAGCAGTTCCGCTACCCGGCCGGCGGGCGCTACTGGGAACTGCCGCAGGGGGCCTGGGAAGACGACCCCGACCGGCCGGCCGAGGAAGTCGCGCGCGGCGAGCTGCGCGAGGAAACCGGGCTGGCGGCGGGACGGATGGAATTCGTCCATGCCATGTTCATCGCCTACGGGCTGGTGACGCAGCGCTGCAACGTCTTCCTCGCCACCGATTTGGCGCCGGTCGGGCAGCAGCTCGACGCCGAGGAAGCCGGACTGATCTGCCGGGCTTTTCCACTGGCCGAATTCGAACGCATGCTGCGCGACGGCGTGATTCAGGACGGCGTGACGCTGGCGGCCTTCGGGGCGCTGCGGCTCAAGGGTCTGATATGAATCAGCCACACCGGCCGGAAAACCTGCTTCGCCGTCGCCCGGTCAAGCTACATTGATTGCCACTTCAACCAGGAGCACGACATGCCCAAAGGCGAACAGCGCAGCAACAAGATGGCGAAGAAGCCCAAGAAGGACACCGGTCCGGTGAAGGAGTCGTCGGGGTTTTCGGACCGGCCGACGCCGCCGATGACGACGGTTTTGCCGAAGGGGAAGTTAAAGAATAAATAATTGACTACCTTGTCAACAACTTATTCATTGAGACGAAATTGCCGAGCTTTTCATGCAGTCTTGAAACTCCGCAAAATAATTAAATCGACAGGGAACCAAAAAATGACGACAAAACAGCTTGGAAAGTGCCCCTTTTGCGAGGAAACCATCGAAGCAATAATCGAAGAACACAATACCTTAAGACGAGACAGATGCAAATGCCCAAAATGCGGGCAACCAATATATCTATGCAGGACACCGGGCTGCCATGACTATGCAAAGGGAACTGAGGTCTATGACCATGAATTCTGCCCATCATGCACATCCAGCATAAATGAGGCCGCCTCAAATGTCGCATCTACCGTTGGAAAAGCAGCATTGGTGGTACTTGGAGCAGTTGCAAGCGCAGCCGCGAAGTCTCACTACGATGGCAAGAAGAAATAGTGCAAAAGGAGGTCAACTCCAAATTTGGACGCTAGCAATTTACTAGGTACTCACGTGCAGGGGTCAAGTTTCGCAAGTTTCAGGATCAGGTCTTACCTCTTGCCCCCATATAGAAAGCCACGCTCAGGCATTGATACGCATCGCATTTGATTTTCAAACACCAACCCGTTCGCCCTGAGGTATCGAAGGGTGAATCCGACAGGCTGGTACGGAGGCCAGAAACTTCTGGCTCTGTGAACTGTTCGGACTGAGGTATCGAAGGCCGAACCCGATAGGCTCGGATGGCAGCGTCACGGCCGGGGCGGTCATCCTTTGATACCTTAAGACGAACGGGAAACAGTGTCCGAAAACCTTATAGGACGTGTATAATCAACGGCAAAGCTTGAAGTCAAATACTTTTCCTGAGGAGCAGCACCCATAGAGCCGGGGTCAAGAGCCGGGGTCACCCATTAGCCGTCTCCGTCAATAGGGGTGAGCGCATCCCCGCGCCACCCCGCGCGTCTTTACCAACATCTCCGCCCAGCAAGTTCGCCACACACTTGGTTCTCAGTTCATGGTTACGCCCGCGGCGCACCAGTCACCCATCAGGATCAAGACCTTGGCGACTCGCGCTGCCAGGCCCCTGGCTGCATTCGCAGCCCCAGAAAACCTTCTGTTCCTCACCGTGTCCAAACAAGCAGCTGAAATTTCAGCCGCACAGGTCCATGGCTTCACCCAAAAGTGATCCAACCCCAAGTGGCTCGCGGTGCAGGCGCAGCAAACCTCTGTAATCGGGCGGGATCAACGACGGCGTGCAATCAGGTCTGATGGTTCTTCCAACCCCATGGCAATACTGCCGCCGTTGTTCCATTGAATCAGTTGCTTGCTATCCAAATGCCTTTCCCGCATCGAATGAGGAGCCACTCTTCATCACGTGAAAGCAAGCCCTGGCAAGCTTGTGCGCCACTGCCTTGATAGCCACCACGGGCAAGGTTTTAGCGCACTTCTTCTGATACCAGCGCTTGATGGTGGCGTCGTAGCGGATGGCAAAATGTGCCGCCTCAACGAATGCCCAAGCCAAATGCTTGTTGCCGCACTTTGCGTTGCCTGAACCCTTCTTCTTGCCATTTGATTCTCGCCGACTGTTCACCGTGCGAGCATAAGAAGCAAAGTCGCCAGGCGTTCCAAATCGATCAATACTGCCCGTTTCGTAGGCAATGGTCATTGCAAGCACTTCGCCAATACCGCTCACCGTCCTGAGCGCCTGGTAGTCTTCACGCAGACGTGCCTTTGCCAAGATGGTCTTCTCCAAGACTTGTAGTTGTTGTTCAAGGCAATACATGACAGTCAAATTGGCATTGAGCGCCAGCTTTTGTTCATCAAGTAATGGCAAAGACTCAATGTCTTTGGGTCGCAATCTCTTGATTTCGTTGCCGCTGGCTTGAGCGCCGAGGTTGCGTGCCAGCAGATTCTGCATGCTCAATATCTGCGTCGTATGCTGATGCACGAGCTGGGTACGTTTGC
>NZ_VIDQ01000095.1 GCF_009760915.1 Azohydromonas aeria
GCCGGGCGCGGCGCGCTGGCCGCCACGGCCGCTGACGGCGTGTCAGGCCGCAGCGCCGGCACCGCGGCGGCAGGCGGCGGCGTCACCGGCTGCACCGCCGGCGCCGACGCGGCCGCCACCGGCGGGGGCACCTCGCGCCCGGCGTCGCCGGCGGACTCGGTGATCGGCGCCACGCGCGGCGGCAGCACCAGCGGGGCGCCGCCGTCCTTGCGCGGGATCTCGATCGTCACGTCCACCGGCAGCGGTCGCGGCTGGGTCTCGAACAGCAGCGGAAAGCCCACGATGCCCAGCCCCAGCAGCACCACCGCGCCGATCAGGCGGCGGCGCGCCCGCACGCGTGCGGCCTGCACCTGTTGCGCCGGTGACGCGGCCATGCCGACCGGCTCCCGGGCCGGGGTCTTGTTTCGCTGCAGGAAGGAAAACAGGCGCATGCCGAAGCGGGGAATGGGCGTGCGCCCGGTGGGACCAAGACCGCGTGGGCCGGCTCGACTCGAAGGGGTCTTTCAACCGACGTGGGACGCGCCCAGTCGCGGCAGTCCGTTCTTGAGCACACCGCCGACGGTGTAGAACGAACCAAAGACGACGATTCTATCAGCCGGGTCCGCCGACTTCAGGGCCGCCTCCAGCGCCGCGGCCGGGTCGGCGTGGGCCTGCACCGTCACCGCGCGCCCCGCGCCGGCGGCCGCGCGCACCAGTTCCGCCAGCGCTTCGGGCGCGGCCGCGCGCGGCGTGGGCAGCGCCGTCAGATGCCAGCTGTCCACCAGCGGCGCCACGTGCGCCAGCGCGCCGGCCAGGTCCTTGTCCTGCATCGCGCCGAACACGGCATGCGTGCGCGGATAGAAACCCATCTGGTCCAGGTTCAGCGCCAGCGCCGCCACCGACTGCGGGTTGTGCGCCACGTCCAGCACCAGCACCGGCTGTCCGGGCACGATCTGGAAGCGCCCGGGCAGGTCCACCGTCGCCAGCCCCTGGCGCACCGCCTGCGCGCTGATGGGCAGCCGCTCGAACAGCGCCTCGAACACCGCCAGCACGCCCGCGGCATTGAGCAGCTGGTTCGCGCCGCGCAGCGCCGGGTAGGCCAGGCCGTGGAAGCGCCGCTCGCGCCCCTTCCACTGCCACTGCTGGCGGTCGCCCGACTGGGAGAAATCGCGCCCGGCCACGCGCAGGTCCACGCCCAGCGCCGCGGCCACGTCGAGCACGCTTTGCGGCGGCTGCGGGTCGCTGATCACGGCCGGGCGCCCGGCGCGCAGGATGCCCGCCTTCTCGCGGCCGATGCTCTCGCGGTCCGGACCCAGCCACTCGGTGTGGTCCAGCGCGATGCTGGTGATCAGCGCGCAGTCGGCGTCGATGGCATTGACCGCGTCCAGCCGCCCGCCCAGGCCCACTTCCAGGATCACGAGATCCAGCTCGGCCTGCGACAGCGCCCGCATGATCGCCAGCGTGGTGAACTCGAAATAGGTCAGCGCCACGCCCTGGCGCGCGGCTTCCACCGCCTCGAAGTGCGGCAGCAGCGCCTCGGCCGCGATCATCTCGCCGTCGATGCGGCAGCGCTCCTCGAAATGCACCAGGTGCGGCTTGCTGTAGAGCCCGACCCGCCAGCCCGCGGCACGCGCCACCGCGTCCAGCATCGCGCAGCTCGATCCCTTGCCGTTGGTGCCGGCCACGCTGACCACGGGCACGCCGAACTTCAGCCCCAGCCGGTCGCGCACCACGGCCACGCGCTCCAGCGTCATGTCGATGCCCTTGGGGTGCAGGGCTTCGCAGTGGGCCAGCCAGTCGTCGAGGGTGCGGGGAGTGCTCATGGGCGGGGATGGTAGGAGGCAGCAAAAAGGCCGGCGCGAAGCCGGCCTTGCGGGAGAAATGCCTGTGTCAGGCGACGGCGTCGGCGCTCTGGCGCTGCAGCATGGCCAGGGCGTGGGCGATGGTCGGGCGCAGCTGGCGCCGGTCCACGATCATGTCCAGCGCGCCCTTGCCCAGCAGGAACTCCGAGCGCTGGAAGCCTTCGGGCAGCTTCTCGCGCACCGTGTTCTCGATCACGCGCGGGCCGGCGAAGCCGATCAGCGCCTTGGGCTCGGCGATCACGATGTCGCCCACGAAGGCGAAGCCCGCCGACACGCCGCCCATGGTCGGGTCGGTCAGCACGCTCACGTAGGGCAGCTTCGCCTTGGACAGCCGGGTCAGCGCCGCGTTGGTCTTGGCCATCTGCATCAGCGACAGCAGGCCTTCCTGCATGCGCGCGCCGCCCGTGGCGGTGAAGCACACGAAGGGCACCTTCTGCTCGATGGCGGTTTCCACGCCGCGCACGAAGCGCTCGCCCACCACCGAGCCCATCGAGCCGCCCATGAAGTCGAACTCGAAGCACGCCGCCACCAGCGGCACGCTCATCACCGAGCCGCCGATGACGATCAGCGCGTCGGTCTCGCCGGTCTGGTCCAGCGCCTGCTTCAGCCGCTCGGGGTACTTGCGGCTGTCCTTGAACTTCAGCGCATCGACGGGGATGACCTCCTGGCCGATCTCGTAGCGCCCCTCGTGGTCGAGGAAGGCGTCGAGCCGCGCGCGCGCGCCGATGCGGTGGTGGTGCTCGCACTTGGGGCAGACGTTGAGGTTCTGCTCCAGGTCACTCTTGTAGAGCACCGTCTCGCACGAGGGGCACTTGATCCACAGCCCCTCCGGGATGGTGCGCCGCTCCGACGGATCGGTCGGCTGGATCTTCGGGGGCAGCAGTTTCTCAAGCCAGCTCATGCATGCGCTCCTTGCGCCGCCTCGTCCAGGGCAGCGCGAATTTCAGCCATGAATCGGCGGCCGGTGGCCGCCACCTCGTCCTTGGGCGCCGCCTGCAGCAGCTGCACCAGGCGCGAGCCAATGACCACCGCATCGGCCACCTCGCCCACCGCGCGCGCCGAGGCCGCATCGCGAATGCCGAAGCCCACGCCCACCGGCACGCTCACGTGGGCGCGGATGCGCGGCAGCATCGCCGCCACCGCGGCCGTGTCCAGGTGCCCGGCGCCGGTCACGCCCTTGAGCGAGACGTAGTAGACGTAGCCGCTGGCGATGCGCCCCACGTGCGCCATGCGCGCCTCGGTGGAGGTCGGCGCCAGCAGGAAGATCGGGTCCATCCCGGCGGCCTGCAATTGCCCGGCAAAGGCTTCGCATTCTTCCGGCGGGTAGTCCACGATCAGCACGCCATCGACGCCGGCAGCGCTGGCGTCGGCGACGAAGCGCTCCACGCCGTAGCGCTCCACCGGGTTGGCGTAGCCCATCAGCACCACCGGCGTCGCGCCGTCCGTGCGGCGGAACTCGCGCACCATCTCCAGCACCTGCGCCATGCCGATGCCCCGGGCCAGCGCCCGCTCCGCGGCCTGCTGGATCACCGGGCCGTCGGCCATCGGGTCCGAGAAGGGCACGCCCAGCTCGATCACGTCGGCGCCGCCCTCGGCCAGCGCGCGCATCAGCGCGGGCGTGACGTCGGCGAACGGATCGCCGGCAGTGACGTAGGGAATCAGCGCCTTGCGGCCCTGCGCCTGGAGCCGCTCGAAGGTGGCGGCAATGCGTTGCGAGCCCTTGCTCATTGCTTCACCTTTTGGCCCTGGCAGGACGGGCGGCAGAAGAACGATGCGCCGGAGAGGTCGGCCACGGTGCCGATGTCCTTGTCGCCGCGCCCGGAGAGGTTGACCAGCAGGTGCTGGTCCGGCCGCATCGTGGCGGCGAGCTTCATGGCGTAGGCCACCGCGTGGCTCGATTCGAGCGCCGGGATGATGCCTTCGGTGCGGCACAGCCGGTGGAAGGCGGCCAGCGCCTCGTCGTCGGTGATGCCCACGTACTCGGCGCGGCCGATGTCCTTCAGGTAGGCATGCTCGGGGCCGACGCCGGGGTAGTCGAGCCCGGCGGAGACGGAGTGCGTCTCCGTGATCTGGCCGTTGGCGTCCTGCAGCAGATAGGTCCGGTTGCCGTGCAGCACGCCGGGCGAGCCCATCTGCAGCGAGGCCGAGTGCTTGCCCGACTCCAGGCCCTGCCCCGCCGCCTCCACGCCGATGAGGCGCGTGTTGGCCTCGCCGATGTACGGATAGAAGATGCCCATGGCGTTGCTGCCGCCGCCGACGCAGGCGATGACCGCATCCGGCTGCCGGCTGATGAGCTCGGGCATCTGCACCAGGCACTCGTCGCCGATGACGCGCTGGAAGTCGCGCACCATCGCCGGGTACGGGTGCGGGCCCGCCACGGTGCCGATGATGTAGAAGGTGTTCTCGACGTTGGTCACCCAGTCGCGCAGCGCCTCGTTGAGTGCGTCCTTCAGGGTGCGCGAGCCCGATTCCACCGGCACCACCCTGGCGCCCAGCAGGTGCATGCGGTAGACGTTGGGGCTCTGGCGCTTGACGTCCTCGGCGCCCATGTACACCACGCATTCCATGCCGTAGCGGGCGCAGATCGTGGCCGTGGCCACGCCGTGCTGGCCGGCGCCGGTCTCGGCGATCACGCGCGGCTTGCCCATGCGCTTGGCCAGCAGCGCCTGGCCGATGGTGTTGTTCACCTTGTGCGCGCCGGTGTGGTTGAGGTCCTCGCGCTTGAGGTGGATCTGCGCGCCGCCCAACTCGCGCGACAGCCGCGCGGCGTGGTAGACCGGGCTGGGCCGGCCCACGAAGTGCGCCAGCTCGTTGCGGAATTCGGCCAGGAACTCGGGGTCGGCCTTGTAGCGGTCCCAGGCGGCCTTGAGCTCGTCGAGGGCGTGGATCAGCGTCTCGGCGACGAAGGTGCCGCCGTAGGGGCCGAAGTGCCCGCTGGCATCGGGTTGGTCGTAGTTCAGCATTGGATGAGATTCAGGCAGGCGGGCGAGGCAGGGCCCCGAGAAAAGCTCAGAGGGTGGCGCGCTGCGCATCGGCGGCGCGCACCGCCTCGCAAAACCGGTGCATCAGCGCGGCGTCCTTGACGCCCTTGGCCACCTCCACACCGGAGCTCACGTCAACGGCCCAGGGCCGCACGCGCAGCACGCCATCGGTCACGTTGGCAGCACTCAACCCACCAGACAAAACGACCGGAGCGGGAAGGGCGTGAGGGATGAGGGACCAATCGAAAACCTTGCCACCGCCGCCATAGCCTTCGACGTGCGCGTCGAGGAGCAGCCCCTGGGCGTGCGGGTACTGCCGGGCGAAGTCTAACAAATCGACCCCCGGGGAGACCCTGATCGCACGCAGGAAGGCCCGCCGCGGCGCGGCGCATTGGTCGGGCGTCTCGTCGCCGTGGAACTGCAGCAGCGCGTTCGGCACCGCCTGCACCACCTCCTCGATCAGCGCAGGCGCCGCGTTCACGAACAGGCACACCGGCGTGACGAAGGGCGGCAGCCGCCGCACCAGCTCGGCCGCGCGCGCCGGCGTGACGCAGCGCGGGCTGCGCTCGTAGAACACGAAGCCCAGCGCGTCGGCCCCGGCCGCCACGGCGGCGTCCACGTCGGCCTCGCGCGTGAGGCCGCAGATCTTGATGCGGGTGCGGTGACTCATGGGAGAGACTGCTTTCGGTTGGGGTCAGGACAGCCAGTCCAGCGCCGGGACATGGTCGGGAATGGCGTGGCGCGCATCGTAGTGCGGGCCCACGAAATACAGGCCATCGGGGGCGAAGGTCGGCGCGGCGATCTCGCGCCGGCGCGAGGCCAGCACCTCGCCCATCCAGCCCACCGGCCGCGTGCCCTGCCCCACCGCCACCAGGCAGCCCATGATGTTGCGCACCATGTGGTGCAGGAAGGCGCTGGCCTCGAAGTCGAAGCGCCAGTACGCGCCGCGGCGGCTGATGCCGATGTGGCGCAGCGTCTTCACCGGCGACAGCGCCTGGCAGCCCGCGGCGCGGAAGGCGCTGAAGTCGTGCTCGCCCAGCAGCAGCGCGGCGGCGGCCTGCATCGGCTCCAGCGCCAGCGGCCGGAAGGTCCAGCCCACCTGGCCGCTCTCCAGCGCCGGGCGCACCGGCGACTCCAGCAGCACGTAGCGGTAGCGGCGCCCGCGCGCGCTGTTGCGCGCATGGAAGTCCGGCGCCACCGGCCGGCACCACTGCACTGCGATGTCGCCGGGCAGGTAGCGGTTGACGCCGCGCACCCACGAGAACTCCTCGCGCTGCAGCGGCGTGTCCAGGTGCACGACCTGGTTGAGCCCGTGCACGCCGGCATCGGTGCGCCCCGCGCACAGCGTGCTCACCGGCATGGCGGCAAAGGCCGACAGCGCCTGCTCCAGCTTGTCCTGCACCGTCAGCCCGTCGGGCTGGCTCTGCCAGCCGTGGTAGGCACCGCCGCGGTAGCTCACGCCCAGCGCGATGCGCTGGACCTTCGGCGCCGGCGGCGCCCCTACGGCGCCCGGCGCCTTCACATCCGCTTCAGACAAGGCTGTCGAGCATGCCCTGGGCACGCGATTTCAAGGGGCCGCTGGCCTGCGCCACCACTTCCTGCAGCAGGTCGCGCGCGCCGTCGGCGTCGCCGATCTGGCGGAACTCCTCGGCCAGCTCCAACTTGCGCTGCAGCGGGTCGGCGTCCTCGCCGAAGTCCGACAGCTTCAATTCCTCCAGCACCGCGGCCGTGGACGGCTCGTCCAGGTCCAGCGACAGCGCGTCCAGGTCGAACGGCAGCGACGGCGACGCGGCCGGCGGCTGCGGCGCGGGCGTGGGTGCGGACTCCAGCGTGGAAGTGCCGAAGTCCAGCTCCGACAAGGCATCCTCCTCTTCACCGGCCGGCCGCGTCACCGGGCCGGCATCGCGCTCCAGCGCGGCATCGTCGGGCAGCGTGGAAGCCGCCGCCGCCGCGGCCGTGGCTGCAGCTGCCGCCGCGGCGATGGCGGGCCGCAGCGGTGTCTCGGCCGGCGCGGGCGGCGCGGGCTGCAGGGGCGCCGGGGGCAGCGTGTCGGCAAATGCCGAGCGCGCCGGCTCCGCGCCGGGCGGCGGCACGCTCTCCAGGAAGCCCAGGTCCAGATCCAGTTCCTTGGCCTCCTGCGCGGGTGCCCGCGTCGCCGGGCCCTGCTGGCTAGGCAGCCACGTGGACGGCGCCCCGGTGGCCGGCGCGCGGCCGTCAGCCGTCTCGGCCCCGGCATCCGCGCCGGCATACAGCGGGTTCTCCGGGTCGATGGACAGGCCCAGCTCGCGCGCCTTGGCCCAGTCCTCGCCCTGCCCTTGCGTGATCTGGAACAGCTGCTGCGCCAGCAGTTCGAAGGCCCGGGTGTCGTGCCGCTTGGCGTAGACCTCCAGCAGCTTGGTGCGGATGGCCAGGCGCTGCGGGTTGCCGCGCAACGCCTCCTTCAGGATTTCCTCGGCCTGCAAGTCGCGGCCGTAGGCGAGATAGACGTCGGCCTCGGCCACCGGGTCCACGTCCCCGATGGCGTCGAGCTGGCTCAGCGAGTACTGCGAGGCCTCGGCCTCGGCCGCCGCGCCGGACTCGCGCGTGTCCACCTGCTGCCCGCCGCTGCCGCCAAAGAAGGACTCCGGCTGCAGCCGGCTTTCCAGGAACGAGGTCTCGGCGGCCGCCTTGGCGCGCCGGCGCCACTTGAACATTCCAAAGCCCAGCAGCGCGAGCGCCGCCACGCCGCCCAGCGCCGCCAGCACCCAGCTCCAGCGCTGGAAGCCCGTCGCGGCCTGCGCGGCCACCGGGCCCGCATCCGCCGTGGCCGACGCGGCTGAAGCCGCGGCCAGCGCCGCGGGCGGCGCCGACGCAGCCTCGGCCGTGGAAGCCGCCACGGCCGGTGCCTCGGCCGCCGAGGCCGCCGGTGCCGCTTGGGCCACGGATGCCGATGCCGGCGCCGCGGCGGGAGCCGGCGGCGTGGGCGTCGTCACCTCGCGCGCGGCCTGGGGCGAGGCGGCGCCGAGCTTCTTGAGCTCGTCCACATTGCGCGAGAGCTCGGCCACGCGCTGGGACTGCTCGCGGCGCTCGGCCTCGCGTGCCAGCGCCGCCTCCTGGCTACCCGGCGCACCCTGGCCGCGCGACAGGCGCAGCCGGTCCGGCGCGGCCTGCGCGGTGCGGCGCTCCTCGACCGAGGCCTCGACCGCCCCACCGGCGCGGCGCTCGGCCTCCTCGACGCGCGCACCCGGTGCCGACTGCGCCAAGCGCTGGCGGTAGGCGTCGAAGTCCGCGCTCTGGATGCGCACCACCTGACGCGCCTGGCCGCGCGCGACCTGCCCGGCCTGCTCCGGCGTGGGCACGCGCAGCACCGCGTCGGCGCGCAGCCGGTTCATGTTCTGCCCGGCAAAGGCGTGCGGGTTGCCGCGGAACAGCGCCACCAGCATCTGCTCCAGCGACACGCCTTCGGGCTGCAGCCGCGACGCCACGCCCGAGAGCGTGTCGCCGCGCTTGACGACGTAGCGGCCCGCGTCCGCGCCAGCGGCCGGTGCCGGCCCGGACGCCTGCGGCGCGGCCGGCGCCGGCGCCTGCGCCGGCTCGGGCGCCGCGCCCAGCAGCGGCGCGGCCCGCGCCGCCGGCGCCTCGGCCACCGCGCGCGGCACGTCAAACAGCAGCGTGTACTCGCGCGTGGCGCGGCCGCTGGGCCAGCTCAGCTCCAGGACGAGGTCCAGGAAGGACTCCTGCACCGGCTGCTCGCTGCTGATGCGCAGCACCGGGCGCCCGTCGGCGCCGCGCTGCAGCGACACCTGCGCGCCGGCCAGCACCGGGCTGTAAGCCGCGCCCGCGCGCTCGAAGACCTCGGCCGGCGCGATGCGTGCCGACAGGCCCGCCGCCTCCTCGGCGCTCAGCGACGTGATCTCGACCTCGGCGCGCAGCGCCTCGCCGCGCACGGACTGCAGGGAAACGCGCCCAAGCCCCAGCGCCCAGGCGCTGCCGCACAACGCCAGGCCCACCACAGCCACCGCGCCGTGCCGCACTGCCCGCCGCGATGGCGTCTTCGAGCTGATCCTCAAGGCTTCTCCCTGTTCGTCCCACGCAAAGAAAGCGACGGCGGCGCCGCGCCTGCCGACCGTGCCGCGCCGCAAGCAGCGCGCCCACCAAGCCTCCAGTGCGGCGCCGCCGTCGGCGCGGGTCGGGCCCCGGTTTTAACGCGATTCGATCAGCAGCCGCAGCATGCGGCGCAGCGGCTCGGCCGCGCCCCACAGCAGCTGGTCGCCGATGGTGAAGGCGCCCAGGTACTCCGGGCCCATGGCCAGCTTGCGCAGCCGGCCCACGGGGATGGTCAGCGTGCCCGTCACGGCCACCGGCGTGAGGTCGCGGATGGTCGCCTCGCGGTTGTTCGGCACGACCTTCACCCACTGGTTGTCGGCGGCGATCATGGCCTCGATGTCGGCCAGCGGCACGTCCTTCCTGAGCTTGAAGGTCAGCGCCTGGCTGTGGCAGCGCATGGCGCCGATGCGCACGCAGAAGCCGTCCACCGGCACGGCCGGGCTGCTGAAGCCCTCGCCCTGGCCGAGGATCTTGTTGGTCTCGGCCATGCCCTTCCACTCCTCGCGCGACATGCCGTTGCCGAGGTCCTTGTCGATCCAGGGGATCAGCGAGCCGCCCAGCGGCACGCCGAAGTTGGCCTTCTCGGCGTCGTCCAGGGTGCGCTGCTTCTCGATGACGCGGCGGTCGATCTCCAGGATCGCGCTGGTCGGGTCGGCCAGCAGGTCGCGCACTTCATGGTTGAGCGTGCCGAACTGCGCCAGCAGCTCGCGCATGTGCTGCGCGCCGCCGCCGGACGCGGCCTGGTAGGTCTGCGTGCTCATCCACTCGACCAGGCCGGCCTTGTAGAGCGCGCCCACGCCCATGAGCATGCAGCTCACGGTGCAGTTGCCGCCGATCCAGTTGCGCCCGCCCTTGGCCAGCGCGTCCTTGATCACGGGCATGTTCACCGGGTCCAGGACGATCACGGCATCGTCCTTCATGCGCAGCGTCGAGGCCGCGTCGATCCAGTGGCCGTTCCAGCCCGCGGCGCGCAGCTTGGGGAACACCTCGCTGGTGTAGTCGCCGCCCTGGGCCGTGAGGATGATGTCGCAGCGCTTGAGCGCGTCGATGTCGAACGCGTTCTGCAGCGTCGTCTCGTTCTTCGCCATGGCCGGGGCCTTGCCGCCGGCGTTGGAGGTGGAGAAGAACAGCGGCTCGATCAGCTCGAAATCGCCCTCGGAGCGCATGCGCTCCATCAGCACCGAGCCGACCATGCCGCGCCAGCCCACCAATCCCACGAGTGCCATCGTCATTCCTTTGAAGTAACTGCTTCCCGGACCCCAGCTTTCCCGGCTCGTTCGCCGGGGTCCAGGGAATGGGCGAGACGAACCGGAGCTTGATCAGCCCGTAATCGTTTTGCCGGTGATGGCCGCCACCACGGCGTCGCCCATCTCGCGCGTGCCCACCTTGCGGGTGCCCTCGCTGTGGATGTCGGGCGTGCGCAGGCCCGCGGCCAGCACGGCGCGCACCGCCGACTCGATGCGGTCGGCGGCTTCGGGCTGGGCGAGGGTGTAGCGGAGCATCATGGCTGCGGACAGGATTGTAGCCAGCGGGTTTGCAACACCCTTACCGGCAATGTCCGGCGCGCTGCCGTGGCTGGGCTCGTACAGGCCTTTGTTGTTCGCGTCCAGCGAGGCCGAGGGCAGCATGCCGATCGAGCCGGTGAGCATCGCCGCCTCGTCCGACAGGATGTCGCCGAACATGTTGCCGGTGACCACCACGTCGAACTTCTTGGGCGCCTTGACCAGTTGCATCGCGGCGTTGTCCACGTACATGTGCTCCAGCTCCACGTCGGGGTACTGGGCATGCACCTCGGTCACGACGTCCTTCCAGAACTGGAAGGTTTCCAGCACGTTGGCCTTGTCCACGCTGGTGACCTTGTTCGAGCGCCGGCGCGCGGCCTGGAAGGCCACGTGCGCGATGCGCTCGATCTCCGGGCGCGAGTAGCGCATCGTGTCGAAGGCTTCCTCGGCGCCGGGGAAATGCCCGTCCACCGCCGTGCGGCGGCCGCGCGGCTGGCCGAAGTAGATGTCGCCGGTCAGCTCCCGGATGATCAGGATGTCCAGCCCCGCCACCAGCTCGGGCTTCAGGCTCGACGCGTGCGTGAGCTGCTCGTAGCACAGCGCCGGGCGCAGGTTCGCGAACAGGCCCAGGTGCTTGCGCAGGCCCAGGATGGCCTGCTCCGGGCGCAGCGCGCGCTCCAGCTTGTCGAACTTCCAGTCGCCCACGGCGCCGAACAGCACCGCGTCGGCGTCCTTGGCCAGCTGCAGCGTGGCCTCGGGCAGCGGGTGGCCCTTGGCCTCGTAGGCCGCGCCGCCGACCACCGCCTCTTCCATCTCCAGCGGCAGCTCCAGCACGTTGAGGACCTTGACGGCCTCGGCCACGATCTCGGTGCCGATGCCGTCGCCCGGCAGCACTGCAATCTTCATGTTCTGTTCTCCAGTGTTGAGTGAGTCGGGGACCGATCAGCGGCCGCTGTTGGCCAGCCAGGGCATCTTCGCCAGGCGCTCGGCCTCGTAGCTCTGGATCTTGTCGGCGTGGCGCAGCGTCAGGCCGATGTCGTCGAAGCCGTTGACCAGGCAGTACTTGCGGAACGGCTGCACGTCGAACTCGATCTCGGTGCCGTCGGCGCGCACCACGCGCTGGCGCGGCAGGTCGATGGTGAGCTGGAAGCCGGGGAAGGCCGCCACGTCGTCGAACAGCCTGTCCACCTCGTGCTCGGGCAGCACCACCGGCAGCAGCCCGTTCTTGAAGCAGTTGTTGAAGAAGATGTCGGCAAAGCTCGGCGCGATCAGCGCGCGGAAGCCGAACTGCTCCAGCGCCCAGGGCGCGTGCTCGCGGCTGGAGCCGCAGCCGAAGTTGCGCCGCGCCAGCAGGATCGAGGCGCCCGCATAGCGCGGCTGGTTCAGCACGAAGTCGGGATTGGGCTTGCGCGAGGCGATGTCCTGGCCCGGCTCGCCGTGGTCCAGGTAGCGCCACTCGTCGAACAGGTTCGGGCCGAAGCCGGATCGCTTGATCGACTTCAGGAACTGCTTCGGGATGATGGCGTCGGTATCGACGTTCTCACGGTCCATCGGGGCCACGAGGCCGGTGTGCACGGTGAAGGCTTGCATGGTCACGTCACTTCTTGGAAGCGTTTTCGATGGCGCCGCCCGCGGCCTTGATGTCGCGGCCCACGCCCTGGATGGTGTTGCAGCCGGCCAGCAGGCCGATGAGCAGCAGGGAGGCGATGAATCGTTTCATGGGGGTCCTCGTCGGGCAGCGGCTGTTCAGGCGATGCGGCGCACGTCCACGAAGTGGCCTTCCATCGCGGCCGCGGCCGCCATGGCCGGGCTCACGAGGTGGGTGCGGCCGCCGGCGCCCTGGCGCCCTTCGAAGTTGCGGTTCGAGGTCGAGGCGCAGCGCTCGCCCGGCTCCAGCCGGTCGGCGTTCATGGCCAGGCACATCGAGCAGCCCGGCTCGCGCCATTCGAAGCCCGCGGCCTTGAACACCTCGTGCAGCCCCTCGCGCTCGGCCTGCGCCTTCACCAGCCCCGAGCCCGGCACCACCAGCGCGGCCTTGACGTTGGAGGCCACCTTGCCGCCGATGCGCTTCACCACCGCCGCGGCCTCGCGGAGATCCTCGATGCGGCTGTTGGTGCAGGAGCCGATGAAGACCTTGTCCACGTGCACGTCGGCCAGCGGCTTGCCCGGCTCCAGGCCCATGTAGGCCAGCGCGCGCTCGATGGCGCCGCGCTTGACGAGGTCCTTCTCGTGGTCCGGGTCCGGCACGCGGTCGTCGATGGACAGCACCATCTCCGGCGAGGTGCCCCAGGTCACCTGCGGCTTGATCTGCGCGGCGTCGATCTCCACCACGTGGTCGAAGTGCGCGCCCGGGTCGGAGTGCAGCGTGCGCCAGTGCGCCACGGCGGCCTCCCATTCCACGTCGGTCTGCGGCGCGAACGGGCGGCCCTTGACGTAATTCAGGGTGACCTCGTCCACGGCCACCAGCCCGGCGCGCGCGCCGGCCTCGATGGCCATGTTGCACACCGTCATGCGGCCTTCCATCGACAGCGCCCGGATCGCGGAGCCGCCGAACTCGATCGTGTAGCCCGTGCCGCCGGCGGTGCCGATCCTGCCGATGATGGCCAGCACGATGTCCTTGGCGCCGCAGCCGCGCGGCAGCTGCCCCTCGACCTTGACCAGCATGTTCCTGGCCTTCTTGGCCAGCAGCGTCTGCGTGGCCAGCACGTGCTCGACCTCGCTGGTGCCGATGCCGTGCGCCAGCGCGCCGAAGGCGCCGTGGGTGCTGGTGTGGCTGTCGCCGCACACGACCGTCATGCCCGGCAGCGTGGCGCCGTTCTCCGGGCCGATGACGTGCACGATGCCCTGGCGCTGGTCCATGAACGGGAAGTACGCCGCGGCGCCGAAGGCGCGGATGTTGGCGTCCAGCGTCGTGATCTGCTGCTTGCTGATCGGGTCGGCGATGCCGTCGTAGCCGCGCTCCCAGCCGGTGGTGGGCGTGTTGTGGTCGGCCGTGGCGACGATGGAGCTGTTGCGCCAGGGTTTGCGATTCGCCAGGCGCAGGCCCTCGAAAGCCTGCGGGCTGGTGACTTCGTGCACCAGGTGGCGGTCGATGTAGAGGACGGCGGTGCCGTCTTCCTCGGTGTGGACGACGTGCTCGTCCCACAGCTTGTCGTAGAGCGTACGTGCGGTGTTCATGGCGTCGGGGTGGTGATGAGTGAAGCGCCGGCGGCAGGCACCGGCGCGGCCAGGGAATCAAGGAAGCGCTGCACCAGCGCGGGCAGCCGCTCCTGGGAGCGAACGGCGATCTGGTACTCGCGCTCGGCCCAGGGTTCGGCCAGTTTCAGGACCTGCAGGTCGAAGAGCTGGGAAAAGCGCTCGGCCACGACGGCGGGCAGGATCGCCACGCCCAGGCCCGCGCCCACGAGCTGCGCGATGGCGTCGAAGCCGTGCACCTGCAGCCGCGTGTTGAGCACGCGCCCGCGCTCGCTGGCCTGCTCGCGCATGAACTCCTGCACCGCGGCGCCCACGTGCAGGCCGACCAGGTCGTAGTCCAGCAATGCCTCGAAGCGCACCGCGGCCTCGTCGGCCAGCGCATGGCCGGCCGGCACGATCACGGCCAGCGTGCCGCGCCTCCAGGGCCGGGTCGAGAGCTGCGGCTCCAGCAGCGGTGGCACGAAGATGCCCACGTCGGCATGCCCTTCCGCCACCGCGGCCTGCACCTCGGCGCTGGTCATGTCCTCCAGGCTGATGCGGATGAGCGGGTGCGCGCGCGTGAAGGCCGCCAGCGGCGGCGGCAGGCATTCGGAAATGGCGCTGGCATTGGCCGCCAGGCGCAGGTGCCCCTTGAGGCCGCGGGCGTACTCGACGACCTCGCTCTCCAGCGCGTGCAGCGAGGCATTCAGGGAGCGGATGTGGCGTACCAGCGCGCGGCCGGCGTCGGTGATCTCCACGCCGCGCGCGCGGCGCTCGAACAGCGCCACGCCCAGGCGCGCCTCCAGGTCCGACAGCCGCTTGCTCGCCGCCGCCAGCGCCAGGTGCTCGCGCTCGGCCGCCCGCGTCAGGCTGCCGGTCTCGGCAATCGCGAGCACGAGGTTGAGGCTGAGGAGGTCGAAACGCATGCGGCTTTTTCGTCAAGGCTGCGCATGGTGCCTTGACGGCGCGCGAAGGGTCATCGGCTTTTCACAATCCAGCCTTCGCGCGGCACGAAACCTTGAGCCGCGACAAACCCGGCCGGGCCGGGTGTCAGCGGGTCAAAGTGTCAGGCGGTCAATCGACCAGCAGCCGCGCGCCCTGCCCGGCCGGCAGGATCTCGCCGATCTCGGCCGCGTCGTCGAAGCCGTGGCGGCGGAACACCGCCAGCACGTCCGGCACCGAGGCCGCGTCGCAGCTCACCAGCAGCCCGCCGCTGGTCTGCGGATCGGTCAGCAGCGCGCGCTCCAGCTCGCCGACGCTCGCGCCGAGTTGCACTTCCGAGCCGTAGCCCTGCCAGTTGCGCCCCGAGGCGCCGGTGACGAAACCCTGGGACGCCAGTTCGCGCACGCCGGGCAGCAGCGGCACGGCGGACCAATCCAGCTTCACGCGGCAATTCGCGCCGCGCGCCAGCTCCAGCGCGTGGCCGGCCAATCCAAAACCGGTCACGTCGGTGAGCGCGTGCACGCCGGGCAGCTGGGCCAGCGCCGGCCCGGGCGTGTTGAGCTTGGTGGTGTTGGCGATCATGTGGGCGTAGCCCTCGGCGTCGAGCTGCTCCTTCTTCAGCGCGGCGGAATAGACGCCGACCCCCAGCGGCTTGCCCAGCACGAGGCGGTCGCCGGCGCGGGCGTCGGCATTGCGGCGCACGCGCGAGGGATGCACCAGGCCCAGCGCGACCAGGCCGTAGATGGGCTCGACCGAGTCGATGGTGTGGCCGCCGGCGATGGGGATGCCGGCCTCGCGGCACACCGACTGGCCGCCTTCGAGGATGCGGCCGATGGTTGCGGCCGGCAGCACGTTGATGGGCATGCCCACGAGTGCCAGCGCCATGATCGGCGTGCCGCCCATGGCGTAGACGTCGGAGATGGCGTTGGTGGCGGCGATGCGGCCGAAGTCGTAGGGGTCGTCCACGATCGGCATGAAGAAGTCGGT
The DNA here is from genome assembly GCF_009760915.1 of Azohydromonas aeria. Taxonomy (GTDB): domain Bacteria; phylum Pseudomonadota; class Gammaproteobacteria; order Burkholderiales; family Burkholderiaceae_C; genus Azohydromonas; species Azohydromonas aeria. The sequence continues at coordinate 15,514 of NZ_VIDQ01000095.1, forward strand.
GGTGGCGATCAGCGCCTGCTCGTCGTTGAGCTGGTAGACGGCGGCGTCGTCGGCGGTCTCGATGCCCACCAGCAGCTGCGGCGGGATGGGCATGGCGGCGGTGCTCTTGAGGATCTCGCTCAGCACGCCGGGGGCGATCTTGCAGCCGCAGCCGCCGCCGTGGGAAAGCGAGGTCAGGCGGGGCGGGGTCGTGGTGTTCATGGGCGGGGAATCTCCAGCAGGTCGGCCATCAGTGCGCGCAGGGTGGCTTGCTCGCGCGCCGGCTCGAACAGCGGCGCGCGCCGCGCGGCGGCTTCGGACAGGGCCGGCAGCATAGCGGGGTCGTCCAGGCAGCCTTCGATCAGGGTCGCCAGCGCTGCGCTGTCCCCGGGCTCGAAGAGTCCGGCGTAGTCCGCGCCCAGCAGGCCCACGTTGCCCGGGATGCGCGAGGCCAGCACCGGCGTGCCGGCCGCCACCGCCTCCACGATCACCGTGGCCGCGCCCTCGATCACGCTCGGGTGCACCAGCAGGTGTGCGCGGGCCAGCCACTCACGGGCCTGGGCATGGGGCAGCGCCCCGCTCCATTCGTAGGCCGGCAGTTGCGCCTGCAGCGCCGCGGCCTGCTCGCCCAGCGCCGCATCGAGCGCCGCACCGACATGGTCCAGCCGCCAGTCGTTTCGGCCGGCCAGCCGGCGCAGCGCGGCCCAGGCCGTGGCCGGGTCTTTTTCCGCACGCAGGTGGCCGAGCATGAGCAGGCTCAGCGGCAGCGGCACCGGGCGCGGCGGTGCCGGCACGGGCTCCACGCTGGGAAAGCACACCACCGCCTTGTCCCGGAAAGGCTCAGGTAAATCGTCCACCGCGCGCTCCTGCAGCACGACCAGGCGCGAGGCCAGCGCCAGCGAGCGCTGCGCGGCCGCGTCGTGGTGGATGTCGCGGTAGAGGTCGGTGCCGGTCAATGCCAGGGCGATCGGCTTGTCCGGCTGCGCCGCGGCCCACGCCTGGATGCTGTCGGCGCTGCGGCGCGCGTGCAGCGCCAGCAGCGCATCGGCGGGCTCGCCGCGCCAGCAGTCGGTGACGAGGACTTCAAACGGCCCGTCGAGCATGCGGGCCCAGCGCTCGGCGGTGTGCCAGTTGCCGTTGTTGGCGGCGGCCAGGGCGGGCGTGACCAGGCAGATGCGAGGGCGGTTTTGAGACTTCATTGGGCGGGCTTTATAGCCGCCCGGCGCGGCGCCTCGTCCGCCAGGGGCTGAGGAGGCAGTGCGTCAGCCCCGCGCCGCGAACACCGCGAAGCCCTGGTGCTCGTCCGTCCAGCAGCGCGTGTCCGACCACCCCGCTGCGTGCAGCAGCGCGTCGAACTGCTCGATGCGGTACTTGTAGGAGTTCTCGGTGTGGATGGTGGCGCCGGCGGGGAAGTCGCGCCGTTCACCGTCCCAGCGCACCGTCACGTCGCGCACGGCGCGCAGGTGCATCTCGATGCGCGAGGCCGCGGCGTCGAAGCAGGCCAGGTGTGCCCAGTCGGCCGGGTCGAAGTCGGTGCCCAGCTGCCGGTTCACGTTGAGCAGCAGGTTGCGGTTGAAGGCGGCCGTGACGCCCAGCGCGTCGTCGTAGGCCGGCAGCAGCAGCTCCAGCGGTTTCACCAGGTCCACGCCGATCAGCAGTGCCCCGCCCAGGCTCTGCTCGCGTGCCTGGCGCAGGAAGCGCTGCGCGTGCGCGGGCTCGAAGTTGCCGATGCTGGAGCCGGGATAGAACATCAGCCGCGGCCCGGTGGGCAGCCCGGCGGGCAGCGCCAGCGCCTGCGAGAAGTCCAGCGCCACGCCGGTCATCGGCAGCCCGGGATGGCGCAGCCGCAGCGCCGACAGCGCCTCACGGATGAAGCCGGCGGCGATGTCCACCGCCACGTAGTGGCTGGGTTGCAGCAGGGGAAACAGCGACGCCGCCTTGGCGCAGTTGCCCGCGCCCAGGTCCACCAGCGCCAGCCCCGTGCCCAGCACGCGTGCCACGTCCTCGCCGTGCGCGGCCAGGATGGCGGCCTCGGTGCGCGTGGCCGCGTACTCGGGCAGCTCGGTGATGGCTTCGAACAGCCGGCAGCCCAGCGGGTCGTACAGGTGCTTCGGCGCCACGCACGCCGGCTGCTGCAGCAGCCCCGCGGCCAGCTCGGCGGCATGGTGGGCCGGCGCGGCGGCCGGGGCTTCGATGAAATTCGGCGCTTGCTTATGCATCCGGCTCACTCTAGGGACCATGACCCCATCGAAAGTGCCACACGGTGCAACTGAGGTGTAATTCCGCTCCTTCGAACAAACCCTGACCCGCGTCCAGATGACTTCCACCTTCTCCCCCGCCCGCCGTGCCCTGATCGCCGCCTCGCTGCTGGCCGCCGTGGCCGGTGCCCAGGCCCAGGTGTCGGGCCCCGTCTTCCGCGTCACCGCGATTCCCGACGAGTCGCCGACCGAGCTGGCGCGCAAGGCCGCGCCGCTGATGAAGTACCTGGAGGGCAAGCTGGGCGTGAAGGTGGAGTACACGCCCGTCACCGACTACGCCGCCGCCGTCGAGGCGCTGGTCAACAAGAAGGTGGACCTGGCCTGGTTCGGCGGCTTCACCTTCGTCCAGGCCCACGTGCGCTCCGGCGGCAAGGTCGTCCCTCTGGTGCAACGGGAGGAAGATGAAAAATTCCGCTCGGTGTTCATCACGGCCGACCCGGCCATCAAGGGCCTGGCCGACCTCAAGGGCCGCGACCTGAGCTTCGGCTCGCAGAGCTCGACCAGCGGCCACTTGATGCCGCGCCACTTCCTGCTGGCCGCGGGCATCGAGCCCGAGCGCGACCTCAAGCGCGTGGCCTTCAGCGGCGCGCACGACGCCACCATCGCCGCGGTGGCCTCCGGCAAGGTGCAGGCCGGCGCGCTCAACATCTCGGTCTGGGACAAGTTCGTGACCGAGAAAAAGGTGGACACGGCCCGGGTGCGCGTCTTCCACACCACGGCGCCCTACTACGACTACAACTGGACCGTCCACGCCGATCTGCCCGCGGCACAGCGCGAGAAGCTGGCAGCGGCTTTCCTGACCCTCGACAAGTCCACGCCCGAAGGCCAGCAGGTGCTGGAGCTGCAGCGCGCCACGCGCTTCATCCCGACCAAGGCCGACAACTACAAGAGCATCGAGAGCGCCGCGCGCAGCGCCGGGCTGCTCTGACGCATCGGGATTGAAGCGGGCCCCGGCATGAAGCTGACGCTGCAGGACGTGCGCGCCGCGCACCCGGCCGCCCGGCGCGGCGCGGCGCCGGCGCTGCGCGGCATCACGCTCACGCTCGCGCCCGGCGAGCAGGTGGCGCTGATCGGCCCGTCCGGCGCCGGCAAGACCACGCTGCTGCAGGTCGCCGCCGCGGCGCTGCGCCCGGGCGCGGGCCGCGTCGAGCTCGACGGCACCGACCCGTGGCACCTGGGCGTGCGCGCGCTGCAGCGCCTGCGCGGGCGGCTGTTCCTGGCGCCGCAGGTGCCGCCGCTGCCACCGCGCCAGCGCGTCATCAGCTCGGTGCTGGCGGCGCGGCTGCCGGCCATGGGCTTCTGGACCAGCCTGCGCTCCCTGTTCTATCCTGCGGACATCCCCGGCGCGCACGCGGCGCTGGAGCGCTTCGACCTGGCCGAGAAGCTCTTCGAGCGCGTGGACCGGCTCTCCGGCGGCGAGCGCCAGCGCGTGGGCCTGGCGCGCGCGCTGCTGGCGCCGGCGAGCCTGTGGCTGGTGGACGAGCCGCTCTCCGCCCTGGACCCGCGCCGCGCCGAGGGCGCGATGCAGGCGCTGCTCGACGAGGCCCGCGGCCGCGGCGCCACGCTGCTGGCCTCGCTGCACCAGGTGGACGTGGCGCTGGCCCGCTTCACCCGCGTCATCGCGCTGCGCGACGGCACCCTCTTCTTCGACCTGCCTGCCTCGGAAGTCACGCCGCAGCGGCTGCAGCAGCTCTACGCCCAGCACGAGGACGAGCTGCGCAGCCCGCCGCCGGCGCGGGACGAGCCGCCTGCGCCGCCACGTCCGGCGGTGATGCACTGCCGATGAGTGCTGCCGTTTCCCCGCCGCGCCGCGACCCGGCGTGGCTGTCGCGCGTGTCCTGGGCCGTCACGGCGCTGGTGCTGCTGTGGCCGCTGCTGGTGCTCACCGAGTTCCGCCCGGCGCAGCTGTGGGCGCCGGAGAGCCGGGCGCCGATCCTGAATTTCATCGCCAGCTTCTTCCCGCCGGCGCACTCGGTCGAGTTCCTGCAGATGGTTGCCCGCGAAACCTGGCGCACGGTGGCGATCGCCACGGCCGGCATCGTGCTGGGGCTCGCCATCGCCATCCCCGGGGCGCTGCTGGCCACCGAGTCGCTGTCGGTGTCGCTGCTGTCCGGGCGCATGGCGCCGCTGCCGCGCGCGCTGCGCCAGGGCGTGCGCTGGGTGCTGATCGTGCTGCGCAGCGTGCCGGAGCTGGTGTGGGCGCTGGTGTTCGTGCGCGTGGCCGGGCTGGGCGCGACGCCGGGCGTGCTGGCCATCGCGCTGACCTACGGCGGCATGCTGGGCAAGGTGTACGCCGAGATCCTGGACAGCGGCGAGGCGCCGCCGGCGCAGGCGCTGCTGCGCAACGGCGCCGGGCGGCTGCAGGCCTTCTTCTATGCCGTGCTGCCGCAGAACGCGGCCGAGCTGGCCTCCTACACCGTGTACCGCTGGGAATGCGCGATCCGCAGCTCGGTGGTGCTGGGCTTCGTGGGCGCGGGCGGCCTGGGGCAGCAGATGGACAGCTCGATGAAGATGTTCAACGGCGGCGAGGTCGCCACCATGCTGCTGGTGTTCGTGGCGCTGGTGGCGCTGGCCGACCGCATCAGCGCCGCGCTGCGGCGCCAGCTCGGGTAAGGCCGCGACCATGGACAAGCGCCACGGCACCACCGCCGCCAACCCGCCCTGGAAGCTGCCCCCGCCGCTCTTCAGCGCGCGCTGCAGGGCCTGCTGGTACAGCGCCGCGGCGCTCGCGCTGGTCGTGGCCAGCTTCTGGTCGCTGGACCTGCAGTGGCGCGCCTTCCTGTCGCCGGGCGCGCTGGCGCAGATGGGGCGCTTCCTGGGCGAGTTCTTCCCGCCCGACTTCTCCGCGCCCTTCGTGCGGCGCGTGGCCTGGGCGGCGCTGGAGACGCTGGCGATGTCGGCGCTGGGCACGCTGCTGGCGGCGCTGGCCGGGCTGGCGCTGGCGCTGCCCGCCAGCCGGCAGCACGAGGGCGACCGGGCCTGGCTGCGCGCGCCGGCGCGGCTGCTGCTCAACGCGCTGCGCGCGGTGCCGGAGCTGGTATGGGCGGCGCTGCTGCTGATCGCCGCCGGCCTGGGCCCCTTCGCCGGCACGCTGGCGCTGGCACTGCACACCTCGGGCGTGCTGGGCCGGCTCTTCGCCGAGGCCCTGGAGAACGCGCCGCGCGACGCCGCCACCGCGCTGCGCACGCACGGCGTCACGGGCTGGCGCGTGCTGGCCTGGGCCACGCTGCCGCAGGTGCTGCCGCAGCTGCTCTCCTACACGCTCTACCGCTGGGAGAACAACATCCGCGCCGCCGCGGTGCTGGGCGTGGTCGGCGCCGGCGGCCTGGGGCAGCTGCTGGCCTTCCACATGGGCCTGTTCCACATGGGCAAGACCGCGACGGTGCTGATCGCGATGCTGGCGCTTGTGGCGCTGGTGGACGCGCTCAGCTTCGCGATGCGGCGCTGGATGCGCTAGCAACCGCGGCGGCCGCCACCGCCGCCGGGCCTCACTCCGGCTGGATGTTCGCCGACTGCACCGCCTTCGCCCACTTCACCGTCTCCTTGGCGGCGAACAGGCCCAGCTCCGCCGGCGTGCTGGGCGTGAGGTTGAAGCCGGAGGGTTCGAGCTTGGCCTTCACCGCCGGGTCGGCCAGCGCGGCGCGCACCCAGCGGTTCATCTGCTCCACCGCGGCCGGCGGCGTGGCCGCGGGCGCGTACATGGCGAACCAGGCCGTCATCTCGAAGCCCGGCACCACCACCGACAGTGGCGGCACGCCCGGCAGCATCGGGTGCGGCGCGGCCGAGGTCACGGCCATCGCGCGCAGCTTGCCGGCCTTGACTTGCGGCAGGCCCGAGGAGAAGTCGGCGAAGACGAGCTGCGTCTGGCCGCCGAGGGTGTCGGTCATGGCCGGCTGCACGCCCTTGTAGGGCACGTGCGTCATGCGCAGCCCGTTGGCCGAGACCAGCGCGTGGCCCGGGATCAAGCTGCCGCTGGAGCCCGAGCCCCAGGCCAGCTTGTCCGGATGGGCCTTGACGTGGGCCACGAACTGCTGCGCCGTCTCGGCCGGCACGCCCGGGTTCACCAGCATCACGAAGGGGATCTCGGCCAGGCGGGCCACCGGCGCGAAGTCCTTGATCGGGTCGTAGGGCAGCCTGCGGTAGAGCGAGGCGTTGGCCGCGTGCGTGGTGCTGGTGGCGATCAGGAAGCCGTGGCCGTCGGCGCTCAGCTTGGCCGCGGCGGCGGTGCCGATGGTGCCGTTGGCGCCAGGCTTGTTGTCCACGATCACGCTCTGGCCCGCGGCACGGCCGATGTGCTCGGCCAGCACGCGCGCCACCTGGTCGGTGGCGCTGCCGGCCGGGAACGGCACGACGAAGGTGACGGGACGCTCGGGATACTTCCTGGCCTGCGCGGCGGCGGGGCCGGCCAGCGCGAGGGTTGCGCCGGCAACGATGGCGGCGGTGATGGCGCGGCGGCGGGAGGGTGGGTTGTGCATCGGGTTCGGTCGGGTCGGCTCGTCTGGAAAGTGTGCTCGGCAGGGTGCCGGCCGGCATTGGAACCGCCCATGAAAAAACCCCGGCAGGGCCGGGGTTCTCGGGCGGACGCTCCCGGCCCAGGGGCCGGGAGGCAGCGGTGCGCGCGGATCAGGCGATCAGCGCTTTTCCACCGGCTGCACGTCGCGGCGCTCGGCGCCGACGTAGAGCTGGCGCGGACGGCCGATCTTGTACTCGGGGTCGGCGATCATCTCGTTGAGCTGCGCGATCCAGCCCACGGTGCGGGCCAGCGCGAAGATCGCGGTGAACAGGCTCACCGGGATGCCGATGGCGCGCTGCACGATGCCGGAGTAGAAGTCCACGTTCGGGTAGAGCTTGCGGGCGACGAAGTACTCGTCTTCCAGCGCGATCTTCTCCAGCGTCATGGCCAGCTTGAACAGCGGGTCGTTCTCCAGGCCCAGGGCGCCCAGCACCTCGTGGCAGGTCTCGCGCATCAGCTTGGCGCGCGGGTCGTAGTTCTTGTAGACCCGGTGGCCGAAGCCCATCAGCTTGACGGTGGAGTTCTTGTCCTTCACCTGCTTGATGAACTCGCCGATCTTCTCGACGCCGCCCTGGCGCTGGATGTCCTCCAGCATGTTGAGCGCGGCCTCGTTGGCGCCGCCGTGGGCCGGGCCCCACAGGCAGGCCACGCCCGCGGCGATGGCCGCGAACGGGTTGGTGCCGGAGGAGCCGCACAGGCGCACCGTGGAGGTCGAGGCGTTCTGCTCGTGGTCGGCGTGCAGGATGAAGATGCGGTCCATCGCGCGCACCAGCACGTCGTTGGGCTCGTAGTCCTCGCACGGCGTGGCGAACATCATCCGCATGAAGTTGCCGGCGTAGCTCAGCGAGTTCTTCGGATAGATGTAGGGCTGGCCCAGCGAGTACTTGTACGCCATCGCCACCAGCGTGGGCATCTTGGCGATCAGGCGGATGGCCGCGATCTCGCGATGCTGCGGGTTATTGATGTCGGTGCTGTCGTGATAGAAGGCCGAGAGGCCGCCCACCAGGCCCGTCATCACCGCCATCGGGTGCGCGTCGCGGCGGAATCCACGCAGGAAGAACTGCATCTGCTCGTTGACCATCGTGTGGTTGTTGACGAGCTTGTGGAAGTCGCGCTGTTGCTGCTCGTTGGGCAGCTCTCCGTACAGCAGCAGGTAGCAGGTGTCGAGGAAGTCGCACTGCTGCGCCAGCTGCTCGATGGGGTAGCCGCGGTACAGCAGCTCGCCCTTGTCGCCGTCGATGTAGGTGATGGCCGACTGGCACGAGGCCGTGGACAGGAAGCCCGGGTCGTAGGTGAACTTGCCGGTCTGGCCGTAGAGCTTGCGGATGTCGAGCACGTCCGGCCCGATGCTGCCCTTGTAGATGGGCAGTTCCATGCTCGGGCTGCCGTCCGAGAACGACAGGGTGGCTTTCACGTCGGAGGCATTCATCGGGGTGTTCCCTTTCTCTACGTCAATTCGGTTGTGCCGGCGGCGTGCGCAGTTGCTCCAGCAGCGCATGCACGTCGGGCCGGTCCAGTTCACCCTGCGGCTCCTTGCGGCGCAGCAGCAGGTCCAGCAAGTCGTTGTCCGACAGCTCCATGAGCGCGGACAGCGCTTCTCCCTGTGCCACGGTCAGCGTGGCCTCGTGGCGCTGGAAGAAGCGCTCGATCAGCAGGTCGTTCTCCAGCAGCCCGCGGCGGCAGCGCCACTTGAGCTTGCTCAGGGCGCGGGCGTCGAGAAGATTGTCCATGGCAGGCTTTCGGAGGACTGACCGCTTCTCAGATGGCGCGGCGCACCATGAGCTCCTTGATCTTGCTGATCGCGCCAGCAGGATTGAGGCCCTTGGGACACACGTCCACGCAGTTCATGATGGTGTGGCAGCGGAAGAGCCGGTACGGATCCTCCAGGTTGT
>NZ_VIDQ01000096.1 GCF_009760915.1 Azohydromonas aeria
CCATCGACGTACACAAGGTGGCCGACGAGGCCCGCTTCAACCGCTTCCACGGCCTGGTGCTGTTCTGGTGCGCGCTCATCATCATTTTCGATGGCTACGACCTGGCGGTGGCCGGCATCGCGCTGCCGTCGATCATGAAGCAGATGGGCGTGGACCCGACGCAGGCCGGCTTCATGGTCAGCTCGGCGCTGTTCGGCATGATGTTCGGCGCCATTTTCCTCGGCACGATCGCCGACCGCATCGGCCGGCGCTGGGCCATCGCCATCTGCATCGTGCTCTTCAGCGTGTTCACCGCGGCCGCGGGGCTGACCAGCGACCCGGTGACGTTCAGCGTCACCCGCTTCCTGGCCGGCCTGGGCATCGGCGGGGTGATGCCCAACGTCGTGGCGCAGATGACGGAGTACTCGCCGCGCAAGGTGCGCTCGACCATGGTCACGCTGATGTTCAGCGGCTACGCGGTGGGCGGCATGCTCGCCGCGGTGCTGGGCAAGGGCCTGATCGAGAGCTGGGGCTGGCAGTCGGTCTTCTTCGCCGCGGTGCTGCCGGTGGCGCTGATCCCGTTCATCCTGAAGTCGCTGCCCGAGTCGATGCCCTTCCTGCTCAAGCAGGGCCGCCACGAGGAGCTCAAGGCCATCGTCGCCAGGCTCGACCCGGGCCTGCGCCCCACCGCGGCGGACCGCTTCGCGCTGCCCGCCGTGGACAAGGCTGACAGCGCGCCGGTGCGCCACCTGTTCCAGGACGGCCGCGGTTTCAGCACGGTGATGTTCTGGATCGCGTTCTTCATGTGCCTGTTCATGGTGTACGCGCTCAGCTCCTGGCTGACCAAGCTGATGGCCGGCGCCGGCTACAGCCTGGGCTCGGCGCTGACCTTCGTGCTGACGCTGAACTTCGGCGCCATGATCGGCGCGGTCGGCGGCGGCTGGCTGGCCGACCGCTTCCACATCAAGTGGGTATTGTTCTCGATGTACGTGCTGGCGGCCGTGTCGATCACGCTGCTGGGCGTGCCCATGCCGACGGAGGCACTGTTCTTCGTCGTGGGCCTGGCTGGTGCCTCCACCATCGGCACGCAGATCGTGACCTACGCCTACGCCGGGCAGTTCTACCCGATGGCCGTCCGCTCCACCGGCATCGGTTTCGCCTCGGGCGTGGGCCGCAGCGGCGCGATCCTGGCGCCGATCGTGATCGGCGCGCTGGTGGGCATGGCGCTGCCGCTGCAGCAGAACTTCATCGCCATCGCGATCCCCGCGGTGATCGCCGCGGTGGCCGTGGCCATGATCAAGCACGGCCGCTCGGCGTCGGCGCAGCCGCACGGCGAGCCGGGGGTCAATGCCGGGCTGGCGCCGGTGGCGGCCACGGCCGAGCGCGGCTGAGCCGCGCGTCCCGTGCCGGGGCCTCGATGGCGGCGATGCCGAAAGCCCGGCACGGGGGTGCAAGCGTCAGAAGTCGTGGCGCAGCCCGAGTTCGTAAGCCGTGGAGCGCTGGCCGCCGAAATAGTTGGCCGCCGTGCTCACGCCGCTCACGGCCGGGCCGCCTGCCACTGCGAAGGCGGCGGCGCCGTCGTTGGAGATGCGCGAGGCATGCGCGTACAGCGCCGTGCGCTTGGACAGGTTGTAGACGTAGCCGGCGCCGATCAGGTGAGCGTCGTTGGAACTCTGGGCGGCGGTGGCGCCCTTCTGGTCCAGGCGCAGGTAGGTGAGCTTGACGGCACCCGGGCCGGCCGGAATCAGGGCTGCGACCAGCGTGTTGACGCTGCGGTCCGGCCCGAATACCCAGCGCCGCTGCGCCAGGCTCAGCCGTGCGAAGCCGAAGTCATGGCCGGCGCCATAGACCTGGTCCTTGAAGTTCTGGCCGCCAGTGGCATTGCTGGTGGTGAACTGGGCCGCACTGACGTCCAGACCCTTGCCGGCCCAGCCCAGGCGAAAGCCACGGCCCTTGGTCGAGCCTGCAGCCGTGGTGCCGCGCTCGTCGAGCGTGACGACCAGCTGACCATAGAAGCCGCCCAGGCCGCCGGGCAGGAAGTACTCGACGGCGTTGCTCACACGCAGCGTGGGGTTGGCCTGCTGCGCATCAGGCAGGGTGCCGAAGGCCTGGCCCAACGCGCGCGAGGCGGCGAAGCTGCGGAAGCTGTTGGCGCCGGCGATGCCCAGCGTGGAGAAGGGGTCGAAGCTCGTCCAGCTCAGGTGCGTGGGCACCCAGTCGCGGCCCAGGCGCAGCTCGCCCAGGGTCTTGCTGGCCAGGCTCACGGTGGAGCGCCGGTCCCACAGCTGGCCCGCAGGCGTGCTGGCACCGGCCTGGCCCGTGTCGCCCAGGATGGTGCCGTCGAGGTAGAAGCCTGCGCTCAGGCCGTTGCCCAGGTCCTCGCTGCCTCGGATGATGAGCTTGCTGGTGGCGTTACTGCCACTGACCTCCGAGGTGGTCGATCCCAGCGAGCCGTTCTTCACGTGGCGCACGCCCACGTCCATGGTGCCGCCGATGGTCACTGACGACGACTGCGCCACGGCCGCCATGCAGGCCACGCCCAGGCCGGCGGCCCAGAGGGTTTGCTTCAACATGTCCCTGTCTCCTTGGGTATCGGGCGCTTGGCGCGCGTTCTGTTGGGTGAAAACGCGAAAACCCTCCACCGGCAGCGCGTCGTGCGCTGCGGGAGGCGGCTGTAATGGATTGGCGGGGGGAGTCGCCGGGGCGCCTTACTCCGGCCTGAAACCCGCGCTCTTGAGCAGCTCGGTGTTCTGTGCCACGTCGTTGGCGACGTAGCGCTTGAACTGCTCGATGGTCTCGGTTACGGGATCGACGCCCAGCTTGGCAAGGGCGCCGGATTTGCCGAGCTCCGCCACGGCGGTGTTGATGGCGGCGTGCAGTGCCGTGACGCGATCGGGCGGCGTGTCCTTCGGGGCCCAGACGCCGTACCAGGTGACGAAATTGAAGTTGGGCACGCCCGCTTCATGCACGGTGGGCACTTCGGGGGCGAGCTCGCTGCGCATCCTTGTGCTGATGGCGATGGCCTTGACCTTGCCCGCCTTGGCCAGCGGCAGCAGCGAGATCATGGAGTCGAACTGCAGGTTGACGTGGCCGCCGGCCACGTCGGCCAGCGCCGGCTGCGTACCTTTGTAGGGCACATAGGTGAACTTCACGTTGCCCTGCTTGGCCAGCAGCAGCGTGGCCAGGTGGCTGGCCGCGCCCGCGGCGGGAATGGCGGCCATCCACTTCTCGGGCTGCTGGCGCGCGGCGGCCAGCACGTCGGTGAGCTTGTCCTGTGGCAGCTGCGGCGAGATGACGAGCATCAGCGGCGCCTCGCCCACCCGGGCCACCGGGGCGAAATCGGCTTGCGGGTCATAGGGCGGGCTGCTCATGACCTGCCTGGCCAGCACGTGCGTGGAGGCCGAGAACAGCAGCGTGTAGCCGTCGGCCGGCGCGATCTGCACCGCCTTGCCGCCCACGGTGCCGTTGGCACCGGCGCGGTTGTCCACTATCACGGTCACGCCCAGCTGCTTGCGCAACTGCTCGCTCAGCAGCCGCGCGGCGTTGTCCACGCCGCCGCCGGCGGCAAAGGGCACGATCATGCGAATGGTCTTGCCGTTTTCAGGGAACCTGGGCGCCTGGGCCCAGACCGGCGCGATGAGCAGGGCCAGGCCTGCCGCCAGAAAACTCTGCAGCCTCATCTTGTCTCCTACGGGTCGTTGAAGGTTCGGGAATCAGGGTGTGGAGCGCCGGCTCCTCATGTGGCGCCGCACGAGCACGTCCAGCGTCTGCCCCAGTGCCTCGGCATCCAGGCCGCGCGTGATGAACACGATGCGCGTGCGCCGGTCCGCGCTGGGCCAGGCCGGCAGCGCTTCAGGCGGATGGAACAGGTGCTGCACGCCGTGGATCACGAGCGGCTGCCCGGGGCTTTCGGCCAGGTGCACCAGGCCCTTGACGCGCAGCAGGTCCTCGCCCCGGCTGGCCACGAGCAGGTCCATCCAGGTGAAGAAGGCCTCGCGCGGCAGCGGCTCCTCGCGCACCAGCACGAAGGACGAGATGCCGTCGCGGTGGCGAGGCGCCTCGTCAGCCGCAGTGGCCGGGTTGATGGGCCTGTAGAACGGGGCCTCGGCCTGCGCGCCCGTCCGCGCCGCTGCGCCCGACAGCGCGTCGTGGCGTTGCATCAGGTCGCGCAGGGCCTGGGGCAGGCTGTCGCGGGCCGGATGCAGCGCGGCATGGGCGTTGAGGGATCGCAGCCGCTCCAGTAGCGCCGGCGAGGGCGGGCCGTCGATCAGGTCCAGCTTGGTCAGCAATAGCGCGTCGGCCACCGCCACCTGCTGCACCGATTCCGGATGCGCGTCCAGCGTGCCCATGCCGAGCACCGCGTCCACCGTGCACGCCACGCCGGCCACGGCGAAGCGCGGCCGCACGGCGGGCTCGCCCATGAGCGTGCGCAGGATCGGCCCCGGATCGGCCAGGCCGCTGGTCTCGATCAGCACCTGCTTCAGCGGCGCGCCCGCGATCTCGCCCTGCTCGGCCAGGCGCGCCAGCGCCTCGACCAGGTCACCGCGCATGGCGCAGCACAGGCAGCCGTTGGGCAGCAGGATGGTGTCGTCGCTGGCCCGGGCGATGAGGTCCTGGTCGATCCCCACCGTGCCGAACTCGTTGACGATGACGGCCGTGCCCTGCAGGTCGGGCAGCTGGAGCAGCCGGTTGAGCAGCGTGGTCTTGCCGCTGCCCAGGAAGCCGGTGAGCACCGTGACGGGCACGCGCTGGCCGTGTTCCTCCTGCGCGGCGGCGGCCAGCAGTGACGTGAAGTGCCCGCTCATGGCTTCAGCCCTGGCCCTTGGGTCCGTGCAGCTCGGCAAACGAGCGCAGCGTGCGCTCCAGCCGCGGCAGCAGCCAGGCGGCCACTTCGCCGGGCAGCCGCTCCTGATGCATGTCGTGCAGCAGGGCCAGCAGCGGCTGCGCGGGCTGCGGCGCCGCCCGCAGCGCCTGGAAGAAGGCGACCACGGCTGCGACTTCGCAGCGCAGGCCGGCATCCTCCAGGTAGCCGACGATGTCGAGCTCGAAGTCCTCCAGGCGCAGGCTCACGCCGCCCACGCCGCAGGCGCAGCCCGAGCCCAGCACCACGTGGTGGGCCGAGAGCTGGCTCCAGAGGTCCAGCAGCGCGTTGGCCTGGTGCGCGAGGTCGTCGGCCACGGCGGTGCTCACTGGCCGGCCCAGGCGAGGTCTTCGGCGGCACCGCCAGCGCTGGCAGGGCCCGCCTTGCGCAGCGCGGCCGTCGCGTCGGCGTCCACTTGGCCGCTGGAGTCCAGGACCACCTTGTAGACCTCGCGCGCCACCTGCTCGCTCACGTAGCCTTCGCGCACGTCCTCGGCCACCTTGTCGAGCTCGCGCTCCAGCGGGTTGCCGAAACCGCCGCCGCCGCCCGAAAGCATCTTGTAGGCGTCGCCGCGCTCCAGGCGCACGTTGAAGATCTTGGCATTGGGGTGGTCGGTCTTCCACTCGCCCTTGTGGCGCACGGCCAGGCCGTTGCCCATGGCGTCGCCGCCGCCTTCCAGGCCCCAGGGCTTGCAGTGCACGCGATCAATCCGGGTCGTGACGGTGAAGGGCGAGAGCGCCTGCACCACCATCTCCGCGCCCAGGCCGCCGCGGTACTGGCCCGCGCCGCCGCTGTCCTTGCGGATCTCGTACTTCTCCACCAGCACCGGGTACTTGGCTTCGAGCTGCTCGGTGGGGCTGTTGTGGGTGTCGCCGTCGTTGATGCACACCGTCACCGACACGCCGTCTTCCTTGGACTTCGCGCCCCAGCCGCCGCCCAGCGGGCCGATGCCCACGATGAAAAGCCGCCCGTCCTCCGGCGAGATGCCGTGGATGTTGGGGAACACCAGGTCGGCGTGGTGGCCGGCGATGGAGCGGTCGGGAATGGCTGGCGCCAGCGCCTTGAAGATGGTGTCGATGACCGTCATCGGGAAGGTCATCCACACCCGCATCGGGTACGGGCGCTCGGCGCTGATGACGGTGCCCATGGGCATGATCACCTTCAGCGGCCGGAACGAGCCGTCGTTGACCGGGTAATCGGTTGGCGTGGTCAGGCACTTGTAGGCCACCTGCGCGCAGGCGATGCCGGTGGTGAAGCCCGAGTTGTAGAAGCCCCGCACCTGCTTGCTCACGTCCGAGAGGTCCACCGTCATCTCGTCGCCCTGGACGGTGACCTTGACGCGTATGGGAATGCGCTTGCCGATCTCCAGGCCGTCGTCGTCCATGAAGGACTCGGCCTCGTAGGTGCCGTCGGGGATGGACAGCGTGTTCTTGCGCGCCAGCGCCTCGGAGGCGTCCATGATCTGGCGGATCGAGCCATTGACGGCATCCGCGCCGTAGCGCTGCAGCAATTCCACGTAGCGGCGCTCGCCGGTGGTGATGGCCGTGATCTGGGCGCGCAGGTCGCCCAGCGCGCGCTCGGCCAGGCGCACGTTCATCGCGATGATGTCGATGAGGTCCTGGTTGACCACGCCTTCGCGCTGGTACTTCATGATGGGGATCTGGATCCCCTCGCTGAAGATGTCGGTGGTGACGTTGCCCAGCGTGCCGCCCACGTCCAGCCAGTGCGCCATGCAGCAGGTGAAGCCCTCCAGCTTGCCCTCATGGAACACCGGCATGGTGAACGTGAAGTGGTTCAGGTGGCTGCCGGTGGTGTAGGCGTCGTTGGTGACCAGGATGTCGCCGGGCTTGATGTTGTCGTAGCCGAAGTGGCGGATCTTGGCCTTGACGGTCTCCGACATGCCGCGGATGAACATCGGCAGGCCCAGGCCGATGGAAACCGTGTCGCCTTCCCTGGTGAAGAGACCGACCGTGAAGTCCAGTGCCTCGTAGATGATGAGGTTGTAGGCGGTGCGGGTCAGGTTGGTCTTCATCTCCTCCGTCACGGCGTAGAGGCCGTTGCGGATGATCTCGACGGTGACCGGATCGACGGTCGCGGCAGCGGTGGTGGCCATGGTGTGGGTGCCCGTGGTGGTCGCGGTGGTCATCAGCGGTCGCTCCCGATGGAGATTTGCAGGTTGCCGAGCTCATCGACGCGCAACTCGTCGCCGGGCTGCACGACCGTGGTGGAGGCGTGTTCCTCGACCAGCGCCGGGCCGGCGATGACGTTGCCGGCGCGCAGGTGGTCGCGGACGTAGACGGGCGTGTCGGCCCAGCCGCCCGTGCGGAAGTACACCGGCTTGACGGCGCGGATGGCGTTCTTCTCGGGCGTGTCGGTGCCCGACTCGACGCTGTGCCTGGGCGGCTTCTTCATGGTGCCCAGCACCGTCACGCGCAGGCTCACCAGGTCGGCCGGCTCCTTCGGGGCCGAGGTGCCGTAGCGCACCTTGTGCAGCTCGTCGAACTGCTGCTTGATGGCCGAGCGGTCCCTGGACTCGAAGAAGGCCATGGGCAGGTCCACCGTCACGGCGTGCTCCTGGCCGACGTAGCGCATGTCGGCCGCGCGCTCGATCACGATGCCGTCGGGCTTGACGCCGGACTGCGCCAGCGCGGCACGGCCCTCGTCCTCCATCTTCTTGTAGGCGGCCTCGATCTCGTCGAACGAAACGTCGTTGAGCTTGCGGAACACCGAGCGCACGTAGTCGTAGCGCAGGTCGGAGAACAGCATGCCGTAGGCCGAGAAGTAGCCCGGCGCGTACGGGATGAGCACCTTGCGGATGCCGATCTCGCGCGCGATGGCCGAGGCGTGCAGCGGGCCTGCGCCGCCGTACACCACCATCGTGAAGCTGCCGGCGTCCAGGCCGCGCTCGGTGGTCACGGCCTTCACGGCGTGCGACATCTGCGTCACGGCGATGCGCAGGATGCCGTCGGCGGCCTCCGTCGGTTCCAGGCCGAGGGGCTTGGCCACGCGCTCGCGCATCTGGCGCTGGCAGCCGTCGAGGTCCAACTTGAGCTCGCCGCCCAGGAAGTGCTCGGCGTCCAGGCGGCCCAGCAGCAGGTTGGCGTCGGTCACGGTCGGCTCGGTGCCGCCGCGGCCGTAGGCCACGGGGCCGGGGATGGAGCCGGCGCTCTGCGGGCCCACACGCAGCGCATGGCCGGTCTCGACGCGGGCGATGGAGCCGCCGCCGGTGCCGACCTCGTGGATGTCCATCATCGGGATCTGGATCGGCAGCGCGCGCTCGTAGCCGCCGATCAGCGCCGAGCCCGTCGTCAGCGGCCGGCCCTCGCTGATCACGCCGGCCTTGGCCGTGGTGCCGCCCATGTCGAAGGCGATGGCGTCGCCCATGCCCAGCTGCGCGCAAATGGCCTGCGCGCCGATCACGCCGGCCGCGGGGCCGGACTCCAGCATGCGCACGCAGCCGACCTTGGCGTGCTCCACCGGGAACAGGCCGCCGGTGGACTGCACGATGTAGAAGTCGCCGTCGAAGCCCTTGCTGCCCAGGTGGTTCTCCAGCTGGCCCAGGTACTCGGACACGCGCGGGCCGACGTAGGCGTTGGCCACCGCGGTGGAGACGCGCTCGAACTCGCGGTATTCCTGCGACAGCTCGTGCGAGGCGCACACGAAGGCGCCGGGGATTTCTTCCTGGAGGATCTGCTTGACGCGCTGCTCGTGCGCCGGGTTGCGGTACGAGTGCAGCAGCAGGACGGCCACGGCCTCGACGCCCTCGCCCTTGAGGTCGCGGGCCAGCTCGCGCACGGCCGCCTCGTCCAGCGGCTTGTGGGTGCTGCCGTCGGCGCGCAGGCGCTCTGCCACCTCGAAGCGCAACGAACGCTTGACCAGTGGCGTGTGCTTGTTGAAGAACAGGTTGTAGGCGTCGGGGCGGTTGACGCGGCCGATCTCGTAGATGTCGCGGAAGCCCTCGGTGATCAGCAGCGCGGTCTTGGCGCCGTTGCGCTCCAGCAGCGTGTTGATGGCGATGGTCGAGCCATGCAGGAACAGGTGGCCGTCGCGCCAGTCGATGTCGGCGCTGTCGATGGTGGCCTGGATGCCCTTGACGAGCTCGCCGTGCGTCGACAGCGCCTTGCCGAAGAGCAGCTTGCCGCTGGCCTCGTCGAAGGCGGCCATGTCGGTGAAGGTGCCGCCGATGTCGACGGCGATGCGCAGTTGGGGTTGGCTTGCCATGGTGGTGACCGGGTTGCTTGGGGTGCGCGTCAGGCCGCCGTGCCGACGGGGTTGCGGAGGGTGCCCAGGCCGGTGATCTCGACCTCGACCACGTCGCCGTCCTTCATGTAGAGCGGCGGGGTGCGCTTGTCGCCCACGCCGCCGGGCGTGCCGGTGGCGATCACGTCGCCGGGGGACAGCGGCGTGAAGCGGGAGATGTATTCGATGACCACCGGGATGGTGAAGATCAGGTCCGACAGCGAGGCGTGCTGGACCACTTCACCGTTGAGGCGCGTTTCCAGCGTGAGCGCATTGACGTCGCCCACCTCGTCGGCGGAGACCATGTACGGGCCGAAGGCGCCGGTGCCGGGGAAGTTCTTGCCCGGGGTCCACTGGTGCGTGTGGCGCTGCCAGTCGCGCACCGACCCGTCGTTGAAGCACGCGTAGCCGGCGATGTGGTCGAAGGCGTCGGCCTGCGCGATGTGGCGGCCGCCCTTGCCGATGACGATGGCCAGTTCGCCCTCATAGTCGAAGCGCTCGGAGAAGCTTGGGCGCAGCAGCGTGTCGCCCGCGGCGATCAGGCTGTCGGCGAAGCGCACGAAGATGGCCGGGTACTCGGCGTCGGGGCGCTTCATCTCGGCGACGTGGGTCTTGTAGTTCAGGCCGACGCAGAAGATCTTGCCCGGCGCCGGGATCACCGGCAGCCCTTGCACGGCATCGGCCGGCACCTGCGTGCCGCCGCTGCGCACCGCGGCTTCCAGGTCAGCGAGCGCGCCGGCGCGCAGCACCGAGGCCAGGTCGGGAAAGCGGTTCAGGAAGTCGGCCGCGGGAACGAGGTACTGGTCGCCCTGGACCACGCCGTAGGCGGCGCGACCCTGGTAGGTGAAGCTGGCGAGTTTCAAAAGTGGCTCCTCTTGTGGGCCGCGGCGCAGGCCCTGCCCGGGGTGGAAGGGACGCCGCAGCGAATGGAGCGCACTGTAGGAATCGGCCGATATTCCGCCTAGATAGAATCCTGAGCTTTCAGACTTGCCTGATTTGGCATGGCTCATAAGGGCAAACCATGAACATCGCCAGCGTCCGCCTCTTTCTGGAAGTTGCCGAGGCGGGGAGCCTGAGCAAGGTGGCGGCGCGTCGGCAGACGGTGCAGTCGCACATCAGCCGCCAGATCAGCGACTTCGAGGCCCAGTGCGGCAGCCCGCTGTTCCGCCGCACCGGACGTGGCGTGGCGCTGACGGAGATCGGCGAGTACACCGCCGCGCGGTTGCGCCGCTGGCTGCAGGACACCGAGCAGCTCATGGACGAGCTGCGGGCGGATGCCGGCAAGGTCGTGGGCGAGGTGCAGCTGGGCATCGTGCCGACAGCGGCCCACCCGCTCATGACGCACCTGTACCAGCGGCTGCAGGCCGAGCATCCCGGCATCCGGCTCAACATCCGGGAGGCGCAGGGCACGGAGCTCGATGCCATGCTCGACAGCGGCACCGTGGACCTGGCCATCCTGTTCCGCTTCCAGCGGCCGAGCGGGCGCGAAGAGAAGCTGCTGTGCGTGGCGCACACCTACGTGGTGTCAGCCCCGGGCGATGCGCTTACCAGCAAGCCCACGGTGGACTTCACCAGGCTCGCAGGCCTGAAACTCGTGCTGCCGCGCCGTCCCGGCCACTGGCGCCACGCCCTGGACGAGACGGCGCGCAGCCTGGGATTCAAGCTGCAGGCGGTGGTGGAAGCCGATTCCCTGACCGTGCAGAAGGAACTCGTGATCCACACGCCGGGGCTGTACTCGGTGCTTGGGCCTTACTCCCTGAAGGCGGAGCTTGAGCGCGGCGAGATCCAGGTGAGCCGGCTGGTCGAGCCTGACCTGGTTCGTCACGTCACGCTGGGCTTCCCAAGGCAAGGCAAGCGTTCTCCAGCGTCGCGCGTGGTGGCGGAGACGGTGCAGCAGTTGGTCGAGTCCTGGGGAAACCAGCTGATCGAGCCCTCGGCGGATTTCGCTGTCGACGAGCGCTTGTCCATGCCGGCATTCACCGCGCGCTTGCACCGCCCGGCCACGGCGGGTGGTAGCTGATGTTCGCCCTGTGTACGTCCTGTTGCGGAAGCCATTCGTCGCCGCTCAATCGTGCAGATGCTCCTGCACCAGCCGGCGCACGATCGGCATGGCCGGCGCCTCGCTGCGCCCGGCCAGCGTGACGACGCCGAAACGCGCCTTGGCTTCGAGCGCCGGCTCCACCGGCAGCTCCACCAGGTCCGGCGCCGCGGCGCGGATGGTCAGCAGCACCGCGTCGCTGTGCCGCGCCACCTGCACCAGGGCCGGGATGTCCTCGCAGCACAGCGTCACGCAGCTGCCCGGATGCGCCGCGCGGCCGTAGCGCTCGACCAGCATGCGCGCCACCTCGTCGCTCAGCGGCGTGGAGGCGAGGGGGAACTGCTGCAGCGCCGCGAAGCGCAGCGCGCGCGTCCAGCGCGTGAGCGGGTGGTCCGGCCGGCACAGGAAGGCGCCGCGCAGCTCCGTCACGGCCGTCACGCGCAGGTCGGGCGCGGGCGCGAGCGAGCGCACGTCGATGACCAGCGCATCGAGTTCCCGGTCGCGCAGCGCTTGCGTCAGGTGCCCGACCGGGCCGCGCACGATGTCCAGGCGCAGGCCCGGATGGCGCGTGGCCACCGTGTGCAGCAGCGGCGTGGACAGCATCGCGCTGGGCCCTGACCCCAGCCCCAGGCGCACCGCGCCGGCCTGGCCCGCGCTCATCTGCCGGCCGCTGGCCGCGAGCTCGTCGGCGTCGAAGACCAGCTGGCGCGCGCGCTGCACCACCTCGCGCCCGAAGGGCGTGAGCTCGCTGCGGCGCCCGGTGCGGTCGAACAGCGGCTGGCCCAGCTCCTGCTCCAGCGCCTGCACGCTGCGGCTGAGCGCGGGCTGCGTGATGCACAGCGCCTCGGCCGACTGCGTGAAGGAGCCGGACTCGGCCAGCGCGATGAGATGCCTGAGCTGGACCAGCGTCATGGTGTGCGCTCGCGATGCAGGGGTTGCGTGCAACCCATGGTAGCCGCGCCCACCGCGGCCGGCCTCAGACCGCCAGCGCGTCCACCGGCAGCGCCGCGCGTCCGCCCAGCGCCTGGTCCACCGCCGCGCCCAGCAGGTCGGCGGTGGCGGCGGAGAGCGTCCAGCCCAGGTGGCCGTGGCCGGTGTTGTAGAACACGTTGGCGCGGCGCCCGCGGCCGACGCGCGGCATCATGTCCGGCATCATCGGCCGCAGCCCGGCCCAGGGCACCGCCTGGCGCGTGCTCACGCCGGGGAAGCATTGCTGCACCCAGTCCACCAGCGGCCGGATGCGGTCGGCGCGGATGTCGCGGTTCATGCCGTTGAACTCGGCCGTGCCGGCGACGCGGAAGCGGTCCTCGCCCAGGCGGCTGGTCACGAGCTTGGTTGCGTCGTCAAGCAGGCTGACCGTGGGCGCGGCCGCGCGGCTGGCCGCGTCGTTCAAGTGCACGGTGATCGAGTAGCCCTTGACCGGGTAGATGTTGACGCGGTCGCCGAGCTGCGCGGCGAAGGCGCGGCTGGCGACGCCGGCGCACACCACCAGGGCGTCGAAGCGGTGCAGCTCGCGCTGCGCGCCCTGGCCGACCTCGACGCTGGCGCCGCGGCCGTCGCTGTGCAGCCGGCGCACGTCCTGGCCCCAGAGGCAGCGCACGCCGCGGCGCTCGCAGGCCTGCGCCAGGCCGTGCGTGAACTTGTGGATGTCGCCGGTGGCATCGCTCTCGGTGTAGAAGCCGCCGTAGTACGTGCCCGCCAGCGTGGGCTCGATGGCGCGCATCTCCTGCGGCGTGACCGCGCGGCGCGGCAGCCCGCCGCGCGCCAGCAGCTCCGACACGCCGGCCGCGTGCTCGAAGCCCTGGCGGTCGCGGTAGATGTGCAGGATGCCCTGGCGCTTGAGGTCGAAGTCGATGCCCTCGGCCTCGGCCCAGGCGAAGAGGTGCGCGCGCGCCTGGATGGCCAGTTTCGCCGTGGCGACCGTGTTGCGCTCGTAGCGCGGGATGCTGGCCATGAACTCGGCGAACCAGGACAGCTTGTGCCAGCTGGGCCGCGGGTTGAGCAGCAGCGGCGCGTCGCTGCGCAACATCCACTTCAGGCCCTTCATGATCGTGGACCAGTGCGTCCACACCTCGGCGTTCGACGCCGACAGCTGCCCGCCGTTGGCGAAGGAGGTTTCCATGCCGGCGTAGCGGTGGCGCTCGAACAGCGTGACCTCGTAGCCGCGCCGCGCGAGCACGTAGGCCGTGGTGATGCCGGTGATGCCACCGCCGATGACTGCGATCGTTTTCATCTCTATCAGGCTCCAGGCGTCGGGGGTTGAAAGCGCGCGGCGCGGCCCTTCGCGTGCCACGCGCGCCCCCTCTGTTTGGAACCTAGAGATTCGCGGCCCGCGATGTGTGCCATCGCGGCCGCTTGCTCCTGCGGTGTGCCGGGTGACGATGTCCGGCCGCTCTTCAGAGTATGGTGATCCCGACCGGTCCGGGTGCCTGAGAGTTTCCGGGGCGGTTGCTCCTTCGGCGCCCCGGCGCAGCCGTGTGACAGGCTGCCCGGGGACTCTCCCGATCGGGACTGGGCCCTTGCAAGCCCAGGATGCGTATTAGAACAGGTGACGCACGCCGGCGGCCAACGTGCTGGCGGAGCCGCCGGCGGACAGCGCGTTGCCGGGACCGAACAGGCCGTTGAGCGCCGCGGTGGCCCGGCCGTTGAAGCCGCCGTCGTCGTCTTCCACGCGCACGTAGCGCACGTAGACGTCGGTGCGCCTGGACACGGCGTAGTTGGCGCCGACGTTCAGGAAGGTCGTCCTGCCGTCCGCCTTGGCTGCGCCGGTGGCGTAGGCGCGGCCGTTGTCCTCGACGTAGCCGAGCTGGCCGGTGATGCTCCAGGCCCCCAACGGCACCCGTGCGCCGATGGCCGCGCCGCGCGTGCGCGGCGTGGTGCCGGCACCCGGCAGCTCGTTGCGGTGCTCCCAGAAGTTGCCCGACGCCACGAACGTGCCGGCCTGGTACGCCAGGCCGAGGTTGAACGCGCGCTGGCGGGCATCGCCGGCGGCCAGCGCCTGCCCGCCCTGGTGGTACGCCAGGCTGGCATGGACCGCACCGGCCTGGTAGCGCAGCAGCGCGCCGGCGCTGTTGCGGGCCGTGCCAGCAGCCGGCACCCACACTGCCGATGCGACGGGCGCTACCGCACCGCGTTCGCCCAGGGCGACGGCCACCGCCGCGGACACGCCGCCGAAGACCGGGGTCCAATAGCTCAGCTGGTTGTCCTGGCGTCCCTGGTCGCCGGAGAGGTACATGGCCAGCACGGGCGAGAAGGCGGCGAAGCCCTCGACGTCGCTGCCCGCCATCGAGTAGTGCATGGGCGCGTACTGGCGGCCCAGGCGGATCTCGCCCAGGCGGGTGGAGGCCAGCGACACGAAGGCCTGGCGCCCGAAAAGCCGCCCGCCCTGCAGCGACGTGCCGGTGTCCGGAGCGAAGCCGCTTTCCAGCACGAAGGCCGCCTTGAGCCCGCCGCCCAGGTCTTCCGCGCCGCTCAGGCCCCAGCGCGAGGGCGACAGGCCGCCGTTGGACACCTTGGACACCGAGCCGGTGCCGCTGATGCGCGCCGACTCGGCGTAGAGGTCCACGATGCCGAAGAGCGCGACGTTGCCTTGCGCCATGGCGGACGAGGCGCAGCCCGCCAGTACGGCGGCCGCGGCGATGGCGATGTGCTTGTTCATGGGTGTCTCCTTGTGATTTATCGTGTTGTGCAAGCGGATTCGCACGGCAAGGCTGCGCCCGCAACGGCCTGAAGGCCGCGTGTCGTGGAATCATGGAGTCCGGCCGCGGCAGGCCGCCGCGGCCATCGGGAACGAGGCGCCTAGCCGGCGCCGCGGGCCAGGAAGCGCTGCGCCAGCCTGACCCAGAACGCCGCGCCGATGGCGATGTTGGCGTCGTTGAAGTCGTAGCCCGGGTTGTGGACCATGCAGGCCCCGGCGCTGTCGCCGTCGCCGTTGCCGATGAGCACGTAGCTGCCGGGCACGCGCTCCAGCATGAAGGCGAAGTCCTCGCTGCCGGTGAGCTGCCCGCCCTGCGGCGTGACCTGCCCGGGGCCGACCAGCTCCAACGCCACCTCGCGCGCCAGCGCGGTCTGCTCGGGGTCGTTGACCAGCACCGTGTAGCCCTCGCGGTAGTCCACCTCCGCGCGCACGCCGAAGCTCTCGGCCTGCGCCGCCACCAGCGCGTGGATGCGCTCGCGCAGCAGCGCGCGCACGCCGTGATCCAGCGCGCGCACCGACAATTCCAGCCGCGCCTGCTGCGGGATCACGTTGTTGGCCTGGCCCGCCTGCAGCGCGCCCACCGTGACCACGGCGGCCTGCAGCGGATCGACGTTGCGCGACACGATGGTCTGCAGCGCCATCACGATGGAAGCGGCCGCAACGATGGGGTCGGCCGCGCGGTGCGGCATGGCGCCGTGGCCGCCCTGGCCGTGCAGCGTGACGGTGACGTAGTCGGAGGAGGCCATCATCGCCCCGTCGCGCAGCACCAGCCGGCCCTGCGCGATGCCGGGCATGTTGTGCATGGCGAAGATGGCGTCGCAGGGGTACTTCTCGAACAGGCCGTCTTCCATCATGCGCAGCGCGCCGCCCAGGCTTTCCTCCGCCGGCTGGAAGATGAGGTTGAGCGTGCCGTCGAAGCCGGTGGCCGCCAGCAGCCGCGCCGCGGCCAGCAGCATCGCCGTGTGGCCGTCGTGGCCGCAGGCGTGCATGAGGCCGGGGCGGCAGCTGGCATGCGCCACGCCGCTGGCCTCCTCGATGGGCAGCGCGTCCATGTCGGCGCGGATGCCCAGCCGCCGCGCGCCGCTGCCGCGCCTGAGCTGCCCCACCACGCCGGTGCCGCCCAGGCCGCGCTCGACGCGGTAGCCCCAGGCCTGCAGCTTCTCCGCCACCAGCGCGCTGGTGCGGTGCTCCTCGAAGCCCAGCTCCGGGTGGCGGTGGATGTCGCGGCGCAGCCGCACGAACTCGGCCGACTGCTCGGCGCTGGCGGAAAGCAGGTCCACGGCGTCGTTCCTCACGGTCCTCACTGCGCCTGCAGGTTGATGTCGCGCGCGATGCGCCGGTAGCGGGCCGTCTCGGCCTCGAAGAATCTGGCCGACTCGGCCAGCGGCGTCGGCGGCGCCGCGGTCTGGCTCTGCGCCGCCAGTTGCCTGCGCACCTCCGGCTCCTGCAGCAGGGCCAGCATGCCCTTGTGCAGCTTCTCGACCACGGGCGCGGGCGTGTCGCGGCGCACCATCAGGCCCGACCAGATCGTGTAGTCGGTGCCCTTGAGCAGCCGCCCCTCGGCCACGGCCGGCACGCTGGGCAGCAGCTCCGAGCGCCGGGCGCCGAGCTGGCCGATGACCTTGAGCTTGCCCTGCTCGGCCAGCGCGCCCATGGCCGCCGAGTACACCAGCACCGCGAAGTCCACCATGCCGCCACCGATGTCCTGCAGCACCGGCGCGTTGCCCTTGTAGGGCACGTGCTGCAACGCCACGCTGCTGTGCCGGGCCATGTCCTCGACGATGAAGTGGTAGAGCGAGCCGATGCCCACGCTGCCGTAGGTCAGCGGCTTGTCCTTGCGCTTGCGCGCCAGCTCGATGAGCTCGTCGGCGGAATTCGCCGGCAGGTCCTTGCGTGCCACCAGCACCAGCACGGCGTTGCCGATCGGGTGCACCAGCGTGAAATCCTCGGCCTTGAGCTTCACGGCGGCATTGGCCAGCGGCGAGAGGATGACCTCGTTGGGCGAGCCCTGGAACAGCATGCGGCCGTCGGCCGGCGCGGCCAGCACCTTCTGCGCCGCCAGCGCGCCGCTGACGCCGCCCAGGTTGTCCACGATCACCTGCTGGCCCAGCGCCTTGCCCAGCGGCGTGTTGACGATGCGCGCGATCGCATCCGACGGCCCGCCGGCCGGGTAGGGCACCAGCAGGGTCGCGGGCTTCTCCTGCGCCTGCGCGGCGCTGGTCATGCCGCACAGGGCGGTGGCGGCGGCCAGCGCCAGGACGGCGCGCCGATGTGTCCGGAAGTTCTCCATGCCTCGTCTCCTCGTTTCGCCGCCGTCGTGCGGCTTGTGGATCGGAAGCGTAGTGACCGGCCTTCAATAAATCCAATGCATTTCAAGTCGATGTTCCATGTCTTGAAAGCATTGGAAGTCCGGGTTGGCATGGGTGAGGGCGCCGAGTGGCCGAGGCTGGCGCAGGTTTGCCGGCCAATGGCGTCCGGACTGTCAAGTTCCGCCGCGGCGCGGCATTGCATCAAGTGCCCCGCGATTTGACCGATAGCGAACTCTTCAGATGTCCGCGAGCAGCCCAGGCCGCCCGGCCCATCGGCGGGCGAAGCCCGGGCCCCATGTGCCCACACGGCACCGACGGACGCTCAACCAGACACAGGAATTGAAGGAAATCCCATGCAGGCTTTGAACCGAATGCGCATTGGCCCACGACTGGGCCTGGGTTTCGGCATGGTGCTGCTGCTGCTGTGCGCGGTGGTGGCCGTGGCGCTGAGCCAGCTCGGCGCACTGGCCGGCAATGCCATGTACTACGCGGACAACCTCGTGCCTTCGTACGAGATCCAGCACCGGGCCGCGATGGCGCTCGGCACCATCCGCCGGCTCGAATCGCAGCACATCCTCTCGTCGAGCCCGGCCGACATGGACGACATCGAGAAGCGCATCGCGGAGCAGCACAGGACGCTGGCCGACGAGTTCGCGGCGTATGCGAAGAACCTGCTGTCGGACGACGCGGATCGGCGCGCCCTGGAGCGCGTGAAGGCGGACGTCGAGGCCTACGCGGCGCAGTGGCCGACGATCCGGGACCTGTCCCGCCAGACCGTGCAGGACCCCACCGCGCAGGAGAAGGCGCGCCAGGCGCTCATGGGCCCGTCGCGCGAGGCCTACCGCAAGGCCGACGAGTCCTTCAGCCAATGGTGGGCCTACAACGTCCGGCTGGCCGGCGAGCGCAAGGCCGAGTCCATCGCGACCCAGGGCCAGGCGCGCTGGGCGCTGCTCGGAGGGGCCGCCCTGGCCCTCGCGCTGGGCGTGATCGCGGCCGCCGTCATCACCCGCTCCATCACCACGCCCATCGGCCGCGCCGTGCGGGTCGCCGAGACCGTGGCCGAGGGCGACCTGAGCCAGCACGTGCAGTTCAGCGGCAAGGACGAGTGCGCGCAGCTGCTGCAGGCGCTGGCACGCATGAGCGCGCGGCTGGCCGAGCTGGTGCAGCAAGTGCGCGGCGGCTCGGAATCCATCGCCGCCGGCAGCCAGCAGATCGCCGTGGGCAGCACCGACCTGTCGCAGCGCACGGAAAAGCAGGCTGCCAACCTGGAGGAGACGGCGGCTTCGATGGAGGAGCTCAGCGCCACGGTCCGGCACAACGCCGACACCGCGCAGCAGGCGGCCCAGCTGGCCAGCGCCGCCAGCGCCGCGGCCCGCGAAGGCGGGGAGTCGGTGGCAGTGATCGTGCAGACCATGCAGGAGATCAGCGTCAGCTCGAACCGCATCACCGACATCATCGGCACCATCGACGGCATCGCCTTCCAGACCAACATCCTGGCCCTCAATGCCGCGGTCGAAGCCGCGCGCGCCGGCGAGCAGGGCCGCGGCTTCGCGGTCGTGGCCGGCGAGGTGCGCACCCTGGCGCAACGCAGCGCCGAGGCGGCGCGCGAGATCAAGGCCCTCATCCAGGACAGCACCGGCAAGGTGGAGGCAGGCTCGCGCCTGGTGGACGAGGCGGGCGGCTCGATCGCGGACCTCGTGACCAAGGTGCAGCGCGTGTCGGACCTGCTCGACGAGATCAGCTCGGCCTCCGGCGAGCAGACCAAGGGCATCGGCCAGGTCAGCGAGGCCGTGTCGCAGCTCGACGAGGTGACGCAGCAGAACGCGGCGCTGGTGGAGGAGAGCTCGGCCGCCGCCGACAGCCTCAGCGCCCAGGCGCAACGCCTGGCGGAGCTGGTGCGCTTCTTCAAGGTCGAGCCGGGCCTGTCAGCGCAGCCCGCCGGCGCCACGCCCGCGGCGCTGGCGCAGGCCACCATCGCCCAGGCCCGCGCCCGCAGCGCCGGCGCGGCGCAGGCCCGCCCGCCGCGGCCCGTGGCCGCGGCACCGGCCGACGACGACGGCTGGCAAAGCTTCCACTGAGCGCCGGGCGCCGGCCGGGGCAGCTCAGCCGTTGCCCTCCAACCGCCAGTCGCCCATCACTTCCTGCGCCCGGCCCTCGCCCTGGAGCTTCAGCAGCGAGGCCAGCAGCGAGCGCCGCGCTGCGGCGTGCTTCGCTTCCGGCACGTCGTCGTAGACGCGCGCCAGCAGCGCGTCCAGCGGCTGCGGTTGCGCGGTCAACGCGCCCAGCAGCTTCATCTCACGCTGCTCCCGGTGGCGAATGAGTAAATCCCAGACCCGGGCCGGCTGCCCGATCAGGAAGCCGTGTCCGGGCGCGATCCACTGCAGCGCCGGCAGCTCGTCGCGCAGCCGGCGCAGCGAGGCCAGGTAGGCCGCCATGTCGCCGTCGGGCGGGTTGATGACGACGGTGGAGCCCTGCATGACGTGGTCGCCGGTGAAGAGCATCGACTCCTCCTCCAGCAGCCAGCACAGGTGGTTCGAGGCGTGGCCGGGCGTGTGCAGCGCGCGCAGCGTGGTGCCCTCGTCCAGCGCCAGGCGCTCGCCGTCCCGCGGCTCGCGCGCGGGCTCGAAATCCGTGTCCTGCCAGGACGCGTGCGGCGTGCGCCGGCCCAGCACGGTGGCGCCGGTGGCGTGCGCCAGCAGCGCGGCGCCGGGCGAGTGGTCCAGGTGCGTGTGCGTGACCAGGATCCAGCGGATCGGCCCCGGCGCCGCCGCCCGCAGCGCGGCCACGTGTGCCGCGTCGGCCGGGCCCGGGTCGATCGCGGCCCACTCGTTGCGGCCGAGCGCCCCGACCAGGTAGCTGTTGGTGCCCGGGCCGGTCATGACGCCCGGGTTGGCGGCGGTGAGGCGGATCACGCGCCCGGACAGCCGCATCGGCTCGCCCGGCGTGACGTGGGTGCGCGCGATGCCGCGCCCGTCCGGATCGACCTGCCGCGCCTCGGCCCAGCCCGGGTGCTCGGGAAACAGCGGGATGAGCTGCCCGGCCGCGTCGCGCGCGCGCTGCGGACGCTCGCAGGGGATGTCGCCCAGCGCCGCGGCCCAGCCGAGCATCGCGCCGGCGCTGTCGAAGGCGGCGAGCCGCTGCAGCAGCCGGCGCACCGGGCCGACCACGCTCACGCCGGCTGCGCCCTGCAGCGCCAGCGCGGGCGCGAGCCAGCGGTGGTCGGTCATCTCGATGCCGTCGTGCGTGGCCGGCTGCTGCGCCGGGGCGGCCGCCAGGAAGAAGCGCGTGTCGAAGCGCTTGGGCAGGCCCGGCGGCGTGACGATGTGGGCAAAGGCCAGCAGCCGGTCCAGCGCCAGCGTGAAACCCTGCTCGCGGCACAGCTGCAGCAGGCCCTGCTCGCGGCCGTAGACGTGGCTGCGCCAGGAGGCATCGAGCGCCGCGGCGGCCACGTCGCGGCCCTGCGCGTCCACGGCCAGCAGCACGCCGGCCTCCTCGAAGCATTCGCGCACGGCCGCGGCATACCAGGCCAGGCCGCCGCTGGCCAGGCCCAGGCGGGCGCTGGCGCCGGCCTCGTCGCGGCCGCTGCTGACCTGGGCCAGCGCGCCGTCCGAGGCATCGAGCAGCCCGCCGGGAAACACCCAGGCGCCGCTGTTCTGGTCGCCGCGCTCGGCGCGCCGCAGCAGCAGCACCTCGGGGCCGGCGGCGGCGTCGCGGACGAGGACAAGGGCGGAGGAGGCGCGCAGCGAGGAGGCGTCGGTCATGGGCGGCAGCGGCGGTGGAGGGTTGACGGGAGGGGATCGGCCCGGATTCCCAGGGGCGACACAGGGTAGCCGCACCGACCCGCGTGCCGCCCGCGCCGGCACGGGTGCGTCTTTTTTCTCACCTTTCCCGCCCGCGCCGGGAGCGTCGTCATGAAGTGATGTTTCATAAAGTTACTATTACCGCCATGGACATCAAGCTGACCCGCGTGCTGGTCGTGGATGACGAGCCCGAGTTGCGCGGGCTGCTGCAGCGCTACCTGCAAGGCCAGGGGCTGCAGGTGCACGTCCTGCCTGACACCGGCGGCCTGGAGGCGCTGCTGGCGAGTGCGCATTTCGACGTCCTGGTGCTCGACGTGATGCTGCCCGGCGAGGACGGCTTCGCCGCGTGCCGGCGGCTGCGTGCCGCGGGGCACCGCATTCCCATCGTCATGCTCACCGCGCGCGGCGACCCGGGGGACCGCATCCTGGGCCTGGACACCGGGGCCGACGACTACCTGTGCAAACCCTTCAGCCCGCGCGAGCTGCTGGCGCGCATCCAGGCGCAGCTACGGCGCCAGGCGCTGCTGGGCAGCCACCCGCGACCGCGGGCGGCCGGGGAGCCGGCGTGATGCCCATGAGGAAGGCGCGGCGCAGCCTGTTCGTGCGCAACGTGCTGCTGCTCGCGATGGTCATCGCACTGGCCGAGCTGACCGTGTTCCTGAGCTTCATCGGCATGGTGGTCAAGCCGCGCAGCGAGCGCATTGCCGAAGTGCTGGCGCAGACCTACACCGGGCTGCGCTCGGGGCTGCACGACCTGTCGCCGGCGCAGCGGCGGGCCTTGGTGGACCATTTCAACGCCGGTGGCGAGGATCAGGCGGCAACCGCGCTTGCGCCGCCGGTGCCCTGGTTGCACCCGTGGCTGAAGGCGATGGAGCAGCGCTACCACCGCACGCTGCTGGCGTACCTGGCTGAGGCGGGCCTGCCCGCGACCCTGTCGGAGAGGGCCGGCGGCGTGCAGGAGCTGCACCTGGATCTGGTGGTGGAGGACCAGACCTACCGTCTGCGTGCCGGCGGCGTGGTGCCCATGGTGGCGCCGTTGCAGGACTGGCTGATGCTGGTGGCGGTGGCCGCGCTGCTGTTCGCGCTGCTGGGCGCGTGGCTGATCCAGGGCTGGATCAGCCGGCCGCTGCGCGGCCTGGTGGAGGCAGCGCGCGAGATCGGTGCCGGGCGGCAACCGGCACCCTTGCCGGAGGAGGGGCCCGACGAGATCGCCATCGTCGCGCGCAGCTTCAACCGCATGTCGGCCGACCTGGCGCGCATCAACGAGGACCGCGCACTGATGCTGGCCGGCCTGTCGCACGACCTGCGCACGCCGCTGGCCAAGCAGCGGCTGGTGGCGGAGATCGCCGCCGGGCAGATGGAGCCGGAACTGGCGCGCAGCATGGTCAACAGCGTCAAGTCGATGGACCGGCTGGTGGGTCAGTTCCTCGACTTCACGCGCGCCAGCGCCCAGGAGCCACCCATGGCCTGCGACCTGGACGAGCTGGCGCAGCGCGCGCTGCAGGGCTGCACCCGGCCGCACGTGGTGCGGCTGGCGCAGGGCGCGGGGCCCGCGCCGCGGCTGCTGCACGCGCCGGCGTTGGAGCGCGCGGTCATCAACCTGGTGGAGAACGCGCTGCGCCATGGGCGCGGTCCGGTGGAGCTGGCCACCGGCGCCGGCGAAGGCGTTGCCTGGGTCGAGGTGCGCGACCGCGGCCCGGGCATCGCACCGGAGCAGGTCGAGATGCTCAAGCGGCCGTTCCAGCGCGGGCCGGAGGCGGGCGCCGGCGGTGCCGGCAGCGGCCTGGGCCTGAGCATTGTCGAGCGCGTGGCGCAGGCCCATGGCGGCTGCCTGGAGCTGCTGCCGCGCCCGGGCGGCGGGCTGGTGGCGCGGCTGGCGTGGCCGGATACCGTGGTGGCGGCGGGCTGATCCGGTGCATGCGACAGCCCTGTCGAAATGACGACAGCCACGACCGTCGTTGACATCGGGTTCTACTGCGGCCGTTTCGGGCCGGGTTTCTGGGGCGAGCCATTCAACCAGCTGGGCAACCTGGCGTTCATCGTCGGGGCGCTGATTGCATTTCAAGCCTGGCGCCGGCAGGCGCGGCGCGACCCGTGGCAATTGCCGCTGTTCGCGCTGGCGGCGCTGATCGGCATCGGCAGCCTGGTTTTTCACGGCCATCCGACGCCGCTGACGCTGACCGCCGACCTGGTGCCCATTCAATTGTTCGGGCTGGCGCTCATGGCTTATGTCCTGCGCAGACATCTGAAATGGTCGCCGGGCGCGACGGTGGCGCTGCTGCTGGGATTCTTCCTGGTGCGGCAGGTCTGGATTCGCGGTGTGCAGCCTGTCGGTCAGGTCCTCCATCGTGGCACCAGTCACGAACCGGATTGGAAGCCGGAATGAGTGAAGCAGGATCAATGTTCATCGACGCCGCAGATGTCGAGCGCCATCTGTATGAACTTCGCCGCGAGCGACTTGCGGCAAAAATGCGCGGGACGGATGCCGCCGTGGCGCGGAAATCACTGACAGTGGCTGAGAAAAATGCCGTCCTGGCCAAGACGGGTGGCTGTTGCCATGTTTGCGGTGGCCTATTGAATGAAAAATGGGTGGTGGCCCACGTGGTCCCGCATGCCTACGGTGGAGGCCATGGCATTGAAAATCTCTTGCCTGCCCACGCAAGTTGCAATGGCGCCAGATGGTTCTATGGTTCGGAAGAGTTTCAGTGGATCATCAAGATGGGAGTGTATTTTCGGACCCAGTTTGAGGAACTGGACAATCCCAGTGCCTGGACTTTGGCTCAGCAGTTCGTGGAGCATGAGCAAAGAAAAATCAAGAGGCGCAGGAATGGTCGCGCTTCAGTGTCGTCTGCCCAGGAGAATGGCGACGTGGGCGCGAAGCCATGATACTGAAGCAGGTCGTTGCGGGAGGGGCTCGATTTGAAACATTATCTTTTATTAACCTGGCAATTCAATAATTCACCGCCTATATTGTGTTCATGAGCAAGATCGACGGTCGCCATCTTTCCGAAGACACACTGCAGTACCTGCGGCGACAGGCACATGAACTGCGCAAGTCAGGG
>NZ_VIDQ01000097.1 GCF_009760915.1 Azohydromonas aeria
TGCGCCGTGCAGACGCCGGGGAGAGCGTGCCCGGCTACAGCCTGCGTGTTGCCCTGGATGCCCTGGGCCGACAAGGCTCGCTGCGATAGGCCAGCCCCGCCGCAGGCGCGCACGACAGGCCAACGGGCCTTACGTCAAACACACCGAATGCTGCATTGTCCTGGCGGACGTTTCTATCAGTTTCGGTTGTCATGTTATTACGTCTTTGGAGGCGGTGTTGCGAGTCTGAACGGAGATATCTATTCCCAGTGCACCATTACCGGCCGCACAAGCACCATTCCATTGGGTATCGACAAGCGATAAGCATCAAGCCGCCGGCCCCCTGCGTCGCGCGGCCAACGCGCCCAGCACCTCATTGACCCGCTGCATCAGTACCGTGTCCGCTCCTTCCGCACAGCGCGCGCGCAGTTGCGCCAGCATCTCTATCTCCTGCGACTGCGCCGCGCCACTCGCGCACAGCCCCACCAGCGCGGCCAGTTCACTCCAGCCCGCCTGCTGCGCTCGCGCTTCCAGCAACGCCTCGCGCAGGCTGGCCAGCGCCGCCGCGCCGTTGCCGCAGCCATGCGCGATGCGCGCCTGCAGCAGCCGCAGATCAGGCAGCAGGATGCGGTCGCCCACGCGCCGGGCCAGCGCCAGCGCCTCATCCAGCCGCGCCTGCGCGTCGTCCCAGCGCCCGCACAGCGCGGCGGCATCGGCTGCTGCACCCAGGGCCGCCGCCAGCCCGGCGCCGATGCGGCCCAGGCTGAAGGCGCGCTGGTAGCCGTCCACGATCAGCGCGTAGCCGTCCTGCGGCTGCCCCTGGTGCGCCAGGGCCCAGCCGCGCAGCCAGCGCGCCGGGCCCTCGCCTTCCGCCACGGCGTGCTCGGTCACAAGCTGCTGCAAGGCCTCGCCCAGCGCTTGCACGCGCGGCACCTCTTCCAGCCGCAGGGCCAGCATCCCCGTGAAGGCCAGCGCCAGCACCCGCGCCAGAGGCTGGTTCACCCGGTCAGCCCGCGCCAGCGCCCGCTCGGCCTCGGCCCACGCTTGATCGGGGAAGCCCAGGTGCGACAGCACCAGCGCCATGCGCGCGTGCATGGACACGCCCAGATCCACGATGAAGGCCGGGTCGTGCGCCGGGTCGGCTAGCTCGGAGAAGATTTGTAAACCCTCTTCGAGCCAGCGCCGCGCGCCCGCCAGGTCGCCCTGGAACGACACCACCGTCGCCTGCAGGTTGCACGCCGACACGTGCAGCAGCCGCTCGCCGCGCAGGGCGGCCAGCGCGCCGATGCGCGTGGCCAGCGCCAGCGCCTGCTCGTACTGGCCGCGCGCCAGGTAGGCCCAGCCGGCACCCAGCTCCAGTGCCCGCGACGTCAGCGCCGGCAGTTGCCCGGCCAGCTCCTGCGCGCGCTCGAAGGTCGCCACCGTCTCCGGGGCTGCCACGCCCAGCAGTTGCGCCGCCGCTGTGCCGCGCGGGCCCAGCAATGCCATTTCCAGCCCGTTGCGATCGACGCCCGCGGGACAGCGTGGCAGCAGCGCCAGGGCCTGCGCCGTCAGCGCCATCGCCTCGCCCGGCGCGAAGTGCTGCAGCGCGCTCTCGGCCGCGGCGGCATAGTGGCGCAGCGCGGCGGGGATGTCATGCCCCAGCTCACAGTGCGAGGCCAGCTCGGCCGCGGTGACGGCCGCGCCTGCGGCCCGGTCGGCCTCCAGCGCTCGCGCCACTCGCCGGTGCAGCTGCGCGCGCGTGGCGGCGCCGATGCGCTGGTGAAAGACCTGTCGGTACAGCGCGTGGCGGAAGCCGTAGCGCGCCTGCAGCGAGCCATCGGCCAGACTGTCCAGGGCCACGTGGCTGAGCCACTGCTGCTGCCGGGCCAGGCTCTCGCAGCGCCCGGCGATCCCGCCGGCCTCGCGCTCCAGCGCCGCGCTCACCGTCGCGGGCCGGAACTCCGTGCCGCAGACGCTGGCGGCTTCGAGCAGCGCGCAGTCCTCGCCCGACAGCCTCGCGATCTGCTTCTCGATCACGCCCGCCAGGCTCTCGGGCACCGCCGCCGTCGCTGCCTCGGCGCAGGCCGGGCCCTGCGCTTCCAACTCGTCCACCACATTGACCAGGAACAGCGGCAAGCCGTCGGTACGCCCGTGCAGCGCGCGCACGAAGGCCTCGGAGGGTGTGCGGCTCGGGCAACGCTGGCCGATGAAATCCGCCACCTCGCGCTCGGAGAACGGGTCCAGCAGGATTTCCTCGCACAGCCGGTGCAGCTTCAACTCGTGGCGCAGCGCCTTGAGCGGGTGCTCCTCGGCGATCACCTCCGCCAGCCGCAGGCTCGCCAGCCACATCAGCCGCGCCGGGCCGCGTCGGCGCGCGACGTGGTCGATGAGCTGTACCGTGGCCTGGTCGCTCCAGTGCAGGTCCTCCGTCACCAGCAGCAGCGGGCGCTGCGCGGTGCAGCGGTCCAGCAGCTCGCCAAGCTCGCGCAGCATGCGCTGCTGGCCCACCCCGGCCAGCTCCTGGCGCAGGGCCTCGCGTGCGGCGGTATCGGGCAGCAGCCAGGGCAGCTGCAGCAGCCAGGTCGGCGCCACCGTGCGCAGCAGCGCAGGCAGCTCCGGCTCATTGCGGCACAGCGCGCCCAGCGCCTCCAGCACCGGCAGGTAGGGCTCGCCGGCGCCGTACTGCTCCACGCACTGGCCGTGCGCGCAGGCCGCCCCGGCGCCCAGGCCGGCCATGAAATGCTCGATCAGCGTGGTCTTGCCGATGCCGGCCTCGCCCGTGAGCCACACGATCTGCCGCCGCCCGGCGCCGGCTTGCCGCCAGGCCGCCTGCAGCCGCGCCAGCGCGGCATGGCGGCCGATCAGCGGCGCGGCGGGCGCAGCCGGCGGCGGCGCTTCGGCGTCCGGGCCGGTTGCGGCCGGCATCGGGATCGCCGCCGCGGCGGGCGGTTCCGGCGCCACCCCGGGCGCCTGCACGACGCCGATGAAGCGGTAGCCCCGGCGCGAGGCGGTCTCGATGTAGCGCGGCTGCCGGGCGTCGTCGCCGAGCGCGGCGCGCAGCTCGCTGATGGTGGTCTTCAGCACCGAGTCGCTGACCCAGCGGTGGCCCCAGACGGCATCGAGGAGAGCTTCCTTGGCAACCAGCCGCCCCGGCTGCCGCGCCAGCGTGCACAGCACGCCGAAGGCCTTGGGCGGCAGGGCCAGGGGCTGGCCGGCGCGCGTGAGCCGGGCTTGGCCCTCGTCCAGCTCGAAAGCTTCGAAGCGCAGGCGCAGCGCGTCGTCTTCGTCGTGCATGAGCGTCCCATGGGGTGGCGGCGACGCGGGGATTCTGGGCCTCGCCCCGGACCCTGGTGGCCATGGCCCTGCCGGTGCAAGCCGGACCGAAGCCCGACCGCAACCGGACGACTTGGCCGCCTTGCCTGCCTAGCCTTGCTGTATCAGCGGCCGGGCGGTGTGGCCCGGCCGCCGCAGTTGCAGGAAGGGCACCGCGATGACCGATGCGCTCAAGGAGTTCTGGTGCGATCTCGCCACGGAACTGTTCGACCAGAAAGGGCTGGAGACGGTCTTTTCGCATGCGAGGAACGTGGTCACCGGCGCCGTGATCGTGGCCGCCGGCACCTGCGCCACGCACTACGGCGGCGACACGCCCCTGCCCGGCGGCTGGAGCCTGCACTTCGCGGGCTACGCGGTGACGGCGGTGGGCGTGCTGCTGTTGCTGCTGAACCTGCTGTCCGGCCTGCGCAGCCTGGCCCGGCGCCGGCATTCCAGGCTGCTGCGGGCGCTGACGATCCTGCTCTACATCGGGCTGTCGGTGCGGCTGGCGCAGGTGCTGGTGTTCGTGCGGGCCGCTTTGTAGGCCCAGGGCGGTTCCCGCCCCGCCTTCTGCGCCACCCGTTGGTCGAAGCGGCGGCGGTCGATGACGCAGCGCTCGTGCCGCCCCCGGCTGATGAGGTCCACGCCGTCGTGGGCCTCGACCTCGAACAGCAGCCGCCGCCCCTCGACGCGGATCAGCTTCACGCGCACCAGCACCTCCAGCCCGGGCGGCGTGGCCACGCCGTGGCTGACGTGAATGTGCGTGCCCAGCGTCTGCTCGTGCGGCGCCTCCAGGAACGGGTTCACGGCCTGCATGCAGGCCCACTCCAGCAAGCCGACCAGATAGCCGGTGGCGAAGACCTGCGGCATGGCCTGGAACTCCGGCGCCTCGGGATAGAGCGCCGGGACGGTCTTGGTGGCCGGGATGCAGAACAGGAACGCGTGTTCCAGCCCGGTCTCGGGAAGTGTCTTCATCGGTGGTCCTTTCTCCAGCTTCACGGGATAGGCATGTCGGCGCCCTACTTCAGGACGTAGCCGCGCCCCTCCATGCAAGCGCCGAAAGCGCGCTCGTACTTCGCGCGCTGCTGGCCGCGCGCGGCCTGCTGCTGGGCCGCTTGCTGCTGGCGCGACTGCTCCGCCTTGCGGGCCTGGGCCTGCGCCAGCGCCGCGCTGCCGAGCACGCCGATGGCGGCGCCACGGCCGGCGTTGTGGCTCACCAGCTCGCCCACGGCGGCCCCGCGCAGCGCGCCCTGCGCCATGCCGGCACCGGGCGGTGGGGCGCCGCCGGCAGCGCCGGTCGCGGTCGCGGTGGATGCAGCCTGCGACGGGTCGTAGCCGGACTGCTGCCGGGACCAGTCGTGGCACTCGTAGCGGTCCGTGTCCTGCTGGCGCGCGCTCTGGCCCTTGGCCGGGTAGATCACCGGTGTGGACGCGGTGCCCGGCGAGCCGTTGGCCGCCGAAGCTTGCTGCGCCTGGACCAGGCCGGCGCCGGCGCTGAGCATGAAGGCGCATGCCGCGGCCCCGGCCGCGGGGAATGTCAGGTACTTCATTGGTGTGTCTCCTCGCGGGTTGCCGGGCTCAGCGCCTGCCGCAGCTCACCGGCTGGCCCGCAGCGTCGGTGCAGGTCAGCGAGCGGCTGATGCCCGCGCCCTGGCTGTAGCGCGTGCTGCCGTCCCAGGTGACGCCGGTGCGGGCGCTGGTGACGGTGGTGTCGCGCTCGCCAGAGGCCGTGCCGTCGGCACTGCGCGTGTAGCTGCCGTCGCGCGACGCGGTGCCATTGGGGCCGCTGGCGTCGGCGTGGCCGCTGGCCGTGGCGCTGCCATCGGCCGAGCGCTGGAAGCGGCGCGTGCGTTGGCCCTGCCCGCCCGCGTCGGTGCTGAAGCCCCCGGCACTGCCGGCGGCGACCTGGCCGTTGCCGTCGGCCACGAGGCCGCGCTGGCCGGCCGCGGCGGCATGTTCCCCCTGGACCTTGAAGCGGCCGGCGGCGGACAAGGGTTCGGCCTGCGCGGTCTGCACGGCGAAGGCCGCGATGGCGAGGCAGAGGGTGGCGACGTAGGCGAGCTGTCTCATGTGAAGGCTCCTGGCTGAGGAGCCCCAAAGCTAGGCAGCGCGGGTATCTAAGTCGTGGGGGAACGGTCGGGCTTCGGTCGGACGTCGCGGCGCCGGGCCCGACCGAAGCCCGACCCGGGCCTGACGACGCCGCCGGCACGGCCACCTAGCCTGGATGCGACGGCAGCGGAGCGGCTTCGCTGCCGCCATCAACCCCTCAAGCCCACCGGAGCCCTGCGCCATGAACACCCGCCCCGCCACCGCCCTCGCCTGCACCTTCCTGGCCGCCGCCTCGCTGGCCGGCTGCGCCAGCCCGCAAGCCCAGCCGCAGCCGGCGCCCGGCTCGGCCTCGCTCACCTGCGAGGCGCTGCGGGAGGACATCGCCCGCACCGAGGCGGACCGCCGCGCGGCGCTGGACAAGCAGCAGAGCGCGTGGAAGGCCGTGGTGCCCTTCGCCGTCGCGGGCCGCTATGCCAGCGGCAAGTCGGCTGCGGCCGAGG
Organism: Azohydromonas aeria; assembly: GCF_009760915.1. GTDB lineage: Bacteria > Pseudomonadota > Gammaproteobacteria > Burkholderiales > Burkholderiaceae_C > Azohydromonas > Azohydromonas aeria. The sequence continues at coordinate 5,823 of NZ_VIDQ01000097.1, forward strand.
CCGAGCAACGGCTGGCCGCGCTGCGGGCCGGGCTGGTGGACCAGGGCTGCACGACGGGTGCGGCGGGCTGATGCCGGCCTCGGGCGCGGGCTTCAGCCGGCCGCCGCGCCCGGTCGCCGTGCCGCCTCCAGCAGCGCGTCGGCCCGCTGCGCCAGCGCGCGTCCGTGCCCTCCACCACGCGGCTGCGGGCCTGGGCCAGGACGGCGAGATCCGCCGACCCAGCATCCGCCAGCCCGCACAGCGCCACGGCCGCTGCCAGTGCCGGCCGCCACGCCTGCTGCCCACAGGCTTCAGTCCACGCCGCCTGCAGTGCCTGCCGCGTCGCCGCGGTGTCGTCCTGCTCCAGCGCGATCCTTCCCCGCAGCAGCAGCAGGTCGGGCGTGTGCAGGCGCTCGCCGATGCGCCCGGCCAGTGCGAAGGCCTCATCCAGCCGCGCCTGGGCCTCGGCCGGGTGGCCGGCCCGCAGCCAGGCGTCGGCCGCGTAGCCCAGCACGCCGGAGCGGCCGCGCTGCATGCCAAGCCGGGCGTCGCGGGCATAGCCGTCCAGGATCAGCGCCTGGCCTTCCAGCGGCTGACCCAGCTGCACCAGCGCCCAGCCGCGCAGCCAGCGCACCGGGCCTTCGGCCCGAAGAATCGCGTGCTGCGCTGCCAGCCGCTGCAGCGCCTGCACCAGCTCCAGCACCTGCTCGGCCTGCCCAAGCCGCAGCGCCAGGAAGGCCTCGAACAGGTACACCAGCCGGCGCGCATAGGGGTAGCCCAGGCGGTCGGCGCGCTCCCGCGCCGCGGCGATCTGCAGTCCCGCCTGGTCCACCAGCCCCTGCCGCGCCAGCACCTGGCTCAGGTGGGCGCGCAGGGACACCTCCAGGTCCACGACGGCCAGCGCATCGGCCACCGGCCTGTCCAGGCCCGCTGAGGCTGCCAGGCCCTGCTCCAGCCGCTGCCGGGCTTCGGCCAGCCGGCCCTGATAGGCCATCGTGGCGCCGCCGAGGTGGCAGGCCGCCACGTGCAGCATGGGGTCGCCGCGCTGCGCTGCCAGCGCGTGCATGCGCTCAGCCAGCGCCAGCGCCTTGCCGTACTCGCCGGACACGAACCACACCCACCCCAGCCCCGCTTCCAGCGCGCGCGAGGCCCGGGCCGGCAGGCTCGCGCCCGCGGCGTAGAGCGCTTCCACGCGCTCGCAGTCAGCGCGCGTGGATGCGGCTGTTACGCCGTGCAGTTGCGAGTCGGCCAGGATGCGCGGGCCCAGCAGCGCCAGCTCCAGCGCGTCGCGCTCGGCGCCCGGCGGGCAGCCGGGCAACAGGGCCTGCGCCTGGGCAGTCAACTGCAGCGCCTCGCCAGGCGCGAAGTGGCGCAGCGCGCTCTCGGCCGCGTCGGCGTAGTGGCCCAGCGCGAGTGCGAGGTCGTGGCTCAGCACGCGGTGCGAAGCCATCTCGGCGGACGAGACGGCCGTGCCGGCGGCCCGGCGTCGCTCCAGCGCCTCGGCCGCGCGCCGGTGCAGCCGCGCCCGCGTCAGCGCGCCCATGCGCTGGTAGAGGACCTGGCGCACCAGGGCGTGGCCGAAGGCGTAGCGCGCCTCCAGCGTGCCGTCGGGCAGCCGGTCCACCGCCACGGACTGCAGCCATTGCGGGGCGCGCGCGAGCGCGTCGCAGGCATCGGCCACCTTGTCCGGGTCGCGTTCCAGCAGCTCGGCCACCACGCCGGCGCTGAAGGCTTGGCCACAGACGCTGGCCGCCTCCAGCAGCGCCCGCTGCCCGGGCGACAGCCGCTCGATGCGACGGCCGATGATGCCGGCCAGGCTCTCGGGCACGCGCGGCGGCAGCCCGGAAGCGCCGGCGGCGTCCGGCTCTAGGTCCGCGCCCGGCGTGCTCCGCGTCAGCAACTCATCGACCACGCCGGACAGGAACAGCGGCAAGCCATCGGTGCGGGCGTGCAGCGCGCGCACCATCGGTTCCAGCACCTCGGCCACGCCCGTGCGCAGCGCCAGGTACTGCCCCACCTCGCGCTCGGAGAAGGGCTCCAGCGCGATCTCCTCGCACAGCCGGTGCAGCCGCAGCTCGTGGCGCAGGTCCTTCAGCGGGTGGTCCTCGGCGATCACTTCGGCCACGCGGAAGCTGGCGATCCACATCAGCCGCGCCGGGCCACGGCGGCGCGCGACGTGGTCCAGGGCCTGCAGCGTCGCCACGTCGCTCCAGTGCAGGTCTTCCGTGACCAGCAGCAGCGGCCGCTCCGCGGTGCAGCGCTCCAGCAGCTCGCCGAGCTCGCGCAGCATGCGGTCCTGCCCCGAGCCGGCCACCTCCCGCCGCAGCGCCTCGCGCTTGGCCTCGGGACACAGCCAAGGCATCTGCAGCAGCCAGGTCGGCGCCACGGCGCGCAGCCGGGCGACCAGGGAACCGTCCTCATGGCACAGCCGGCCCAACGCCTCCAGCAGCGGCAGGTAGGGCTCGCCGGCGCCGTGCTGCTCCACGCACTGGCCTTGCGCCACGGCTGCCGCGCCCAGGGTGGCGGCGGCGTGCTCGACGAGCGTCGTCTTGCCAATGCCGGCCTCGCCCGTGAGCCACACGAGCTGCCGCCGGCCCGCCAGCGCCCGCTGCCAGGCGGCGTGCAGGCGGGCCAGCGCCTCACCCCGCCCGATCAACGACGGCCTCGCCTCGGGTGCCGGGGCGGCAGCGTCCGCCACCGCCGTGGACATCGCCACTGGCGGTGCGGCGGCCATGAAACGGTAGCCCCGGCGCGAAACGGTTTCGATGAAGCGCGGCTGGCGCGCGTCGTCTCCCAGCGCGGCGCGCAGCTCGCTGACGGTGGTCTTGAGCACCGAGTCGCTGACCCAGCGGTGGCCCCAGACGGCATCGAGCAGCCCGTCCTTGGTGATCAGCTGGCCCGGCTGCCGCGCCAGGGCGCACAGCAGGCCGAAGGCCTTGGGCGGCACCGCCACGGGCTGGCCGGCGCGTGTCAGCCGGGCTTGCGCCTCGTCCAGCTCGAACACGTCGAAATGCAGGCGCAGCGCGTCGTCAGGCATGGCGTCAGACCGGGTGGCGGTGACCGGCGCATTGTCCCGCTCCCCTGACCAAACCCCGACCCAAGCCTGACCCGCGCCCAACGACTCCCAGGCCCCCGCTGCCTAGCTTTGCAGCACCGGTGAGCACGACGCACCGACCGCCCCAGGAGTCCGACATGAACGCCATTCCCACCGCCTACGAGCTGCGCTTCGCCTCCCTGCTGCCCGAGGGCTGCCCGTTGAGCTTCCCCTGCGACGCCGCCGGCCACGTCGATCTGGACACGCTGGGCGAACGGGCCCTGGCGAGCTACCTCTACGCCCGCACCACCATCGGCCACGACTTCGCCCGTCCCTGCGTGCAGCCGCAGGCGCTGCACTGATCGCCGCCGGAGCCGCCGCCATGAGCCTCAGCACCCAGGCGAGCCACCCCAGCCGCCGCAGCTACGTGCTCAAGCTGCACCGCGACGCCATGCCCGAGAGCGGACTGCTCTTCGGCCGCCTCGAAAACATCGCCACCGGCCACTGCTTCGTGTTCAGCAGCGTCGCCGAGCTGCTGCGCTGCCTCGCCAGCGACACCGCCCGCAGCGCCGACGCCGCCCTCGATCCGGACCCGAACCCGACCGTTTCCTGACGATTCCGGCGGCCCCGCCGCCTACCTTGGCTTCACGCCTTCAGGAGCCCCGCGCCATGAACCCGAACGTTTCCCTCAGCTGCCTCGCCCGCGCCGCGCTGGTGGTCTGCACCCTGTCGCTGGCGGCCTGCGCCTCGTTTCCCGAGCGCGAGCCCCGCGCGCAGATGAAGCCGGTGCAGCGCTACGCCAGCGCCCAGGCCTTCAGCGCTCCCGCCGCCGCCTGGCCCGACGAGCGCTGGTGGACGCTCTACCGCGACCCGCAGCTCGATGCGCTGATCGCCGAGGCCCTGGCCGACGCGCCCAACGTCGCCGTGGCCGAGGCCCGGCTGCGCCGCGCGCAGGCGCTGGCGCAGGTGTCCGGCGCCGCCACCCGGCCGCAGGTCACGCTCAACGCCTCGGCCTCGCAGCAGAAGCAAAGCAGCAACTACCTCAGCCCCGCCGCGGCCACGCCGCAGGGCTGGAACGACTACGGCCGCGCCTCGCTGGACTTCGCCTGGGAGCTGGACTTCTGGGGCAGGAACCGCGCGGCCCTGGCCGCGGCGACCTCCGAGGCCGAGGCCACCCGGGCCGACCTGGCCCAGGCGCGGCTGACGCTGGCCACCTCCATCGCCTCGGCCTATGCCGAGCTGGCGCGGCTGTTTGCCGCGCTGGACACGGCGCAGTCGGCCCTGGAGGTGCGGGGCAAGACCACCGAGCTGTTCGGCCAGCGCCGCGCCAACGGCCTGGAGACCCTGGGCAGCGTGCGCCAGGTGCAGGCGCGCCACGCGGCGGCCGGGGCCGACCTGCGGGCGCTGGAGGAGCAGCTCACGCTGCAGCGCCACCGCATCGCGGCGCTGATGGGTGCGGGCCCCGACCGCGGGCTCGCCATCCGGCGCCCGGCCATCGACCTGTCGCGCCCCTTCGGGCTGCCCGAGCGCCTGGAAGCCGAGCTGCTGGGCCGCCGGCCGGACGTGATCGCCGCGCGGCTGCGCGCCGAGGCGGCCGCGCGCCGCATCGACCAGGCGCAGGCGGCCTTTTATCCCAACGTCAACCTGGTCGCCTTCATCGGGCTGCAGTCGCTGGGGCTGAACATGCTCGGCAGTGGCGGCTCCACCATCGGCAGCGTCGGTCCGGCGGTGTCGCTGCCGGTGTTCGACGGCGGGCGGCTGCGCGGCCAGCTGCGCGCCTCCGATGCCGAGTACGCCGAGGCCGTGGCGAGCTACGAGCGCACCGTGGTGCAGGCGCTGCAGGACGTGGCCGACGCCGCCGCCAGCCGCCGCGCGCTGGGCGGCCAGCTGGAGAAGACCGGCCAGGCCGTGGACGCCTCGCGCGAAGCCTGGCGCATCCAGAACGAGCGCTACGAGGGCGGGCTCTCCACCTACCTCGAAGTGCTCAGCGCCGAGGACACGCTGCTGTCCAACCTGCGCACCTTGTCCGACCTGCACGCCCGCGCCTTCGCGCTGGACGTCGCGCTGGTGCGCGCGCTGGGCGGGGGCTACGCCTCGCCCACGTCCTGAGCCCCCTCGTCTCCTCATTTCCTCCTTGCACTTTTCGTTCTGAAAGCTCGCCGTTCGGGCTGAGCCTGTCGAAGCCCTGCCGGCCAGCTGGCCTGAAAGCCCTTCGACGCGCTCAGGGAGAACGGAAAAAGGAATCACCCCATCCGCCCCAGGAGCCCGCCATGTCGAACATGCCCCTCGAACCGCAGATCGTCCAGACCGTGCTCGCCGCCGAGCAGCAACAGCAGGAAGAGCACGAGCAGCGGCAACGCAATATGAAACGCCGCAAGCGCTGGATACTGGTGCTGGCCGCCGTGGTCGCCAAGGCCGGGCTGGGCTACGGCGCCTATGCCTGGATGCACGCCGCGCGTTTCGTCTCCACCGACAACGCCTACACCGCGGCCGAGACGGCGCAGGTGACGCCGGCCGTGGGCGGCATCGTGCGCGAGGTGCGCGTGGGCGACACGCAGGCCGTCAGGCAGGGTGACGTGCTGGTGGTGCTGGACGACACCGACTTGCGCTTGGCGCTGGAGCAGGCCGAGGCCGAGCTGGGCCGCGCGCTGCGCCGCGTGCGCGGCTATGCCGCCAACGACGACAGCCTGGCCGCGCAGATCGCCTCGCGCGCCTGGGAGTACCAGCGCACCGTGGCGCAGCGCGCCTCCGCCGGCGCCGACTTCGAGCGCGCCCGCGTGGACCTGCAACGCCGCGAGGCGCTGGCGGGCTCGGGGGCCGTGTCCGCCGACGAGGTGACCAAGGCGCGCAACGCCTTCGACACCGCGCGCGCCGCGCTGGCGGCGGCCCAGGCGGCGGTGGACCGCGCGCAGGCCGACCACGGCGCCGCGCGCGGTGCGCGCGAGGCCAACGCGGTGCTGATCGCCGGCACCACGGAGGACGGCAACCCCGAGGTGGCGCTGGCGCGCTCGCGGCGCGACCAGGCGCGCGTGAACCTGGAGCGCAGCGTCGTGCGCGCCCCGGTGGACGGCGTGGTGGCCAAGCGCTCGGTGCAGGTGGGCCAGCAGGTGCAGGCCGGCGCGGCGCTGCTGTCGGTGGTGCCGCTGGCGCAGGTGCACGTGGACGCCAACTTCAAGGAGGGGCAACTGGACAAGGTGCGCATCGGCCAGCCGGTGGAGCTGATCAGCGACCGCTACGGCGAGCACGTGAAGTACCGCGGCGTGGTGGCGGGTCTGTCCGGCGGCACCGGTTCGGCCTTCGCCACCATCCCGGCGCAGAACGCCACGGGCAACTGGATCAAGGTCGTGCAGCGCGTGCCGGTGCGCATCGCGCTGGACCCGGCCGAGCTGGCGGCGCGGCCGCTGCAGGTGGGGCTGTCGATGACGGCGAGCATCGATACGCGGGCGGAAGCGGCGGCGCCGGCGGGTGAGCGCACGGTGCTGTCCATGAACGAGGCCGGCGGCGTGCGCCGCTGATTTCCCGGCAGAGGCCCGCCATGTCCACCCCGTCCTCCTCCGCCACCGCCGCCGGCGCCCCCCTGCGCGGCCCCCTGCTCTGGTTCGCCGCCATCGTGCTGGCCACCGCCAACTTCGTGGCCGTGCTCGACATGACCATCGCCAACGTCTCGGTGGCGAGCATCACCGGCAGCCTGGGCATCAGCAGCAGCCAGGGCACCTGGATCATCACGTCCTACGCCGTGGCTGAAGCCATCATCGTGCCGCTCACCGGCTGGCTGGCCGGCCGCTTCGGCGCGGTGCGCGTGTTCGCCACCTCGATGGCGCTGTTCGGCCTGTTCTCCGCGCTGTGCGGCATGGCCGGCGCGCTGGAGATGCTGGTGCTGGGCCGGGTGCTGCAGGGCCTGGCCGGCGGGCCGCTGATGCCGCTGTCGCAGACGCTGCTGCTGCGCGTGTTCCCGGCCGAAAAGGCCACCGCCGCCACCGCCCTGTGGGCCATGACCACGCTGGTGGCGCCGGTGGCCGGGCCGATCCTGGGCGGATGGCTCTGCGACAACTACGCCTGGCCGGTGATCTTCACCATCAACATCCCCATCGCGCTGGCCTGCAGCGTCGTCGCCTGGCGGCTGCTGCGCCGCTACGAGCAGGCGCTGGAGCGCAAGCCCATCGACCTGGTCGGCCTGGCCTTGTTGATCGTCTTCGTCGGCGCGCTGCAGCTGATGCTGGACCTGGGCAAGGAGCACGACTGGTTCGAATCCACGTTGATCTGCGTGCTGGCCGTGGTGGCCGCCGTGGGCTTCTGCGCCTTCCTGATCTGGGAGCTGACCGAGGCGCATCCGATCGTGGACCTGCGCGTGTTCCGCCACCGCGGCTTCGTCGTGGGCGTGGTCACGCTGGCGCTGGGCTACGGTGCCTTCTTCGGCGCCAACGTGCTCACGCCGCTGTGGCTGCAGAGCTGGATGGGCTACACCGCGACCTGGGCCGGCATGACCACGGCCTGGACCGGCGTGCTGGCCATCGTCTGCGCGCCGGTCGCCGGGGGGCTGATGAGCAAGCTCGGCGTCGATCCGCGGCGGCTGATCTTCGCCGGCGTGCTGTGGATCGGGCTGGTGACGGCCTTGCGCAGCCTCTCCACCACCGACATGGCGTACTGGCAGATCGCCATCCCGCTGCTGGTCACCGGCATCGGCATGCCCTTCTTCTTCGTGCCGGTGACGGCCCTGGGCCTGGGTTGCGTGGAGGAGGACGAGACGGCCTCGGCGGCGGGGCTGATGAGCTTCCTGCGCACGCTCTCCGGCGCGGTCGCCACCTCCCTCGTCACCACGGGCTGGGAGGACCGCACCAGCGTGATGCACGCCGAGCTGGCGGGCGTGGTGGACGCCACGGGCGAGACGGCGCGCACGCTGTCCGCATCGGGCCTGGGCCCGGACGCCGTGCGCGAGTCGCTGGACCGGCTGCTGCAGAGCCAGAGCGTGATGCTCGCCACCAACGAGATGATGGGCCTGGTGGCGGCGTCGTTCCTGCTGGCGGCGCTGGTGATCTGGCTGGCACCAAAGCCCAGGCGGGGCTTCGACATTGCACAGGCCAGCCATTGATCCAATGAAAACCTGCTGGCGCTGCTGGAGCTGAGCGAGCCGCTCGCCGTAGGGCCCAAAATCGCTGTCACTGCCGCCGCAAGAGGTTTTGCCAAAACACGCCCCAATAGCTCGCGATATCAAAGTACGCCACGGCGAGCTACCAACAAGGTGCGCATTGGATGTCCGCGCGGCTTCGCAGAAGCAGCGCTGGCCCTGCAACCTGGGCTGGATGCAGCTGGCAAGGTATACGTCAAGCCGCTTGCCATTCGTTGCATCAGCCCCCTCAAGCAAGCAAGGGTGCGACAAGGCCGGTCCGATGTACGGTGCTCTCCTGCGGCGGCTTTCCTTGCCCTCCTCCCTCCCCTCCGCCGCTTTTCTGGGTCCGCCCCGTGCGGGCCTTCTTTTTGTCCGAAATACCCAGTCAACTATCGCGGCATGCGTTGGGCAGCACGCCGGCGCGCTACGGCACCCACCACCACGCCCAACCCGACCAGCATCAGCGCGGTGGTTGCCGGCTCGGGAATGGCATGGATGTTGTCGATGCCAATCGAGGCCGCGATAGGCTCACCAGGAAAGTCGCCGCTCGTGCTGTGATAAATGCGAAAGAAGGTGGTGTTGGTCAACGCGCTCGTCACGTCGCCCAACTCGGCCACAAGATGTGGGGCAGTGACAGGAAAGACAAAGCGTGTCCAGTCTGATCCGGCAGCCAGGTTGGCAACGAAGCTGGTATGCGCCTCGTTTTGTGGCGGCAGCGGAATCGGGTCCTCAAAGAACAGCCGCACTGCAACGTGCGTCGCACCGAGGTTCTTCAAGTCCATGGCAATGTGCGTGATGCCGGCAGCCAAGTAATTTCCAGTCCACGGGCCGGCATTGTTTGCCACCAAGCGGCTTCCCGCGGTGCCAGAACCGGTTGAGGTGACATGCAGGAAGGCGTCACCTGATCCAGCGGGCCCGCCGGTCGGCTCCACCGGTAGCGGCACCAGGGGCGCTCCGGCCGGCCCACCGCCAATGAACCATCCTCCGTTGGAAGACGTGAATGTCTCGAGCTGCCCCAGGACAACCGCGTGCGAAGGCATGGCTGCAGCAAGCGAGACAAGCAGTGCGGCAAACGTTTGGCGACTGGTTGACATGGCATCCTCCACCGATGGAAGCGAGCGACGGGCAAACTTCTTTCCTGCCCCACCCGTATGGGGCAGCAGCTGATGCCACGTAGGAAGCCGACAACCTTGTTGCACAAACGAAGTGGGAAGTGCCCCGTGTGAGGCAAAGAGCACCTGCTCTCTCCGAAGGACCACCACCGGACGTCAATGGGCCGCTCCACGGGATAACAGCGGGCTCAGACGCCCTCACCCAGCTTGAACAGCGCCTTGAGCTCCGCCGTCGGCAGCTGGCCGATCCAGGTCTCTGCGCTGCTTACTGTCATCTCAGCCAGCTCGCGCTTGGCGCGGATCATCTCGCTGATGCGCTCCTCGAAGGTGCCGCGCGTGATGAAGCGGTGCACCTGCACCTTGCGCTGTTGACCGATGCGGTAGGCCCGATCGGTGGCCGGCCCCTCCACCGCCGGGTTCCACCACAGGTCGAAATGCACCACGTGACTGGCCGCCGTGAGGTTCAACCCCGTCTGGACCCGAGTTTCCATGGCGACCAGAGTGCACCACCATGGACCGGCAAGCTGAGCTGCAGGCTGAGCGCGATGCCCTGGAAGCTGAGCTCCTGGCACTGGAGCAGGACCTCCAGTGCCTGAGGCAAGGTGCTGCGGTGCCGGCCGAGTTGGCGCAGCGCGTGGAGGAGCTGCTGGGCCGACTCAAGCTGGTGAACCAGGATCTGTCGGAGCCGGGCGGCTCGGCGTCGAAGTAGCGCGGCGGTGACTGCTGCCGCTTGACCTTGCGCCACTCCGTGTCCGATGCCGCAGTCGGTCCACACCCGGACTACCCGACGGCGCCGTCAGCGCAGCGGTACCCGCAGCAGTACGGAGGTGCCCTCCCCTACCTGGGACTCGACGGCCAAGGTGCCACCCAGCGCCTCGATGCGCTCGCGCATGCTCACCAGCCCCCAGTGGGTGCGACCGGCCGTGGGTGCCGGGGTACCGGATGTTTCGAAGCCCACCCCATCGTCCTCGATGCTGCCCGCCAGCTGGCCACCGCGGCGCTGCAGGCTCACGCTCACGCGCGAGGCCCGCGCGTGCTTGGCCACGTTGTTCAGCGCCTCCTGCACGACACGGAACACCGCCGTTTCCACCGGCGCGGGCAGCCGCTCGCCGTCCAGGCCATGCAGCTCCACGTCCGCGCTCACGCCTGTGAGCTCCGCCCAGCTGCGTACGTGGGCGGCTACGCCCTCCCCCAACCCGCAGTCTTCCAGCGCCGTGGGCCGTAGCAGGAACACCATCCGGTCGAGTTCGCGGTCCAGGTGCTGCATCAGCTCATTGAGGCGTTGCACCTTCTCCCGCGTGGCCCGTTCGGCCGGCGCATCCTTGAGCGTGCCCACGGCCAGCGTGACGGCCGTGAGGTACTGGCCCAGGCCATCGTGCAGCTCGCGCGCGATGCGCCGGCGCTCCTCGTCCTGCACGGACTCCACGCGCGCCAGCAGCTGGCGCAGCACGTGCGTGCGCTGCCTGATCTTGTGCTCCAGCAGCTCGCGGGCATTGCGCTGCTCGGTGATGTCGCGCATGACGCCGATCATTCGGCGCGGCGTGCCCTGCTCGTCATAGAAGAAGCGGCCATGCGCCGACCGCCACTGCACCGAGCCGCCGGGCAGCAGCGTGCGGAATTCCTGGTCGTAGTCCTGGTGCTGCTCACGCGCCTGGCGCAAGGCCGTCTCGGCCGCAGCGCGGTCGTCCGGGTGCACGCGCGCCAGCCAGGCTTCGTAGCTGGGCTCGACCTCGCCGACGGCGTAGCCCTGCATGTGGAAATGCTCCCGGGACCACACGATGTGCCCCGTGGACATGTCCCAGTCCCAGGTGGCGAGCTCGCCGACCTCGACCGCCAGGCGCAGCCGCTCCTCGCTCTGGCGCAGCGCGGTCTCGGCCCGAAGCCGCGGTGTCGTTTCGAAGATAGTCACGAGCACGCCCGCCACGTTGCCCGACTCGTCCCGTACCGGGCTGTAGGACAGGGTGAGCCAGACGTCCTCCACGACGCCCGAACGCGCGAGCGGGTAGAGCGCATCCTCGAAGGACAGCGACTCGCCCTGCATGATGCGTTCGTAGATCGGGGCGTTGATATGCCAGACCTCGGGCCAGCACTCGCGTGTGGGCTGCCCCAGGCCGGCAGGGTGCTTGGCACCCATCAGGGCGCGATAGGCGTCGTTGTAGACCTGTACCAGCTGCGGTCCCCACAGCACGATGGTTGCAAAGGGGTGCGCGAGCACCGTCTGCACGGTGGTGCGCAAGCTTACGGGCCATTGCTGGATAGGGCCCAGCGCGGAGGATGCCCAGTCATGCTCGCGCACGCGCTGCGCCATCTCACCCGCAGGCAAGGGCCAGGCAGGATGCTTGTCCATGAGGTACGTCCTGGGGGCAAACCACAGCGTAGTCCGGGCACGACCGGCTTTCCAGCCAAGCCAGCACCAGCGTCTTACCAGCGCGCAAGCCAGAAAAAAGGCCCCAGGCCTCGCGGCTCCGAGGCTTTGCGTGCTGTACCAATCTCAATGAAGCGCAGCTGCTGTCCCGCAAGCTACGCCGCCCATCTTGCCCGCCCTGGGCCGCGAGCGCGTTGTGGAGAGCCGCAGCTCGCTTGACCGATGGAGTGCCGCGGCGGCTTGCCGGGTCGGCATAGGCCTCGCCTTCCACGTCCGCCCCCGAGGCGCAACGTCACTCGGGTTCCCGGTCTGCACGGATTCTTTCTAAGAACAAAATTCGTAAATCCAGGGGGCGGCGTTTGCCTTGTGAAAGTCGAACAACTATCCCAATGCCTTCTGCGTACCCTTCGAATGGGGGCGCTCAACTCCATATAACAAAACACCGGCATTGGTAGCATGCCATTGCAGTTCGCAACGGGAGGTTGTATGGATAACATTCTGCTTCTTGAGGATCTGCCGCAGATCCGCTTCTGGCTCAAGAGCTTGGTACTGGAGGTATTCCCGGACGCCACGATTGCCGAAAGCGCCCGCGTGCATGACGCGATTGGCTTGGTATCCGTGGTGAACTTTGACCTCGCGCTGATTGACTTGGGTCTGCCTGATGGCTCAGGGGTGGACGTGGTGGAAGCACTGCGCCAGCACCAGCCCCAGGCCCAGTCCGTGGTGGTGTCCATTCACGACGACGACGAGCATCTATTCCCTGCGCTGCAGGCCGGTGCCTGGGGCTACATCCTCAAGGAGCAGCCACGCGAGTTCATCACCGAACAACTGCAGCGCATCAGCCATGGCGAGCCGCCGCTGTCGCCGTCGATCGCACGCCGTGTCCTGGCCTATTTCGCCGCGCAGGCCAAGCCGCAGGCCGACCTCATGCCGCACGTCAACCTCACCGAGCGTGAGAGGGATGTGCTGTTGCGCGTGGCCAAAGGCTTCACGCTGCCCGAGATCGCCGTGCAACTCCACCTCTCGCGCCACACCATCGCTGACTACGTCAAGCAGATCTACCGCAAGCTCAACGTGAACTCACGCGCCGAGGCCGCGCTGGAGGCACAGCGGTTGGGACTTTTCAGTCGCTCCAGCGGTGCAAGCAGCAGCTACTCAGGTTCTGCCACCTGGAGGCGCTGACGGCGTGGCAGTCCCGTGGCTGTGCCTGCCCACGGTCGTGACTTCCCCGCTTTTTGATGCCGTAGTCACCTCGTGGTGCTGCTGCACGGCCAAATGCATCCAGGGCGTGAGCGCCTGCTTCAACCGGGAAAGCCGGTAGGTGAGTTCCTGCAGCGCATCCTGCACCGGCGTGCCGGCCTGGATGGAGTGCTCCAACCGGGGGGTCTCGGACTTTTTGCGTTTTGGTGCGCCGGCTGACGATTTCCTGTTGCGCGACAAGCACTTAGCAGCTTCGGTGGCCGGCGCACCATGCCGGTTAGCTAACCTATTGATTTGCCTGATGTTTTTCGAGCGAAGCGCACCAAAACGCAAAAAGTCCGAGACCCCCAACTACGACCTGTCCATGACGGTGGACGGCATCCGGCCGACCTACAAGCACGACGAGAGCTGTCAGCGCTCGGTGCCGCAGGCGCTGGTGTGCGCGCTGGAGGCGGTGGACTTCGAGGACGCCATCCGCAACGCCGTCTCCATCGGCGGCGACAGCGACACGCTGGCGGCCATCGCCGGCTCGGTGGCCGAGGCGCGGTTCGGCATCCCCGAGGACATCGCGCTGGAGGGCTGGACGCGGCTGCCCGTGGAAATGCGCGTCGTGCTCAACCAGCTCTACCAACTGCACCACCAGCTGGACTGAAGAAGCGACTGGGGTAGCGGTCGCTTGGCGTTCGCCAGAATTTCGCCAAGCGCTGGCTTGGCTTTCGCCACCATCGGTATCTACTGACCTGACCATGGACGACGACAAGGACCTCCCACTCATCCCGGCACACCTTCGTGCTCAGGCTAGACGCGAATGCGAAGGCACGGCGCCGTCATCTACCGACAACCCCTACAGCTCCACGCGCTGGATATTTCCCAGCAAAAGGAACATCCCCATCCAACCCAGGTCCGAGATCGCGTGCATGTTGCGGGCCGTTGACCGGCGGCTCGGTACCACCGACTCCTTGAAGGCCATCAACTACGGCCCGGTGGAGCTCGCCGTGCGCACGTGGCTGGCCAAGCTCAACTGGCGGCGCTGGTGGCGCTGACCGCGGCCGCGCAGGCCTCGCTGCTGGACCACCCGTGATGGAGATGCTGATGGACAGCAGCAAGAATGGGGTTCCCAGGCGCGACTTGCTGCCGCCGAACTGCTGGGTCCGCACAAGGGATCGGCTCATCACGGAGCACGCGCCGCTGCCGCCGGAGCCACCACCGGCCGAATCCGGCGCGCCCGACGACGAGGACGAATGGGCGCAGCGCTTTGTCGCCACCGTGCACGCATCACGCTTCGCCGACCTGGAGCGGATAAAGGCCATCCAGGACGACATGGCGCCAGGTGGCTGGTTGCCTGTGGTCCGGCCTGGCCAGTTCGTCCACCCCAGGTCCGAGACGGCGCACATCCTGCGGGTCGTTGACCGGCGCAAGGGCACTTGCGACTCGTTGGAGCTCATCAACTACGGCCCGGTGGAGCTCGCCCTGCGCAAGCTGCTGTCCTGGCTCAACTGGCGGCGCTGGTGGCGCTGACCGCGGCCGGCCACCACGCCGGCGTCCAAGTCCCAAAAGAGCTCACGCGAGGACATGGCGGGCGCGCCCGTCTGGCTGGTGCTGGTGGCGGCTGCGCAGGTTGCCAAGCACCGGTGGCCCGCGGACGCGATAGGAGCCCGCAGGCGCGCGAATCGGCAGCGAGGTGGTGCCCTCTGGTACTGGAGCCGGCGCTGGCGTTGCTGCAGCCCCCGCCATGACCTCCAACTACTTCGCCGGCCAGGACAAGCCGCGCCCGTGCGGGACCTGCCAGCACTACGGCGGGCTGCTGCCCGACAACGACATCAACTGCTTCTGCCGGCACCCGCGGCTATCGCCCGTGGTGGGCCAGCCCGAGAACGGTTGCGCCTTCTGGGCGCGTGAGCCAGGCACCGACGACGAGCAACTGCCGCCGCAGAATGCGGTTCCGTCACGGTAACGAAATTCCATCATGAAGATGCCCACCGCCACGCCAGCCCCTACCAAGGTCGTCGGCCGGCCGCCGAAGGGCGACAAGCCTATGACTGGCGCGGAGCGGCAAGCAGCCCTACGTCGGCGCCAGCGCGAGGCGGCGATGAGCGCCTACGGGCACCCGCAAGGTCAACCGACCCAGGCCATCCTCGCGGCGTTGAGCCGGCAACTGGCGCAGTTGGACGACCCCGAGCAGGCCGGCATGCATGCCACGCTGCGCCGCATGGCTTCCGACGCGGTGCGCGAGCTAGTCGCGCGCTACAAGCTCAAGCCAAATTCGTTACGGTAACGAAATGCGGGCACATCAAGCACGCGCAACACCGGCCGCCTCTTTTTTGAGCACTGGCGCTGGGCGCCCGGGCGACAAGGACTTAGGCCTGCGCCGGGCAGGTTGTCCCTCAACTTGTCCACCGTTTCCGTGGATGGGCTGCCGCTGCGCCTGGGCGATACCGCGCTACGGCTGGCGCTGAGCTGCCTCTGAGGCCTCCAAGCGGGCCAAGTCTTCCCGCAGGAAGCGCAGGGTTCCTTCAAAGACATCGAGCACGGCCTTCGCCTGCGTCGTGTCATGGCCCCAGCGGGCAGCGTCAGCAACCCGGGTGGCCTGCTCTCTAACCCGCACCTCGGCTTCAGCCACGCGGCGGCGAGCCGTCGCCAGCAGCGATTCCTTCGATTCCATCGTTTTTCTTCTCCCCTGCGCCCATGCTGCCGGCAAGCTGTTTCACGGTGATGTGTCCGTGAAACAAGTGCAGGCCGCGGCCGTCACAGCCAGGGCAGACCAAGCGACTACGGCATCGGGCTCACACCGCGCGAAAATCCAGCACGAGCCGCGTTCGCGGACAACAAGAGATTCGGTGAAAGAGGGAGTTCCATGGAAGCTATCGCGGCACTGCTTGCGCTCGCGGTCCTGGCCGTGCCTGTCGCAACGGCTGGCGTCGGCATGCTTGACCAACGGCCTAAAGCCGGCCCTGCGTTGATGTGGACTGGCATCGGAACCATCGTCGTGGCGGAGTGCGCCTTCGTGCTCATGGTGCTGCTGTAGAAGACTCTCCAGCATCGGCTCAGTCCTCGCCCTGGGTCAGCAAGTCCTCCATCTCGACGCGAGCACGCCGGAGTTGGTCGCACAAGCCTTGCAGCGCGGCCCATTCGTCGGCTGTGTCGCGCAGGGTGCGGGTCAGCTCCGCGATCAGGTCCAGCTGCTCAGTGACTCGGCGCTCTGCCTCGATGACGCGCCGCCTCGCCCCTTCCACGGGCGTCTCGTACGGCTCCATCGGGCGCTCCCTGTTCGCCGGCTTCGCGGACCGGCGCAAGACGATGCTATCCAGGTGCCACCGGACGCGCTGCTGTTTAGGTTCAAGCCGACGCTGCGCCCCAGTGCGGCCAGTCCTCGACCGGCGAGGCTTTATGCACCCAGGCCGCCGCCTCCATGGAGTTCGGCCAGGTCAGCCAAGCCGGGTTGTCGCGCGCGCTGAGCGGCGCCCAGGTCACGTCATCGACAACCCGCGTCACGGTGAATTCGGCGCTGCCGTGGAGTTGCTGCACGTCGAGATGGCCGACGGGCAAGTTCGGGCCGAAGCCGTAGCGGCCGGGCCGGTCGGGAAGGTGGATGGTCATGGGGCGCACCTTGCTGGGATGGCGTGCGCCGGGATCATTGCGGCCAGCAACTCCAGCGCCGGGAGTCAGGCAGCGACAGCGTTGCTGATGGCAATGCCCGACGCACGGTTGATTCTGCATTCACAGCAGCCTGGCGCCGGCGTGGTCCTTGAAGAGCTCGGCCGAGCGCACGTAGCCGCGCACGATGTCGAGACTGCGGTGGCACGACACCTCCACCAGCTTCAAGACGCTGGCGCCGGCCTCGGCCGCGCTGGTCAAGAACCCGGCACGCAAGCTGTGGCCGCTGAACCTGCGGCAGCACCACCAGGTCCTTGACCTGAAGCGTCGCCGGGCACAGCCGCCCCATCTGTCGCTTGCCACGTCACCGCGCTTGGTACCACCATGGCGGCTTCAGCGGAGCTGTCGCCAGTGGACCGACCCACGAAGCCCATCGTCTACGTCTCTTCGACCTTCAACGATCTGGAGAAGCATCGCCGGGTACTGAAGCAGGCGCTAGAGCAAAGCGGCTACAACGTCGAGGCCATGGAGCGCTATGCGGCGTTTGACCAGCCGCCACTGGATCGGTGCCTACAGGACGTGGCCGACTGCGACTTCTACGTGCTGCTGCTGGCACATCGCTATGGCTTCAGGCCGGAGGTGGACGGCAAGAAGACGCTGTCGATGACGGAGCGCGAGTACCTGCACGCCGGCGAGTGTGGCAAGCCGCGCCTCGTGTTCTGCGTCGAGGAAGGCTATCCCTGGCCGCCCCACTTCATCGACTACAAGGGCAGCAAGGACGGCCGCAGTCTCGCAGCCCTTCGCCAGCGCGCCAGTGGTGCCCATGGAGCTGGTACCTTCACGACGCCCGAGACGCTGGCCAGTGCAGTGCAGGCTGCGCTGTCAGAACACCAGCAGCGTAGATGGGCGCAGATCAGCAAGTTGCTGGCTGCTCTGGAAGCCAAAGGGCGACTGGCTACCGACGCGCAGGCCATCGACCGCCAGACCGTTATCCCCCTGGCCCGGCGGCTGCGGCTTGAGGAGCCGCTGGACTTCGAGCAGGCACTGTGCGAGCTGGAGCACGCCGTCGATGTGGCGCGCGAGGTGCTGGCCACCGGCGAACACGCTGCCACGCAGGACGCTTTCATCGACCGAGTGCTGCAGCGCGTGGCCGAGCAGACGCGCGACGGCCGGCTCGATGCTGGTGCAGAAGAGATCGACGCGGCACTGGCCGAAATGGAACGACAGGACCAAGAGCGGCGGCGACGGCAGCGACTCCCATTGTTGGAGGCTGCCGTCAAGCAAGCCGTGTTGCTGCGGGAGGCCGGGCGGGCGGCACGGGCGGTGCTACAGATCGGGGCGCTGGACGATCCGACCAGGCCGGCCTGGTCGGCAGCGTACTGCGAGCGGCTCGAAGCATTCATAGACGAAGGCGACCAGCGGGGCCTCAACTTCCCGCTCGAAATCGCCATCGCCCTGGCTCGTGAACAGATGGATGCCGCCACCAGCAACAATGAGCGGGGTAAGGCCGGCAATTGGCTGGGCACCGCGCTGGCGCGCCTGGGCGAGCGCGAGAGCGGCACGGCACGGCTGGAGGAGGCGGTGCAGACCTACCGCGCAGCCCTGCAGGAGCGCACCCAGCAGCGTGTGCCGCTGGACTGGGCGATGACGCAGAACAACCTGGGCACCGCGCTGACGCGCCTGGGCGAGCGCGAGAGCGGCACGGCGCGGCTGGAGGAGGCGGTGCAGGCCTACCGCGCAGCCCTG
>NZ_VIDQ01000098.1 GCF_009760915.1 Azohydromonas aeria
GACCTTGGTGAGGTCCACCCAGTCCGCACGCGGGTCGGCCGCTGCCGCGCCGTAGAACTTGTCGTCGGAGCGGATGGGCGGCAGCCCGTCGCGCTCCTGCGCGGCCCACGCCGGGTTGCCCTGGCGCATGTACACGATCGACGTCGCCAGGTCGAAGGCAAAGGCCGCGGCCTGGCCCGCGCCCACGCTGCGCAGCGTCACGGCCGGGTTCGCCGTGGCCGTGGCCGCGCTGCTGTAGAGCGTGGCCAGCGCCGTGGCGCCGCTGAGCGTGTAGCGCGTGGCGCTGCCGTGGAACTGCATCGTCTGCGACACGATGCCGCTGCCCACGCTGGAGGCCGTGTCCACGAGCAGGTAGCCCTCAGAGAGCGTCGCGCCCGTGGGCGTGAGCCCCAGCAGCGCATGCAGCCGCGCGTCGGGCGCCATGGCGATGAGGTTGCCCCCGGCCGTGACCCAGTCCGACAGCAGCGTGGCCTGCGTGGCCGAGAGCGCCGTCCTGGCCAGCAGCACCACGTCGTAGCCGGCCAGCGTCGCGGCCGAGAGCTGCGACACGTCGGCCACGGCGAAGCTGTTGAGCCCCTCGGTGCGCAGGATCTCGGCGTAGAAGCGGCCGAAGTCGGCATTGCCGGCCGTGACCACCAGGATCGGCCCACCCGGGCCCTGCGCCGGGTCGGCCGCCTGCGCCGGGCGCGGTGCCCAGCACAGCAGCAGCGCCAGCGCCCACAGCGCCAGCGCCGCCCACCACACCCGTTGCGCGCCGCGCGCGCCCATGCTCCCGCCATGCAACATCGCTGCATCCCTCTCTAATGTTATTGACGACGCGGCCTGCAGCGGCGAAGTGCCGCGGCACGGCGCGCAACGCCTTCAGTCAGCCGTAGTAACTGCCGTAGTCCGGCGTGGGCTTCTTGCCCTTGTTGAGCACCGACATCACCACGGGACAGTTCTCGACCGCCGAGAAAGCCTGCTCAAGCACCGGATAGGGCGTCTTGGCTTCCTCGACCACGACGACGACCTGCCCCATGTGCGAGGCCAGCACCTTGGCCTCCGAGGTCAGCAGCAGCGGCGTGGTGTCGAAGACCACCACCCGGTCCGGGTAGCGGCTCGCGAGCTCCTGCAACAGGCGGTCCATGGCATCGCTGGCGAGCAACTCGGTCGAGCGCACGTTGCAGGTACCGGCCGGCAGCAGCGACAGCTTGGGCATGTTGGTGCGCAGCAGCACGTCGGAGAGGTCGAGCCCCGGCTCCGTGAGCACGTCGAGCAGCCCCTTGCGCGGCTGCAGGCCCAGCGTGCGCATGAGGTTGCAGCGCACGACGTCGGCATCGACCAGGAGCACGGACATGTCCACCTCGATGGCCATGCTCACGGCCAGGTTGAGGGCACAGAAGGTCTTGCCTTCGCCCGGCAGCGAGCTCGTCACCATGATCAGCGGCTCGCGCTGGCCGGGCTTCCTCGACGACTTGCGGGCATTGGCCAGCAGTGGCCGCTTGATGTGGCGGAACTCCTCGGCCATCGTCGAGCGCGAACGCGTGGCCACCAGCACGCCCGACTCCTCCAGCTGCTCGAAGTCCAGGGTCACGCTGTCCGAGCTGGCCCTGGACCGTGCAGTCCTGGCCGTGCCGGCAGGCCCTGCCTCGTGTGCAGGGGACGCGTCGCCGTTGGAGGCAGCCTGGTGCGCGACGTGCAGGCTGGCACCCGAGACGGTACCGATGCGCTGTTCGGCACGGGCTGCGCCGGACGCCGGCGCGGGCATCTCCACGCCGGTCTGCGACAGCTCCTGAAGCCTTTGCGTTGCAAGCTCAATGATGTTCATGGCCGGGCACTCGCGTGGTTTTAGGAATGGAAAGCCACCCAGCCCAACCAGATGGCCTGCAGCAGCATGAGCGCGGCAACGGCTCCCTTGAACCTGACGGCGTCGACACGCTGCCTGTGCAGGGCGTGGGGTGCCACCTGCATCGAGACGGAGCCCAGCACCGGGCGCCGCGACAGCTGCTTCAGCGCCGTCACGCTGTCGACGGTGGGCTTGAAGAAGTTGACGGCCACCGCGGCGGCGATGCCCACCACGAAGGTAAAGAGCGCCGCCATGAGCGACAGCTGCAGCCGCGACGGGAACACGGGCGCACCCGACACCTTGGGCGGCTCCACCACGCGGAATTCCGCCATCTGCGACGACTCGTTGAGCTTGACCCCCAGCTGCGCCGCCTCGCGGCGCGACACCATGACCTCGTAGTTCTTGCGGATCACGTCGTAGTCGCGGTTGAGCTGCGCCAGTTCGGCCTCGACCTGCGGCATGCGGTCGCCCACGGCGCGGGCTTCCTCCAGGGCCGACTGCTTGTTGGCCAGTTGCGCACGCAATGAAGCCACCTGCGCCTCGGTTTCCGCCAGCGAGATGCGCAGCTTCTGGTACACGGGGTTGGCTGCGTTCATACGCTCGGCGCCCGGCACCGGCAGCCCCCTGGCCGCGGCGTCCTTGCGCCGGGCCAGCTCGGCCTTGAGGTCGGCGATCACGCGGCGCCCGTTGATCACGTCAGGGTGCTGCTCCGTGAAGCGGTGCAGCGCCTCGTCGAGCAGCTTGTACTGCGCATCCAGCCGGGTCTCGATCTCGGCCACCGCCGGCGAGGAGACCCCATCCTTGGAGGCCTGCGACACCTCGCCCTGCAGCGAGCGGCGATACGCCTCCATCGCCTTTTCCGCGGCGTTGAGCTCCACGCGCAGCTTGCCCGCCTCGTCCGAGAGCACCGAGACGCGGGTGAAATAGTCCTGCGAGGACACGCCGCTGGCGCCGAAGTTGCGGACCT
The DNA here is from genome assembly GCF_009760915.1 of Azohydromonas aeria. Classification (GTDB taxonomy): domain Bacteria; phylum Pseudomonadota; class Gammaproteobacteria; order Burkholderiales; family Burkholderiaceae_C; genus Azohydromonas; species Azohydromonas aeria. The sequence continues at coordinate 2,793 of NZ_VIDQ01000098.1, forward strand.
TGAACTCCTTGAGCCGGTTCTCCGCCTCCACCAGCTTTTCCTCGTAGCTGCGGATCTGGTCCTCGATGAACTGGCCGGCGTCCTGCGAGTCGCGCTGCTTGGCGCTCACGCCCGACTGCACGAACAGCTCCACGATGGCCTCCACCAGCCGGCGCGCCTGCTCCGGACTCTGGCCGCGGTAGCTGATCTCGTAGAGATTGTCGGCGCCGGCCGACACCACCCTGAGCTTGGACATCAGCCGCGACACCGTCTCCTCGCGGCGCTCCGGGTCGGGATCGTTGAGCTGCAGGTCGGGCACCTCCAGCAGCCGCTGCAGGTTCGGCCTGGAAATCAGTGTCCTGGCCAGCATGCGCACCTGCTGGTCGATGTCGGGCTCGAAGGTCAGGCCGGACATCAGCGGCTTCAGCACGGTCTGCGTGTCCACGTACACCTGAGCCTTGGCCTCGTAGCGGTTGGGCACGAAGGCCACGCCCACCGCCAGCACCGGCGCCAATGCCGCCGCCACGGAAATTGCCAGCCAGCGGCGCCTGTTAATAATTGAAACTACCGCCTGAATCTTGCCGACAAGGGCGGCCACAGCATTGCTCATGGTTAGTGTCCTAACGCTTTGAAACTGCGTGTGTCGCAGGCATCAAAAAATACTCGCCGCCACACATCCCTCCGCGAAACAGTGTGCCCCCGTCAGGGCGTGTGATTCACGCCGTGGCGCAGCCTCCCCCCCAATCAGGGCGAATGCGCTGCCGGGCAATTGCATGCGGCAGCGGGGAAGCACATTCTTACGGCACGGCCTGAACGCACTGCGCTGCAGCGCGCGCAGCCCGGGCGACAGCCGAGAACAAGCACCACGCCGTCATGGCGATGGAGCGCATGGATGGGAACGAGGGTGAGGTTATTCACCGCACACCCGAAAGACGGAGGGACCACTGCAAGAAATTTGGCGAGCTGCTCGGCCGCGGGGCATTTCATTGCGCCGCGTCCCCCAGAAGCGGGAGAAGCTATGAAGACCCAGAACGGACTGCCGGGTTCATCAATTCTCGATTTCTCACAAATGGCGGCCATCAGCCGCTTTCTGCCTCCTGAAACCGACGACCGGTCTGCCACGCGCAGCGCCCACGTCGCGGGCAATGTCGAGGGATTCGCACACATGGCTGCTGTGATGCCGCTCGTGCCGCAATTGCATGCGCACGAAGCTCTACCGCGCAACGACTTCGCCAGGCAGCTGCAGCGCGAGAAGCGACGCGCCGAGCGCTCCAAGAGCCCGTTGTCCATCGTCGTCTACCGCATCAGCGAGGTGCCCGACGACGCGGGCGCCCGCCCCGGCGGCGAGGACGCGGGCCGGCTGCTGGAGCTGCTGCACCAGGCCTCGCGCGAGACGGACGTCATCGGCCACCTGGGCGACGACCTCATCGCGGTGCTGTGCCCGGACACCGACGAGCAGGGCGTCAACGCCTACATCCGCAAGGTCGAGGAGCTGGCCGGGGGGCGCTGGTTCGCCACCGATGCCGCGACCTATCCCGACCAGATCTTCGAGCGCCTGGCCAACGGCGGACGGCTGCCGGCCACGCTGCACGAGCTCATGGCCGGCGAGTTCGGCCAGCGCCGCGTGCAGGGCTACCGCATGAAGCGCTGGCTCGACGTCATCGGTGCCAGCGTGCTGATCGTGCTGCTGTCGCCGCTGATGCTGCTCGTGGCGCTGCTGGTGGCCACCACCTCGCGCGGGCCGGTCATCTTCAAGCAGATGCGCCTGGGCAAGGGTGGCGTGCCCTTCGCCTTCTACAAGTTCCGCTCCATGGTCACGAACATGGACGACAGCATCCACCGCCAGTTCGTCGCCGACCTGATCAAGGGCGAGATCGACGACAAGAGCCAGCAGGGCGGCGCCGGCCCGGTCTACAAGATCCGCCGCGATCCGCGCGTGACCTGGGTCGGCCGCATCATCCGCAAGACCAGCATCGACGAGCTGCCGCAGCTCTTCAACGTGCTCAAGGGCGACATGAGCCTGGTCGGCCCGCGCCCGCCGATTCCGTACGAAGCCGAGATCTACCAGGCCTGGCACCTGCGCCGCATCCTCAGCGCCACGCCCGGCATCACCGGGCTGTGGCAGGTGCAGGCGCGCAGCACCGTGACCTTCAACGAGATGGTGCGCCTGGACCTTCGCTACATCCGCGAATGCTCGCTGATGATGGATCTCAAGATCCTGTTCAAGACGGTCGCGGTGGTGCTTCGCTGCGACGGTGCGGTTTAACCAGGGGATCGAAACAACATGGACATTGACGGCGCAAACATCCTCGTCACGGGAGGCGCAGGCCTCATCGGCTCATCGACCATCGACCAGCTGCTCAAGCACCATTCGCCGGGCCGCATCGTCATCCTCGACAACCTCGTGCGCGGCTCGCTGTCGAACATCGAGCACGTGCTGGGCGACCCGCGCGTGACGCTGGTTCGGGGCGACATCCGCAACGCCGACACGGTGCGCCGCGCCATGCAGGGCATGGACGCCGTCATCCACATGGCGGCGCTGCGCATCACGGCCTGCGCCGCCGATCCGCGCGAGGCCATGCAGGTCATGTGCGACGGCAGCTTCAACGTGGTGGACGCCGCCCGCGAGGCCGGCGTCAGGAAGGTCGTGGCCGCGTCGTCGGCCTCGATCTACGGCCTGGCCGACAGCTTCCCCACCCGCGAGGACCACCATCCTTACAACAACCAGACCTGGTACGGCGCGGCCAAGGTCATGCTCGAAGGCCTGTTGCGCTCGTACCGGTCGATGCACGGCCTGCCCTACGTGGCGCTGCGCTACTTCAACGTCTACGGCCCGCGCATGGACCTGCACGGCAAGTACACCGAGGTGCTGATCCGCTGGATGCAGCGCATCGAGGCCGGATTGCCCCCGCTCATCCTGGGCGACGGCAAGCAGACCATGGACTTCGTCTACATCGACGACGTGGCCCGCTCCAACGTGCTGGCGCTGGCATCGGGCGTGGAAGACGAGGTCTTCAACGTCGCCAGCGGCGTGGAGACCAGCCTCAACGAGCTGGCCGCGGCGCTGCTCAAGGTCATGGGCAGCGAGCTGCAGCCCGAGTACGGGCCCGAGCGCAGCGTCAACCCGGTGTCGCGGCGCCTGGCCGACACCGCCAAGGCGCGGCGGCTGCTGGGCTTCGAGGCCCAGACCAGCCTGGAAGCCGGCCTGGCGCAACTGGTCGACTGGTGGCACGTCAACAAGTCCAGCGTGGTGGCCGCATGAGCATGATCCCGATCGCAACCCCCGTCATGGGCGAGGCCGAGGCCGACGCCGCCCGCCGCGCCATCCTCAGCGGCTGGATCACGCAGGGCCCGGAAGTCTCGGCCTTCGAGCGCGAGTTCGCGGCGCTGGTGGGCGCCGAGCATGCCTGCGCCGTCTCCAACTGCACCACCGCGCTGCACCTGGCGCTGCTGGCCGTGGGCGTGGGCGCCGGCGACGAGGTCATCACCGTCAGCCACTCCTACATCGCCACGGCCAACAGCATCCGCTACTGCGGCGCCACGCCGGTGTTCGTGGACATCGATCCCGACACCTTCAACATGGACCCGGCGCTGATCGAGGCCGCGGTCACTCCCCGCACGCGAGCGATCCTGTGCGTGCACCAGATCGGCATGCCCTGCGACCTGCGCAGCATCGTGGCCATCGGCCGCCGGCTGGGCCTGCCGGTGATCGAGGACGCGGCCTGCGCCATCGGCAGCGAGATCCTGTGGCAGGGCAAGTGGGAGCGCATCGGCCACCCGCAGGCCGACATCGCCTGCTTCTCGTTCCATCCGCGCAAGGTCATCAGCACCGGCGACGGCGGCATGCTCACCACCGCCAACGCGGAGTGGGACCGCGAGTTCCGGCTGCTGCGCCAGCACGCGATGAGCGTGCCCGACACCGTGCGCCACGGCTCGAACCAGGTGATCTTCGAGTGCTACCCGACCACGGGCTACAACTACCGCATGACCGACATCCAGGCGGCGGTGGGGCGCGAGCAGCTCAAGCGCCTGCCCGGCATCGTCGCGCGCCGGCGCGAGCTGGCCGATGCCTACGGCGAACTGCTGCAGGACATCCCGGGGCTGCGCCTGCCGCAGGAGCCGGCCTGGGCGCGCAGCAACTGGCAGAGCTACTGCGTGCGGCTGCCGCAGGGCTGCGAGCAGCGCCAGGTGATGCAGGCGCTGCTCGACGCGGGCATCGGCAGCCGGCGCGGCATCATGTGCACGCACCGCGAGCCCGCCTACGCCGCCATGCCGCCGCGCCATCCGCTGCCGCACTCCGAGGCCGCGCAGGACGAGTGCATCCTGCTGCCGCTGTTCCCGCAGATGACGCCGGCGCAGCAGCAGCAGGTGGCCGACGCGCTGCGCCAGGCCTGCGCCGCGGCGCGCACGGTGGCCGGCGCGGCGCCGGTGTGCAAGGCCGCCTGAGCGCAGGACGCAGCAGATGGCCGAGGACACCGCAGTCGCCGCCGCCACGCCCGGCGCACCGGGTGCCCTGGCGCAGCCCGTGCCCGAGGCCACGCGGCGGCGGCACAGCTACCGCGACATCCTGAGCTCCTCGGCGCTCATCGGCGGCTCCACCGCGATCACCATCGTCATCGGCATCGTGCGCACCAAGGCCATGGCGCTGATGCTGGGGCCCGCCGGCTACGGCGTCATGGGCGCGTACCTGCAGATCGGCGAGCTGGCGCGCGGCGTGGCGCAGATGGGCCTCGCCGGCAGCGGCGTGCGCCAGATCGCCGACGCCACGGCCTCCGGCGACACGGCGCGCATCGGCCGCACCGTCCAGGTGTTGCGCCTGGTCTCGCTGGCCTGCGCGCTGATCGGGGCGGTGCTGCTGGCGGCGCTGTCCGCGCCCATCGCCGCCTTCACCTTCGGCCAGGAAGGGCACGCCGGCGGCGTCGCGCTGCTGTCCCTGGCGCTGTTCTTCACGGTCGTGGCCGGCAGCCAGGGCGCCCTGCTGCAGGGCATGCGCCGCATCGGCGACATGGCGCGCATCGCCATCCTGGGCGGGCTGCTGGGCACGGCCATCGGGGTGCCGCTGGTGTACTTCCTGGGCGAAGCCGGGCTGGCGCCGACGCTGGTGGCGATGGCGGCGGCGTCGCTGGCGACGTCCTGGTGGTATTCCCGGCGCATCGACGTCGCCGCGCCCGCGCTGGACTGGGCCGGCTACCGCAGCGAGGCCGCGGCGCTGCTCAGGCTCGGCATGGCCTTCATGATCAGCGGGCTGCTGATGAACGGGGCCGCCTATGCCGTGCGCACCATCGTGCTGCGCCAGGCCGGTCTCGACGCCGCGGGCGCGTACTTCGCGGCGTGGACGCTGGGCGGCCTCTACACCGGCTTCATCCTGCAGGCGCTGGGCACCGACTTCTATCCGCGCCTGGTGGGCGTGATCCAGGACCCTGCGCAGTGCAACCGGCTCGTCAACGAGCAGACGCGCGTGAGCCTGCTGCTGGCCGTGCCCGGCGTGCTCGCCACGATCACGCTGGCGCCGCTGGTGATCGCGCTGTTCTACAGCAGCAGCTTCACCGCCGCCGTGGACGTGCTGCGCTGGATCTGCCTGGGCATGGCCGTGCGCGTGCTGACCTGGCCGGTGGGCTACATCGTCGTGGCCAGGAACGTGCAGAAGCTGTTCATCGCCATCGAGGTCGGCTGGGCGGTGGTCAACGTCGCGCTGACCTGGTGGTGCGTCGAGGCTTTCGGGGTCAACGGCGCCGGCATGGCCTTCCTGGGCGCCAACCTGCTGCACGCGCTGGCGCTGCGGCCCATCGCGCGCCGCCTCAGCGGCTTTGCCTGGAGCGCCGAGAACCGGCGCACCGCCCTGGGCAGCTTCGCCCTGGTGGGCGCCACCTTCGCGGCCACCCAGTACCTCCCTCCCATGGCGGCCCTGGCCCTGGGACTGACGGCCACGCTGGCGAGCTGCTGGCTGTCCGTCCGGACCCTGACCCTGCTGCTTGAACCGCAGGACCTGCCGCGTCCGCTGCAGCGCATCCTCAAGTTTCGCCGCGCCCCCGAGTCCCTTTAGGAGATCTCATGGCTGATCACATGAAGCCCAATCAACGGCCGATCTGGATCGACCTGGACAATTCGCCCCACGTCCCCTTTTTCCGGCCCATCATCGAGGAATTGCAGGCACGCGGCATCCCGGTGCTGCTCACGGCCCGGGATGCATTCCAGGTCACGCAACTGATCGAGCTGTACAAGATTCCCTGCACCACGGTCGGCAAGCATTTCGGCAAGAACAAGATCATGAAAGGCCTGGGGCTGCTGGTGCGTTCCGCCCAGCTGTTGCCCCTGATATTGCGCCACCGGCCCCAGCTGGCCGTCTCGCATGGATCGAGGGCGCAAACCATGGTGGCGCGGCTGCTGTCGATTCCCTCGATCGTGATTGCCGATTACGAGCATGCCAGGCACGTCACCAAGCCGGACTGGATGATCGTCCCGGAAGTCATTCCCACCGAATCGGCCAGCAAGAGCGCCCGGCACGTCCTGAAATATCCCGGCATCAAGGAGGACGTCTATACCCCGTCCCTGTCGCCGGACCCGGGATTGCTCAAGGCCATGGGCCTGTCGCCCGATGAAATCATCGTCACGGTCCGTCCGCCGGCCACCGAAGCGCATTACCACAACCCGGAAAGCGAAAGCCTTTTCGCCGCCACCATCGAGTTGCTGGCAGCGCATCCCGCGACCCGCATCGTGGTGCTGCCCCGCAACCGCAAGCAGCAGGATGAAATCGTGCGGGCCTGGCCCGCCCTGATGAAAAACCAGAAGCTGATCATTCCGAACGAGGCCGTGGACGGCCTGAACCTGGTCTGGCATTCGGATTTCGTCATCAGCGGCGGCGGCACCATGAACCGCGAGGCGGCCGCACTCGGCGTGCCCGTCTACAGCATTTTCAGGGGGCACCCGGGCGCCGTGGACCTTTATCTGGCCAGCAAGCAGCGCATGACGCTGCTGGAATCGGTCGATGACGTCCGGCGCAAGATTTCCGTGGCCAAGCGCGACCGGGGCCACGCGCCGGACGTGAGCAGCCGGCGCACGCTCCAGGCCCTGGTCGGCCTGATCATGGGCGTGGCTGCCGAAACCCGGGCGATGGAACATTGAGGCGAGAAGCGGCATGCTGCATGTGATTTTTTCGGTGGATTATGAAATCCATGGCAACGGTGACGGCGACCCCAAGGCATTGATGGTCGAGCCCACTGCGCGCATGCTGCGCCTGCTGGAGGAATACGGCGCCAAGCTCACCATCATGGCCGACGTCGCCGAGATCCTGCGCTTCAAGGAATATGCCGAGCGCACCGGGCGCGACGATTACGGTTATCAGGCCATCGTGGAGCAGTTGCTGCAGGCCATTGCCAGCGGCCATGACGTGCAACTGCATATCCACTCTTCGTATTTCAATGCAGTGCACCAGCAGGACTGCTGGGCCCAGGACTGGTCGGAATACGACTTTGCCATGTTGCCCTATGAGCGCATGGACTGGATGGTGAAGACCTGCAAGGAATATCTCGAATCGCTGCTCAAGCCCGTGAAGCAGGATTACGCCTGCATGGCGTTCCGGGCGGCCAATTGGTCCGTGAGCCCGTCCACCAACGTGGTGCGCGCCCTGCTGAACAACCGCATCGAGATTGACACGTCCGTATGGAAATTCGGGCGCAGGAACGGGGCCGTGAAATTCGACTATTCCAGCGCCCCGAGCGCACTGCTGCCCTGGCGCGCCAGTGAGGCCGACATCTGCGTGCCGGACAGGAATGGCCGGCTGTGGGAAATACCCATCTATACCGAAAAGCGCTGGCTGGGTGCCTTTCTCGCGCGCGGGCGCCTGTACCGCGTGATGTGCGACGTCTTCCACAAGGGCCCCTTCCATTTGTCCCAGGCCAAGGCCGGGCAAGGTGAGCCCAGCGGGCCCGGCGGGCCGCGCCGCCGCTCGCGCCTGGCTGCGCTGAAAGCCCTGTTCGACACCCATGCCTGGAAAGCCGATTTCAACCAGTGCGACGGACGGCAACTGGTCAAGGCCCTGCAGCGGGCCGAGCGCCTGGTGCCGCAGGGCCGCGACCTGCAGTTGCCATTCGTCCTGATCGGCCACTCCAAGCTGTTCACGCCTTCCAATGAAGGCACCCTGCGGCCTTTCCTGGCCCATATCGCCCGGCATTCCGACCGCTTCGCGTTCGGCACCCTGCAAGGCATGGGCAGTTTCCACCGGCAATGGGCAGCACTGTGATGACCCTGTTGTACGTTGACATGCCGCCGGCCCTGCTGGCCGAGGAAGCGCCCGAAGCGCCGACGCGCGTGGCACCCTTCGTGGTCATCACGCCGGCGCACAACGAGGAAGCCTTCATCGAGGAGACCATTCGCTCGATGCTGCGGCAGACGGTGCGTCCCCTGCGCTGGATCATCGTCAACGACGGCTCGACCGACCGCACCCATGACATCGTGGCCGGCTATGCCGCGCGGCATCCCTTCATGGTGCTGATCGACCGGCAGCGCCGGGGCGAGCGCCATTTCGGCAACAAGGCACATGCCTTCAACCAGGGCTTGAGCCAGTGCGATGTCAGCGAACATCGGTTCATCGGCAATCTGGACGCCGACATTTGCCTGGAACCGGACTATTTCGAGAAGGTGCTGGCCGCATTCGAGCGCGATCCCGCGTTGGGCCTTGCCGGCGGCATGGTGCGCACCCGGATCGGCAACCGGTTCGTCAGCCAGGAAGTCGCGCTCGACAGCGTCGCGGGTGCCGTGCAATTGTTCCGGCGGGAATGCTTCGAGCAGGTGGGCGGTTACCGGCCGCTGCCGCTGGGCGGCATCGATTCAGCCGCTGAAATCACGGCGCGCATGAAAGGCTGGAAAGTGCAGACCTTTCCCGAGCTGCGCGTGCTGGAAAACCGCAGGACCGGCACCGCCACCGCCCCGCCCCTGGTTTCCCGCATGCGCGAAGGCCAGCGCTACCACTCGCTGGGATACGGCTTCTTGTTTCTGTGCCTGCGCTGCCTGTACCGGGCCATGGACCGGCCGCGAATCATGGGCAGCCTGGCCATTTTCACGGGTTATGTCCGGGGCTTGCTGAATCGAAGCCCGATCCTGTTGCCGCCGGACACGGTGCGGTACCTGCGCGGGGAGCAGCAGGCCAAGCTCAGGCGGCAGCTGAAGGCGCTGGTGGCTGGAAAATCCAACTAGGAAAAACATATGTGCGGGATTTCTGGAATCTATGACCGTTCGGGCAAGCCGGTACCGCAGGACATGCTCGCGCGCATGACGGCGGCCATCGGCCACCGCGGTCCGGATGGCGAGGGCCAGTTTCTCAACGGCAACGTCGCTCTCGGCCACCGGCGCCTGAGCATCATCGACCTGGAGGGCGGTACCCAGCCCATGGGCAACGAGGACGATTCAATTCAGGTCGTCTTCAATGGTGAAATCTACAATTTCATCGAGCTTCGGGCCGAGCTGCAGTCCTTCGGGCATGTTTTCAAGACCAGCTCCGACACCGAAGTCATCGTGCATGCCTACGAGCAGTGGGGCATCGACTGCGTCAAGCGCTTCAACGGCATGTTCGCGTTTGCGCTGTTCGACATGCGCGAGCGCAGCGTGTTCCTGGCGCGGGATCACCTGGGCATCAAGCCGCTGTATTACACCGTGGTCGGCAGCCAGGTGCTTTTCGCCTCGGAAATCAAGGCGCTGATCCAGCACCCGGAATTCCAGCGCGACGTGGACATCGACTCGCTGGCCGAATTGTTCACCTTCCGTTTCGTGCCCTCGCCCAAGACGCTGTTCCGCAACGTGTTCCGCCTGCCGCCCGGACACCGCATGCTCATCAGCCGCGAGCAAATGAGCGTGAGCCGGTTCTGGGACCACGTGCCGCAGTTTCGTCAGAACTGGCGCGAGGAGGCACTGATCGAGGAATATCTTCACCTGCTGCAGGATTCGATCAAGATCCAGTTGCGCAGCGACGTGCCGCTGGGCCTGTTCCTGAGCTCGGGCATCGATTCCTCGGCATTGCTGGCCGTCATGAAGGATTACTCGTCCGGGCCGGTCCAAACCTTCACCATCGGCTTCAATGGCGGCGAAAAAACCAACGAGGTGGCCGACGCGCACGACGTGGCCCGGCAATTCGGCGCGGAGCACCATTCGCTGATGCTGAGCTCCCAGGATTACCTGGACCATTTCGAGCGCTACATGCGCGACCTGGAAGAGCCCGTGGGCCACGAAGCCGCGCCCGCCTTTTATTTCCTGGCCCAATTGACGCGCAGCCGCGTCAAGGTGGCGCTCACCGGCCAGGGTGCCGACGAGCCCTGGGCCGGGTATGACCGCTACAAGGGCGTGCAGTTGTCCCAGTATTACAGCCGGCTGCCGCGTGCCTTCACCGACGGCATGGAATCGTCCGTGGGCCGGTTGCCGCTGCCCATGGAGCGGTTCAAGCGCGGCTTGGCGTCGCTGGGCGAGCGCGACGTTCTCACGCGCTTCACCAAGATCTATTCCTTCTTCAGCGCCGACATGAAGGCGCAGCTCTTCGAAGGCAGTCTCAAGGACCGTTTCCTGTCCACGCCTTACGGCACCAAGGAGGCGCTGCGCCGGCTGCACACCGATGTCGCGCAGCTCGATCCGCTGTCGCAGATGCTCTACATCGACACGCGTGCCAACCTGCCCGACGACCTGCTCATGGTGGCGGACAAGACCTCCATGGCGAATTCCCTGGAGGTGCGCGTTCCGTTCCTGGACTACCGCCTGGTGCAGTTCATCGAGAACCTCCCCCCCCGCCTGAAACTCCGCGGCTGGACCGGCAAGTACCTGCACAAGCGCGCGCTGGCCTCGTGGCTGCCGTCGGAGATCGTGAACCGCAAGAAGAAGGGCTTTGCGCACCCGGTGGCGCAGTGGCTGCGCCAAGCGATGAAGCCGCTGGTCGACGACTGCCTGCTCAGCGCCAACTCCTCGCTGACCCGCTACTTCAACCAGGGCTACCTGCGGGAAATGGTGCGCAAGCACCAGGAGGGCAAGGAGCAGTACATGCGCCACATCTTCCTGCTGGTGTCGCTGGAGCTCTGGCACCGCACCTTCTTTCCCAGGCAACACGGGTGAGCCGCCATGGACCTGTCCATCATCATCGTCAACTGGAATTCCAGGGATCTGCTGGCCGACGCGCTGGACTCGGTGCGCGACACGGTCCGGGGCATCACCTACGAGGTGATCGTGATCGATTCCGGCTCCTTCGACGGCTGCGCCGAGATGCTGGAAAAGTCCTACGGCTGGGTGCGCTTCATCCAGAGCGCCACGAACCTGGGCTTCGCCAAGGCCAACAACGAGGCCTATCGCCATGCGCAGGGCGACGTGCTGCTGTTCCTGAATCCGGACACCAAGGTGCTGGGCAGCGCCATCCAGGACATGCTGCAGGCGCTCAAGCGCCGTCCGGATGCCGGGCTGGTCGGCCCCAAGCTGCTCAACGGTGACGGCTCGGTGCAGGAAACCTGCATCCGCGCCTTCCCGACCCTGGTGAACCAGCTGCTCGACTCCGACTTCCTGCGCCGGCGCTTCCCCGACTCCCGCCTGTGGGGCAAGCGCGAGCTCGGCACCGTCGATGCCCTGCCCAAGCCGGTGCAGGCGCTGTCGGGGGCGTCGCTGATGGTGTCGCGCGCGGTCTTCGAGCGCGTGGGCCTGTTCAGCACCGACTACTTCATGTACAGCGAGGACATGGACCTGTGCCTGAAGGCGGCGCGGCTGGGCTTCCAGGCCTACTACGTGCCGTCGGCGGTGGTCGTGCACTACGGCGGCGCCAGCAGCGCGCAGTCGCCCACGAGCAGCTTCTCCGCCGTGATGCGGCTGGAGTCGCAATGGCGCTTCTTCCGCAAGATGCATTCGGCGCCCTATGCCGCGGCCTACCGCGCGGCGATGTTCGTGGCCAGCCTGCTGCGCATCGCGGCCCTGGCCGTGATGCTGCCCCTGCAAATGGCCAAGCCGGCCCCGCAGCGCGGCGCCCTGCATTCGCTGCGCAAGTGGGCGGCACGGCTGCGCTGGACCGTGGGTGCGCAGGCCTGGATGCGCAACTACTGAGCCCCGGCGCCCGCCGCATCGACCCGCCGCATTCCCAGCCCGGAACACGTCCATGCTCAACGTTCAGATCCTCGCGAAGAAAGTCGCCCGCATGCTGGCCCGCGAAGGCGTGGCGCCGCTGTGCCGCCGAGCCCTGGCGCAGTTGCGGCAGCAACGCCAGGCCGACGCCTTCGACCTGGAGCACGGCACCGAAACCGGCGGGCTGGAGCCCCTGTGGAAGCTCGACATCGACTCGCCCAACGCCCGCTACGGCGAGCGCTACGAGGCCACGACGGCGCAGGAGCTGCACGCGGTGCTGGAGTTCCTGAACGTGCCGGTGCGGGACTACAGCTTCATCGACCTGGGTTGCGGCAAGGGCCGCACGCTCATCGTGGCGGCGCGCTTCGGCTTCGGACGCGTCGTCGGCGTGGAGTTCGCACGGGAGCTGGCCGACACGGCCAGCGCCAACCTCGCCAGGCAGGCGCTGGGCAACACCGCCGTGCTGCACGCGGATGCCGCGGCCTACGAGTTCCCGCCGGGTGGCAAGGTGGTCTACATGTACAACCCGTTCTCCGAGGAAGTGCTCGCGCGCGTGCTGGAGAACCTGCGCGAGCATGGCGACGGCAGCCTGTACATCGTCTACAAGTCGCCGCGCTGCGCGCCGCTGCTCGACGGCTGCGGCTTCCTGAAGCGCCATGCCCATGCCCCGGGCGCGCCGCACATCGAGATCTGGCAGGGCATCGCGGTGAACGCGCGCCTGGCGGCGGAGAAGACGGCATGAGCGTGCGCAGCATCCGTACGCTGGAGGGACTGGCGCAGCTCCGCACCTGCTGGGAGCGCTGGCAGGCGCATGTCAACGCCGACTTCGAGCAATTCGAGCTGCTGTGCCGGCTGCGGCCCGAGGTCGAGTCGCCCTGCGTGCTGCTGGTCGAGCGCGATGGCGCGCCGCTGGCCCTGGTGGCGGCCCGCATGGAACGGGCCCGGGTGCGTCCGGCCATCGGGTACCTGCAGCTGGCCCGCGTGCCCGCGCGCGTGCTTGCCGTGATCCACGGCGGGGTGCTGGGCGAGCTCGACGCCGCGGCCGCGGCCGAGGTGGTGCAGCACCTGTGGGGGATGCTCCGCGCCGGCGAGGCCGATGCCATCGATTTCCACCATCTGCGCGAAGACTCCCCGCTGCTGCGCGCGCTGCATGGGGAGGGACCGCGCGGGTTCTGCGAGAAGACGCCGCGCTGGTCCACGCACCGCGAGATGCTGCTGCCGCAGGGCGGGTTCATGGAAACGCTGCGAAGCAAGCACCGAGCGAACCTGCGCAAGCGCGCCAAGGAGCTCGAGGAGGCCTACCCGGGCCGCGTCAGCTGGCGCTGGCTCGCGCACGTCGGTGACGTTGCGGCGCTGTGCGCCGACCTGGAGAAGGTGGCTGCCGTCACTTACCAGCGCGGCCTGGGCGCCGGCTTCTTCGACAACGAGGAGTTCCGGCGCCGATTCGCGCTGTTCGCGCAGCGGGACCAGTTGCGGGTTCAACTGCTGGAGATCGACGGCGTCGTGCGCGCGTTCTGGTTCGGGTTCGTGTACCGGGGCTGCTTCCACTCGTCGGAGACCGGCTACGACCCTGCGCTGCGTGACCACGAGGTCGGGACGCTGATGTTCGCGCGCCTGGTCGACGAGCTCGCGCGCGAGGGCGTGCAGCGGCTGGACTTCGGGCTGGGCGATGCCTACTACAAGGAGCGGTTCGGCAGCGGGGCGTGGCGCGAGACCTCCGTCTGGCTGTTCGCTCCCACGGCCAAGGGCGTGCTGCTGATGGCGTACATCCGGCTCTTCGCCATCGTGGAACAGGCGGCGCGCCGGCTGGTCGAGCGCCTCGGACTGGCCGACCGGATCAAGAACGCCTGGCGCCGCCAGCGTGCCAAGCCCGCACTGGGGGCGGCGCCGGCCAAGGCCAGGACGTGATCAGGGCGCGATCGTGACCACTACCGGATGCCGGACATGAGCGGACTGGCAATGGCCCTTGTCGGCATCGACGCGCTGCTGCTGCTGCTGCTGCCCCGCCGCTGGGCCGCGGTGCCGATCCTCGCTGCCGCCTGCTACCTGCCGGTGGGCGCCGGCTTCGACATCGGGCCGATCAACGTCTATGGCATCCGCATCATCCTGATGCTGGCTTTACTGCGCATGCTGCTCAGGAACGAGGGCCTGGCAGGCGGCATGAACCGGGTCGACTGGCTGATGCTGTGGTGGTCGCTGGTTGCCATCGCGAGCAGCCTGTTCTACGACGACACGATGTCGGTGTTCGTGAACCGCGCAGGGCTGGTCTTCATGGCCTGCGGGTGCTATTTCCCGCTGCGCGCGTTCTGCACCTCGCGCGACGACGTCATGCGGCTGACCCGCGCGCTGGCCCTGCTGCTGTGGCCGGTCGCGCTGGCGATGCTGCACGAGAAGCTTGACGGCACTAACGTGTTCGCCGAGTTCGGCGGGCTCAGCCCGTACTCCGAAGTGCGCAACGGCACCATCCGTGCACAAGGCGCCTTCAGCCATTCGATCCTGGCCGGCTCGGTGGGCGCCTCCATGCTGCCGCTCATGGCCATGCTGTGGCGCACGCACCGCGCGACGGCCCTGGCTGGCATCGCGGCCGCGCTCGGCATGGTCTTCATGTCGGGCTCCACCGGCCCGATCATGGGCAGTGCCTTCGCGCTGGCTGCGCTGCTCATGTGGCGAGGCCGCCAGCACATGAGGCTCGTGCGCTGGGGCGCCGTGGCGGCCTACGTGGGGCTGGAGCTGGTCATGAACGCGCCCGCCTATTTCATCTTCGCCTACATCGACCTGACGGGCAGCAGCACGAGCTGGCACAGGGCGGCGTTGATCGATGCGGCCGTGATTCACTTCCCGGAATGGTGGCTGGCAGGTACCTCCTATACCCGTCACTGGATGCCCTACGGCGTTCCCTGGAGCAGCAACCACATCGACATCACGAACTACTACATCCGCATGGGCGTGTATGGCGGCCTGCCACTGATGCTGATGTTCATCGCGGTGATGGCGGCGGCCTTTTCCCTGGCAGGAAAAAGCTTGCGCGCGCTGGGCGGTGCCGGATCCGGGGAAGCGTTCCTGATCTGGACGCTGGGCGCGTCGCTTTTCGCGCACGTGACCAATTTCCTGTCCGTGTCTTATTTCGATCAGTCGATCGTGTTTTTCTACTTCACCCTGGCCGCCATCGGATCGGCCGCCGTGCAGCAGGCCGGCTCCTCGATTCAGGTGCCTGCGACATCAGGCTTCGAAGGTCCACAATACCGATTCAATACATGACCCAACTTGCCAGGAACGATGCCCATAAATGGCATGCACGGCCTTCGGGCCGGGCCTGATGCGTCGAGGAAATCATGTCCAGAACAAGGCGGAGGAATGGCATGGACCCACAGCACGGTATCCGGGAACACGGATGGCGGGGTACAACGGCTGGCAAAGCCATGCCCGGCCATGAAGGCCACGTCTGACCCGAACAGCAGGCAGCAATCATGAACAACACCTCCACACTGGAAATCGACGCCCGGCCTTTCACCAGTGGCGATGCAGCGCGCCCTTCCAAGAAACATCAGCCATTGCGGCTCCTGGTCGTCATGGCGTCGTACGGAGACAAGAACCTGCACCTGCTGCGGCGGCAAATTGCCTGCTACCAGCAGATGAGTTTCGACGTGGACATCGTCGTTGTTTCCAACAATGAAAAGGACCTGGGGCCCGGCGTGGAAACCAAGGTGGGCCTGCCAAGCCGCAATCCCTGGTCCCTTCCTTTCGCGCACAAACAGATATTTCTGGAACGCGCCGACCGGTACGATGTTTTCGCCTACTCCGAGGATGATATCGGCGTCACGGAATTCAATATCCTGGCATTCCTGGAAGTCAACGCCCATCTTCATGCCGACGAAGTCGCCGGCTTCATCCGCTACGAAGTGGACAGCAACGGGGAACGCTCCTTTCCGGACGTATTCGGCCAGTTCCACTGGGAATCGACATCGGCACAGCAGCGCGGCCCGCATACGATCGCGCAGTTCACGAACGAACATGCCGCTTTCTATTTACTGACACAACAGCAACTGCGCACGGCCATTGCATCGGGCGGATTTCTGAAAGCGCCTTATGAAGGCGAATATGACATGCTGTGCACGGCAGCCACCGACCCCTACACCAGTTGCGGACTGCGGAAAGTGGTCTGCATATCCTCGCTGGACGATTTTTCCGTGCACCACCTCTCCAACAAGTACGTGGGCGTCATGGGAGCCGGCCATGCAGTGGTTCAGCAACAGATCGACGCCCTGCTCCAGATCGGCCGCCGTGCCAAGGATGGGAGCAATCTATTCAAGCTGCTGCCCAGGCTGCGGCTGGCGGATTGGGGCAAAAGCTATTATGAGCCGGTCAATACTCACGTCCTGGAGGTCGTGAAGTCGAACAAGGCATCGGTCCTGTCGATTGGATCGGGCTGGGGCGCCACCGAGCGTGCGCTTGCCGACCGCGGCGTGGCCGTCACCGCATTGCCGCTGGATCCGGTCATCGGATCGTTGATGTCGGATTCGGGCGTGGAAATCATCGAGGGAAGCATGGAGCACTGCTTCGAAGTGCTTGCCAACCGGTCTTTCGATTACGTCATCATCGGCAACCTGCTGCACTTGATACCCGACCCCAAAACCACGCTGCAAAGGGCGGCACACCTGCTGAGAAAAGGCGGCACGGTGGTCATCTACGGCCCGAATTTCGATTCCGTCCGCATCAAGCTGAAGCAGGCATTGGGACGCCTGGGACACCAGCGCTTCAGCCATCTCGCACGCTTGGGACTTTTCGAGGTCAGTCCGTTCTTCGTCAAGCGTGCGCTCCGCTCCTCGGGATTGAGCCGGTTCCTGGTGCACTGGGTTGCCGAGTCTTCGCGGAGCGCCTGGGCTTCCAGGATGGGGGTCCTGGGAGCGGACGGCTGGTACATGGAGGCCGTCCAGGAGGCCGGCTGATCCAGGCGGGTGCTACCGCCGCTGCCATGTGCGCCGTGAATCACGCGAACCCCGTCCGCCCGGTTGGAGTGATCCTGCTACGGAGTCAGCATTCATCATGAAAATCCTTGTATTTGCACACCGGCTTGAAATTGGCGGCACCCAGGTCAATGCCATTGAATTGAGTGCAGCGCTTCGGGACCTGCATGGGCATGAAATCGTGATGTTTGCCACGCCCGGTCCAATGGCCCAGTTTGCCGCCGAAAAAGGATTGAAACTGATTCCGGCGCCCGACGCCACGATCCATCCTTCGCTGGCGCGGATGGCAGCCTTGCGTCGCGCCGTGCGGAGCGAGCGTCCCGACGTGGTTCATGCCTGGGACTGGCCCCAGGGCCTGGAAGCCTATTACGGCGTGGCCTTGCCCTGGCGCCTGCCGCTGGTGGTCACCGACATGTCGATGGTGCTGACCCGCTTCATGCCCAAATTCATACCCACGACCTTCGGCACGCCCGAACTGGTCGAGCAAGCCAGGAGGCTGGGCAGATCGCCGCTGGAATTGCTGGTGCCGCCGGTGGATGTCGCGGCCAACGCGCCCGGTGCCGTGGATGGTCAGCCCTTCCGCCAGCGACATGGCATCGGACGCAATGAACTGATGATCGTGACCGTGTCACGCCTCACGGAATGGATGAAGGCGGAGAGCCTGCGCAGAACCATGGAAGTCGTGGGCATGCTGGGCAAAGAGTTTCCGATGCGGTTCGTCGTCGTCGGCGAGGGGCCTTCCAGGCAGCGGTTGCAGGAGTTGGCCGCGACCATCAACGGGAAACTGGGCCGGGAGGCCATCATATTGGCCGGACCGCTCGTGGATCCGCGCATGGCTTACGCCGCCTCTGACGTCGTCATTGGAATGGGCGGCTCAGGCCTGAGGGCCATGGCATTTGCCAAGCCGTTGATCGTTGTCGGCGAACAGGGATATTGCGCACCGTTCGATGCCTCCACCGCCGAGGATTTCTACTACCGGGGAATTTATGGCCTGGGTGACGGTGATCCGGAAAACGAGCGCCTCGCCGCCACGCTGGGTCACCTGCTTTCCAGGCCAGGGCAGTTTTCCAGTATCGGCGAGTTCTCGCGCAGGTTTGTCACCGAGCGCTTTTCCCTGGAAACACTCTCAGCCCGGCTTTCCCACTTCCTGACGGAAGCCGCCCGCAACAGTACCGCGCTCCATGTGACCGCTGCGGACAGTCTCAGGACGACGGCGGTCCTGCTCGGCCGCCAGTTGATTCCCGACAAGTTGCGTCAGCTTCACGCATTCCGCACGCCTGGCAGATGATTCCGGAACGCGCCGGCCCGCCGGGCTGATGCGCGCTCCGTGGCAGAAATTCCGGCATTTCGACGGGGCATCAACAACCGAACCGGACGGGAGTTTCACGCACATCGATTGAAACCGCCGCCATCCATGGTTGATTGCGGCGAATGGCTTCGGGCAAGTCGGGCAGCCGGGAACCTTCACGCTGCGCCCGACAGGCCTGGCACGAATTTGATCCAGGGATACCGCGCGCAAGTTCAGCGACTCCGGCGGCGCGGATACAGCAGTACCGCCTCAGACAGAGACAACGGCACGACTGCAGCAGTTGGTCATGCAAGACCGACGCTGCGGTCCAGACAATTCCAATCAGCCAGGGTGGAAACGCATGAGAATCACCTTTGTCCTGCCTTATGCGGGGTTGCAAGGCGGAATCCGGGTCATTGCCGCTTATGCCGAGCGCCTGGCTCGCCGGGGACACGAGGTACAGCTGATTTCCACGCCGCAGGTTTTCACGGTGCGGCACACCGCCAGATCGCTGCTGACGGGAAGGGGTTTTCCAAAGCCGGAGCCGTCCCATCTCGACGGCATCGACGTGCCGCACCGCATACTGGACTCGGTCAGGCATGTCACCAATGACGACGTGCCCGACGCGGACGTCGTCATCGCCACTTACTACACCACGGCGGCCGGCGTGCTGTCCCTGTCCGATGCCAAGGGGGCCAAGGCGATATTCATCCAGAACTACGAGGTGCCCCCGGGCAGGTCGAATCCTGCGCTGGATGCGACCTGGCGCATGCCGATGCACAAGATCGTGATCTCCAGATGGCTGGCCGACTGGGCTCGGGACCGGTTCGGGGACGAAGACGTCTCCCAGGTGCCCAACAGCGTGGACACGGCGCAGTTCCACGCCCCTTGCCGTGACAAGAGCGGCCGTGCCACGGTGGGAATGCTCTACAGCACCTCCGCGCTGAAGGGCTGCAGCGTCAGCCTGAAGGCGCTGGAGCGGGTGGCCGCGGTGATGCCGTCGCTGCGGCTGGTGTCGTATGGGGCGGAGCGGCCGGACTTCAGGCTGCCGCTGCCCGGCTATGCCGAGTTTTGCTTCCGGCCTTCGCAGCACCGGTTGCGGGACTTCTATGCGCAGTGCGACGTCTGGATGTGCGGCAGCCACGTCGAGGGTTTTCACTTGCCGCCGCTGGAGGCCATGGCTTGCCGCTGCCCGGTCGTGTCCACGCGCTGCGGTGGCCCGCTGGACATCATCGAGGAAGGCATCAACGGGCACCTCGTCAACGTCAGGGACGACCTCGCGCTGGCCGACCGGGTGCTGCGGGTGCTCAACCTCTCCGCCAGCGCCTGGAAGAGCATGTCCGATGCGGCCTACCGCACGGCCGTGCGCTTCACCTGGGAGGACGCCACGGACCTGTTCGAGGCCGCCCTGCACCGCGCCATCGAACGCAAGGCCCAGGGCAGGCTGGCCCCGGGATTCCCGGTGCGCGCCACCGCGGCAATCGCCTGAGCCGTCGCGCCGGCAACGGCCACGAGCCGCCCCGGCTGGAAAAAAAGAGGCGCCGGCCCGCGGGAGCGGGACGGCGCCATCAGGAGCGCTTCTCACTTTCGCGCTCTCTCCCTCTTGAGAGTCTTTCCCTCGTGACGACGGATGCGGACGGGGCGCGGCGGGCTTACTGCGCGC
>NZ_VIDQ01000099.1 GCF_009760915.1 Azohydromonas aeria
GGGCCGCCCGGGAGAACCCTGGGACGATGCCGGGCCGCGGTGGCGCGGCACGGGCTTGCCCGTTGCCGTGAGTGTCTCCTTCGAAATCCCGCCCCGGCCCGGATGACCCGCGCGCGGCACCGCGCGCGCCGTGGGTGCTGGCCGCGCTCGGCCTAGTGCTGGCGCTGCTGGCCGGGCTGTGGCAACAGCGCGCCAACGACGCCTTCGTGCGCGAGCATCTGCAGGAAGCGGCCGAGCGCGCCGCCGAGGCGCTGCGCCGGCGCATGCAGACCTACGAGTACGGGCTGCTTGCCGCGCGCAGCGCGGTGCTGGCCGCCGGTGGCGGCGGCGCCGACGCCCTGTCCCAGGACCGGTTCGACCGCTTCGGCCAGTCGCTGGACCTGCCGCGCCGGTTCCCGGGGGCGCGGGGCTTCGTCTTCATCCGGCGCGTGCCCGTGGCGCAGGAGGCGGCCTTCGTGGCGGCGCAGCGGCGCGCGGGCCGGCCGGACTTTCACATTCACCAGTTGCAGCCCCATGGCGGCGAGCGCTTCGTGGTGGAGTACGTCGCGCCGCTGCAGGGCAATGCCCAGGCGCTGGGCTTCGACATCGCCTCCGACCCGGTGCGCCGCGACAACGCACTGGCGGCGCTGCGCAGCGGCGAGCCGCGCCTGACGCCGCCGCTGACGCTGCCGCAGGCCATGGGCCATGCGCAAGGCGGCTTCGCGCTGCTGCTGCCGGTGTACGGCGGCAGCGAGCCGCCCGAAGCGTCGCGGCGCGATGCGGAAACCTTCGGCTGGACCGCGGCAACGCTGGTGGTGGCGGAGGTGCTGCGCGACTTCGACGGCGACAACGAGGACAGCGTCGCGCTGGCGCTGGCGGACGCGACGCCGCCGGCGGCGCCGCAGCGCTTCCACGCCGGCGCCCACTGGCGCGACGACGCGCCGGCGCAGGTGCAGGTGGCGCTGCCGCTGTACGGGCGCACCTGGCAGGTGGCGGCGCAGCCGCTGCCGCCCTTCATCGCGCAGCTGCACCTGCGCGACCCGCTGGAGCTGGCGGCGCAGGTGGCGGCCGTGTCGGGGCTGCTGGCGCTGCTGCTGGCCGGGCTGCAGCTGGCGGCGCGGCGCGAGCGCGTGATCCAGGAGGGGCGCGAGCGACTGGCGGCGGTGGTGGAGAGCTCGCACGACGCCATCGTCGGGCACGGGCCGCAGGGCCGGATCACGAGCTGGAACCCGGCCGCGCAGCGGCTGCTGGGCTGGAGCGAGCACGAGGTGCTGGGCCGCGACCTGGTCGAGCTGACCGTGCCGGCGCACCTGCAGGCGCAGGCGCGGCAGCTGCTGGAGCGGGTGCAGCGCGGCGAGGCCGTGCCGCCCATGGACACCGTGCGGCTGGACCGCGAGGGCGCGGCGGTGGAGGTGTCGCTGTCGGTGTCGCCCACGCGCGGCGGGCGCGCCGGGCCGGATCGGGGCGGCGCCACGGCCGCCGCGACCACGATGCGCGACCTGCGCGCGCAGCGCGCGGCGCAGGCGCGCATCGTCGAGCTCAACGTCACGCTGGAGCAGCAGGTGCAGCAGCGCACCGACGAGCTGCGCACGATCCTGGCCAGCGCGGCCAGCGCCATCGCCGCCACCGACCTGGCCGGCCGCATCACGCTGTTCAACCCGGCCGCCGAGGCCATGTTCGGGCTGCCGGCGGCGCAGGCGCTCGGCCGCCTGATGCTGGACCTGTGCGACCGCGAGGAGCTGGAGCGCGAGGCCTGGGAATTCCCGGCCGTGGTGCACGACAACGCGCAGCAGCTGCCCGGCTGGTTCCAGCAGGCGCTGCGCCGGCGCGCGCGCGATCCCGGCGCGCCGCAGCGCGCGGAGTGGACCTACCTGCGCGCCGACGACGGCACGCGCTTCCCCGGGCTGCTGAGCGTGAGCCTGCTGCGCGACGGGCGCGGCCGGCCCACGGGCTTCCTGGCCGTGATCGTGGACCTGAGCGAGCGCAAGCGGCTGGAGCGGGCGCTGCAGCAGCGCACCGAGCAGGCCGAGGCCGCGAACCGCGCCAAGAGCGTGTTCCTGGCCAACATGAGCCACGAGATCCGCACCCCGCTCAATGCCGTCATCGGGCTGTCGCACCTGCTGGAGCGCATGCCGCTGGAGGGCCGCCAGCGCGAGTTCGTCGGCCACATCGCCGGGGCCGGGCAGCAGCTGCTGGGCCTGGTCAACGACGTGCTCGACCTCTCCAAGATCGAGGCCGGCGAGATGACGCTGGAGCGGCTGCCCTTCGAGCTGGCGCCGCTGCTGGACGCGCTCATGGCGCAGGCCGGGGTACAGGCCTGCCAGAAGGGGTTGTGGCTGAGGCTGGAGGCCGCGCCGGGGCTACCGGGGCGGCTGTGCGGCGACCCGGTGCGCCTGAAGCAGATCCTGGGCAACCTGCTGGGCAACGCCGTGAAGTTCACCGGGCAAGGCGGCGTGACGCTGCGTGTGCGGCCGCTGCCACCTGGCGAGGCCGGCGCCGTCGCGCTCGCGCCCGGCGCCGTGGCGCTGTGCTTCGAGGTCGAGGACAGCGGCATCGGCATCGCGCCGGAGGCGCAGGCGCGCATCTTCGAGCCCTTCACGCAGGCCGACAGTTCCACTACGCGGCGCTTCGGCGGCACGGGTCTAGGTTTGTCGATCGTGCGGCGGCTGGTCGAGCTGATGGGCGGCACGCTGGCGCTGCGGAGCGTGCCGGGGGAAGGCAGCACCTTCCGGGTGACGGTGGGGCTGGAGGTGGCGGACGAGGTGGATGCGAAACAGGAATAGCTGCCGGGCCTGCTTTCCCCCTCTCCCGGCGCTTGCCCAGACAATTCCCTGAAGGAAGTGCCCTTTCAATACGGAGCTTTCGACAACGCTCAGTTTCCTGTTGAGAACGAAGAGCCGAGGTTCGTCATTGATCAGGACAAGCTCTGAAACGCCTCTGGCGCTTCCGCCCGCCTCCCCAGCCACTTCCCCAGCGTCCCATACAGCACCCCCGCCTCCACCGGCTTGGGGATGAAGTCGTTCATGCCGGCGCGCAGGCAGGCCTCTCGGTCCTCGCCGAAGGCATTGGCGGTGAGCGCGACGATGGGGATGGCGGCCCAGCCCGGCAGCTCGCGCAGCGCGCGCGTGGCCTGCAGCCCGTCCATCACCGGCATCTGCATGTCCATCAGCACCAGCGCATAGGCCTGCTGCCGGCCCCGCTCCACCGCCTCGCGGCCGTTGACGGCGCACTCGACCGCCAGGCCCGCGGCCTGCAGCAGCGCCGCGGCGACCTCGCGGTTCACGAAGTGGTCCTCCACCAGCAGCACGCGCGCGCCGGCATGGCGCGCGCGCAGCTGCGCCGCGGCGTCCGCGACGGGCTCGGCCGGGGTCACGGCCGCCGCCGGCGCCGCCGGTGCGGCGCCCTGTCCGCGCGCCAGCCGTGCCGTGAACCAGAAGCGGCTGCCCATGCCGGGCTCGCTGCTGACGCCCACCTCGCCGCCCATGAGCCCGGCCAGGCGCCGCGTGATGGCCAGGCCCAGCCCGGTGCCGCCGAACTCGCGCGTGGTCGAGGCGTCGGCCTGCTCGAAGGCGTTGAACAGCCGCGGCAGCTGCTGCGGCGCGATGCCGATGCCGGTGTCGCGCACCTCGAAGCGCAGCAGCAGCGCGTCGCCCTCTTCCTTCACCAGCCGCGCCTCGATGGCGACGCGGCCGCCGCGCGTGAACTTCACGGCATTGGCGGCGTAGTTGAGCAGCGCCTGGCGCAGCCGCGTCGGGTCGCCGCGCAGCCACGCCGGCACGCCCGCGGCGTCGAGCTCCAGCGCCAGCCCCTTGTCGCGCGCGGCCTCGGCGACGATGGCGCGCACCTGCTCCAGCAGCGCGTGCAGGTCGAAGTCGGCGCTGTCCATGCGCAGTTCGCCGGCCTCGATCCGGGAGAGGTCGAGGATGTCGTTGAGGGTGGCCAGCAGGTGGCGCCCGGCCACGTCGAGCCTGTCCAGGCGCTGTGCCTGCGCCGGCGTGGGCGCGTCCCGGCGCAGCAGGTGCGTGAGGCCGATGATGGCGTTGAGCGGGGTGCGGATCTCGTGGCTCATGTGCGCCAGGAACGACGACTTGGTCCGGCTGGCGGCTTCCGCAGCGGCGCGCGCGGCCTCGTCGCGCCGACGCTGCGACACGTCGCGCAGGATGGCGGTGTAGAAGCGCTCGCCGTCCACGTCCAGGCGCGACACCGAGGCCTCCAGCGGGAAGCTCTCGCCGCCGGCGCGCACGCCCAGCGCGGTGCGCGAGCCGCCCAGGCGGCGCCGGTCCACGCTGTCCTGGCCGAAGCGGCGCACCAGCTCGGCATGGTGGGGCTTGACGCCGTCGGGCAGCAGCAGCGCCAGGTCGCGGCCGATGGCGTCGGCGGCGCGGTGGCCGAACATGGCCTCGGCCGCCGGGTTGAACACCACGATGCGCTGCGCCGCGTCCACCACCACGATGGCGTCCATGGCCGTGCCCACCAGCCCGTCGAGCAGCGAGCGCTGGCGCTGCATCGCGCGCTGCGCGCCCTCGCGCTCGGCTTCCAGGCGCCGCAGCAGCACCGCGGTGCGCAGGATCAGCGCCGAGAACAGCACGACGTAGGCCAGCGACACCAGCGCGGTGCCGACATCGCCGCTGACGAATCCCGCCTGCTCGGCGCGCACGCGCAGCATGCCGATGGCCAGCGGCGCCAGCAGCGCGAAGGGCAGCAGCCGCCGCGCCATGAGGGCGCCCACGCCGTCGCCGGCGACGATGGCCACCAGCCCCTCGCGCGGGCGCGCGCACAGCACGCCCAGCCCGGCCAGCACCAGCCCCAGCGCGGTGTGCATCGCCACCGTGGCCCAGTCGGCGACGCCGCGCAGGCTCTGCACGTCCAGCGCGTAGCCCAGCACGGCCAGCACGCCCACGAGCACGGCCAGCAGCGCCGCGGCCGTGCGCAGGCGACGCCAGCGCGGGGCGTCGAGCAGCGCCAGCGCCGTGCCCAGGGCCGCCAGGGCCAGCGCCGTGGCCTGCGCCATGCGCCCCGGCGGCGCACCGGCGTCGGGTTCCGACACGGCGGGCCACAGCGCCTGGTCGATGCCGAAGTCGGCGTCCAGCAGGTACTCGCCCAGCGTGAGCGCGCCCAGCAGCGCGGTGGCGCCGGCCAGGGCCTGGCGCAGCCGCCGCAGCGCGCCCGCGGGCGGCGGCGTGGACAGCGCCAGCGCGGCGCCGACGAGGACGAAGCCCAGCGCGGCGTTGGGCTTCATCGTCACCCAGCCCGGCGCCACGCGCGTGAGCGCGGGCAGGTCCAGCGCCCAGCCCAGCAGCACGGCCAGGCCCAGCAGGGCCGTCGCGATCCCGCAACCGGTGGCGGCACGTTCAAAGCGCCCGGCCAGCCCGGCGCCGGCAATCTCGGCATTCATCTCTACAGGACTCACTACTTCACCGTCCGGCACGCCCGCGGCCACCCCCCGGGGCGGCGGGCGGGGCCGGGGGCGGCGGATGATCGAAGCGGCTGCGGCACGCTCCTTTGAGCCAGATCAAACCTGGCCGGGGCGCGGCGCGCGCGCTGCCAACTTGTGCCCACGAAGCAGGACGGCGCGGGACGCGTGTCGATGTTTCGGTCTGTAATCTTGAGGCCGGCGCACCGCCCGCGACGCGGATGCCGCCCTTCCCCACCCCGCTATCGAACCGAGACGCGGCTGCCTTCGCCCCGCGCGCCTGCTCCCATGACCGTTGCCCCCGCCATCCTGATCGTCGAGGACGAAGCCGTGATCGCCCTGGACCTCAGGCTGGAGCTGGAGGACATGGGCTACCGCGTGCTGGGCCCGGCGCGCAGCGGCGAGCAGGCGCTGGCGCTGGCGCGCCAGGAGCGGCCGGACCTGGTGCTGATGGACATCCGCATCCAGGGCGCGCTCGACGGCGTGGACACCGCCGCGCGGATGGCCGGCGGCGGCGAGCCGCCGGTGCCGGTGATCTTCCTGACCTCGCACAACGACGACGAGACCGTGGCCCGCGCAGCGCGCACCGCGCCCTACGGCTTCCTGACCAAGCCCTTCCAGTCGCGCGAGCTGCGCGCGGCCATCGAGGTGGCGCTGGCGCGCGCGGGCATGGAGCGCGCGCGCCGCGAGCTCGACGCCGAGCGCGCACGCGTGCAGGCAGCGCAGGCCCGGCACGAGGCGCAGGCGCAGCTGCTGTCGCGCGCCAGCCACGAGATGCGCACGCCGCTCAACGCGGTGCTGGGCTTCTCCCAGTTGCTGCGCACCACGCCGGCCGGCGAAGACCCGACCGCGCAGCGCTACGTCGGCTTCATCGAGGACGCGGGGCGGCAGCTGCTGGCGCTGGTGGAGGACCTGCTGGACCTGCAGCAGGCCCAGGCGCAGCAGCTGGCGCTGCGGCTGGAGCCGGTGGCGCTGGACGCCGCGGTGCGCTCCGCGCTGGCGCCGCTGGCGGCGCGCGCGCAGGCGCGCCGCATCCACCTGCACGCCGACGTGGCGCCGCAGCTGCGGGTGCGCGCCGACGCCTCGCGGCTGCACAAGGTGCTGTCCAACCTGGCCGACAACGCCATCAAGTTCGGTTGCGAGGGCGGCGCCGTCTGGGTCCAGGCGCAGCCGCGCGGCGGCCGCGTGCGCATCACGGTGGCCGACAACGGCCCGGGCATCGAGCCCGGGCACCTGGCACAGCTGTTCGAGCCCTTCGCGCGGGGCGGGCGCGAGCACACCGGCATCGAGGGCGTGGGCCTGGGCCTGGCCACGGCGCGCAGCCTGGCGCAGGCCATGGGCGGGACCCTGACGCTGCAGAGCGTGCCGCAGCAGGGCACGGTGGCGGCACTCGAACTGGACGCCGGCTGACGCGACGCCGAATTGCCGCCGAATTGCCGCCGATATGGCCCGGCATATGCGCCGGCCAATATGCGGCGACCAAGCACTCCATATTGACGCACGGCTTACGCCGGCGGGCACGAAAACCGGTTTCAATCAGCAGCGGATGGCCTGATCAATATCAAGCCGCGCCAGGGACGGCAGGGCGCATCACCCCAATAATCCGGACACGCCCCCGGCATCCGGGCGCCTCGCCGCCCGTGCCGCCCGGGGCGCGGCGGGCTTGCAAATTCCGGCAAACCCGTCAAGTCAAAAGTCAATTGCGTGTCGGGCATTAATTCCCCGACTCGGGCAAAATGCCATGTTGCAGCGCAGCATGACGCATGAACTTTCGCTTTCCGGAACTCGGACGGGTGAACTGCGCCGCGCCCAAGCAGTACCCGTGCCCTGGTTCCTTTCTTGATTCCGGACATCGTTCGTGCCTTTTGATTTCCTCCTTTCCCGGCGCCGGCCGGGCCTGCGCGGCCTGCTGACGCTGGCGGCGCTGCTGCTGAGCATGCTGGTGTGCGGCACGCTGGCGCTGCTACGGACCACGCAGCTCGAAGACGACGCGCAGGCCGCCGCCGGGGCGCTGAACCTGCAGCAGGCGCTGGGCGTGGCCGCCGCGGTGGACGCCGACCTGGGCCGCTTCGGCCGCGAGCTGCTGGCGCAGGCGCGGCTGGTGGAGCGGCTGGAGCTGCTGGAGCAGCCGGCGCGGCTGCAGGTGCTGCTCGAAGGGGTGTTCGCGGCGCCCAGCTTCGCCTGGGCCGGCGTGACCAACGGGCGCGGCCGGGTGCTGGCCGCGCTGGACGGGCGGCTGGTGGGCATGGACGTGTCGCAGCGCGACTGGTGGGGCGCCGGGCGCAACGGCCTGCACTACGGCGACCTGCACGAGGCCCAGCTGCTGGCGCGGCTGCTGCCCGAGCTGCATTCGGGCGAGCCCTGGCGCTTCGTGGACGTGGCCGCGCCGCTGCGCGACACGGCCAATGGCAGCACCGGCGTGCTGGCGGTGCACCTGTCCTGGCCGTGGCTGCGCGAGCGCATAGCGCTCTACGCCGCCGCGGCGCCGGCGCGCCAGGCGCAGCTCTTCATTGCCGGGCGCGACGGGCGCCAGCGCCTGGGCCCGGCCGGCGCGGTGGGCCAGCCGCTGCCGGTGCAGCCGCTGGCCGCCCAGGAGCCCCAAGGCTGGCGCGTGCTGCAGTGGAGCGACGGCCAGCGCTACGTCACGGCCTGGGCGCCTTTCCGCGGCAGCCCGCCCTACGCCGGCATGGGCTGGACGGCGGTGGTGCGCACGCCGCTGCAGGCGCTGCACGAGGCCGGCGCGCCGGAGCGGCGCTGGGTCTGGGGCGCGGCGGCGCTGGGCGTGGCCGGCGCCACGGCGCTGGCGTGGCTGCTGTCCACGCTGCTGCTGGTGCCGCTGGTGGCCGCGCGCGCGCAGGCGCAGCGCGCCAGCGAGGCCAAGGACCGCTTCCTGGCCACCATGAGCCACGAGCTGCGCACGCCGCTCAACGGGCTGCTGGGCCACGCGCAGCTGCTGCAGGCGCGGCTCAAGGACGAGGACAACCGCGCCAACGCCGAGCGCATCCTCAGCACCGGGGAGCAGCTGCTGCGCATCCTCAACGAGGTGCTGGACCTGGGGCGCATCGAGTCCGGGCACCTGGTGCTGCAGCACCAGCCGCTGCGCGTGGAGGCGGTGCTGCAGGGCTGCCACGAGCTGTTCGCGCCGGCGGCCGCGGCCAAGGGGCTGGACCTGGTGCTGGAGCTGCCCGCCACGCCGCTGCCGTGGCTGCTGGGTGACGCGGCGCGGCTGCAGCAGGTGCTGTCGAACCTGGTGGCCAACGCGCTGAAGTTCACGGCGCAGGGCGGCGTGACGCTGGCGCTGGCCTGCGACGGCGTGGCCGCGGACGGGCGGCTGGCGCTGCGCATCGAGGTGCGCGACAGCGGCATCGGGCTGAGCGAGGCGCAGCGCCGGCGGCTGTTCGAGCCCTTCGCGCAGGCCGAGGACAGCACCGCGCAGCGCTACGGCGGCTCGGGGCTGGGGCTGTGGATCAGCCGCCGCCTGGTGCAAGCCATGAACGGCGACATCGAGGTGGAGTCCGAGCCCGGCCGCGGCACGCTGGTGCGGCTGCGCCTGGCGCTGGAGCGCACCCCGGCCGGCGCCGACACCGGCGCCGCGGTCGGCGCGCCGCCACCCGTGGGCGGCGCCGTGGCGGCGGATGCCGAGCGCACGCTGCGCGTGCTGGTGGCCGACGACGTGGCCATCAACCGCGAGGTGCTGCGCGCGCTGGTGCAGCACCAGGGCCACGCCGTGGAGGAGGTCGCCGACGGGCTGAGCGCGGTGCGGCGCGTGGCCGAGGGCGGCATCGACCTGGTGCTGATGGACGTGGAGATGCCCGACATCGACGGGCTGGAGGCGGCGCGGCGCATCCGCGCCCTGCCCGGCGCGGAGGGCCGCGTGCCGCTGTGGGCGGTGACGGGCCGCGCCTACGAGCACGACGTGGCGCAGGTGCGCGCCGCCGGCATGGACGGCCACCTCAGCAAGCCGGTGAGCATCGCGGCGCTGGCCGAGCTGCTGCGCGCGGTGGCCGCGGCGCAGGCACAGCCCGAGGGCGCTGAGTGAGCCGGCGCGCGTTGCGCCGGCGTTGATTTGTCAATCCCCCGTCACCGAAGTCCGGGACAATGGCGGCATTGACACTGATCAAAACACGAGGGATGAAGGACGAGGCATTGCCGCAGCTGGGCGCGCTGCGCCGGGCCTGTGCCGGGCGGCACGAGGCCATCGAGGCGCTGCTGCGTCTGGATGAGGCACTGGAGCCGGCGCGCTACGCGCGCGTGCTCGCGGGCTTCGCCGCATTCGTGCCGCGCTGGGAGGCGCTGGTGCGCGCGCGGCTGCCGGCGCGGCTGCACGGCTGGTTCGACGCGCGCTCGCGGCTGCCGCTGCTGCGCCGCGACCTGGCGGCGCTGCACCTGGCGCCGGCCGCCGTGGACGACCCGGTGGCCGCCCTGGCGCTGCCCGACCTGGGCGCGGCGCTGGGCTCCATGTACGTGCTCGAAGGCTCCGCGCTGGGCGGGCAGCTCATCGCGCGGCAGCTGCGCCAGCGCTGGGACATGGGCCCCGACAACGGGGCGGGCTGGTTCACCGGCCATGGCGCGCGCACCGGCGCGCTGTGGGCCGACTTCCGCGCCTGCCTGGCGCGCGAGCTGGGCCAGGACGCCGCGGCGCTGGCCAGCGCCTGCGCCGCGGGCGCGGCCACGTTCGATGCGCTGCTGCGCTGCTTTGAACAGGTGCTCGGCGCCGAAGGACACACCGAGGCGACCATGACGACCAAGATGAGCCGGGAGGTCTGATGCTCAAGCCGATATTGCTGGTCGAGGACGACGCCCGCGACCTGGAGCTCACGCTGCTGGCGCTGGAGCGCACGCAGCTGGCCAACGAGGTCGTGATCGTGCGCGACGGCGCCGCCGCGCTGGACTACCTGCTGCGCGAGGGCGAGCACGCCGCGCGCGAGCCGGGCAACCCGGCCGTGATCCTGCTGGACCTGAAGCTGCCCAAGGTCAACGGGCTGGAGGTGCTGCAGGCGGTGCGGTCATCGGAGCAGCTGCGCAGCATCCCGGTGGTGATGCTGACCTCCTCGCAGGAGGAGTCCGACGTGATGCGCAGCTACTCCCTGGGCGTGAACGCCTACGTGGTCAAGCCCGTGGAGTTCAAGCAGTTCATCAGCGCCATCGCCGACCTGGGCATGTTCTGGGCGGTGCTCAACGAGCCGCCGCCGGGCTCGGTGAAGACGGCGCGGCATAACGGCTAGCGTGCCCGGCGGCCCCCGCCGCCCCTGCGTCGAGGCGCTCGCCCGGGGAAACCCCGGTACGCCGCTTGCCCAGTCCTGCCGTTGCCCGGGCAGGTGCTCCTTCATGTCCATTCATGCAGGCCGGCGCCGGCACCGGCTCCGACTCCCCCTTAAAAGGGTTGACACTGCGAGGAAAGGATAGAAGTGAGAGGTCAGGGAGATGGACGCGACGCTGTTGCCTGAGCTGGCCGACTGCGCCAACGAACCCATCCGCGTGCCCGGCGGCATCCAGCCGCACGGGCGCATGCTCGTGCTCGATGCCGGTGACGGCCACGTGGTGGCGCTCAGCGAGAACTGGCCCGCACCGCCGCCGCTGGCGCAGTGGGCCGGCTGGCTGGCGCACCGCACCGCGCTGCTGCAGCCGGGCGAGGCGCCCGCGCCGCTGGCCACCGTGACGCTCGAAGGCGCGCCCTGGGACGTGACGGGCCACCGCCTGCCCGAGCTGGTGGTGCTGGAGTTCGAGCCCGCGGCGCCCGCGCTGGGGCTGCAGGCGCCGGTGTACGACCTGGCGCGGCGCTTCCTGCCGCGGCTGCAGCTGGCCGCCAGCGTGCCCGAGCTGCTGGCGCTGGGCGTGGAGGAGCTCAAGCGGCTCACCGGCTTCGGCCGCTGCCTGGCCTACCGCTTCGACGACGAAGGGCACGGCGAGGTGCTGGCCGAGGCGCTGGAGCCGGGCTACGACGCCTACCTGGCGCACCGCTTCCCGGCCTCGGACATCCCGGCGCAGGCGCGGCAGCTGTACCTGCTCAACCAGATCCGGCTCATCCCGGACGCGCATTACGTGCCCGTGCCGCTGCGCTGCGTGGATGCGGCCTGGAAGCCGACGGCGATCGACCTGTCCTGGGCGGCGCTGCGCAGCGTCTCGCCGCTGCACCTGGAGTACATGCGCAACATGGGCACGCTGGCGTCGATGTCGGTGTCCATCGTCGTGCGCGGGCGGCTGTGGGGGCTGGTGTCGCTGCACGACCACGCGCCGCGGCAGGTGCCCTTCGAGGCGCGCGTGGCCTGCGAGCACCTGGCGCGGCTGCTGTCGCTGCAGATCGAGGCGCGCGAGGACAACGCCGAGGTCGCCACGCGGCTGGAGCTGCGCCAGATCACGCTGGAGATCGTGTCGCACCTGGCCGAGAGCGACGCCACGCTGCGCCAGCTCACCGAGGAGCCGGTGCTGCTGCGCCTGACGCGCGCCGCCGGCGCGGCGGTGGTGCTCGACGACGAGTGCTGGACGCTGGGCCAGTGCCCGCCCGACGCCTGCATCCAGGAGCTGACCAAGCGCATCGCGCACCACGGGCGCGAGCTGTTCCACAGCGACCGGCTCGCGCAGGTGCTGCCGGAGCTGGCGCCGGCCGCGCCCGACGGCAGCACGCCGCCGCTGCCCGCGGCCGGGGTGATGGCCATCTCCATCTCGCAGGTGCACCGGCACTGGATCCTGTGGTTCCGGCCCGAGGTGGTGCAGACGGTGCGCTGGGCCGGCAACCCGCGCAAGGCGGTCTCGGACGACGGGCGGCTGCACCCGCGCCACAGCTTCGAGAGCTGGCAGGAGCTGCTGCGCGGTCGCTCGCTGCCGTGGTCGGCGGGCGAGCTGGCCGCGGCGCTGGAGCTGCGCCAGGCGCTCATCGGCATCGTGCTGCGCCGCGCCGAGGAGATGGCCGAGTTCGCCACCGAGCTCGGCCGCGTCAACAAGGAGCTGGAGGCCTTCTCCTACACCGTCTCGCACGACCTGCGCGCGCCCATGCGCCACATCGCCGGCTACGTGGACCTGGTGCTCGACGACGAGGGCCGGCAGCTGGGCGAGCGTTCGCAGCGCTACCTCACGCACGTCAAGGAGGCCGCCACCTACGCCGGCCGGCTGGTGGACGCGCTGCTGGACTTCTCGCGCATGGGGCGCGCGGCGCTCAAGCGCGGCGAGATCGACACCGAGCTGATGGTCACGGAGCTGGTGCGCGAGCTGTCGCAGCAGCAGGGCGAGCGGCGCGTGGAGTGGCGCGTGGCGCCGGGGCTGCCCGTGCTGTGGGGCGACCCGCTGCTGATGCAGGTGGTGGTGCGCAACCTGCTGGGCAACGCGCTCAAGTACAGCCGCGGGCGCGACCCGGCCGTGATCGAGGTGCTGCCGGTGCGCCGCCCCGATGGCGCCGGGCTGGAGGTGCGCGACAACGGCGTGGGCTTCCAGATGAAGTATGTGGAGAAGCTCTTCGGCGTGTTCCAGCGCCTGCATCCGGCCGAGGAGTTCGAGGGCACGGGCATCGGGCTGGCCAACGTGCGCCGCATCGTCGAGCGCCACGGCGGCAGCGTGTGGGCGAAGGGCGAGCCGGGCCAGGGCGCCTCCTTCGGCTTCTTCCTCCCGACCCGCGCCCAGGAGTCCTGATGCTCAAGCCCATCCTGCTCGTCGAGGACGACGCCCGCGACCTGGAGCTCACGCTCGTGGCGCTGGAGCGCAGCCAGCTCGCCAACGAGGTCGTGATCGTGCGCGACGGCGCGCAGGCACTGGAGTACCTGCAGCGCGAGGGCGACTACGCCGAGCGCCCGGCCGGCAACCCGGCGGTGATCCTGCTGGACCTGAAGCTGCCCAAGGTCAACGGGCTGGAGGTGCTGCAGGCGGTGCGCGGCTCGGAAGTGCTGCGCAGCATCCCGGTGGTGATGCTGACCTCGTCGCAGGAGGAGTCCGACGTGGTGCGCAGCTACTCCCTGGGCGTGAACGCCTACGTGGTCAAGCCCGTGGAATTCAGGCAATTCATTGCCGCCATTGCCGACCTGGGCATGTTCTGGGCGGTGCTCAACGAACCGCCGCCGGGCTCGGTCAAGTCCGCGCGGCGCCTGGAGGCCTGAGGGAGGACACCAGTTGATGAATGCGATGAACGCCACCGGCGCGGCCAAGGCCCCGGGCGGGTTCCAGGACCAGCCGCTGCGTGTGCTGCTGCTGGAGGACTCGCGCTTCGATGCCGAGCTCATCCGCGAGCGGTTGCGCACGCACTATCCCCAGGCGGCGCTGCGCGTGGTGTGCGACGAGGACGGTTTCACCGACCAGCTGCGCGGCGGCGGCGGGGGCGGCGGCGGGCTGGACCTGATCCTCTCCGACTACGAGCTGCCGGGCTTCAGCGGCGCGCAGGCGCTGGAGCTGGCGCGCGCGCTGGCGCCGGGCGTGCCCTTCATCTTCGTCTCCGGCGTGATCGGCGAGGACAACGCGGTGGAGCTTCTCAAGCGCGGCGCCACCGACTACGTCAGCAAGCAGCGCCTGGAGCGGCTGCCGGTGGTGGTGGAGCGCGCGCTGCGCGAGGTGGCCGAGCGCGACGGGCGCGACCGCGCCGAGCGCCAGCTGCGCGAGGCCGACGCGCTGCACGCACGCGTGGTCGATGCGCTGCACGACTACGCCGTGATCGTGCTCGACACCGAGGGGCGCATCCGCAACTGGAACCGCGGCGCGCAGGACGTGTTCGGCTTCCAGCGCGACCAGGTGCTGGGCCACCGCGCCGACCTGCTGTTCACGCCCGAGGACCGCGCGGCGGGCGTGTTCGAGCGCGAGCTGGCGCAGGCGCTGGCCACGGGCAAGGCCGGCGACGGGCGCTGGCTCATGCGCATCGACGGCACGCGGCTGCGCGTGGAGGGGCTGGTGATGCCGCTGCACGACGACGGCGGGCGGCACAGCGGCTTCTGCAAGATAGTGCACGACGTGACCGAGGCCCATGCGCACGAGGCGCGGCTGCGCGCGGCCAAGGACGAGGCCGAGCAGGCCAACCAGGCCAAGGACCGCTTCCTGGCCATGCTCTCGCACGAGCTGCGCACGCCGCTGACGCCCATCTCCTCGGCCGTGTACCTGCTGGAGCAGGTGGCGCAGATCCCGGCGCAGTACCGCAAGCTGCTGCCCATGATCCGGCGCAACGTGGCGCTGGAGGCGCGGCTGATCGAGGACCTGCTCGACCTGACCTCCATCACCGCCGGCAAGCTCACGCTGCACCTGCAGCCGGTGGAGATGCACCGCCTGGTGCACGCGGTGGCGGAGATGCTGGCCGACGACGTGGCGGCCAAGCGGCTGCAGCTCACGCTGGCGCTGGACGCGCCGCACGGCACCGTGATGGCCGACGAGGCGCGCATGCAGCAGGTGCTGTGGAACGTGGTGCGCAACGCCATCAAGTTCACGCCCGAAGGCGGGCGCATCGTGCTGCGCACCTCGGCCGTGGACGGCGGCTTCACCTTCACCTGCACCGACGACGGCATCGGCATCGCGCCCCAGGCGCTGCCGCACCTGTTCACGGCCTTCCGGCAGGCCGACAGCGACGTGCCGCGCCGCTTCGGCGGTCTGGGACTGGGGCTGGCCATCGCGCGCGGGCTGGTGGGCGAGCACGGCGGCAGCATCGACGCGGCCAGCGACGGCCCGGGCCTGGGCACGACGGTGACCATCCGCGTGCCGCTGTCCCTGGAGGCCACGCTGCCCGCCGACGGCGCGGCACCCGCGGCGCGCCGCGAGGACGACGGCACGCGGCTGCTGCTGGTCGAGGACAACGAGGACGCGGCCGAGGCGATGCGGCTGTCGCTGGAGGAGCTGGGCTACCGCGTCACACACGTGGGCACGCGCGCCGACGCGCTGGAGGTGGCGCAGAGCCACCGCTTCGACGTGGTGCTGACCGACCTGGGCCTGCCCGACGGCAGCGGCATCGACGTCGGGCGCGAGCTGTGCGCCTCCTGCCCCGTGATCGCGCTCAGCGGCTACGGCGCGCCGGCCGACGTGGAGCGCTCCACGCGCGCGGGCTTCTCGGGCCACGTGGTCAAGCCCGCGGACCCGAGCATGGTGCACACGCTGGTGCAGCGGGTGCTGGCGCAGCGGGTGGCGTGAGGAATCGAACGGGCAACACCAGTAATACCGGCAATACCGGCAATACCGGCAAAGTCAGACCGGTATTCGGCTCCGATATCCCGACACCCTGTTCGGTTCGGACAGGGTTATTGAATGCCGAATCCGACAGGCCCGGATGCCCGCACATGGTGCGGGCCGTTCACCCTTCCATAACTCGGGGTGAACGGCTTCGTTCCACCGGCAATTGAACGTTGAATCAACCCGTCGGCTGCCCCAGCGACAGGCCCGGCTTGTCGCGGAGTCTCAATTCTTCCAGTGAATATGCCGCCCACAGCGCCGCCGGCAGCCAGCCGATCAGCGTGAATTGCAGGACCAGGCAAATCACGCCGGTCAGCGCCCGGCCGCTCATGAGAAACGGCAGGCAGGGCATGAGCAGGGCAAGGAGCAGGCGCATGGAGCGCTCCCGAATAATCAGCTGATTCCCCAGAGGCAAGCGCCGTGCCGTGCCCGTTCCGGCGCGGCTGCCGGATGCCGCTGTTCCAATATCAGTTTCCCGGGCGGGCTTGGTCATGCTCGGGCAGGCCGTCCGCCAGGTGCACCCAGTCGAGCCGGCTGCGCGTCCAGGTGTGGTCCTGGGGCGGCAGCTGTGCGGGATCGTCGAGGGTGCAGGTGGTCACGTCGATCTCCTGCGGCAAGGCGTCATTCTCGAAGGTGAGCTGGCTGCCGCATTGCGGGCAGAAACTGCGGGTGCCGTGCGCGCTCGACCGGAACCGGCCCGGAATGCCTTGCGTGAAACGGAATTGCGCGCGCGGCACGCTGAACCAGGCCACCACGGGCGCGCCGGTGCTGCGGCGGCAGGTCTCGCAATGGCAAAAGGTGCGGTGAAAAGGCGTGCCGCCGGCTTCGAAGCGTATGGCGCCGCACAGACAACCACCGTACAGCATGGTCAGCGCCCGAATACCGGCGGCACGCCGCGGTGCATGAAACTTAGAACCAGGTATTGACGAGCTGGTGCTTGGTGGCCCAGGCCAGCGCGAAATCCGCGGCACCGGGCTTCAGCGTATCCATGGCCACCCACAACCACAGCAGTGCGACGCTCATGACACTCTCCCTTGCTGAATATCAGCGCATGGCGACCAATCCATGCTGCGGTGCATCGTAGCCCTCGGCGCCGATTCCATGCCAATTTCACGGGTTTGTTTTTGCTCCCGGGAGGGTCGTCCTGGGGAATAACCCGGACAGGCAGGAGAAAACTCCCATCTCCTCTGCCGTGAATGCGGGGTTGAAATGTCCGGCACGCCATATCCGCCCACGGGCCGGGAGTAG
The DNA here is from genome assembly GCF_009760915.1 of Azohydromonas aeria. Classification (GTDB taxonomy): domain Bacteria; phylum Pseudomonadota; class Gammaproteobacteria; order Burkholderiales; family Burkholderiaceae_C; genus Azohydromonas; species Azohydromonas aeria. The sequence goes on from NZ_VIDQ01000099.1 coordinate 16,766, forward strand.
CGGCAGCCCGGCCGCGCCGCCGCTTCGGCGCGGCGGCACGGCCGTCAGCCCAAGCTGGCGGCGAGTTCGTGCAGCCGGGGCTGGTGCCCGTCGAGCCAGCCCTGCCACGCGCCGGACAGTTCGCGCACCTGGGTGCCGGAGAAGCGGCCCAGCACCGCCTTGAGCTCGGCCAGCGAGCGCTGCAGCGTCTGCGCCCGCGCCTTGCCGATCTCCACCGCCTTGGTCTGCACCACGTAGCAGTGGCCGCGCCAGCGCGGGTGGCCCCAGTCGTAGCGGGGGTCGAAGTCGATGACCACCCATTCATGCGCGCTGGGCACCGGCGCGCGGATGCCGAAGGGCAGCCGGCACCAGGCCGCGTCCATCTGCGCCACGAACTGATGCAGGAACCAGCCGTGCAGCGCCTCGCCGCCCTGGAGCTGCGACAGCGCGTGCGCGCTGCCCAGGCGCTGGTACAGGCCGCGCAGCGCCATCTCGTTGACCAGGAAGCGGGGGATCACGAACGGGCGCCAGTCGGCCACGAACTTGTCGGGCTGCACCGTCTGCGCCAGCTCCCCGGGCAGCCGCGGATAGCGCGCCGCCTCCTGCTGCAGCGCCGCGCCCAGCGCGCCGTCGGGGGCCGCGGCGGCGCGCAGTTCCTGCCACAGGCGCCGGCGCGCCCGGTGCTCGCCGCCCAGCAGCCGCCAGCGCTGCCGGGCCGCCAGCGCGCGCACCGCTTCCCGTCCCGGCCCGGCGGCCCAGGCGCGGAAATCCCCGGCCGCGCCGAGCCGGCCCGTGTACACCAGCGCGCCGCCCGCGCTCTCGACCCAAGCCATCGCAACGCCCTCCCGATGTCGCACAGCCGTCGTGGCCGGTTTGCCAGCCCCCCGTTGCGCCACGAACGTCCCGTTTTTATCGGGACGCCCGCAACCGGTTTCCAGGCAGCGTTTGGGAGAGTGAAACAAGTGCTGCGCCGCGCTTACGCCCGCACTGCGGGCGGCAAGGAGTTCTCCAGGCAAACGCCCGCACAACTTACGCGGCAGCTACAGACCGTCATGCGCAGCGGCTTGCATTGCGCGTGCGTCCACGGCAACCACGGAGCGCGGGCACTGCCCGTAGCGTGTTCAGCCCGGCATCCAACGCAGCGTCATGACGGTGGCGCGGCGCAGGCAGTGCCAGCGGTGGTGCAGCCCGGCGCCCCAGGCGGCGTAGTCGCCCGGGCGCTGCAGCAGCACGCTGCGCACGGCGCCGGCGGGGAAGCCGGGCGAGTTGCAGAAGTCGATGCGGAACAGCGAATCCGCGCTGACGAGCATCGACACCGTGCGCCCTTCGCTCACCGGCTTGGCGTCGCCGCTGTCGTGGCCGGCCGGGTGCTCGAACCACTTCACGCACAGGCCCGAAACCGGCTGCGTGCGCGGCACGTGCAGCAGCTCACCCGGGCCGTGGCGCGTCCACTCGCTGAAGCCGATGAACCAGCCCGTGCCCTGCGTGTCGGCGTCGTAGGCATTGCCGGTGATGAGTTCCAGGGACATGGCGGCGTGGCGGCTGCGGTCAGGCCCGGTGTCAGGCAGCCTGCGCGCCGGGCAGGCGCATGAGTTCCGGCAGGCCGGTTGCCGCGCCGGCCGCGGGCGGGCCGGCGTCCGCCGTGCCGTCCACCGAGCCGAGCAGCAGTTCCGGCTGGTCCGCCGCGCCCCACTGCGGCGGCCGTGGCGCGGGCGGCAGGGGCTCCCAGGGAAAGCGCTCGGCGGGATCGGGCAGCCGCGGCACCTCGTCCGACCCGGCCGGCCCCATGCCGAGCCAGTCCAGCACGCGACGGTGCCAGGGCGTCTCGGCGGGGTCTGCGGGAGAGTCCATGCGCTGCGCCTTGCAAATGGCAAGCCACGTTTTGTGCAGCGCACAAAAGATACCCCCACACCGGGGAAAATGCCCAATCCGGCGCCGCGCGAAGGTCCGGCAGCGCACGCATCCCAGCCCCGGCCCGGGCTGCCGGGCGTGCCGCAGGCCGGGCTGTGGCGCGCCCGGCGCGGCAGTGGCGACCGCGCGGTCGGCAAAAGACGCCGGGCTTTGCAAAAACTGCGCTGTTCGCTTCCGGGCACACCGGCTGCCCCCGGGAAAGCACCGGGCCCGGCCGCCCTCGCCGACTTTGGCGGGACAGGCGCGCATGGGTGCCGGGCTCAACCCGCTCAAGGAGCCAGCCATGAACAAGGATCAAGTCAAGGGCCGCATCGACGACGCCAAGGGCCGCGTCAAGGAAGCCGCGGGCGACCTCACCGGCAACCGCCAGATGCAGCAGGAAGGCCGCGCCGACCAAGTCGGCGGCACCGTGCGCAAGAACGTGGGCGATGCCAAGGAGACGGTCAAGAAGGGCATCGACAAGCTGTGAGCGGCATGACGCTGCACATGCCCGTGCCGACGGCTCGGCCGCCGCAGGCGCTGTGGCTGCACATCACGCCGCCCGAGCCGGTGATGCCGCCCTCGCCGGCCCCCTCGCCGCTGCCGCCGGGACCGCTGCCCATGGGCGACCCGGTGCCGGCGCCCACCGACCCGACCCCGCCGGAGATGCCCCCGCCGGCGCCGATGTAGGTCCACAAGCCGCGTGCACCGCCTCGACGGCGTGCCCGCAGCCCCGGCGCCCTGACAGCGGCGCCCGGGCCGGCGTCGCTGGCGCTGGCCGGGCTGGGCCTGGTCAGCGCGGCGGCGCGAGGTCGGCGGCTTCGCCGCGCGGGCTGGCGGCGCCGCGCAGCAGCGCCGCGGCGGCCAGCGCGCACAGCGCCAGCGTCCACACCACCACCGCGCCGGTGGGCCAGTCCAGCAGCGCCGACAGCGCCAGGCCCAGCACGTAGCCCAGCGCGCCCACGGCGTAGCCCGCGGCCAGCCGCGCGCGCCCGCGCAGCGCCGTGGTGGCCAGCGCCGGCACGATCAGGCTCGTGAACACCAGGTACACGCCCACGAGCTGCACCGAGGCCGTCACCGCCAGCGCGAAGGCGGCGTAGAAGCCCAGCCGGCCGAGCCGCCGCGGCACCCCGGCGGCCATCGCCAGCAGCAGCAGCACCGTGACGGCGCCCAGTGCCGCGAGCTGCGGCGGGCGCACCCACAGGATCTGCCCGACCAGCAGGTCCTTGAGGTGCTCGCCGCCGTGCGGGTTGTTGGCCAGCAGCAGCAGCCCGGCGCAGGCTGCCAGCACGAACAGCACGCCGATGAGCGCCTCCTGCTGGCGGGCGGCGCGCCGCTCGGTCCAGGTCAGCAGCAGCGCGCCCAGCAGCGCGGCCGTGACGGCCGCGCCCTGCACCGCCCAGCCGCCTTCGGGCAGGCCCAGCGCGTCGGCGGCGATCACGCCCAGGCCGGCGATCTGCGCAATGGCCAGGTCGATGAAGACGATGCCGCGCTCCAGGACCTGCACGCCCAGCGGCACGTGCGTGGCCAGCACCAGCAGCCCGGCCAGCAGCGCCGGGCCCAGGATGGCCGGATCGAGCGCCTCCCAGTTCAGGATCACTTCTTCGCCCCGCCGCCGGCGGCGGCCAGCAGCCGCGCCAGGGTGTCGTCGAAGAGGCCGAACAGGTCCCTGGCCGCGTCGCTGCCCCCGACCGTGAAGGGCAGCTTCACCGACGGGATGCCGGCGTTGCCGCTGAGCCAGTCCGAGGGCTTCGGGTCCTGGTAGGCGGCGTGGATCACCATCCTGGCCGGGGTGTTCTTCAGCGCGGCCAGCACCGCCTGCAATTGCCCCACGGAAGGTTCCACGCCGGGCTTGGGCTCCAGCACCGCCACTTCCTTCAGGCCCAGCCAGTCGTACAGGTAAGGAAAGCCCTTGTGCTGCGACACGACGGGCAGGCCCTTGAGCGGCACGGCCTGCGCGGTCCAGCGCGCCATCGCCTGCTGCCAGCGCGCGCTGAAATCGCGCTCGCGCCGCGCGTACTCGGCGGCATGGGCGGCATCGAGCTGCTGCAGCCGCGCCGACAGCGCCGTGGCCACCAGCGCGATGTTGCGCGGGTCGGTCTGGATGTGCGGGTTGCCCGCGGCATGCACGTCGCCCTGCGAGCGGTCGAGCTGCGTGGGCACCTCCAGCTTGCGCACGACGGCAGCCGCCTCGAAGTAGCCAGGCCGGCCCGGCTGCACCGCGGCGTTGCCCGACTGCTGCAGCAGCAGCGGCAGCCAGCCCGCCTCCAGCTCGGCGCCGGTGCACACGACCAGGTCGGCGTTGCGTGCGCGCGCGACCAGGCTGGGCCGGGCCTGGATCTGGTGCGGGTCCTGGCGCGCGCTGGTAGCCACGGCCACGTCCACCTGCGCGCCGCCGAGCTCCTGCGCCAGCGCGCCCCACTCCGGCTCGCAGGCCAGGATCTTCAGGTTGGCCTGCGCCGGGGCCGCCGCCAGCAGCAGCGGCAGCAGGGCCAGCGAGCCCAGAAGGTTGCGTTTTCTCATGGCATCGGGTCCGGTATGGGGAGCCTCAATAGCCGTGGGCGCCATGCGCGCCCAGGCTCATCTGGTACTGCAGGAGGATCTGGCGGTCGGCGCTGCCCTCGCGCGCGCGGTCCTGCGCCAGCTGCAGCCGCACGCGCGAGAACTCGCTGGGGTTGAACTCCAGCAGCAGCGCGTGCTTCCTGGGCTTGAAGCCTCCGCCCGCCACGAGCGCGGCGCCGGCGCCGTCGGGCGTGCCCGCATCCAGCCGCTCGGTGCGCGCGCCCACGCGCCAGCGCGGCATGAACTGCCACAGGCCCTGCACGTACCAGCCGGACTGGGTGCTGCGGAAGTCGCCGCCCGTGCCGTCCTCCAGCGCCAGCGCGCCGCTGCGCCGCGCCTGCAGGTACTCGCCCTGGAGCTTGAAGTTGGTGCGCGAGGCGTTGCCGCCGGGCGCCCATTTCCAGACCGCGTCGGCGATCCAGACGCGGGTACGGCCGTCGAAGAAGGTCGGCACGTCGCCGTCGGCGGCCAGGCCGAGCAGCTCCTGGCCGCGCGCGCGCGCCTGCAGCACCGACACGCCCGCGCGCCAGCTGTGGCTGTCGCCGACGTCGCCGCCGGTGTGAACGGCAAAGGTGCGCAGCCCTGCGCCGTTGCCGCCGCTGTCCGAGCCGGGGAAGCCGGCGCCGCGCATCACTTCGGCGCTGAGCTCGATGAGCTGGTCGGTGGGCGCGATCCAGCGCAGCTGCAAGCCGTCGTCGCCGAGCTGCGTGCCCAGCAGCGCCTGGTACGCGAGCGGGTTGTCGATGAAGTCCCAGGTGTGGGCGTGCTGCGGATTGAGGTAGCCGACGTTGGAGAAGAAGCGTCCGGCCTTGAGCGTGAGCCCGCGGCCCAGGGAGGTGGTCTCGATGAAGGCTTCCTCCACGCCGAACTCGTCGTCGTGGATGGCGAAGGTGGCCGCGCCGCGCAGCCAGGGGTCGATGCTGGCGGCGAAGCGCAGCTCGCTCTCGCCCAGGCCCAGGCCGCGCGAGCCGGGGCCGATCTCGGCGTCGCCCGAGCGCGGAAAGCCGGTGATGGCGTAGCCCTCGGGATCGCGCGAGGTGCGCAGGTACTGCCCGGACAGGATCAGCGAGATGGCCGGGTTGAAGGCGTTGGCGCCGGGTACGGCTGCCGTCGGCACGGCGGCCAGCGCGGCCGGGCCCGTGCCGGCC